>JAJFKX010000001.1 GCA_021772985.1 Gammaproteobacteria bacterium
TGGTTGGTCGATGCCATTGGTGATGCGTGATCTGAGGAGGATATATCAGGGTGAGCTTAGAAACGCGCCTGTCGAAATACGACCTGAGGCACAGTATGCGGATTATATTGGCTGGCTGATCAGTCAGGACAGGGCTGAAGCTGAAGACTTCTGGCGGGAGCACCTGGTTGGTATTGAGGCAGCAACACCACTGGTGTTCGGTGAGTTGCAGACCAACACCGCGATGGAAAATCAAACCCACATCAGGTCATCAATTACACCTGCTCAAAGTGAGCGATTACAGGCATTTGCTCAAAAGCGTCACCTGACGCTGAATACCTTGCTGCAGTCGATGTGGGGTTTGTTGTTGAGTCGTTACAGTGGTGAATCGGACGTTGTGTTTGGCACTACCGTGTCGGGTCGCCCAGCTGAACTGGAAGGTGTAGGTGAAATTATTGGTCCATTTATCAGCACCTTGCCGGTGCGGGTGAGCGTTGATGGAAGCCAGAGTGTGCTGGGTTATTTGGAAAACTTCCAAGACCAGCACCTGCAGCGTGAGCGCTATGGCTATCTGCCGCTGGTGGAAATTCAGCAATGCAGTCAAGTCACGGCTGGAGTTCAACTGTTTGAGACACTGGTGGTCTACGAGAACTACCCAACAGCACAGTTGACCGAAGAGGAACGCGCTGATGGTGATGCTGGATTACAGGTGACCGGTCGCAGCGGTGAAGAACAAACACATTATCCAATGGCACTGATGATGGCAATGCATCAGGGCTGTCTCAATTTCTGGTTTTATTATGATACAGACCGCTTCCATAAGCCGATGATGGAGCGGTTGCTGGGCCATTACCAGCAACTTCTGGATGATCTGGTCAGAGACGATGAAAGACAGTTATCACAACTGAATCTGCTGACTGGCCAGGAACGTCAAATGTTACTGGATTGGAATACAACGGTTATTAATTTACCGGATGCTCAAGGAGTTCATGAGTTGTTCGAGCGTCAGGCAGAACTGACACCAGATGCAACTGCGGTGGCGATGGATGGTAACAGCCTGAGCTATGTGCAACTTAATCAGGAGGCAAATCGGCTGGCACAATATTTGGGTGCACAGGGGATTGGTCCAGGGCACTACATCGGTGTGTGTATGGACCGCAGAATCGAGTTGATGGTTACCTTTATGGGTATCTTAAAGTCTGGAGCCGCATATGTGCCGATGGACCCTGGTTACCCACTTAAACGCCTGTCGTACATGCTCAAAGATACCGGCATTTCTCAGCTGATAACCGCTGGACAACTGGATGTTGTTGACCAGTTGGTGGATGAATCCATTGAAGTAGTGAATTTGGATGAGGTAGCACAGGCTATATCAAGCTGTGCCGCAGACAAGCTTCAAGTTAACAACGATCCAAGAAATCTGGCTTATGTGATTTATACCTCAGGTTCAACCGGTGAGCCCAAAGGGGTTGAAGTACAGCATAGCGGGGTGATCAATTTTCTCAGCTCGATGCTTGGTCAACTTGGTTTTGATGGCAGCGATCGGTTTCTGGGAATAGGTCCGATCAGTTTTGATACACATGTGCTGGAATTTTATCTGCCATTGACGTGTGGTGCCCAGATCATTATCTGCGATGGCCCAACAAGCAAAGATGGCGCTGCATTAGGTAAAGCAGTATGGGACAACGATATTTCGGTGCTGCAGGCTACGCCGGCAACATGGCAATTGATTACAGCAAATTCGGATGTTCGTTTTAAGTCTGGTCTGAAAGCCATGGCCGGTGGTGAAAGCTTCGGGCCGGAATTGGCAGATCGGGTACTTTCACTCGCCGACTCTTTCTGGAATGTATACGGTCCGACAGAAATGACCGTTTACTCGAGCTGGAAGAGTTTGGAACGCGGTAGTGAGCTGATCACTGTTGGCAGACCCATAGACAATGCTCATATTTACATCCTTGATGGTGGTCTTGAGTTGTTGCCGGTTGGTGTCGTTGGTGAAATTTGTATCAGTGGCAAAGGCATGGTCCGGGGTTATTTAAACAAACCGGGGCTAACTGCGACAGCGTATGTGCCCAATCCATTCAGTGATGAACCTGGTCAACGGTTATACCGCTCTGGGGATCTTGGACGTTTTACCTCTGAAGGAGAGATTGAGTATGTAGGGCGGATTGATCACCAGGTGAAAGTGCGTGGGTTCCGCATTGAGTTGGGTGAGGTGGAAAGTCGTTTACAAGAACAGCCTGGTATTCAGGAAGCCCTGGCCCATGTTGTTGAGAATGACCAGGGGCAGCAGTTGGTGGGTTATGTGTTGTCTGATGAGCAATTTTGCGAGTCGCAGCTTAAGTCGAGTTTACGGCAGACGTTACCGCCGCATATGGTCCCCGCTGCGATATTACGGATGGAAGCATTTCCTCTGACGGTCAATGGCAAGGTCAACCGAAAAGCATTGCCGAACCCGGACTGGGAAGCCTATCGCAAAGAGTATGTTGCCCCTCGGAATGAAACCGAGCAGCAATTGGCTGAAATTTATCAGTCGTTGTTGTCGCTTGAGCAAATAGGTATTGACGATAACTTCTTCGAGCTGGGTGGCCATTCTTTATTGGCGACACAGCTGATCAATAAAGCCCGGCAACAATTGAATGTCGAGTTACCACTTAGAGCTTTGTTTGACAATCCTGTTATTCGTTCTTTGGTTGAAGTGCTGAAACAGTATCAAGGTAAGGAAACCATGCCGATTATCACTAAAGCTCAAAAAGCTTCTGTCAGGGAAGAGCAAGAGTGGGAAGGAGAACAGTTTTGAGCGCTAAAGCAATTGTAGAAACTGCACGCAAGCTCGCGGTAGAACTGTATGTTGAAAATAATCAGCTAAAGTCATTAGCAAAAAAAGGTGCTATGACAGAGGCGCTTCGTGATCAAATTAAAAATAACAAAAATGAAATTATAAAATATCTTTCAGAAAACCAAGAGGCATCTAATGATGCCTTGGAAAAAAGAAAATCAGAATTATCAAAAAATACAGAAAAATGGTATGAGCCTTCATATGCCCAGCAACGGATGTGGTTTATTGACCAGTTGGAGCAAGGCAGTAGCCAATACAACATATCAATAGCATATCAATTTAAGGGTACATTCAATCCACTAGCATTTGAACAGGCAGTTCAGACGATTATTGAGCGTCATGAAGCTGTGCGTACAAATTTTGTTGAGCGTGATGGTCAGGCTTACCAGGTTATTCGTGAAAAGTTCGCTTTGCCTGTAGAGATTATTGACTTGGCTGATCGTAAACCCAGTGATCAGGCAAGCGAAATACGCCGTTTATCTATTGCGAATGCCCAGCAGGAATTTGATTTAAGTGTTGATTTAATGTTGCGGGTAAAACTGCTGAAACTGTCTGAGCAAGAGCATATTGTATTGACCTGTATGCACCATATTGCCTCAGACCGTTGGTCAATGGGTCTGTTGTTCAGGGAATTAAGCCTACTGTATCGCAGCTGTTGTGAAGGTCGTGATAATCCATTGGCTGAGCTTAAAGTGCAATATGCTGATTATGCCCAATGGCAGCGCGATTGGCTCAAAGGAGAAGTTTTATCCAAGCAGCTGGAGTACTGGAAAACTGAACTGGATGGTATTCCAGTAGTACATGGTTTACCGCTTGATTACCCAAGGCCACAGCAGCAATGCTTCATTGGCAGCAGGTATCGAAAGGTATTTAATCGGTCATTGTCGCAATCTATTCATGGTTTTTGTCAACAGCATGAGGTGACATTGTTCATATTTCTGCAGACAGTGTTTGCAGTTTTATTGAATCGCTTCAGCCATGAGCAAGATGTTGTCATAGGTTCACCAGTAGCAGGACGCACACACAGCGACACAGAAGAATTAATAGGTTTATTTATTAATACTCTGGTAGTGCGTACCCGGTTCAAAAATCAGCAGAGTTTTAAACAAACTCTGCTCAACAATAAGCAAACTATTTTAGATGCCTTTACTCATCAACACATACCTTTCGACTTATTATTAGACGAATTAAAACCTGAGCGTAGTCTCAGTCATAGCCCGATATTTCAAGTGTTGTTTGCGCTGCAAAATCATGCACAAAGAGTCATCGATTTGCCCGGTTTAAAAGTAAACCCTTTAGAGCCGGAACACAGCATCATTAAATTTGACCTGGAGCTGGTCGCTACCGAAGAAAATGATGAATTAGTATTGGGGTGGCATTACAACAAAGAGTTGTTTGAGCCAAACACGATTGAGCGCCTGGCAGACAGTTATCGGGTATTGCTGGAAGCGATCGTAGCTGATGCTGATCAGGCGATCAGTGATTTGCCATTGTTGTCTGACGAGCAGCAACAACAGTTGCAATCCTGGAACGAGACATCATCACCATTACCTGCTGTGCAGGGCATGCACCAGCTGTTTGAACAGCAGGCCAAAGCTCATCCACAATCCCCGGCGCTGCGCAGTGGCGATCAGTGTTTGAGCTATGCGGAACTGGAGTCCCGCTCAAACCGGCTGGCGCATTACCTGCTGGATCGAGGTATAGGCCGTGAAGAACGAGTGGGCGTATGCCTGGAACGCAAACCAGAGCTGGTGGTATGCCTGCTGGGTATTTTGAAGAGTGGAGCAGCGTATGTACCGCTG
>JAJFKX010000002.1 GCA_021772985.1 Gammaproteobacteria bacterium
GCCCCTTTTGTACTAGATAATGGCCCGCGCCTGCTTCCGCTTCGGAGTGGAACAGCATGCCTTGCTGTACTGAAGACAACGGATAGATCGATTCAATGCCTTCGCCGTTCTCATCATCCTGCCAGGCACGCAGATCATCCAACTGGTTTTGATTTAACTGACACAATGGATAATCCGAGGGTGTCCGACCTAACGCACCTGGTTCCATACAATGATCTATCAACGCTTCCAGCTGGTTCACGTACGCGCTTAAAAACGCATCTATCACCTTGTCGCTATAGCATCCGCCACTGTAGCTGCAACTCAGTTGTAAACGACCTTCACGAACACGGCCTATCAGACTCAGTTTATGATTGCGCTGCAGATCGCGGGATACACTCTCGCCCACTCCCTCATTACCCAGTGCAAACAGCTCATCATCTTGCTGTCCCTGGAACTGTCCCAGATAGTTAAAACTGATTTCCACTGGTTCTGCAGGCTTCAAGCTTGTTCTGAAATCGGCATCCGGATGCAAATATCTCAGCAACCCATAGCCGATACCCTTGTTCGGAATCGAACGCAGCTGCTCTTTCACCCCCATCAACTGCTCACCTAAACCACCGGCTGCACTACCCAGCGTAACCGGGTAGATCGAGGTAAACCAACCCACCGTACGGGTGATATCCAGTTCCTCTCCCACCCGCTCACGGCCATGACCTTCCAGGTGCAGACTCAAACTTTCACGGCCCGTCCACTCCCGGTAGCCCAGCATCAAGGCTGTCAGCAATACATCATCTATCTGCGTCCGATACGCTGTATTCACTTGTTTCAGCAACTGCTCAGTCTGTGCATCGCTTAAGCTGGCACTTCGCTCTTTACTATCTGCTACCAGATTGCTGCCCGCCCGCTCTACATAAACCCGTTCAACACGACCCGTCTGCTCTCGCCAGTATTCCAGTTCTCCATCCAACAATCCCGATTCCACAGATCCGCTGATATGATCAGACCAACTTTGGAATGAGTGACTCTTGCTTGGCAAACTCAACGCTTGCCCATCCTGGATTTGCCCGTAGCCCAGCCGCAAGTCATCCTGCAATATCCGCCATGACACCACATCTACGCCCAGGTGATGAACCGCCAATAACAACCGGTTGCTGGCATCAGGCAAAACAAACAGACAACCTGCCAGCAAACAGCCTGATTCCAAATCAAGGCTCGCCTGAACCTCACTGCCTATCCGATCAATCTCTCCCAGTACATCTTCGCTATTATTCAAATCCTCATAACGCAGGGATAATCCTTCAACTGTTCCTGCGAGCGCCTGACTGGCCCAATCTCCTTCCGGGTAATACAACCGCAAGGCATCGTGATGATTCACCAGAGTTGTCAGTAATTGTTCCAGCGAACCTTTGTCCACTTCAGCAGGCAACTTGAATAGCATTGCCTGGTTCCAATGATGGGCATTGCTATGCTCAGCTTCAGCGAACCAGCTCTGTACCGGCGTCAATCCCACCTTGCCAACCACCAGTCCCTGCTCCGCATCGCTAACCTGGCCATGCTCAGCCACTGTCGACAGTGCGCGAACCGTCTGATGTGTGAACACATCCCTGACCGTTAAACCCAAGCCAGCCTGGCACGCCCGCGAAACCAGCTGGATACTGATAATCGAATCACCACCCAGCTCAAAAAAGTTATCGTCTATACCAACCCGATCAACCGGCAGCAAATCTTCGCAGATGTCCACTAAATGACGTTCAACCTCATTTCGTGGTGCCACATAGGTTTCCACCACCAAACCGTGTGTTTGTGCAGATGGCAACAAAGATTCATCTAGCTCGCCACTGTCATCCCGCGGCAGCCCCTCTACAAACACAAACAAAGACGGCAACTTGTTCGCCGACAACCGATCCTTCAGCGATACCTGTATTGCGCCTAATAATGCCTCAGCTTTCCAATCGCTATTCACCGGCACCACATACGCCACTAACCGGCTCTGACCCTGCTGATCCAACTGCACCAGCACCGCAGACTCTGATATCTGTTCCAAATCATTAAGCTGATCAACCACTTCAACCACTCTGATCCGCTGCCCCCGAATGATCACCTGACCTTCCAAGCGCTCAACTTGCTCCAGGTATCCTTCACCACCATTATCTGAATGCCAGCGTGCCCATTTACCTGATTTGACCAGTTGCTCTGCTGCACCCCATGGACTGGCTATCAATTCTTTATCTGTCAGTGATCGATCACGTCCCAACCAGCGACCGCCGTAATAAACCTCTCCCACCACACCTGCCGGTAACAACCGTAATCGTTTATCCAATACATACACGCTCGTATGCCACTGCTCCCTGGTCAGTTGGCTATTGATACTCACCGGATATATCCCGCGAGGACTGATCCGGTCGATCTTATGCCACCTGCTCCGGGCAGTCTGCGATGAGGGACCACTGACATGCATCACGGATTGGCCCCGCTCCAGCAGCGGACCAAGCAACTCCCCATCAATCTGACCACTCGTCAAAATCAACTGCTTAACACCCGCAAACATCAATGGTGCCTGCTCAGCCAGTCGATCAAATTCCGGCATACTCAATAACAACGTTTCGATGTCACCCGTTGTCGATTCCTGCTCGGCTGTTGCTTGGTGCTGATAACACCCACCACCAAGCAACACACCCCAGAGTGCAAAACTTATCGCCTCAGGGGAACCTGTACCCATGCTCACTAAAGACGTATGCGCACTCATTGCCGGATATGCCGAATCAGATAACAGTTCTAGTATTTGTAGGTGTTCAATCTCGATCAGCTGCAATTGATCCTGTTCATCCGTCAGCCACATCACACAAGCCAGATAGTGCCCGGCTGCGGCAATGCCTTTGGGATTGCATACCGGATGATCTTGCAACCGCTGACTCACCTCGACTGCGTTTACACATAACAACGTTTGCCCATTCAAAACCGATGGCTTGCCTGTCGCTTCGGTAGTCAATACCAGTTCTGACAGCTCCAACAACGTGTGCAGATGCTCTTCATCAACAATCTCATCCAGCAGCAGATACGCCGCACCGGCCTTCAGTATTGCCAATTGACTGATGACCCGCATAACCCCATCGGGCTGATAAACCGCTACCAGTGCTTCCGGTTGCAAACCGCTGCTCAGCAACTCATACGCCAGTTGATTGGCGTGCTCATTCAACTGTTGATAGCTCAGCGAATCACCATCCGCCCACACTGCAATCGCCTGCGGTCGCAACTCAACCAGCGCTTCAAACCGGTGCTGTAAACAATCCGCCGGCTTACGCTCCGCAAACGGAATCCAGACTTCTCGACCATCGTTTTGTCGTAACTTGAGCTGTTCCTGTGGTGTCAATAAGCTCAACCGTTCCAGCGATTGATCAACATCATCAGGCAGTTCGCTAAGCAATTGCTGGAAATGACCAAGCAATTGCTCAATCATCGCTTCATTGAAGCGATTTACATCGTAGCTCATCCCCATCCACAATTGATTTTGCTGTAATGACATGACCAATGTGATCGGGTAGTGGGTCTGTTCCTCAGCGCTGCGGCTGATCATTTGCAATTCCGACCCAGCATTAGAGCTTAGCTGTTCGCTTAACCGTGTTGTCGGATAATTCTCATAAACTACCAAGCTCTCAAACAAAGGCAAACCCGACAACACCTCACTGCATTGCTGAATTTCCAGCAACGGCAAGTAACCGTATCGTTCACGCTGCAAGTGCTGCCCCTGGAAGCCTTCCAGGTAAGCCAGCACACTCTGGTTTTCATCCACATTCAGCCGCACCGGCAGAGTACTGATAAACGGACCTACAATTTCACCTACACCTTCCAACTGCGGCGGACGACCAGACACAGTGGTGCCAAATACCACTTCCGATTCGCCGTTATAGCGGCTCAACAACAAACCCCAGACCGACTGCAACAAGGTGTTCAGCGTCAAATGGTGGTGCTGTGCAAACAATTGCAACCGTTCTGTCTGCTGCTTGCCCAATTGCGCACGGACACGCGCCTGCTTAACAATCGGCTGCCCCACAAATGACTCTTCAAACGGCAAGGTTGTGGGTGCCTGAATACCAACCAGGTGCTCCCGCCAGAAGCCTTCCGCTTCAGCCCTGTCCTGACTGATCAGCCAGCCAATATAATCCGCATACTGTGCCTCAGGTCGTATTTCGACAGGCGCGTTTCTAAGCTCACCCTGATATATCCTCCTCAGATCACGCATCACCAATGGCATCGACCAACCA
>JAJFKX010000011.1 GCA_021772985.1 Gammaproteobacteria bacterium
TGCTGTGCAAAGAGGCGGGGAGCCACTCTACAAACGAGGTCAGTATGATCTGCCTCTAGGAGCGTTCGGCTTCCCCAATGACCCATCTATAACTTAATCGGTCATGGGGTTAACATACAAGGAGCGGATTTTATCCGCGAATACCCTAAGCAAATTACCCGATCACAATCTGTTCGCGGATGCAATCCGCTCTACAGAAGATTAGGATTGGTAATTCGCGGATAAAATCCGTTCCCACAGAGGATTAGGTTTGGTAATTCGCGGATAAAATCTGCTCCTACAGGTTAGCCGTGCTTGAGCAGCCGCTCTTTCTGGCGCTCCCAATCGCGATCTTTCTCTACATGCCGCTTGTCATGCTGTTTTTTACCCTTGGCCAGCCCCACGCCGATTTTGACTTTGCCGTTTTTCCAATACATGGAAACCGGTACCAACGCATAACCTTTGCGCTCTACCGCGCCGATTAAGCGACTGAGTTCATGTTTGTGCAACAGCAGTTTGCGAGTACGGGTAGGGTCGGTGGTCACATGTGTAGAGGCAGTCATCAGCGGTGTGATATGGCAGCCGAACAGATAAGCCTCCCTGTCTTTGAGCAAGACATAGCTTTCGTTGAACTGAACTTGTCCGGCACGCAGGCTTTTGACTTCCCAGCCAGTCAAGACAATGCCGGCCTCCAGAACTTCTTCAATAAAGTACTCAAAGCGGGCGCGCTTGTTATAGGCAATCTGGTTGCCAGGTGTTTTTTTGTTTTTCTTGCCGCTCATCTGCTGTATAGGTTGGGCCGCGCCAGCTTATAAAAAGGGCGCGTAGATTAGCATTTATTGGGATAGTTTGCGTATCATGCGCTTTTTAAATTGCCTTTACATGACCCATATAGAACACAGCGCACTGGTTCGACATACCGCACAACAGATGTATGATCTGGTGGTGGACGTAAAAGCTTATCCGGAGTTTCTAAGCTGGGTGTCTGGGTCTAAGCTATTGGAACAAAATAAAAAGCTGCAACGAGCCAGCTTGATAATTGGTCTTGCCGGTATCGAAGCGCAACTGACGACACGCAATGAATTGCTGGCCGCAGAACAGATTGTGATGAACCTGGAATCAGGGCCGTTCCAACAGTTGGAAGGGCGTTGGAACTTTAAAAGCTTTGATCAAGCCGGGTGCAAAGTAAGCCTGATGTTGGATTTCAGCCTGGAAAAATCATTGCTGGCCAGTGCATTTCGGCAGGGTTTCGCGCGCGTCGGAAACCGGTTGGTTCAGGATTTTTGCCGGCGGGCACAAAATTTGTATGGCAACCCTGCTGATGACTTCTGAAACAAAACAAGTCGAAGTAACACATTATATGGATGTAGAGGTTGCTTATGCTGAACCACAGGCGCAGTACCTGATTGCCTTACAATTACCGCTGAACAGCACCATCTGGCAGGCAGTTGAACAATCGGGTTTGCTGGATAAATGCACGGCATTACAGGCACGTGGTGACAGCCTGCGTGAAAATGTTGGTATATTTGGCAAACTCAAACCGGCAGATAGTCTGTTGCAACCCGGCGATCGGGTGGAAATCTATCGGCCGTTATTGATGGATCCGAAACAAGCCCGGCGGTTGCGAGCACAACAAGCGGCGCCGGACAAGTAATAATCAAACCTACAATCGGGAGACAGTAATGTTGAGCAGTGAAAACCCAACCCCGGGCAATGATGATCAAGTCTCAGGGCATGGTATGTGGTCATCGCGGATGGCGTTTATTCTGGCCGCCACCGGTTCAGCGGTTGGCTTGGGCAATATCTGGCGATTCCCTTATGTAACCGCTGAAAACGGCGGTGGTGCGTTTGTATTGATTTATTTAGTGTGTATCGCAGCCATCGGCATACCCTTGCTGATGTCGGAAATTTTGGTTGGTCGTGCCGGCAGGCACAGCCCGATCAACAGCTTGAAGCAGTTGGCACAACGCAGTCAACGCACTTGGCGGTGGATGTTTGTGGGAGTGCTGGGGGCATTGATCGGCTGGATGATTTTATCTTTTTACAGCATGGTTGCCGGCTGGACACTGGCATATGGTTGGCATTATTTAGGGGAAATTTTCTCCAGCACTACGGTTGCACTTGATCCTGATGGCAAATTCGATGACTTGCTGGCTAGCCCGGGCGCACTGATTTTCTGGTTAACGTTATTTGTAACCTTGTCTGTCGGGATTGTGGCATTGGGTGTGGAAAAAGGCCTGGAGCGGGCGGTGCGGATCCTGATGCCGATGTTGTTCGTGTTGTTGCTGTTAATGGTTGGCTATGGCATGGCCAGTGGTTTTTTCCAGCAGACACTCAGTTATCTGTTCACCCCGGATTTTTCCAAGGTGGACGGGAATACCATTTTGCAGGCCATGGGGCAGGCGTTTTTTAGTCTGAGCCTGGGTATGACAGGCATTATGGCTTATGGCGCTTATGTGCCGCGTGATGTGAATATCGGCAAAACCGCCGGCATCATTGCATTGGCCGATACCGGGGTAGCGTTGTTGGCTGGTATGGCGATTTTCCCGATTGTATTTGCCCATGGCCTGTCGACAGGTGAAGGTCCAGGGCTGATTTTTGTGACCCTGCCGTATGCATTTGCTGATATAGAATTTGGAAACATTCTTGGCTTCTCATTTTTCCTGTTACTGGCGGTTGCTGCCTGGACTTCGGCAATTTCATTAATGGAGCCGGCGGTGGCTTATTTATCTGAATCCAAGCGATTCAGTCGCCTAAGTGCTGCGGTTACTGTTGGTGTCGCTACCTGGGTACTGGCATTAGGCAGCGTATTCTCTATGAATATCTGGTCCGGCTATACCATTGGCGGAAAAAACTTCCAGGAATTAATTGAATATATTGCATCCAATTTGTTGCTGCCGCTGGGTGGGCTGGCCACCGGGTTATTTGTTGGCTGGGTGCTGAGCAGGGTAATTGTACGTGAACAATTGTCTGAGCTTAGTGATGGTCAATATCAATTATGGCGCTTTTTAGTGCGCTATGTCGGGCCGGTGCTGGTGTTTGTAGTATTTCTGAGTGCAGCGGGCGTCATCTAGGAATCCGCTGCCCAGGTTTGAAGTAAAAATAATTCGCCTGCAAGCGCGCTCAGCGCGCTTGTGCCGGGTGGCTGCGCTGCTTTCGTCAGTTAGCACCGCCGCTGCCGTCACCATCACTGGGTGTGGTTGGTAAGTCGGGAATGTTGGATAAATCTTCAATGCCCCGATCCGGTAGTTCTGTCTGGCTGCCGGTCAATTCTTCAGCAGCATCGCTGGCGACGGTCAGGCTATCCAGGTAATCACCGGTAATACTAACCAGTTCATCACGCTCAAAGTTTAATCGAAGCTGTCGTAAGCTTTGATCGGATCCGCGTGGAAAGTAGCTGGAAACGTAATCCCATCGATCCTGATGAAAGGGGTCGGAAATAGAAGGCGAACCCAATAACAATAATACCTGGCGCTTGGTCATGCCCAGCTCTACTCGTTCAATGTCATCAGTGTCGAGTACATTGCCTTGCTGGATATCAGTTTTATAGATCAACCCGCAAGCAGTGAGCGAGCTGATTAACAGAATCAGACCAAGTTTGTAAGTGATTTGCATAGCGTAACTCAAAGGTGGCTGTTGATGAATGTGTCGATGATACAATGACCTCTGACCTCGACTCCAGTGAAACGATCAGGAAAATTTATGCAACCACATAATCTGCGCAAAGTTGGCTTGAAAGTAACGCTGCCGCGTTTGCGAGTACTGGAAGTTTTGGCTGAACCAGCTGAAAAGCATATGACGGCTGACGATGTTTACCGTGCCTTGATAGCTTCAGGCGAGGATATCGGCCTGGCAACCGTGTACCGGGTCTTAAATCAGTTTGAAGCAGCTGGCCTGGTGGTTAAGCACAATTTTGAAGGTGGGCAGGCATTTTATGAGCTGGACGGCGGTGATCATCATGACCACATGATTTGTGTCGAAACCGGTAAAGTCATTGAGTTTGTCAGCCCTGAAATAGAGCGTTTGCAGAGCGAAATCGCGGCCAAGCATGGTTTTAAACTGGAAGACCACAGTTTGGTGATGTATGTGCGGCCGAAGTAGCTGGGGCTGATAAATTAAGCACTAATCATTAGATGCGTTGTTGCGTGTTCAATTAAAGATTAAGAGTAGCTTTCATTTTTGCAATGGCTTTGCCGCCTGAACTAATTCGACCGCATGGGTCCTGCTGGAATCAGAGACTTTTCCGCTCAACATTCGTGCCAATTCATCCAAACGCTGATTATCTTTCAAGTAGCCATGCTGGGTAGTGGTGGCACCATCTGTGATGCTTTTTGTGACCTGTAAATGGTTATCTGCAAATGCTGCCACTTGAGCCATATGGGTGACACAAAAGGCCTGACGACCCTGCGCTAACTGTGCCAGCAATTCGCCGACAGCAGTGGCGGTAGCGCCACCGATGCCGGCATCGACCTCGTCGAAAATCATTGCAGGCAAACCATCCTGATTTTGTGTGGCAACCATTAATGCCAGCCCGATACGTGACAGCTCTCCACCTGAAGCAACTTTGGACAACGGTTTAGCAGGTTGCCCCGGGTTGGCAGAAAACTGTATCTCAACACTGTCTTGGCCACGGGCGGATGGTTTTTTGCCAGCCTGCCGGGTAACAGTTATCTGCAACTGTGCATCTGCCATGCCAAGTTTTTGGATAATGCGTTGAGCGTTTTCTGATAATTGCATTGCAATGCTGCTGCGTTCCCGGCTAAGTTGGTCGGCCTGGTTTTGATAATTCGCCAAGGCAGAGTCTACCGCCTGTTTAAGCTCAACGCGGCGTTGCTCGCTTTGTCCCAACATGGCCAGTTCTGCGTGCAAATCAGACCGGAAGTTCTGCAGTTCAGCTGCCGGGATCCGATGTTTGCGAGCCAAATCATGAATTTTACCGAGTTGCTGGTCAACAATGGCCAGGCGTTCAGGGTTCTGATCCAGATTATTCAGATAACGGTGCAGGTTACTGGTGGCCTCCTGCAGGTTGATACCTGCCTCCTCCAGCATCTGATGGATTTCAGTTAACTCAGGGGCGTGTATGGCGGTGCTTTGCAGGCCGCTAAGGACCTGTTGCAATTGCAAGTTGATACCGTGCTGTTCGTCTTCCAGTTGGGTCAGGCTGGAGTGGGCAGTCAGTTGTAACTCCTCAACATGGCTAAGGGATTGCTGCTCTTGTTCCAACTGCGGCAAAAGCTCAAGCAGATCGGTTACGGCATCTAACTCTTCCAACTGATAACGCAATAATTCAATTCGCTGCTCATGCTGCTGGTTGGATTTGTCGCTCAGGGTGTCCAGTTCGGTCAGTAATTGTTGGTAGCGAGTGGCCGCTTCTGCACAGCTGGTCAAACTACTCGCTTTGACCCCGGCATCATCAACCAATTCCAGACGTGCGCTTGGTAACAATAAACGTTGCTGTTCGTGTTGCCCGTGCAGATCGATCAGAGACCCTGCCAATTGTTGCAATTGCTGAACGGTAACCGGGCTGCCGTTGATATAAGCTCGTGAACCTCCCTCGGCTTTAACGGTGCGACGAATCATACATTCTCCAGCAGCATCCAGCTCCTGGTTGCGCAGCCAATCTTCAGCCTGGGGTGCATGCTGTAGATCAAAACTGGCATTTAGCTCAGCCCGTTCAGCACCATGACGGACCAGGGTGCTATCCGCCCGCTGCCCGAAGATTAATCCAAGTGCATCGATCAGGATCGATTTTCCAGCACCGGTTTCACCGCTGATTACCGTGAAGCCAGGGCGAAATTCCAGTGCCAGATCATCAATGATGGCAAATTGGCGGATGTGTAGGGAGTTAAGCATATCCGGACGGCAGTTGGTGCTGAAGTGCTCCAATTAACATGGTAAAGCGCACAGTGTAGTCGGGTGGCTGGTGGCGCGGCAATATCCTGATGCCCAGAACCTTTGAAAGCGAGCCCGGCTAACCCCATATCTCGCGCCATCTGGCAATCACATTAAATCAAGTAGCGGATATGAAAGATCAGGACAATATTCAACCCGAACAGCAACAACCATCACAGGATGTTGAGGACACTATGACAAAACCTGAAACGGAGGCTGCGAGCACCGATGATGCGGCTAATGAGCAAAATGACTCAATGCAGTTGGAAGCGCTGCAAACCGAGCTGAATAAATACAAAGAGCTGGGTTTGCGCATTCAGGCCGAAGCAGACAACCAGCGTAAACGGATGCAGCGGGATTTTGACAAACGCCGTCAATTTGCGCTGGAAAGCTTTATGCGGGAATTGATCAGCGTGCGCGACAGTCTGGAGCGTGGTCTGGATGCCACCGTAAGCGATGATATTGCAGAGAAGGTCACACCGTTGCGAGAAGGAATGGAAATGACACTCAAGCAATTGGATAAGGTGCTGGCAGATAATGGTTTAAGCGTACTTGACCCGCAAGGTGAAGTGTTTAACCCCGAGTTGCATGAGGCGGCTACCATGCAGCCCAGTGATCAGCAGGAACCCAACACCGTGTTGCAGGTGATTCAAAAAGGCTATTGCCTGCACGACCGGTTATTGAGGCCCGCCATGGTGATTGTTGCCAAGGCTGCGAATTAAGCCCGTAAGGCAGCTCTGACTGGTTGAGCTAATTGCTGCCGAGCATGTAGGTAATTGATTGAATTTGTCGATCAGCAACCCCACACACTAGACATTAACCAGGCAATCACAAAATTGATTATCCAGGTTGCCTGTAAACGAATATTAACGGAGTAAAACCGAACATGAGCAAGATAATTGGTATTGATCTGGGCACCACCAATTCCTGTGTTGCAGTTATGGAGGGTGGCAGTGCCAAAGTCATCGAAAATTCAGAAGGTGATCGAACCACCCCGTCGATTGTAGCCTTCAGTAAAGACGATGAAGTATTGGTTGGACAGCCGGCCAAACGCCAGGCGGTAACCAATCCGCACAATACGTTGTATGCCGTAAAACGTCTGATCGGACGAAAGTTTGATGAACAGGTCGTGCAAAAAGATGCTGGTCTGGTTCCATACAATATCGTCAAAGCCGATAACGGTGATGCCTGGGTAGAAGTGGACGGTAAAAAAATGGCACCGCCGGAAATCTCCGCGCGGGTGTTGATGAAAATGAAAAAAACTGCCGAAGAATATCTGGGTGAAGATGTTACTGAAGCGGTCATTACCGTACCGGCCTATTTCAATGATTCCCAGCGTCAGGCAACCAAAGATGCAGGCAAAATCGCCGGTCTCACCGTGCGCCGGATTATCAACGAACCGACAGCGGCGGCATTGGCTTATGGACTGGATAAAAAAGGCGGCGACCGTAAAATTGCCGTGTATGACCTGGGTGGCGGCACCTTTGATATTTCCATTATCGAAATTGCTGAAGTAGATGGCGAGCATCAGTTTGAAGTGCTGGCTACCAATGGCGATACCTTTCTAGGTGGTGAAGATTTTGATAACCGCCTGTTGGACTATTTGATTGATGAATTCAAGAAAGATCAGGGCATGGACCTGCGCAATGACCCGCTGGCTCTCCAGCGTCTGAAAGAAGCAGCTGAACGTGCCAAGATCGAGCTATCATCCGGTCAGCAAACTGAAGTGAATCTGCCTTATATCACAGCAGATGGTTCAGGTCCGAAGCATTTGAATATCAAAGTGACCCGGGCCAAGCTGGAAGCATTGGTAGAACAGCTGATTAAACGCACCATTACACCGTGCCGCACAGCATTAGACGATGCCGATCTTAAAGTAGCTGAAGTCGATGAGGTGATTTTGGTAGGTGGCCAGACCCGGATGCCCAAAGTTCAGGAAGCTGTTACCGAATTTTTTGGCAAAGAGCCGCGTAAAGATGTCAACCCGGATGAGGCGGTTGCAGTTGGTGCTGCTATCCAGGGTGGTGTTTTGGCTGGAGATGTCAAAGACGTATTGTTGCTGGACGTCACACCACTGTCACTGGGTATTGAAACCCTTGGCGGCGTGATGACCAAATTGATTGAGAAAAACACCACAATCCCGACCAAAGCTTCACAGGTGTTCTCAACAGCTGATGACAACCAGGGTGCAGTTACCGTGCATGTATTGCAGGGTGAGCGTGATCAAGCTGCTGCGAATAAATCACTGGCCCGCTTTGACCTTACCGGTATCCGGCCTGCACCGCGTGGTGTTCCCCAGGTTGAAGTAACTTTTGATATGGATGCCAACGGCATTATGCATGTATCGGCCAAGGACAAAGATACTGGCAAGGAGCAGAAAGTCGAGATCAAGGCCGGTAGCGGCTTGTCTGATGATGAAATCGAGAAAATGGTGCAGGATGCAGAAGAACACCGTGAAGAAGACAAGCTCTTTCAGGAACTGGTTACCGCACGGAATACTGCCGATGGTGCAGCACATGCGACGCGCACCATGTTAACTGAACATGGTGAACAATTGTCTGATGAGGACAAGGGCCAGGTTGAAGCTGCATTGAGCAAAGTTGAGGAAGCAATCAAGGGTGATGACAAGGAAGCGATTGAAGCCGCTATGAATGAATTACAGCAGGCATCAACGGCACTCTATCAGCAGGCTTCTCAGGCAGGACAGTCGGAAGCGGATGCTGAAGCAGCTCAGGATACCGATAGCAATGATGATGTTGTGGACGCTGAGTTCACTGAAGTCGATGATGACAATAAAACTTCATAAATAAGCGACTTTTAATCAATAAAAAAGCCCGGCTTTGCCGGGCTTTTTTTCGCCTGTTCAAGCTCGTCAATGCAATAGAATCATTCTAAGTTTTACGAGTTGCTGGGTGCTTTGCTTTGAAACAGCCAGCGCGAAACTGACTGCCGGGTAACTGAATGGCTTGATATGCTAGTCATCAAGCCCAATTTCCTTTCCAGCAATAACTGACTCAGTAAAATTCCATGGCCCGAGATTTTTATGACATTTTGGGCGTCCAGCGGGACGCCGGCAACGATGAGCTGAAAAAGGCCTATCGGCGGCTGGCTATGAAATACCATCCGGATCGGAACCCGGATGATGCTGATGCTCAGGATAAGTTCAAAGAAGTTAAAGAAGCCTACGAAATCCTTAAGGATCCGAAAAAACGCGGTTTGTATGACCAGTATGGTCATGAAGCAGTACAAGGTGGTGCCGGCGGCAGGCCAGGCGGGCCGGGTTTTGGTGGCGATTTTGGCGACGTTTTCGGTGATATCTTCGGTGATATCTTCGGCGGTGCGCGTGGCCGTGGAGGCCAGGGACGAAATCGTGGTTCAGACTTGCGTCTGGCGATGGAGTTGGATCTCAAAGATGCAGTCAATGGCATTGAGAAAGAGGTCCGGGTTCCCAGTATGTCAGCTTGTGATACCTGCCAGGGTTCCGGTTCGGCCAGCGGTCGTCTGGAAAACTGTACTACCTGTGGCGGCGCCGGACAAGTACGTATGCAGCAGGGAATATTTTCAGTGATGCAAACCTGCCCACGTTGCCGTGGTGCCGGGCAAAGCGTTGCTGATCCGTGTAATACCTGCAATGGCCAGGGCCGGGTACAGGAAACCCGTACGCTATCGGTAAAAATCCCAGCCGGGGTGGACAATGGCGACCGAATTCGTTTGACGGGTAAAGGCGAAGCCGGGGCGCAAGGTGGTGCAGCGGGGGATTTATATGTAGAAATACGGGTATTGCCTCACCCTCTGTTTGAACGGGAGGGAGATACCCTGCATTGTGATATTCCCATTCCGTTTACTACAGCTGCGCTCGGTGGTGAAATTAAGGTGCCTACCCTGGAGGGCAGTGTCATTTTGAAAATACCGGCCGAAACTCAATCCGGCAGACAATTCAAGTTGCGTCATAAAGGTGTGCGTTCAGTTCGAAGTAACAACACTGGTGATTTGATCTGCCGGGTGCATGTGGAAACACCTGTCCGGCTTAACAGCCAGCAAAAAGAGCTACTGCGCAATTTCGAAGAAACTTTTGACGGTGATACCACAAACCATAACCCGCGCAGCCGGTCATGGGTGGATAGTGTTCGGGACTTTTTTGATCGGGTAACCGGTTAAATTTGCTGTGCCTGCTATTGGCGATGGTGCTGCCGGTCGATTGGTACATCCTTGTTGATATCGTTGTCGGGTATACGATTTGCAGTGGATGATGCCATTCACAGTTACGCTGATTGTTCAAAATCCAGTAATATGGTCAGCCGGAAAGCGCAGGGCTGAAGGTATTGTCAATTTATATTCATGGTAGAACCGGCCGTATGGGTCGTGCTCTGATTGAGCTTGCAGCACAGCAGCAGCTGGTTGTTCATGGTTCACTTGCAGAGGCTGCAGTGGTAATCGATTTCAGCAGTCCACAGGGTCTGCTGGATATTATCCAACAAGCGCAGGCAGCTCAGATTCCTTTGGTTAGCGGTACTACCGGTTTAACAGATACCCACCGGGATCATTTGGATGCTGCCAGTAAAACGATTCCAGTGTTATGGTCAGCGAACATGAGTATCGGTGTGAACCTGCTTTACCGCCTCGCTGAACAGGCAAGCAGACTCATTGGCAATTTGGCTGATTGTGAAATTCTGGAAGCACACCACCGGCACAAAAAAGATGCACCTTCAGGTACCGCACTGGAATTGGGGCGGCGGATAGCCACCGCGCAGGGTAATGATTTCAACGCTGTTGCCAGATTATCGCGATCAGGTATGAATTGTGAGCGAGAGCCGGGTGAAATCGGTTTCAGCACAGTGCGCGCAGGTAATATTACTGGTGAGCATACGGCATTGTTTGCATTGGCCGGAGAAAGGTTGGAGTTGACACACCGTGCTGATGACCGGCGTATCTTTGCCGGCGGAGCACTACGTGTTGCACAATGGCTGGCATGCCAGCCGGTAGGTTTATATTCGTTCCAGGATATGCTTAACAACAGCTGAACACTACGTGGCAACTGGTGTCGGCACTCCACCGAGAGCAAGAATATTTTGCGTAAATAGAAAACTTTTCTCGCAGAAATTATTTATAAATTGTTCGTTTTGACGGTATCGATCATTTGCCAAGAAAGTCCAGAGACTAGATTCAGAAAGCCTATCAGGTTGGTTAGCAGCTGCTTTGGGGCAACATTATCCAATCACAGAATACTGATGTATCAGAATATACTGGTCAGAATCTGGCGGTCACAGTACAATCCAATCTTGGCGTAACAGAGTTTCCAGCCTGCCTCCGGCAGGCGGTACTTTCGGCTGACCTGAACGAACGATCGGATTAACAATAAGCATGACAGCGACAGCAATTTTAGCATTGGCGGATGGCACCATTTACCAGGGGCGTTCAATTGGTGCAGCAGGGGCGGCAGCCGGTGAAGTTGTATTTAATACAGCCATGACCGGGTATCAGGAAATAGTCTCTGATCCATCCTACAGCGGTCAACTGGTGACCTTGACCACATCACATGTGGGTAATACCGGTGTTACCAGCGAAGACATGGAATCCAGCCGGGCAATGGCGGCAGGATTGATTGTGCGTGATTGCCCTTCACAATGGAGTAATTGGCGTGGGCGTTACAGTTTGCCGGAGTTTTTACGTGATGAAAATGTGGTGGCAATAGCAGATATTGATACCCGGGCTTTAACCCGCAAGCTACGTAATCAAGGCGCAATGGGCGGTTGTATCGTTGCTACTGGCCACACAGGCAAACCAGCTGATGCTGAGCGGGCACTTAAAGCTGCTAAAGATTGCCCTGATATGCAGGGACAGGATCTGGTCCAACAGGTAACCTGCCATAAGCCCTATCATTGGTTGGAGGCCAGTCTCGACTGGGAGCTTGGACATGCCGGTCAGCATCCTGATCTGAGTTACCACGTCATCGCCTACGATTACGGGGTGAAATATAATATTTTACGGATGCTGGTCGATCATGGTTGTAATGTGGATGTGGTGCCAGCCACCATGCCGGCCGAGGAAGTACTTGCCCGTAAACCAGACGGCGTATTTCTTTCCAACGGTCCAGGTGACCCGGAGCCCTGTGGCTACGCGATTAACAATATTCGGCAGCTGCTTGAACACCAGATCCCCATCTTTGGAATCTGTCTGGGTCATCAGTTATTGGCTTTGGCCTGCGGCGGCAAGACAGTAAAAATGAAGTTTGGACACCACGGCGCCAATCACCCGGTGCAGGAACTGACCAGCGGCAGAGTCATGATCACCAGTCAAAACCATGGTTTTGCAGTTGATGAAAACAGTTTGCCTGATTATCTGCAAGCCACCCATCGTTCATTGTTTGATGGTAGTTTGCAGGGGGTTGCACATACTCAGTTACCTGCTTTTGGTTTTCAGGGGCACCCCGAGGCCAGCCCCGGTCCACATGATATTGCAACGTTGTTTCACCAGTTTATAGAAATGATGCAGATTCACCGGAAGAATTAAACCATGCCCAAGCGTAGCGACATCAATAGCATATTAATTATTGGGGCCGGTCCGATTGTGATCGGTCAGGCATGTGAGTTTGATTATTCAGGTGCGCAGGCTTGTAAAGCACTTCGGGAAGAAGGCTACCGGGTGATTTTGGTGAACTCGAACCCGGCAACCATTATGACTGACCCGGAAATGGCCGATGCGGTTTATATAGAACCGGTTCGTTGGCAAACGGTGGCTAAAATTATTGAGCAGGAAAAGCCTGATGCACTGCTGCCCACCATGGGCGGTCAGACTGGTTTGAACTGCGCCCTGGATCTGGTTAGCCAGGGGGTGCTGGAGCAATATGAGGTTGAGTTGATCGGTGCCTCGCGAGATGCGATTGCAATGGCCGAAGATCGGTTGTTGTTCCGTGACGCCATGCGTGAGATTGGCTTGGAAGTGCCGCGCTCGCATGTGGCAGAAAATTTGACTGAAGCCCAGCAAAAACTTGATGACATTGGGTTCCCTACGATTATTCGTCCAGCGTTCACACTGGGCGGCAGTGGTGGTGGGATTGCTTATAACCGTGAGGAATTTGATGAAATTATCGCCAATGGTCTGAACTTGTCACCGATTAACCAGGTATTGCTGGAAGAATCAGTGCTCGGCTGGAAAGAGTTTGAAATGGAAGTGGTCCGTGATCATCAGGATAACTGCATTATTGTCTGTGCGATTGAAAATGTGGATGCGATGGGTATTCATACCGGTGATTCAATCACTGTAGCGCCGGCGCAAACACTGACCGATAAAGAATATCAGCGGATGCGAAACGCCAGTATTGCCGTGTTGCGTAAAATCGGCGTTGATACCGGTGGTTCCAACGTACAATTTGGGATTGATCCTGCCACTGGTCGTATGGTGGTTATTGAGATGAACCCGCGGGTTTCACGCTCATCCGCATTGGCATCTAAAGCAACCGGTTTTCCGATTGCCAAGGTGGCAGCCAAGCTGGCTGTTGGCTACACCTTGGATGAATTACGAAATGATATTACTGGTGGCCGGACACCTTGCTCATTTGAGCCGGCACTTGATTATGTGGTTACCAAAATTCCACGTTTCGCTTTTGAAAAATTCCCGGCAGCCAATTCCCGTTTAACCACTCAAATGAAGTCGGTAGGCGAAGCGATGGCGATTGGCAGGACGTTCAAAGAGTCTCTGCAAAAGGCGTTGCGCAGTCTGGAGACTGGTCTGGATGGCTTGAATCCGCTGGCGACTATGGGTGCTGGGGGCTTGGCAAAGTTGCGGCTGGAATTGAAAGAAGCCAGTAACAACAGGTTATTGTATGTGGCTGAGGCATTTCGGCAGGATTTAGAGCTAGATGAAATTCAGCGATTAACCGGAATTGATCCTTGGTTTCTCAATCAAATTCAGGAACTGGTATTGCAAGAACAAAGCCTGCAGACAGGGCATATTGAATCTTTGGATGCGATTGACTGGCGGCAATTAAAACGTGATGGTTTTGCAGATTCGCGTCTGGCTGAGTTATTGGATATGTCCGAGCAACAAGTGCGGGAACAGCGACTGCAGCGAGGTGTAACTCCGGTATTCAAACGAGTGGATACCTGTGCAGCAGAATTCCCTACCGAAACAGCGTATTTGTACTCGACTTATGAAGATGAATGCGAGGCGCAACCCACCGACCGGCGAAAAATCATGATTCTCGGGGGCGGCCCGAATCGAATCGGGCAGGGGATCGAATTTGATTATTGTTGTGTGCATGCTGCTTTGGCGCTGCGTGACGCCGGGTTCGAAACCATTATGGTGAACTGTAACCCGGAAACTGTATCCACAGATTATGACACCTCAGACAGGTTATATTTTGAGCCGCTGATACTTGAAAATGTATTGGATATCGTTGCTTTGGAACAGCCCGAAGGGGTAATCGTGCAGTTTGGTGGGCAGACGCCGTTGAAACTGGCGCGAGCACTGGAAGCCGCGGGCGTGCCTATTATCGGCACCAGTCCGGATAATATTGATCTGGCCGAAGACCGTGAACGTTTTCAACAAATGCTATCCAGATTGGGCTTGCAACAGCCGCCAAATCGAACCGCCAGGAACGAACAGGAAGCCGTAGCGCTGGCCGCAGAGATTGGCTTCCCGCTGGTGGTCAGACCATCGTATGTATTGGGTGGCCGCGATATGGATATTGTGCATGATACCAGTGAATTGCAGCGTTACATGCGCAATACCGTTGAGGTTTCCAACGATGCACCGGTATTGCTGGATCGGTTTCTGGATCACGCCATTGAAGTCGATGTTGATGCTGTCGGTGACGGTCAGCAAATCATCATTGGTGGGGTGATGGAACACATTGAACAGGCCGGTGTACATTCCGGGGACTCTTCCTGTTGTTTGCCTCCGTTCTCATTATCAGAAGATATTCAGAACCGGTTACGTGAACAGGCGAAACAATTGGGTATGGCGCTGAATGTTATCGGCCTGATGAATGTACAGTTTGCAGTGCGTAATCAAGATATTTATGTGTTGGAGGTCAATCCCCGTGCAGCTCGAACAGTGCCATTTGTATCCAAGGCAGCCGGAGTGCCGTTAGCAAAAATTGCTGCATTGTGTATGGCGGGCCAAAGTTTACAGCAGCAGGGGTATGAACGTGAGACAGTCCCACATTATTTTTCCATCAAGGAGCCGGTGTTCCCATTTTTAAAATTTCCTGGCGTTGATCCTATATTGGGCCCGGAAATGCGTTCCACCGGTGAAGTGATGGGCGTTGGTGAAACTTTTGGTGAAGCCAGTTATCGGGCACATGCCGGTGCCAATGTCAGTTTGCCGGAGCCAGGCTGGGCTTTTTTAAGTGTCCGTGATGCTGATAAGCCCGGTGTACACCAAATTGCCTATGAATTGCTCCAGCTGGGCTTTCAATTGGTTGCCACCGGTGGCACCTGTGGGTACCTACTTAAACAGGGTTTGCCATGCAGGCGGATCAATAAGGTAATCGAAGGTCGACCACATGTAGTGGATATGATCAAAAATGGTGAAATACATTTTATTGTAAACACCACCGAAGGCCGGCAGGCGATAGCCGACTCCTATTCGATTCGGCGTGAAGCATTGCAACAACAGATCAATTATTCAACAACGTTGGCTGGCGCACGCGCGACCCTGACTGCGATGGATTATCAAAAAATAGAAACGGTACGTAGCCTGCAAAGCCTGCATGCTTCTATCGCTCAGGTTAACGGTATATCGAGGAATTAATTATGCAACAACGCCCACCATTAACACTGGCTGGTGTGGAAAAGCTTCGGGCAGAATTGGGTCACCTTAAAAAAGTGATCAGGCCACAGGTTATTGCGGCTATTGCCGAAGCCCGAGCACATGGTGACCTGAAAGAAAACGCCGAATACCATGCTGCCCGTGAGCAACAAAGTTTCACTGAAGGGCGGATCAAAGAACTGGAATCGGGCATCAGCAATGCTCAGATCATAGATGTCAGTAAACTGGATGTTGGTGATAAAGTTGTATTTGGTGCGCGGGTTACCCTGGCAGATATAGAGACCGGTGATGAACTGCAATACCAAATTGTTGGTGACCTTGAAGCTGATATCAAATCAGGTTTGATATCAGTGCTTTCACCGGTCGCCCGGGCAATGATCGGCAAGCAAGTCGGGGATGAAATAGCTGTGCGTGCACCCGGCGGCGAACGTGAATATGAGGTAGTTGAAGTCAGCTACTCAAGCTAGTACGCCTTCAATTTGATATTGAGAACATGGGTTTGAATCATGTTGTTCTACTGTTACCCGAGCTGGAAGAAATTGCACAACAACACAATCTGTTCCAGCAATATGCTCCCCAGTTGTGGGAGACTCTAGCGCTTGGCGGCAACACTGGAATAAAGCCTGACTGGATACCAGAGTTAAGCTCACAAGCACCGCTGGCAGCTTACGCTCGCTGCCTGGATGCGGATGATGTTTGTGACTTGCATTGGCTGCGGGCAGACCCCGTGGTTATGCAGGCAGATATCAATAGGGTGCATTTGCTGGCAGTTAACAGGCACGGGTTGACGGTTGCACAGGCAGATCGGTTGTTATTGGATTTGCAACCTTTATTTGCAGGTGAGGGGTTATGCTTGTCACGTGGCCAGGCTGAAGGTGCGCATGAGCGTTGGTATGTATCAGCTGAGCAACAGTTACCAGTGGGTTTTTCACCACCGGACGCGGCCTTGGGAAATCCACTCGAGGATTTCCTGGGTAATTCATCCGGATCGATACTATGGCGACGCATACAGGCGGAAACCCAGATGCAACTACATCAACACCCGATCAATCAAGAACGTCATGCGATAGGTTTGCAGCCCTTAAACTCTCTATGGTTTTGGGGAGGCGGGGCATTACCTGAAAAGAAACCTATGCAATTGCCCGATGCAGTTTGGGCGGCTAGCCCGGAATTGGCTGGTTGGAGCCATTGGTTGAAGATAGACGAGTATGGCTATGCAACCCAAGCAGCAGCAGCAGACTGGCTGAAAATGAGTGCACCACCAACAGTCAAGCGCCTATTGATTGAGTTTCGTTTGCAGCGGCAATTCAGCTTGGAACAGAATCTGATGGATTTAAACCGATTAACCATTGGGCTGACCAGGCTTCAGGCTAATCTGCAGTTGAGTTTGTGTGGAGCGGGGAGTAAGGCGTTGAAGATCAGCAAACCGGGTTTACTTAAACGACTGGTGCAATCAACTAAAGCTGCCCGGCGGCAAGCGATGCAGAGCTTGAGTGAATTAAACCAATGAAGCTTCAACAACGACAGATAGTGGCTGGCGAAGATCAGTTGCCTGATGATATGCATCCGGTGTTGCGGCGTGTGTTACTGGCCCGGGGGGTAATCACAGCGGCACAGATGGAGCTGTCATTGCAACAATTGGCCCGGCCAACTTTTGGTGGTATTCAACAGGCCGCAGAGATACTTGCGGATGCAGTATCAGCACAGCGCAGAATTATGATCATTGGTGATTTTGATGCAGATGGGGCTACCGGAACAAGTCTTGCGATATTGGGCTTGCGTGCAATGGGTGCTCAGCAAGTGGATTATTGCGTACCCAATCGGTTTGAGTTTGGCTATGGTTTAAGCGTTGGTCTGGTAGAGGCTATCCAGCCGCAATCGCCTGAGCTGTTGGTGACCGTCGATAACGGTATCAGCAGCATCACAGGTGTGGAGCTTGCCAAGGCTTGTGGTCAATCTGTGATTGTCACTGATCATCACTTACCTGGTGAAATACTTCCAGTTGCTGATGCCATTGTTAACCCCAATTTGCCTGATGACCCATTCCCCAGCAAAGCCCTGGCCGGGGTAGGCGTGATGTTTTATTTGCTTAGCCAGGTGCGCTCAAAATTACAAGCTCTAGCCTGGTTCGGTGCTGCTCGGCCAATGCCCAACCTGGGACAGTTATTGGACCTGGTGGCATTAGGTACAGTCGCAGACATGGTGCCGCTGGATAATAACAACCGGATATTGGTTCAGGCAGGTTTACAACGGATTCGCGCCGGTCAGGCACGCGCCGGTATCCTGGCGCTGCTGGGTATCGCGGGGACCAATCATAAACTGTGTACCGCTACGGATCTGGCCTGGCGGGTTGCACCGCGGTTGAATGCTGCTGGACGCCTGGAGGACATGAGTGTTGGTATTGAGTGCTTATTGGCAGAAGACCTTGACCAAGCAGCAGAGTTGGCAGCTGTATTGGATAACATCAACCATGAACGCAGAAAAGTACAGGCTGAAATGCAGGGCACAGCAGATCAACAGATTAGTGAGCTGCTGACGGATTTGAAAGCACATCAGCTACCTCAGGCATTGTGCCTGTTTGACGAAAGCTGGCATCAAGGCGTGGTCGGGTTGGTGGCCGGTAAGGTCAAAGAGGCCTTACAACGTCCGGTGATTGCATTGGCCCCGGAAAATGAAGGTAGCAGCATGTTGAAAGGTTCAGCACGCTCTGTCACCGGTGTGCACATTCGCGATGCTCTGGCCAACCTGGATACTGCCTACCCCGGACTAATGCAGCGTTATGGCGGGCATGCCATGGCGGCAGGTTTGAGCCTGCCGCGTGCTCAATTGCAGGCATTTCAATCCGCATGGTCTGAAATTTCGACTGACTTTGTATTGCCTCAACAGATGATCATTTCGGATGGTCAGTTAACAGCTGGTGATTTTTCGTTGCGTTTGGCCAGGCTGCTGGAAATTACTATGCCTTGGGGGCAAAAATTCCCTGAGCCGATGTTTGATGGGCAATTCGAAGTATTGCAACGTGATGTGGTAGCAGCGAAACATGTGCGTCTGTTGTTGCGCCAAAAAGGTGATACTGCCGTTCAGGAGGCGATCGCATTTAATCGTAATGTAGAAGCTTTTCCCAAGGGAGACCGTGGGGTGCAGCTGGTATACAGAATGCAGGTGAATCGTTTTCGGGGGCGTGAAACGGTGCAGTTGTTAATTGAGCATGTGCTGCATTAATTTGAGGCTTACGGCTGGCAAAGCCCTGAACCACAGGGTTTTGCATGGGTGTGGTAATGATTATTCGCTTTCCGCCATCGATAAATCAGCTCTGACTGTATAGATTTTGTAATCCTGATCGCCGATATGGCTGTTGAAATCTGTCAATGCCTGTTGAGCTGTTTCAGGTGAATCCATCTGTGCGGCAAGAAATTCCGCAAAACTTTTTTCTGGCGGGGCCATGCTGGCATAGTCCGCGTAAGGGCTGACCAGGTAAACCTGATTGCCGCCGGTAATTGCAGTGCCCCAGGCCCACATGCGATCCCAACCACCATCTTTGGCTATTTTGCTCAGTTGCTCTATGCTCGCTTGAAAGGCTGCAGTATGTCCGGTTTTGACAGTAAAGTAAGTAACACCTACGTAATTGATATCTTCCAGGTCTTCCGGCCAGTTACTGCTTGGATAATCTATGCTGCTGATGTGGTGTACATAATCGTCGACAAATTGATCCACGTTGTTCATCCAATGCTCAGTTATGGCATTTTTTTCGCTCCAATCCCGATAGCTGTCATGGTCAGCCCAGGTATCGCAGCAGGCACGCAGTATGTAGGTGTTCAGCTCATCTCCTGTCATAGGGGTATAAACCAGCCAGGTTCTGGGATCGTTGTGCTCTGTTCGATGAGCCATATGTGCTTTCAGGGAAGCTTCAAAGTCCTGGGTATGTCCGGCTTTGGGTGTGACTATCCAGGTAGCTACTTTATTCACCTGGTCTTCAGCCTGAACCGGCGCGATAAATAACGCCATGATGGTAATGCATCCACTAATAAAGATGGTTCTTGATTTCATTGATCTGCCGCCGAATATTGTTATTGGTATTGGAGTGTCAGTACGTCAGTGCTGCGTTCGCTGGTTACTATCCATCCATGGTTGCCGTAGCAACCCTGAAGCAGTCAACACCAGGGGATTATAGCCGCGGACACATGCCGGGGTGAATGGCTATCACCTATAAACCAATGTCGTTACAATAACCGGCTTGATTAATCGCAACGGATAACATGCATGGAAACCGCGCCAATTCAATCTGAAATCACCGATTTGCAGCAGCGGGTTACCGCACTCAGGGGGTATCTTTGACTATGCCGGCAAGGCAGAGCAGTTAGAAGAAGTCAATCGTGAGCTGGAAAATCCGGATATCTGGAATAACCCCGAGCGAGCTCAGCAGTTAGGGCAGGACCGGGTGCGTCTGGAGAAAGTGGTCACTACCCTGGATACAGCAAAAAAAGAGATCAGCGATGCAGCAGAGTTATTGGAATTGGCCGAACTGGAGGATGATCTAGAAACATTACAAATTGTTGAGCAGGATTTGCGGTCGGTTGCGGGGCAAGTGGAACAGCTTGAATTTCAACGTATGTTTGCCGGTGAAATGGATGAAAATCCTTGTTTCATAGATATTCAGGCAGGATCAGGTGGGACCGAAGCACAGGACTGGTCGGAAATGTTATTGCGTATGTATTTGCGATGGTCTGAAGCCCGCGGATGGAAAACAGAGTTAATTGAAGTGTCTGCCGGGGATGTTGCGGGCATCAAAAGTGCAACAATTCGAGTAGAAGGTGAATATGCATTTGGCTGGTCACGCACGGAAACCGGCGTGCACCGGCTGGTACGCAAGTCGCCGTTTGATTCAGGTAACCGGCGACACACTTCGTTTGCTGCCGTATATGTATCACCGGAAATAGATGACAACATTGAAATTGATATCAATCCAGCCGATTTGAGAATTGATGTCTATCGCGCATCCGGCGCAGGTGGCCAACATGTGAACCGGACTGAATCAGCGGTACGGATCACCCATTTACCCACTGGAACCGTTACTCAGTGCCAGAATGATCGTTCTCAGCACAAAAATAAAGATTTTGCCATGAAGCAATTACGTGCCAAATTGTATGAGCGGGAAATGGAGCTGCGCCGTGTTGAACAACAGGCGACCGAAGATGCCAAATCGGATATTGGCTGGGGCAGTCAGATACGTTCTTATGTGCTGGATCAGTCCCGTATCAAGGACTTACGAACGGGTGTGGAGACCGGTAACACCCAAGCAGTGCTGGACGGCGCTTTGGATCAGTTTGTGGAAGCAGCACTTAAGCAGGGCTTATAACAGTCCATCTGCAGGTGACATAATGAATAATTATCCTGTTGGGTTCTCAATCTGAGTTAATCTGTATTAATACCTTTATATGTAATGGTTGATATGACTGATAACAACGATCATCACGATGAAAACCGCTTGATTGCAGAGCGTCGAAGCAAGCTGAATGCGTTGCGTGAGTTGGGTAATGCCTACCCGAATGATTTTCGCCCCAATGCCCTGGCTGCAAAGCTGCATCAGCGTTTTGCAAAACAGGATAAAGATCAACTTGAGCAAAACGATCAGGTTTTCGCTGTTGCTGGAAGGATGCTGGCGAAGCGGGTGATGGGTAAAGCTGCATTTGTGCAACTGCAGGATCGTAGCGGTGCCATTCAACTGTTCCTGCAGCGAGATGCTGTAGGGGAGGATGTGTATCAGGCCTTCAAACATTGGGATATCGGCGATATTATTGCTGCCAAGGGGCGCATTTTTCGGACCAAGACCGGTGAGCTCTCGATCAAAGCCGGCGAATTGCGGTTATTAACTAAATCGCTTCGGCCATTACCGGAAAAATTTCATGGTTTGACGGATACCGAGACCCGTTATCGTCAGCGTTATGTGGATTTGATTGTCAACCGGGAAGTGCATGATACGTTTATCAAGCGTTCTGAAATCACTCGTTTTATCCGCGATTTTATGGAAGCGCCGGAGCGTGATTTTCTAGAGGTGGAAACACCGATGATGCATGCCATTCCAGGTGGGGCGGTAGCCCGGCCATTTGTCACCCACCACAACGCACTGGATTGTGATCTGTATCTGCGGGTGGCGCCGGAGTTACACCTTAAACGTCTGATTGTTGGTGGGCTTGAGCGGGTTTATGAAATAAATCGGAACTTCCGTAATGAAGGTGTATCCACGCGCCACAATCCTGAATTCACCATGCTGGAGTTTTACTGGGCGTATGCGGACTATCATGACCTGATGGACTTGACCGAGGATATGTTGCGGGGGCTTGCTCAACAGTTGCTGGGTAAGTTGCAATTTGAGTATCAGGGCATAGCGCTGGACTTTGCTCTGCCATTCCAGCGGGTGCCGATGGCCAAAGCGGTCCAGCAGGCGTTTGAAGGCTTAACCGACGCCAATATCCTGGATGCAGATGAGTTATGCCGGGTTGCTAAAGCACATGACATTCAGGTTAAGGATAACTGGGGTTGGGGCAGGTTGCTGATGGAGCTATTTGAAGCCAAAGTAGAAGCAAACCTGATCCAGCCAACATTTATCACCCAGCACCCCACTGAAGTCTCTCCATTATCACGTCGCAACGATGAAACATCGGAAGTTACCGATCGATTCGAGTTGTTCATCGCCGGGCGGGAAATTGCCAATGGCTTTTCGGAGTTAAATGATCCTGAAGATCAGGCGCAGCGGTTCCATGCCCAGGTGGCCGCCAAGGATGCCGGTGATAACGAAGCGATGCATTTTGATGCGGACTACATTCGGGCTTTAGAGTATGGAATGCCACCAACCGCAGGCGAAGGAATAGGTATTGATCGTCTGGTTATGTTATTGACCAATTCAGCTTCAATCAGGGACGTTTTATTGTTCCCGTATTTAAAATTGGAAAATTAACGTATACTACGCATGAAAGCTGGTAATCGGCTAAAGAGCGGATTATTGTTTCTTTTTTGTTAAATCTTATCTATACTAATCGTTAGAGTCATTTTATTATGTGTGGAGCATGGTAATGTTTAAAAAATTGTATCTGCTTGTTTTAGTTTTATTTTCGGTAACTGCTTTTGGCCAGAAAGTTGATGATCCACCTACACTGGGTGGTATCACCGGCAGCGTGTCTGATGGTGCGGTTACTTATGGGTATAATGGGTTTGGTGGCACCGACGC
>JAJFKX010000012.1 GCA_021772985.1 Gammaproteobacteria bacterium
TGCATAGCACCAGCAACACCAAAATCAAAAAATACTTGGGATGTTTCATTCAATAATTTACATAATCTTAGGCGAGCAACCCAAGATCAACTTGGGTTTGGTTGTCGGATTCACTATGAATCAAATGCCCGAAAAGGGCAAGAAGCTGACAAATCTACGAACTCTCCGGCATTGCCTAAACTAAGCTCGTAGAACTGCCAGTTCGAGTCTGGGACTCAACATGCAAAGCGCTACTCAGTATCCGTGGGAATTTGGTAAAATACCGTTTGATTTACTTTAACTTCCGGAAAGCATCGAATTCATTGCAGAAGAAGTGCTCTAAGATGCTGGGGGAACACGTGAGCGTTAGTGATATTGGTTCATTACTCCGTGAGCTCGATCGATTGGATGTGAACCCCTCTCTATCATACAAGCTGGAAACCAGTGCCACTGAAACACAACCCACAAAACATTGATCTGCAAGTAGCCTGGCCCATCGTTTTAGCGGGTGCGACGCTTGGGGCTGTGCTGGCATGGGGGGTGTTGTCAGGAGACCAGCAGGGCCGGGTGAACTTGCTGTATTTACTGCTGGTATACCTGTTCTTCCCGCTGGCCAGTCTGGTGGTTTCGACTTTATCATTGATAAGTGGCCGGGGATTTAATCTTGCCAGGCTGGTTGCCGGCTTACCTGTCTGGTCGAATCAAAAGCGTATGCTGTTGCGTAAAGCCCGGCAACTACAGGTTGAAAAATTCTGGCTGTTTTTTCAAAGCCAGCTGGCCGCGCTGGCGTTTTCATTGACCAGTCTGCTGGTTTTTTTTATTCTGTTGCTAGCGACAGATATTAATTTTGTCTGGCGAAGTACCTTGCTGAGCGCATCGGATCTGCAACCTTTGCTGAAAAGTATTGCCACGCCCTGGTTGTTCTGGCCACAGGCCCAACCGAGCATTGAATTGCTGCAGGCAACTCAGGATTCGCGAATGCAGACTGTCTATTTACAGGGGGCAAACCACGCGGATTGGTGGCGTTTTATACTTGCGGTACAACTGTTTTATTGCGTGTTTTTAAGAAGTTGTTTGCTCGCGGTGACTGCCTGGCTGTTTCGGGCAAATGTGAGCAAAGATTTTGAACAAAAATTAGCTGCGAAAACCTGGCCACAACCAAACCATGACCAGTTACACCAACAGTACCAGCCTGTCGCCTCGGTTCTTCCCACTGAAATAGCTGTTAATAACTGGGCAAAAGCCGATTTGAATTTATTGGCGGGTTTTCAGCAACTGGATTTATCGACTGATAATGTACTCAATGCCGGTCCGCTGGCCACGGAAGCAGAACAAGGTGCTGCTGAAGCCTTGCAGGCGGAACAAGTGGTACTGGTTAAATCCTGGGAACCACCCATGGGCGAGCTTGCCGACTTTTTACAAAACGGCAAAGGATATATCTGGCCACTCGATTGGCAAGGGTCTTCGCTGGTTCCATTGCGGGCGGAACATTTGCAGGAATGGCAACGTTTTGCGGATAGTCTGGCTGGTTGGCAAGTTTATATGCCGGTAGGATTTATGCCACAGGAATCACCATGAAACGTGCATCATTTGCTGTTGTTGGCCATCCCAATAAAGGCAAATCATCAATTGTTTCCACCTTGGCAAGGAACGATGAAATCAAAATTTCACAGCACAGCGGCACCACGAATCATGCCAATAAGGTGAGCGTCGAAACAGCGCGTTCTGGTTATGAATTGGTCGACACACCCGGTTTTCAAAGACCTGCCAAAGTACTCAACTGGTTAAAGCAGCATGCAAACAGTGCCGACCAAAGAGCCAATGCGGTGGCTAGGTTTATTGAAGATGCCGACTGTCAAAAGAATTTTCCCGATGAAGTAGAGCTGCTGACACCGCTGGTAAAAGGGGCGGCCATTCTTTACGTGGTCGATGGGTCGCGACCCTATGGCGCAGAATATGAAGCTGAAATGGAAATTTTGCGATGGACAGGCCAGCCAAGCATGGCCTTGATCAATCCGATTGAAAGTGATGCCCATATTGAAGCCTGGAGTAATGCTTTGGCGCAATACTTCAAAACGGTGCGTATTTTTAACCCAATGAAGGCAGATTTTGAAAAGCAGTTGGAATTGCTGGCAGCGTTTGCACATTTGAAGCCTGAATGGTCAACAACTTTAAACCTGGTTACCGAAGATTTAACCGCAGCCCGTTTGGCTCAAAAGGAAAATTGTTCGGTTATTTTAGCGCGGTTATTGGAAGACCTGTGTCTCTACCAGACCAGTCAAAAAGTACTGGACAAACCACAGGCTGAAAAAATACAGCCTTTACTTGCCAAAACCTACCAGTACTGGATGGTTGATCGTGAACAAAAATCCATCCAGGAGTTGTTCGCTGTTTACGCCCATTTCCACACCGATCTATCCATGGATAGGTTGAATTTACCACCGGATTTGTTTGACTGCGAGCAGTGGTATATGTGGGGGCTTAGTAAACAACAATTGCTGACGGTTGGTGTTATTACCGGCGCGGCAGCCGGCGCGGCAGCCGACATGATGGTTGCCGGCCAGAGCTTGATGTTGGGCGCTGTTGGTGGCGGTCTGCTGGGCTTGGGCAGTGCCTGGTTTGGGGCTGATAAACTGGTTGATGCGAAACTAAAAGGCTTGCCGCTTGGTGGGTATGAAGCCTGTTATGGTCCAATAAAAAACAAAAATTTCCCGTATGTGATTATTGGCCGGTTTGTTTACCTATATCAGCAGGTCAGTCAACGGAATCATGCTATTCGCAAGACCATGGAAATTAATTCCATTGCTTTAAATGAGCAGATAAAGGTACTTGAAAAGTCTGCGCAAAAAGAACTGCACAGCGCATGCGATAAGCTGGTCAAACAAAAACCGGTTGAGAACCTGGCCGCCTTGCTTGCACCACTTTTTGAATGACTGAATAACCTTAACAGACGGGTTTTCTTAAAATCACCTTGTTGCTGGACTCGTCTTGAGCGGTTCAAGCTTACGGCCAGCCATGGCCACCATTGAAATACACAGGATGGTTAATGCTGACCAAACAATAAAGTGCCCATCCAGGCCTGTTTCGAAAACCAGTGTCTCAGCGAAAATATAGGAACTGTCAATTATTCCCCGGGAGATCAGCCCGGTATAAATATCACTGGCCACATGGGCTATAACCAACGGCACAATCGAGCCTGCCTGCCAGGCCAGATAACCCATCATCACACCGCCACCGAGCAGCAGAAAGGCTCGCACCGGACCACTTTCATGGTTGAAGTGTGCAATCCAGAAAATGATTGCCGTGATAATAATTGCAACCCAGGGCCCATGACTGCGGGCTATTATTCGCTGCATATAACCCCGGAAAGCAATTTCTTCCGCAATGCCGGCGGTCAAGGCAATCATCGAGATATAGCTGATCGCCACCCAAATCGGCATTCCGGCAATTTCTTCAGAGCGATCGAGCAATCCTGGAGGCAATTCCACAAAACGAAATGTCAGCGCCACACTGGCAGGTACGAACAGGAAAATGGCTGTACTGCCCAGCCCTGCCCATTTCCATTGTTGCCTTGAAAGTGGTTCCCAGCCAGCAGCATAGCGTCGGGCTGAGGCTGTATCAGCAGGTGGTCCTGCTCCACGAAAATACCTGACATAACCCCATAAAAACAACATGATCAGCGGAACTGACCAGGGCACCGGTTCATTTATACTGAAATTAGCTTCCATTATGGCACCGGCGCCGAAAATGCCGATGAAACCTACGATATAGCCTGTTACCGGGCCACGAATGATGGCTGGAATTCGTTCCCAATATTGAAAGAATTTTTGTTGGTGCTGGTTTTTGTTTTCTTTGGTCATTCGTTATAAATCAATTGGTTATGATGTAATGAAAGCGTATGGCCTATTTCTGTTGTTGCTTCACAGCCATAATTTTCAGCCTGTATCTCAGATTTAGATGGTATTTTGCCCGTGATGGTTGTAATCGCTTGCTGATAAGGCGCATCTTTGGACCCACCGGAAAGACTCCCCAAACTATTTTTTTCTAATTACAAACCAGTTAAACAGGCTTTGTGTTTACGTGAAGAAAATTGAATAAGCAAAAGAGAGAAAAACAGGAGAAAAACAAGAGGTTATTGACACAGTGTTTGAGGTATTAAATAACTGATAATGCTTTTATGAGGTTGATCGTTATCTGGAGGTATCGATTAAGATGAAAAGTGGTTTGTTCAGCATAATTATCCTGATGATGTCGGTTGCGGTAACTGCAATGGAAACTGACAATGGCACACCGCCTGAACCAATACAGAATATGCACCAGGGTCAGGGTAGCTATGCTCTACTGTTCATGGGCAATAGCCACAGCTCGTTAAACGACCTGCCGGATCTGGTTAAAACACTGATCGAGACAGGTCTTCCCAATAGTTCGGCATTCGCTACAACGGCACCCGGTTGGAGGTTTTTGGCTGATCGACTGGATGACGGCGTATCGCATGCAAGTCTGTTAAGCCGGGAATGGACACATGTCATCTTGCAGGCCCAGAAGTATTCAACATCAGGTCTGTACGATTATCCGACCGATGCAGCTGAAGAATGGATTCGCCGTGCAAAAAGTCAAAACGCATTGGCTGTTATGTTCCCGGAATGGCCACGTCGGGGGAATTTCGAAGAAGGCCCCAGGGTGCATCGATTGCACCTGGATATCGCCTCGCGCGAGGCGGCCTGTGTTGCGCCGATCGGTTTGGCCTGGGAGGCGTCTTTGGCAAGGTATCCATCCCTGGGGTTACATGCATCAGATGGAAATCACTCCAATCTGACCGGCGCACTGCTAACCGCTTACGTATTGTATGAGGTTGTCACCGGGCAGTCTGCCGCTGATCTCCCCTATATACAGAGCATTCAAGTTGCTGCTGCAAATCAACAAAGGCTGAGTGAAGTGGCCTCATTGGTGGTGCAGGCCAACCAGGCTGTCTGCTCTGCTTTTGATATCTCATTCGATGTTGCAAGTCTTGAGTTCAGAGCTTTGGAAGTCACGGATACGGTGTCTAAAACCGTCACGGTTACCAATGTCGGTATCGTTGATATGAGCATTGATTCGATCACCAGCACTGATGCATCATTCACTGTAGCAGGTGGAACTTGCCCGACACCTCCTTTAACCTTGAGCCCATCCGCCAGTTGCACGGTAATGGTTGAATTTTCTCCACAAAAAGCCGGTTATTTTAACGGCAACCTTTACTTCGAATCCGATTCAACAGCATTTTCCGGGGTTTTAAGCGTGAGTGGATTCAGTGGCGCTGTAATTCCTACACTTAACCGTTGGGGAATACTTACGTTGGTGATGGTAATGGTGCTTATTAGCGGTTTGGCTCTGGCCAGGTTTAATAAATAAACAGCAACAACCAATTGGCTAATTGTGCTGGCTGTCACTTAAAATCACGTAAATATACCCGAATACAAAGCTACGGCCGGCCTTGACCTTTCTAATCTCAAGCACCTGGGTTAGGTGGTGCTGAACTATCGAGCAAAATCAACATTACGATATTGATGAGGATTCCGATTAGCTGAATGTGAGCTTATCTTGGATTACATTCAGCTTGCCTTGTTTGTTGTTGTTGCTCGATTGTGCTCGTCAATGGGGCCGCTAAACTAAACCAGATAAGAATTCTTTCGTATTTCATTCAGATGTGGGTAAGAATTTCAGTTAAAGGCGGAGAGAGATTATGGCAATCCAAAGTTTGCGAAGCAGAATCCACTCAATCGATATCCTGAGAGGTCTGGTCATTGTGCTGATGGCTATCGATCACACCCGTGATATGTGGTCTCTAACCGGCTTTACACCTGAAGATATGACCCAGACAACAGCCGGGTATTTTTTTACTCGCTGGATTACACATTTTTGTGCGCCGGTGTTTGTGTTCCTGGCTGGCACTTCAATCTGTCTTTATCACCAGAAAGTCAACGACAAAAAACATTTATCCGGTTTTTTGCTGAAGCGTGGCATCTGGTTGATCGTGATTGAGATATTACTGATCAATTGGAGTTGGAGCTGGACCTTGTTCTGGAATCATTGGGGGTTTTTCCTGCAGGTGATTTGGGTGATTGGTGTAGCAATGATTGCGATGGCAGGGCTAATTTGGCTGTCGTATCGAAATATACTAATCATTTCGCTGCTGCTGATTTTCGGCCATAATTTGCTGAACTTTATTACGCCGGATCAGTTAGGAGCTTTTGATTGGGTATGGAAAGTGTTGCATGAAAGTGGATGGATAGCCTTGAATGAGAGCAACAGCTTTGGGATGTATATTGTATATCCGATTGTTCCATGGATTGGTGTGATGGGAGTGGGTTATGTGTTTGGCCTGGTGATGAACTGGTCTTCGGAACAAAGAATAAAACTGCTATATCAGCTTGGATTCGGCGCCATTGCTTTATTCATTGTGCTGCGGTTTTTGAACCTGTACGGTGATACTGTTGACTGGGAAGTACAAAAAAATGCTCTTTATACTTTGATGTCGTTTCTCAATACTCAAAAATACCCGCCTTCATTGTTGTTTTTATTAATGACGCTGGGGCCGGCTTTCCTGTTATTGATCTTATTTGAGAAATGGCAAACCCGCAGTATGGAGTTTTTCAGGATATTTGGTCGGGTCCCGTTTTTCTTTTACGTATTGCACTTTGCGGTGATACACATTTTGTCAATTCTGTATTTCAAATTAGTCTATGGCGAGTGGTTTGATTTGGCTAATACCAACGCTCAAAACTGGCCAGATTACTATGTTCCTTCGTTATTGCGGATGTATATTGCCTGGGCTGTGGTGGTTGTGCTGTTTTATTTTCTATGCATGTGGTACGACAGCTATAAATCCCGGCATGCTTACTGGTGGCTGAAATATACTTGAACAGGTTAGTGAGCATTGGTTTGAAATAATATGAAGTTTTGGAAAAAGCTGAGCTTGGTTTTAATGATATGCATTCCATCTATTGGCTGTGATCAGATCACTAAATCACTGGCAGGTGAACACCTGTTGCGTGGAACTCAACTTTCATATTTTCACGATGTATTGCGGGTTACCTACACAGAGAATATGGGAGCATTCCTGGGGCTTGGAGAGTCATTGTCACCGGAAATCCGATTTTGGATATTAACTTTTATTGTTGGTGTGTTGCTGATTGGTTTGATGGGGTACTTATTGGCCAGCTCAAAACAAACAGCGGCCTCAGTGATTGGTTTTTCGCTGGTTTTGGCTGGCGGGTTTAGTAACTTTTACGATCGGCTATTCAATAATGGAGCGGTAATAGATTTTTTAAACCTTGGCATCGGGTCACTAAGAACCGGGATTTTTAATGTTGCGGACATGTTGATAATGGCGGGTGTCGCAGTTCTTCTGATATCCCAGTATCGAATAAATAAACATAGCCAAAAACATTAAATGGCGCTGATTCCTTGATCAAACACAGCAGCGCCCTTGGGGTGGATTTGTCAGCACCCGTGGACTGCGTTGCGATGGTTGGCAAGGGCCTAACCATTACCGGCCAATCGCGCCTTGCCACGAGCACTGACAAACCCACTGAACCCGTGATTATTAGATGGATAGAGTACTAGTGCATTTGGTGATTTGTGGCGCTATGATACGACTCTAATCGAACTCTAGAGGCTTTTGATGTTAAAAGGCGTTAAAACACTTATTCCTATTGTTTTACTCATTCAATTCTTATCTGTACACGCTGAGCCTGACGCGGTTGCAGGCGTAGAGAGCCTTACCCCTGAGATACGATTGTTGCTAAGCCAAGAGATGATCGCAATACAAAATGGAATGATGGCGATAATCCCTGCTAATGCTTCCGGTAACACCAGGAAAATAGCTACTATCGCTAAAGAAATAAAAGACAGCTACATTCTTCAACAAAACTTAACACCCGAACAGAAGCACGAACTGCACACAAAACTGCCGCGTTCATTTATCCAGTTGGATAAAAAATTCCATTACTATGCGGGCATGCTTGAACATGTAGCCGAAGAAAAAAAACACGAACTCATTGGCTTTTATTTTACAAAAATGGCAGAGTCATGTTCTCAGTGTCATAGTCGGCATGCCAAACACAGATTCCCTGAATTTGCCAACAATAAAGCAGCAACAACAGGGCATGCGCATTAATTTCGCAGGCTGCAATCACGGTTATTGCTGTTAACAGCAGATATGCCGAAGAATGTTGAAATCAAAGCACGGCTGCGGCCCCGGCAGTTGATTGAGATTCGTGACAAGGCGCTTGCACTGTCATCGGAGTCTATAGAAACACTGCAACAAACAGACACTTTTTACCAGGCTGGTGACCAGCGCCTGAAATTAAGAGAGTTTGACAATGGGACTGCTGAGTTAATCGCTTATTCTCGCCCGGACCAGCCAGGACCAAAATTATCAAGCTATATTAAGCACTCGTGTTCAAACCCGGAATCACTGCATAAGGCACTTTGCCTGAGTTTGGGTGTGCGTGGTCAGGTTTGTAAAACACGGCAGGTAATAATGATTGGTCAAACCCGAGTGCATCTGGATCAGGTTGAAGGTTTGGGAGAGTATCTTGAACTGGAAGTTGTGCTTGTAAATGGTCAGTCTGTTGCAGAGGGTGAAAGGATTGCTCACGCATTGCTTGGCAAATTGGGAGTAGAACCTGGTGCACTGTTGGAAGGCGCATATATTGATCTGCTCGAAGCAGTGGCTGTTTGATCCGGTGTTTTCCAGCTAGTCCATCAGTATGTGAAGTCGGCCTAATGAATAATCGCCGTTACATAAAAAAACAAAAACTTACTCTGGCCCAATATGTGCAGCGTCGTAATGGAGTGCCTTTGGGAGCCCCAGGTGCGTTGAAAAATATGTTTAACCGCTCATTGGGAGCAGGTTCGTTTGCCAAATTCTGGCAATACTGGAATCCAGTGTTTGGCTATTATTTGGGGAGCTACATTTACGCGCCACTCAAGCGTTGGTTGCCACCTGCAATTGCATTGATTATTACCTTTGTTGCATGTGGCGCACTACACGATGCAGTGGCAATTATGCTTCGGGGGAGTATGGTATTCCTATTCACTCCCTGGTTTTTACTGATGGGAACAGGTGTTGTGATTGGGCATGCAGTGCAATTTGATTACAGCGAACATAGCTGGTTTGTGCGTGCTCTGATAAATATTGGCTATGTTGGCGTGTGTCTTGTTTTTGCTTTGATGGTCAAGGTATAGCTTGACTGGTTGACATGCACAGTTTGGGTATCGGCCGGGTTAATATAAATCTGCTGGTGAATTGCATTATTAACCGATTAGAGAAACCAATATGCACCATACACACATCCAAAATTATCGATGTCCCAAATGTGGTGGGAAACTGGAGCCAGGCTATATTGCCGGCCAATGGTCCCGGTTGCGTTGGTGTTTAAAAGAAAAAACAAAAACCGTTTTCTCAGGTAAGCCGCTGAAAAAAGTACCTGACATTTGGAATGCACCCACAGTTGAAGCTGCCAGGTGTGATAAGTGCAAGTTAGGGGTATTCAGCTATGATAATTGAGCCTGTGGGTCGGGAATGCTCAAGCTACTGAATTCGCTATTGTTGGATTGATAGAGTACTGGCTCAGTACTCTATTGAATGATTTCAAACGCCAGTGAAAGCGGCTTATCAAGCCGCTTCAGCACTGGCCCTTACCGGCCCATGCAGTAGTGCATAACGGGTAGCATCCACCAACATATCAACTTCTTCACTGCTGACCGCAAAATGTGGGGTATAGCGCAATGAATTCTCACCGCCATGGATCACATTGATGCCATGCATGCGCATGTATTCTTCAATACTGTCCGAACCATAGCTCTTGTAGCGTGAATCCAGTTCCACTGAAAACAGCAGGCCGGTGCCCTGAACTTTGGTGATCAGGCCATTGAGCTCTTTTTTCAGCGCTTCAAATTTATCCAGGAACTCCTGCCCTCGGGCGCAAATGTTAGCTCGCAGCTCCGGAGTTAGCATACTCAGTACCTTCGTGCCGATATCCAATGCGCGTGGATTGGAGGTCATGGTGTTGCCATACACACCTTTACGGTACAGCTTGGCGGTGGATTCTGTCATGGCCAGTACAGATAATGGATATTGCCCTGCATTCAGCGCTTTGGAATATGTTTCCATGTCCGGCGCAGGCAGGGTTTCGAAGCCTGGGTAATCGACTATCGATAATACACCATGGCCGCGCAGGCCCGCCTGGATGCTATCCACCAGCAGCAGCGCGCCATGGTTTTTGGTTAATTCACGTGCAGCGGTGTAAAACTCCGGAGTAACAGCCTGGCCTGGATTACCTTCACCCATGACCGGTTCCATGAACATCGACTCGATAAAGATACCTTCCCGGTCGGCTTGAGCAAACACTTGTTGCAGGGCCTCGATGTCATTGGGTGGCACGGTTAACAGATTGTCACGATCACGGAAGCTGGCCAGATATTTGCGATAGGCGCCGCGGGTGGAATCCGAATACTGTGCCGGGCGATCAGTGCGACCATGAAAACCGCCTGCCAAAGCCAGCATCATGATTTTTTTACCAGCATGACGACCACCTGGGTCGGTGTTCAGCTTGGCACTGATATCAGAAATACGCGCTGCTACTGTCACCGACTCCGAGCCGGAATTCATACACAGGAAACGGTCAAACGGACAATGCATATCTGGGCGGCGGTGGCCGATTTCGTGGCGTATCGCCTGGGCGAAGCTCAGCTGGCTCAGGCATGGGCTCATTACATTGGCCATCACATGCGGTTGTGCCATGGTATCGATAATGGCCTGGGGGGCATGACCAAAACCCAGCATCCCGTAGCCGCCATTATCGTGCAGCACCGCACCTTTGATGGTGATAATCCATGGGCCTTTGGCTGCCAGGGTGACGTACGGGTTAATTGCGTCGTCAGCATAAAAGTTAATGTAATCCGCCTGCAGTATCTGCAACAGTTCCTGTTCATCCCGGCTCAACAGATCGCCGTGTTCCTGACGTAATTGCTGAAACTGTGTAATGGCCATCTCCACTGCTTCGTTCAGCGTGCTGTCGCTGGCGGCAAAGCGTTCGATGATGTCATCAGACAATCCCTGGGTTACTGCTTGACCACCGAACTCACGCAGGGTGGTTAACTTGTTAATGATGCTCATACTGGCCTCGGACTATGACTAAACTATGCTGAAAATAATCCGCGGATTTTAGCATACCCGTGCTTTTTCAGCATGCTGTTGTAACGCCCACTGAATATGTTCGCGCACCAGTTCGGATGAATTGTGCAGACGTGAATTTAAGGCGCTGATAATCGCAGGGCTGGTTGGGGCATTACCTAATCCCACTGCGACATTACGCAGCCAGCGCTGATAGCCGATTCGGCGGATGGCAGTGCCTTCCGTGTGTTGCAAAAATTCATCTTCGCTCCAGTTGAATACATCAATCAAATCGGGTGCATCCAGAGGTTCACGGGGAGCAAAATCCGGTTGTCTGGCAGCCTGGGCAAATTTATTCCAGGGGCATACCATAATGCAGTCATCACAGCCGTAAATCCGGTTGCCGATCAGTGGCCGCAGGTGTTCGGGGATGGCGTTTTGAAGTTCAATGGTCAGATAGGAAATGCATAACCGGGCATCCAGCTGATAGGGTGCGGTAATCGCCTGAGTGGGGCAGATATCAATACAGCGTCGGCAGCTGCCGCAGTGGTTGCTGGCTGGTGAATCAATCGGCAGCGGCAGGTTGGTGTAAATTTCGCCCAGGAAAAACCAGCCGCCGGCGTCCTGATGCAGCAAATTGGTATGTTTCCCGATCCAGCCGATACCAGCTTTTTCAGCCAGTGCCTTTTCCAATACGGGCGCAGAATCTACAAAAGCCCGGTGTCGGCCACCGGCGGCCTGTTGTATTTGCTTGGCTAGCTTGGCCAATCGTTGCCGTAATACTTTGTGGTAATCCCGGCCAATGGCGTAGCGCGATATGGCGGCTTTTTCCGGTTGTTTCAGCAGCTCTTCCGGTGCTGTTGCATGCTGGTGCAGGTAATCCATGCGTACGCTGATCACGCTGAGCGTATCAGTATGCAGTTGTGCAGGTTCGCAACGTAAATCAGCATGCCGCTGCATCCACTGCATCTCACCATGCCTTTGCTGCTCCAGCCAGTTGCGTAAATACTGTTTATGTCTGTCCAGGTCCGTATTGGTAATGCCCACAGCATCAAAACCCAGGGCCAATGCCCAGGTCTCGATCTGTTTCGCCAATGCCGGATAATCCGGTGTGATTAGCTCGACAGACTTTGAATTGTCGATATCAGACATATAATCGTTAAATGAATACAACGTTAGCGATAACCCGGAAACTATACACAGCCAGTCAGATTCGGCAATTGGACCAGGCTCTGGCCCGTGCCCGTGGTGTACCTACCTGGCAGTTAATGCAGGATGCAGCAACAGCTGCCTACAGTGTACTAAAAGCCAATTGGCCGGAAGCCAAACGTATCATTATTATGACCGGTAGTGGTAACAATGCGGGCGATGGCTGGTTGTTGGCTGCATTGTTATGTGCGGCCGGGGTGACAGCCAGGGTGATCGCTGTCAAACAACCTGACAAGCTTTGTGGTGATGCTTCTCTGGCTGCAGATGCAGCGCTACAGGCTGGGTGTGAATGGCGACTTTGGGCGTCAACCGCTGATGGGTCTGAGCAAGACCTGCGGGATGGTGACTTATTGGTTGACGCCTTGCTGGGTACCGGCATAACCGGTGAATTGCGTGATGATTATGAGACCGCAGTTAACAGCATCAACCATAGTGGCACACCAGTATTGGCATTGGATCTGCCCACCGGGCTAAACGCCGATACAGGTGCCATCCAGGGCGCTTGTGTTAAGGCCAACATAACAGTGACCTTTGTGGCCTGGAAGCGTGGCCAGATGACTTTGGATGGTCCTGATTATTGTGGTTTGCTGAGCCTGGCGGATTTGGGTTTAAGCAACTATCCAGAGCTGTTGCAGCAGGTGATCACCGATACCACGGTTGATTATCTGGGAATAGCTGATCTGCACCAGCAACTACCGGTCAGAAATTGTAACAGTCATAAAAAATCTTACGGTCACGTAATTGTCATTGCTGGCAACCGTGGCATGGCTGGTGCCGGATTGCTGGCAGCGACGGCAGCTTTGCGCAGCGGGGCCGGTTTGGTCACACTGCTGACCCATGCCGATCATGTACACGGTTTGCACTCGGGATGCCCGGAACTGATGCTGGTTGGGATTGATGCTGACGCTCAGTTGCCGACCACGTTACTCACACGCGCTGATTGCATTGTCATTGGTCCGGGAATGGGTCAGGACAGTTGGGCTGAGCGCATTTGGTCCGGGTTGGAACAGTTTCTGTCAGCCAGGAACACAGATCAGGTTTTACCGCTGGTAGTAGATGCTGATGGATTGTCGTATTTGACCAATGATCATTTGCCTGGCTGTCAGCTGGTGTTGACGCCACACCCGGGAGAAGCGGCCAGATTACTTCAAACTTCAACATCATCGATCCAGCAGGATCGCTTTGCCAGTGCGCTTGAATTGGCTGAGTGCTATAACGCTTGCGTCATTTTAAAAGGCAATGGCACGATAATATCGGGTAAAACGCAGCAGCCGGCATTGTCGACATATGGCAACCCAGGCATGGCTACCGCCGGTATGGGTGATGTGCTGGCGGGTGTTTGTGGTGGATTATTAGCGCAAAAGACTGGCGATGTGCACACAATGACATGCATCGCAGTGGTAGTGCATGGGTTGGCGGGGGACCACGCTGCCAAACACGGCCAGTACAGTTTGATAGCTGGGGATGTGATTAATGCATTGAGTGATGTACTGCCATGATCATTGAGCGCGCATTGGCAACATTGGACGCTACTCGGCTTCTGGCAACGGATTTGGCTGCACAACCTGAATTACTGATGGGGCAGGTGATTTACCTCAGTGGTGACCTGGGTATGGGTAAAACCACTCTGGCCAGGTTTTTATTGCAGGCCCTGGGATATCAGGGGCGCGTGAAAAGCCCTACTTATGGGCTATTGGAGCAGTATGACCTGGGTGATTTACAGGTTTTACATCTGGATTTATATCGCTTGCTTGATGCGGAGGAGCTTGAGTACCTGGGCTTGCGCGATCTGCATGATCAACAAAGCCTGCTGTTGGCAGAATGGCCGGATAAAGGCAAAGGGGCTCTGCCGTTGCCCGATTTGCAAATAAGCTTGAGCGGCGGTGTCAGTCATCGAATTGCAACACTTGCGTTGAAAAACAATCAATCCCGACTCTCTGAATTGGACTTGTTTGCTAATTCAAAACCTTAGCAATATGAGCTAGTTATCGGATTTTTAAAGAAAAAACCTTGAAAAACGATGGTTTTCGTTGCATTATGAAGCCAGCTTAAGCAACGAAAAACCGTTTAGAAACAATGCGTCGCATCGCTTTGCTAATATTGTCCCTTAGTTTTGCCTTAGTGCAGGCCCAGTCCTGGGCTGCTGAGGTAAAGGATTTTCGTATCTGGGCGAGCCCTGAGAAGACCCGGGCAGTGCTGGATTTGGATGATGCCGTTGATTATCAGATTTTCACACTGAGCAATCCCAGTCGGGTAGTCATAGACCTGAAAAAGTCATTATTGAGTGGTGAGATTCAGTTACCGGATGACCGTTCCAGTGGCTCATTGAAGCGGGTGCGGCACGGCATTCGGGCCCAGGACAATCTGCGGGTGGTATTTGATCTGGCCGAAGCAGCCAAGCCCAAGAGTTTTTTGTTGGATCCAGCAGGTGGGCATGGGCACCGACTGGTCATTGATCTGTTCCCGGAAAGTGGTGGCGCAAAAATTGACCCGGCGCCCAGTTGGAATCCAAATCCGGAGCGCGATGTAATTGTAGCGGTTGATGCTGGTCACGGTGGTGATGATCCAGGTTCAATAGGCCCAAGCAAAACCCAGGAAAAAAATATAACTCTGGCGGTTGCCAGGCAATTGAATAAAGAATTGAATAGCATGCCGGGGATCAAGAGTTTTCTGGTGCGAGAGAGCGATTATTACATCGCCCACCAGGAGCGTTATGAAATAGCCCGTCGTAATCGTGCTGATTTATTTATATCGATTCATGCCGATTCGTTTCATAGCCCCAAACCCAGCGGCAGCTCAGTGTATATCCTGTCAAGCCGAGGCGCGACCAGTGAAGCAGCCCGTCGTTTGGCTGAAGGTGAAAACCGCTCAGATCTGATCGGTGGGGTGAAACTGAATGATAAGGATGATGTGCTGGCATCGGTGCTGATGGATTTGTCGCAAAGTGCTACTTTGGAATCCAGCAACGATGTTGCCAACACCATTCTGGCCTCGCTAAAAGGCATTGGCAAGGTACATAAGCCCAATGTTGAGCGTGCTAATTTTGCGGTATTACACTCACCGGATGTGCCCAGTGTGTTGGTGGAAACTGCATTTATCAGCAACCCTGCTGAAGAGAAAAAGCTTAAAGACCCCAACCATCAACGCAAATTGGCACTGGCTATTAGTGAAGGCATTCATGATCATTTCCACACTATGCCGCCACCTGGAACCTGGATTGCAAACCACCGTCAGCCGAGCCGTCATATTGTCACCAGTGGTGACACCTTGGGTGCGATTGCCAGCCGCTACCAGATCAGCGTTAACAAATTACGCCAAGTGAATAAATTACGCACTGACACAATCCGAGTGGGTGCGATATTGGTAATACCCAACAGCTAGGCTTAGGGGACGCGAAGGAAAGTCCAGGTTGAAATAAACTTGCGTATGTTAAAGGCTAATGGCTGGCTATATAACGAATCAATTAGGTGCACTGGCCCAATCCGGCTTTTTCGCTACTGAATTATCCTAAGTCCGACAGGCTGCTGGGACTCCTCCAATTGATGCAGTTGTAATACAAATCTGCACAATCTGCTCTTATTAAGAATATCGAGTGCTTTATCGTGCATGACTTTATTAATTATTAAAAAAACAGGCTTATGAATCAGTATTATTTCTTTCCTGCGTTTAGGTCTGTTGTGGCTGGCTGTTGCGTATTTTTGTGTTCTATTGCTTTTGCGGGTGAAAATATCGACCCGAGAGGTATATTTTTTAACAGATTCAGTGGCGGGTTTTCGGGTACTGAGTGGTTTCAGACCATCCCTGTCGCAGGGGAAAACCGGTACAGTCTGAATGATATTTTTGGTGGGGGGTTTACCGCTACAATTACGCTGGAAGGTGTCATCACACTTGATGGCGGAGTAGGTAACGGTAGCTTTTCAGATCCGGATAATTATGTGATCACACCTGATTTGGGTGGGACGGTGTTTACTTTTGTCAATAACCGTGCGCCGTTAACCAGCCCGAATTTTCCGCTACAGTTGAGCAGTCCACGACCAGCCAACACTTTATTGGCCGGCAACTGGAACAACGTGCTGCAAACCATTAATCCGGAAACAGGAGTGATTGGCCCACCGAGCAATGAACTGCTGACCCTTACCACCGCAGGCAATACCTTAAGGATTACTGATCCTGGTGGGTTGTTTTTTCAAGGGGTGTTCGAAAATGGTGTACAGGTGGCATACCGTCGAATAGTGCCGGATCCCACTGGAGTATTTGCTTCGTTTCCCGATTCAGATATTAATTTTGCTCAGGATATGCTGGGGGAAACCATGTTTTTGAACGTCAATGAATTCGTGGCATTTTTCCTGTTGCAAAGTCGTGCGCCATTAGGCTCTCAGGTACAACAGATGTTCCGGTTTACTGCGGCTCGGGTTAATCCTTTTCCGTTTGGTGATGTGAATGGGGACCAGGTGGTTAATCTTGACGATCGGTTACTGATTGAAATGCAACTGGGTTTGGATATTGAGGACGATAACTTTAATTTGGCAGCTGATCTGGATAGTGATGGAGTAATAACAACAAATGACTTGGCATTATTTGATGATGAAGAAGTCATTTTAGTAACCGGCTTCGAAGAAGAAGCATTATTAGGGGTATCTGCCAATCTGGTAGCACCAGCAATGGCTGGGTAAGAGCTAGTATAATTAGCTGGTATTTTGTTCTAGTATGAAATACTTACAACTACTGGTGTAAACAGTAATATTGTTTATGTAGCGTTAGTGATAATAATAAAAAGATCAACGTATGGATAAAATCAGGTTTTTATTATCAGTTAGATTGTATCTAACAATTTGTTGTGTTCTGCTGTATTCCACTGCTGGAACTGCCCAGCCAATAGACCCCAGAGGGATTTACTTTGTCAGTTTCAATGGCAGCTTTTCCGGTACTGAATGGTTTGAGATAACGCCTACACCAGCAGGTGGAAATCGCTTTGTACTGAGCAATATCACCGGTGGCAGCTTTCCGGGTGCGATAACTCCGCAAGGGGATATCAGCCTGGATGGCCTGGGCGAGGGCAGTTTTTCAGGTCAGGATAATTTTATGTTTACAGCCAGCGTCAGTGGAACGCCATTTGCCTTTGAGGGAAATCGTGTGCCTATGACCACTACCGACTTTCCATTACGGTTGGATAGTCCACGACCTGCAAATGAATTGCTGGCAGGTGCATGGGAGAATGTTTTTGAAATCATTGATGCTGAAAATGGCGAAACTATCTCACAAACTGCTGAAGCATTGATAATAACCACTGACAACAATAATCTGCGGATGACGGATTCAGATGGGAATTTTTTTCAGGGCGTGTTTGAAAACGGCGTACAAGTCGGGTTCAGACGAATCTTTCCCGATCCAGGTGGATTGTTTGCTGACTTTGCTTCGTTTCCAGGCTCGGAATATAACCTTACCGATGAGAACATACTCGGAGAAGTTCGGTTTTTGAACGTTAACAGCTATATAGCAAATTTTTTATTGCAAACACGCCGACCACTTGGCCTCCAGGAACAACGGATAATTCGTTATACCGGTACTCGCATGAACCCATTGCAGTTTGGTGACGTGAATGGCGATCAACAGGTCAACCAGGTGGATCGCGGACTGATTCAAATGCAATTGGGCCTGAATGTTGATGACGATGGCTTTAATCTGGCTGCTGATCTTGATGGTAATGGCACAATCACCAGCAGTGATCTAACTAGCTTCGATAATCTTAACGGCGCAGCATTCGACTTTACTCTGGCTGAAGGTGCCTGGCTGAATGTAGACACCACCGGTGAGGGGATTTTGTTTGATTTTGGGCCAAGTTTAAATCTTTTGTTTATGGCCTGGTTTACTTTCACATTAGAGCCGATGGAGTCAATCGAGCCTGCACAGATTGAAGTTGGCTTTGCTGGTCAGCGTTGGATGACCGGCTTGTTGACACTCGACGGGAATACCGCATCTGGCCCATTGCGGGCCCGTCAAGGTGGCGCATTTGATATGCCGCCGACCACATCTGAGATGAGCACGGAAGTTGGTGAAGTCACTGTCGAGTTCCTGGCCTGTGATCTGGCCCGGGTCGATTACAATATTGGCATAGCGGCAATTAGCGACAGCTTCGAGATTCAGCCTTTGGAAAAAGTAGTAAATCCCAATGGGTTTGGCTGTGGCTAGTGGATCGACCGTCTGGCGTATGGGTTATAAGCGTTACTGAATTATTCGCAGGCACCAGGGCGCTTGCCGGGTTCGCTGGAAAGGTTGGTGAATGCGGTTCGCAGTGCCTACCGCATATCCATTGATATATCCAGTTTGGATGGATAAAAACCAGTCAATCCGGAGGGGTTATTAATTCAATCCCATCACATCAACACCTTGTTCAAACACTATATCCACTGGTATTGACTGTTCAGATAGGCGCTCAAGATCACTTTGCAGGTCCTGTGGGATATTGCCTTTTTCGGTCAGTAATTGACCTGCGGTAGCATAATCACCGTCACCCTGGATGGTCAGTAATAAGCGGCTGAGTGATTCGATAGCGCTTTCGAAATTGTCCACATTGATACTGTATTCACCAGTTTCAGCATTGCGGGTAAAAGCACCCTGGTCGCGGAAGTAATTAAAACGTACCAGATTAGCGCGACCGTGCGCACTGGAAGCACCGAAGCGGATCGAACGAAAAATACCCGCCATAAAGGTCACATAATTATCCAGCAGTTCCCCCTCGGTCACTTCCCCATTCTGGCGCAATTGCTGGATCATATACAAACCCAATATGTCAGCTTTGCCTTCTTCGAAAGGTGAGGCATGTTCTTTGAGTGCTTCGCGGACCGTTCCGTTACCGTTGATGGTGTTCTTGATGCCCAGCCCATGTGCTACTTCATGGAACATGGTGTTGGAGAAAAACGCATCAAAAGTAATGTGTTGGCGTTGCTCGTTAACAATTAGTAATTCACTGATAGGCACCAGGATTCTGTCAAACTTGGCGCGCATGGCATTTTTTAATTGCAAGCGCCGGGTACCCTTTTGCAGTTGCACTTGTTCGTCATTCGGTAAATTGATGGCGATCGTTTTTGAGCCGGCATTGCTGTGGCCGGCATAGTAAATGACGTCATAAGCATTCAGGTCGGCATTACTGCCCGGTGTTTCCTGCTTATAAGCATCGTCTACCGGCAGGCCGGTTTGTAACTGTGGCAGATATTGTGCGAAACGGGTTAACCGTTCGCTCCAGGCCAGGTCTTTTATCAGCACATAAGATTCAAATGCAGCTCGATAGCCGTAGAGCAGGTCTTCATAAGTTTCGATGGGACCGAGGACCAATTCGATCGGATTGTTTTTCATGTCCATCCAGGCAAGATCACTGATTTGGTAATCACTGGTGATTAGCGCTGAGGCACGCAGATTTAGATAATTTCGAAAGTCCTCGTCGCTGGCCAGAGCTGCTGCTTCATGTAGCAAGTCAGCCGTACGTTTGAGCGGTTCAGCATAGGCCTGGTGATAATACTGCAACTCCAAAGCGCCGTTTTGATTGCGTTGTACCAGTGAGTACAAGCCATTTTTATCCGGGTTATCCCAGGCATCAAATTCAGTTTTGGTCATGTCATCCGGATAAAAACGCGCTCCTTCCGGTTTGGCGCCGATACCGGCGATAAAGGGTTTGTCACCGTCCAAACGATCCCATGGCCCGTAGTTGATGTCAGCAAATCGGCGCAATGCCGGATCTTCAATACTATCCAGTAAACTTTGTTTACTACCGTAGGCTTGCTGCCAATACAAGTTGTCCATAATTTTGCTGGCCTCAATCAATTTGACCAGCATTTGGCGTTGCTGGGTATTCAGATGATCGATATCTGCTGTTAAACGCACTGGTACGTATATATCCAGACGGGCATTGTCGAAATCTTCGGCGGCGACAGCAGCATTATCAACAGGCTCTGAGGGTTGTCCGGCCGATGCTGAAGTGTCGACATCATTGTTTGAGTTTGCTGGTGGTTCAGGTTGCTGGCAGGCAGCTGTCAGCAGGATGAGAAATACAGGGAGAATCCGGCCAATTATCAGTTTCATGGTATTTTCTGCATATTCAAAAATATCATAGTTTAACCGATTGTGTTGATTGGCTTTCAAACCGTTTGCCCCCATACTTTGCTGCTGTTATCAATCGACTTGGTGAAGCTATGCCAATTTATGAATACCGTTGTCAGCAATGCGATCATGAACTGGAAAAATTGCAACGCATGAGTGATGCGCCGTTATTGGATTGTCCAGCATGCCGGAAACCCGCCTTGAAGAAATTGATTTCGGCGGCTGCTTTTCGTTTGAAAGGGTCCGGTTGGTATGAAACCGACTTCAAAAAGGATGGTAAGCGCAATCTGGCAGGTGACAAAGATGCCAATACTTCTGCCGCTAAATCCGACAACAGTAAATCCGATAATAAGGATGCTGGTGGGACATCGGATAATAGTAAAACCAGCAGCAATAACAAAGCCAGCGATAAGCCTGTAGCCCAAAGCAACAATAAAGGTGATAGCAAAGCTTCTACCAGCAGTGCTGCATCAGCAACTTCCGCTTAAAAAAACCTAGGAATAGTAATGCGAACTCATTTTTGTGGATTGATCAATGAATCACTGGCTGGGCAGCAGGTCACTTTATGTGGCTGGGTACAGCGGCGCAGAGATTTAGGCGGTTTGGTGTTTGTGGGTCTGCGCGATCATCATGGCGTTGTCCAGGTGGTTATTGAGCCGGATAACCAGGTGGCATTCGCACAAGCGGAAAAATTACGCAATGAGTACTGTGTTCAAATTGTTGGTGAAGTGCGCATGCGACCGAAAAGTCAGTGGAATGCCGATATGCTCACCGGCAAAGTTGAAATACTGGGCGATCGGATTGAGATTTTAAACACCGCTGAACCGCTGCCGTTGCTAATGTCAGATGATGACAGTGAAGAAGTCCGGTTACGCTATCGGTATCTGGATATGCGCCGGGATCGCATGCAACATAACCTGCGTCTGCGCACACGATTGACCCGGGCGATTCGTAAACAGTTGGATGCACAGGATTTTCAGGACATAGAAACTCCTGTACTAACCAGGGCAACACCTGAAGGAGCACGTGATTACCTGGTGCCCTCGCGTGTCAACCCCGGCAAGTTTTATGCTTTGCCGCAATCTCCGCAGTTATTCAAGCAATTGCTGATGATGGGTGGAATGGATCGCTATTATCAGATTGCCCGATGTTTTCGTGATGAGGATCTGCGGGCTGACCGGCAACCGGAATTTACCCAGCTGGATATCGAAATGGCTTTTGTCCAGGAAGGCGATGTACAGGCTATGGCTGAGGCCTTGATCAAGCAATGCTTTAAGGAAGTTCTGGATGTGGAGTTGCCTGACTTTCCACGGATGAGCTGGCACCAAGCAATGCAGCGTTTCGGCTCAGATAAACCGGACTTGCGCATACCACTGGAATTGGTGAGCGTTGATGAGTTGGTATCAGGTTGTGATTTCAAAGTGTTTTCCGGACCGGCAAATGATAGTGCAGGTCGTGTGGCTGTATTGCGTATACCAGGAGGCGCCCAGTACAGTCGCAAACAAATAGATGACTACACTGCATTTGTGGCTAAATATGGGGCCAAAGGTTTGGCCTGGATCAAAGTCAGGCAAATCGGTCAAGGCAGTGAAGGGGTGCAATCACCCATTGCTAAATTCCTTGATCCACAAACCATCGATGCACTGCTCGAACACAGCCAGGCTGAAGCCGACGACCTGTTGTTGTTTGGAGCCGGCGCAGAGTCGATGGTGAACCAATCCATGGGTGCCTTGCGGCTGCGCGTGGCACAGGATGCAGGTCTGGTCGAACCCGGATGGCGGCCGCTGTGGGTGGTGGATTTTCCGATGTTTGAATGGGACCAGCAAAGTCAGCGTTATCATGCCTTGCATCATCCTTTTACAGCACCGGCTGTAGACGATATCGAAGCTTTGAATCAACACGCAGCTACTGCCTTATCACGTGGTTATGACATGGTGCTAAACGGTTCGGAGATCGGCGGCGGTTCAATTCGTATTCATCGCCCGGATATGCAGGCAGCTGTGTTTCAGCTGCTTGGGATTACAGCAGAGGAAGCTCAGGAGCGTTTTGGTTTTTTGCTTGAAGCACTTAAATACGGGTGCCCGCCGCTGGGAGGAATCGCTTTTGGTGTAGATAGGGTGGCGGCGATTATGACCAATGAAAACTCTATCCGTGATGTGATCGCTTTCCCCAAAACGACGACTGGAGCATGTCCATTGACAGCAGCCCCGTCAGTGATTGATCAGGCTCAACTGGATCAGCTTTCAATTGTCGTAAAAAGTACTGCTGGAGAAGCTGCTGAGGGTGTTGACACCGCTGAGTAGCGCAACAGAACAGGCTCAGCTACTTATCTTCCAATAGCACTGCCGTTCCATAGGCCAGTAATTCCGCAGCACCCTGCATCACCGGTGCAGTTGTAAAGCGCAGGCATACAACAGCATCCGCACCGAGTTTTTCTGCTTCGGCGATCATCCTGTCAATGGATTGTTCACGTGCCTCGGCCAGCATCTTGGTGTATTCCGTGACTTCACCGCCGACCAGATTACGCAGGCCAGCCACGATATCATTACCGATGTGGCGTGCGCGTATGGTGTTACCTCGCACCAGGCCCAGCGTACGGGTAATGTTTTTGTCGGCAAATACATCCTGATTGGTTATCAGCATAGTGATTCCTAATGGTTACTAACAAGGTGAGCAGGGGGTGCTATTTATCCACGTGTTTTGCATAATAATCATCTTCTTTATTACCGATACGTTCTTTCAATACTTTGATGATCAAAGCGCCAATACCAATCAAAGCAACCAGGCCGAGCAGTCCAAATGGAAAGGCTAGAATGACACCGGCCAATAACGCCAGCAGATACAGTACTGCAAGCAAACCTAAGCAGGTAAAACCAACTTTTTCATATTTGTCCATAGCTCACTGCTCCGGTTTTTACGTGAATGACAGGCTTTGCTGCTAATCAATAATAGCTTTCGGCTATCTGCCTGTCATGGGTCAAAGGTCAGGTTTGATTGGGCTCAATCAGAATGCAGTACGATTCTGTTGCCTTCGCTGTCAATCAATACCGACCGGTAACCATGTGGTCCAATGGCATGCGGTGGTTGTTCCACCAGGCCACCATTTTCTTTGGCTACAGCAACTGCTTGCTCGAGTCGGCCGCTCACATTGAAATACAACATTGCACCATCTCTGGCTGGTTTGTGGGTATCACTAACGAACAGGCAGCCAGCCACATCGTTGTCAGCGTGTGAAAACACTGCGACGCCTGGGTATTCCTCAATGATGACAGTTTGCAAAACCGCGCTGTAAAAAGCGATGGCGCGTTGTAAATCCAATGTCGGCAGATCGAACCAAACAATAGTGTTTGCCATGATGGTGTTCCGTGTTAGGTGATCTAATCTTATAACAAAAAAAGGCGCCGGGGTGCGGCGCCTTTTGGATCAGTGCTGGGTAATTATCAGCTGAACCGTGGTATGGCAAAACACAAAGCAGCAATAGCCAGGTATATAAAGCCGGTAATCGGCATCAGGAAAATTAATGGGATAGCCAGTATCAGGAAAACAAACCCCGCGGCAATTACATCACCAATACGGCGGCTATCACCTGAGCGGGCGGTCAACAGCAACATAATCTGATCGACACTGAGTTTGCCACCGCCATTGAATACCAGCGGTAACAGCATCAGCAGAAACAACAGCGGGATACGGAAGTTACCAAAGAAGTGCCCATCCTCAACTACACGTGATACCGAATAGCCTTTCCACAATTCCAGCAAGCCCGACCAATCACTGGGCCAATGGATGGTTGCAATCGCAACCGCAGTGATGACAATCAGTGAAAATGCTGCAAAACGAGTGAATAAACCGACGATCAGCAGCACACTGAAAATTAATTCTCCCCAAGTGGCTGCAAACCAACTGAGATCTGCACCCAGTAGTTTGAATGGTTGTGGAAAATTATCAATCCGGTTGGTAAACCAGTTATTGCCGTTGAGTTTTGTCAGGCCTGCTTGAAAAAACTCATAACCAAGAATCAAACGCAGACCCAGTGGCCAGAGCCACTCCCCACCGGCACGCAGACGCGCGGTCAAATCGTCATAAAAATCCGTAAAAACCATGTCGTACTCCAAATGTAACTAAAAGCCTGAATCGAAAAGGTCGATTACTGAACGTCCTGTGTTCCCAGGATTATACCTTTTCGGTGCAAAGACAACAGTTGTTGATGTCCAGCTTGAATAACTTGCTGATCACCGGCCCGGTTGATCTCAGCAGCAAATTGTTCGAGTACAACATGACCTGCCTGGCGGTGATTGTCTTGCAGATTGTTTTGTAATAACTGGCATAGGCGGGCGGTGCCGGGAGTAAGCTCCATAAAGGAAACAACTTCTTTGCTATTACGGTAAACCATTAACCAGGTTGGTGATTCGGGTTGTTCCGTAGGAATGAAATCCGGTCGAATTCTATGTACCGGCCAGTTGTAACCCAATAGCCAGGCGACCGGAGACAGTGCCGGAACCTGCTTTAATATATCGGTATCCTGATTAACCTGGATATCCTCTGCGGTGGCTTGTTCATCACGTAATGCCAGCCCTGCCCATTCGTAATGGGCCAGCTCCAGCATAAATGGGAAATTCTTGTCGGTATCGTGGTTTGCCTGCAGATAGTGAAGGAACTCCCGGCTCAATTCAGGAAACAACGGCGTTCGTGCACGGTGATTGATCAAAAAGTGACGAATGACATTGCTCCAAGCCTGTTCACCCATAATCGCTTTAATGACTTTAAACCGTTTACCCAGCAGATTCCTGAGGTTAGCGAATATCAGCCTGCGGTAAATTGCCATCCTGCGATCTTCCAGGTTGGCTGGCGCAGGGTTGTTAGCAGGATTGCGGAGATGCGCGGTGAATTGGCGCTGTACATCCCGAAAGTCGTTACTGACGGTTGCCATTGGAATTATCAGCCGTATTGTCTGGTTTGCTGGAGTTGTTGAGCAGCTACAGGTTGGGACTGGTATTTTTCCTGCAGGTCGGCAATATGTTGAACTTCACCCAGTAATTCGTTCAGTGGCGGGAGATTGAAGTCACGTTCCAGCAAAGTAGGAAATACACCGAACGTTTGATAAGCCACTTCGAGCAAATCCCAGACATCAGGGATGACATCAGCACCATGGGTATCGATGATCAAATCTGCTGCTTCGTGATAGTGGCCTGCAATGTGGGCATAAGCAATGCGCTCACCGGGCAATGCCTTAAGGAATTCGACCGCATCATAGCGGTGATTGACGCTATTGACATATATGTTGTTGATATCAATCAACAGATTACAGTCAGCTTTTTCGATTACGCCAGTTACAAAATCAATTTCACTGATTTGCTGCCCGGGCGCTGCGTAGTAGGAAACATTCTCAATGGCTATCCGCCGACCGAGAATATCCTGGACTCGAGAGACACGCTCAGCAACATAGTCTATGGCTTCTGGCGTGAATGGAATGGGCATCAAATCATATAAATGACCCTCATCACTGCAGTAGCTGAGGTGATCGCTATAGAAGCGAATATTGTGCTGATCTAAAAACTGTCCGACCTTACGAACAAAAGTTTCATCCAAAGGCTCAGGTCCACCGATCGATAATGATAAACCATGGGTTACAAACGGGTATCGTTCGGTATATTCGCGGAATATGCGGCCCAAACGGCCACCTACATTAATCCAGTTTTCCGGCGCAACTTCCATAAAGGATATCGGCGCCATCGCTTCGAAGTTCTCTGGTTTGGCAAGCGGGCTCAAGAGAGCCCGCCTTAAACCAAGCCCTGCACCAGTCACAGGGAAGTGGCTGGTGTTGTTTTCAGAGCTCATAGCTATGGACTTAGCTAGTCAGGTGTGGGTTATACGGTACCGCCGCAAGAACCTTCACCACAAGAGCCTTCGCCTTCGCCATCATCGTCTTCACCACAAGAGCCTTCGCCGCAAGAGCCTTCTTCATCGCCTTCGCCACAAGAACCTTCTTCGTCGCCTTCGCCACAAGAACCTTCTTCGCCGTCATCGCCACCACAAGAGCCTTCACCACAAGAACCTTCTTCGCCCTTATCGTGATCGCCACCAGCAACCATGTAACCTTCATCAAGGTCGATAGCGCCAAACAATGCATCCTGGTCAGCAGCAATAGCAGTAGAACCAATGAAAGCTGTGCCGATAGCAGCAGCGATAGGTGCAACAATTAACTTACGAGTATTCATGAATAATATCCTCCAGTTATAAAATAATAGTTCTTGGTTATGTTCCTAGAACTTATATTTTTCGACAGATTATGCCGAAATCCTATTAGATCAGCATCCGAACAATAGCAGATTAAGGCTATTGAATGTTAAGCACTAATCAAAATATTCGATGCACAAGACCTCTTGTGCGATGAATATATTGCAAGCATTCGCTGAATATAAGGTGAATGGTTGCAAAAATGCGCTCAAGGTCTATTACTGTGGTGCCTTTGTTTTTGTCTTGAATTGGCATAGATCACTTATAATGCATTGATAGCAAAGAGGTTTTCTGGCTTTGCAGCAATAACGCCCATGCAAGATCAACCAATGATGTGCGTGTAACCGGTAACCTTTTGACACATTTTTAAGTAATGCCTGCTCCACTGCGAGCGGTGTTTTTCCAGGAGCCAGTCCAGTACGGTTGGAAACCCTGAAAATATGTGTGTCAACCGCAATGGTAGGTTCACCAAATGCACAATTAAGTACCACGTTAGCGGTTTTTCGGCCAACACCAGGCAGGGCTTCCAGTGCTTTTCTGTCATTGGGGATCTGGCCGTTGTGTTGCTCCAGCAAAATCCGGCAAGTAGCGATCAGATGCCTGGTTTTGCTGTTAAATAAGCCCAGGCTACGTAAGTAGGGCTTCAAACCGTCCTCTCCCAGTGCCAGAATACTTTGCGGTGTCCTGGCTTTGGCAAACAACCGCTTGGTGACTTTATTGACCTGGATGTCAGTGGCTTGAGCAGACAACAAAACAGCGGTTAGTAACTCAAATGGAGTACGGTATATCAGTTCGGTTTTTGGTTTTGGATCTTGCTCCTGCCAGCGGGCAAACATGGCATCGCGTTGTTGTTGATTCATCCACTGATCTCTGCAGTCGGTTCCTGGTTGTGGTCTTTTGCAGTCACCGTGTTGGTGTCATTTAGCCACCAGCGCAAGCCGGCAACCAATAAGCCCAGCAGTAAAAAAGCACCGGGTGGTAAACTGAACAATAGGAATTGATAATGTTCGGGGGTCAGTTGTAAAGTTAAATCTGGACTGGCGGTTCCAAACAACAGCTGGCTGTCCCGCAGCAGACTGCCGTGTCCCAGTAATTCACGGATACTCCCCAGCAGCGTCAAAGCCAATAAAAAACCGCAACCCATGGTCAAGCCATCGAGCATCGCAGCAGGTAGTCGCTGTCTGGATGCAAAAGCCTCGGCGCGCGCCAGGATCAGGCAATTGGTGACAATTAAGGGAACAAAAATACCTAATGTCTGGTGTAAATCAAACAACCAGGCTTCCATCAAACGCTCAATCATGGTGACCAGCCCGGCAATTATGATGACAAATACCGGTATTCGAATGGCGTGATACAGGAAAGGCCGTAATAACGAGACCGCTGTGTTTGTCAGCAAAACGGTTAACAGCGTAGCAATACCCAGCCCCAAGGCATTCACGAGTGTATTGCTGATAGCCAGCAATGGACACAACCCCAATAACTGAATCAGTCCCGGATTATTGGCTAATAATCCTTGTCGCCAATAGTTGCTCATGGCAGTTCTATCTCATCTGCGGGTGTTTCCAGTAACCATTCCCGGTGCTCATGAAAATACTTAACGGTGCGTTCGATAGCGCCAAGTACTGCGGTGGCGGTGATGGTGGCGCCAGTCAGTTGATCAAACCGACCGCCATGTTTTCGTAACTGCCAATCTTTATTGGTTAAGGTTGACGTGGGTAATTCTGAAAACTGTCGGACCCAATCAGATTTTCTCAATTCAATCCGGTCTCCCAACCCTGGTGTTTCCTGGTGCCTGACAACCCGAACCGCTTGCAATCGCCCATCGGTATGCAAAGCAACCAGTAGGTCGATATTGCCGTTGTAACCATCTATGGTGGTCAAGGCAAAGATCACACTGACAACGTTTCCATCCATGCGTGCACGGTATGCTGTGACCGCTAAATCGGTTTGAAATTGCCCCGGAGCATGAATGGCCAGAGTATCCTGATGCAGGATATTGTTATAGCTGTTGGCTGGCATTAATTGAGTGAGACGTGCGACACGTGCGGCCAGCCGCTGATCAGTGATCCGTACTTCCGTGCTGTTTACAGTGATCGCAATCAATAGCCCCATGCCAGCTGCAATAAGGGCTAATGCCATAATCGCTCGCCAGTTAAAGTGTGTGGAAGAGGTGTCCGTCATCAACTAGCCTGGGTGGCCGAATACGCGTGGCCGGGTATAACGGTCGATTAATGGTGCAAACATATTCATAACCAATATGGCGAATGCCACACCGTCAGGGTATGCTCCCCAACGGCGGATCACCAGCAGTAGAATTGCTACTCCACAGCCAAACAATAATTGTCCTTTTGGTGTGGAACAACCGGAGACCGGGTCGGTGGCAATGAAGAAAGCTGCCAACATGGTCGCTCCGCTGAAGATATGTTGCAGCGGCAGTGGGTTTGCATCTGGGTCGAACAGATAAAGCGGTGTAGTTAATATAAAAACGGTGCCCAGTAAAGCCAGTGGTACGCGCCAATGAATGACCCGTCGGTACAATAACCATAAACCACCCAGACAGTACCAGTTGGCTACCCACTCCCAACCCAGACCGCCGTAATCACCAAATACAGATGCGGTGCGCACCTCGGTGACCAGCAGGCCACGTGCTGAACCGGTACGCAGGGTGTCCAAAGGAGTGGCCATGGTGATGGCATCCCAGCCGGCGACAATAGGATTACCGGTGAAGATTATAGAAATTACATGACTTAAGCTCAGTTGCGTTTCAGCCAGTGACCTGGGTGGTGACCAGTGCGTAAATATCAACGGAAAACTGATTAATATTACCGCCAATCCAACCATTGCCGGGTTGAATCGGTTATGCCCGAGACCACCATACAAATGCTTGGCAATAACCATTGCGAAGAACATGCCGATCAAACTGATCCACCAGGGTGCTAGCGGTGGTATGCATAAGGCAAACAATACAGCGGTAACTGCTGCTGAATAGTCACTTAAAAAAAGTGCAACGGGCTGTTTGCGCAAACGCAACATCAAGTATTCGAATAAATAGGCAAAAACCAGAGCTAACACTAGTTGGATCAAAACACCGGTACCAAAAAACCAGGTCAGCGCAATCACACCGGGAGTCAGTGCCAGTAGAACCTGTTGCATGACGCCGGCCACGCTGGTTTGTGCCGGTACATGAGGTGCTCCAGACCAGCTGAACTTCATTTGTCGGAGTCCTGGTCATTGGGTTTTTCTGGTGCAGCTTGCTTATTGCGTACCCTGGCCAGCGCTGCAGCAATATTTTGTTGTGCTAATTGTTGATCACTGGCGGCCTGTTGGCGCGCTACCCGACGTTGTTGTTTTTGATCCTGTTCGGTTTTCAGCCGGGTTTCGCGAGCTCGGTATCTCAACTCAGATTTGGTTGCCCGCTGTTGCTCGTGCAGCCTGCTGCGCAACTGTGATTTGCCCCAGCGGAAATATTCGGTCAAGGGAATGTGGCTGGGGCAAACCAGGTCACAGCAGCCGCACTCGATGCAATCCTGCAGTGATAAATTCGAACTATCGGCGGTATTATCGGTGCGGATACTGTGAAATAGCATTTGCGGCATTAATTTAGCTGGGCATACCCGCACGCATTCCGTGCAGTTGATACAGGGCATGCTTTGTTGCGGGTTGCGCAGTTGGTGGGTTTGCAATGCCAATAAACAATTGAAACCTTTGGTAATGCTGATGCTGTCATCACTAATGGCCATGCCCATTATCGGGCCACCCATTACCAGGCGGCTGACATTTTGCTTAAATCCGCCACTGATCTTTAATAAATGGCTAACCGGTGTCCCCAACAGCGTTAGCCAGTTACGTGGGTCATTGACAGCGCCGGTAACAGTTACAACGCGTTCTATTAATGGCACCCGATCTACCAATGCCCGTTTGACTGACCAGGCAGTACCGACATTGACACACACTATCCCCAGTTGCTGTGGATAACCGCCGCTGGGTACCTCTAGTCCTGTGAGTACTTTTATCAGCTGCCGCTCCCCGCCTTCAGGATAAATGGTGCGAACCCGGCAGATTCGTATCCGTGGGTCGTCGATCAAGCGTCTGGCACGCTGAAAATCATCTTCAACTTCACCCATTTGATCTTCGAGTGCGATGATTATGTGTTCAACGGTTTCCAAAGCATGCGCCAGTATTTGGCCACCCAGCAATACTTCTTCAGGATGCTCGCGCATCAGCATTTCATCGCAGCTAATATAGGGCTCGCACTCAGCGCCGTTTAATATCAGTGTTTTTATTGGTGGTGCAAAATCGGTATTGAGTTTTCTATGGGTAGGGAAAACGGCGCCACCCAATCCAACAATACCTGCTGTTGCGATGTGCTCAATCAGCTCATGCTTGGGCATGTGACGCCAATCCGGGATCATTCGTTGACAAGACGGGTGCCAGATATCCTCATTATCCGGAATCAGAGTGATACAAGCGCCGGTAGCATGCTCCGGGCTAATCACTGGTTGCTGATCAATGGCCGAAATATAACCAGACGTTGGAGCATGTAACAGCGCACCAAAAGGATTGTTAGGCTTGGCCAGTAGTTCACCTTTCAGTACCGTTTGTCCAACTGTAACCACGGGTTCAGCGATGCTGCCGACATGCTGCTTTAGCGGTAACGATAATTTATCCGGCATCGGTGGGCGTGCAATCGGGTGTAAGCAGGACATGCGTTTGTAATGGCGCAATTTCACTCCACCCGGAAAACTATGCAGATATTCTCCAGGTGCATGTGACATTGAAATGGGAGCAGTTGTCATGCCGCTTGCTCTTGGGTTTGAACAGCTGATGTGGCAGAAAATTTGAGGTATTGTGGTAACAGGGATGCATCAGAATCAGCCGCCGGAACCAGCTCAATACAGTCAACCGGGCAGGGCGGCAAACACAATTCACAACCGGTGCATTCATCTGCAATGATGGTATGCATATGTTTGGCGGTGCCGACTATGGCATCCACCGGGCATGCCTGAATGCATAATTTGCAGCCGATACAGCGGCTTTCATCAATCAGTGCTAGCACTGGCGGTTTATGCTCGCCATGGCTGGTGTCTAAAGGCAGCGGTTCGATATCCAATAGTTTGGCCAGTTGTATGATACCGGCTTCACCTCCTGGTGGGCATTGATTGATATTTGCCTCTCCGTTGGCAATAGCCTGGGCATAAGGTCGGCAGCCAGGGTAATCACATTGAGCGCATTGTGTTTGTGGCAATATGCTGTTGATTTTTTCCACCAGGTCATCATCGCGTGCCTGCCAGCGTATATCAGCATAGGCCAGCGCAGTGCCAGCTAAACAAGCTAGCACCAGCAGGTATAGGCTGACCATTAACATCTAGCTGACTCCGGTGACCTGGCTGTTACCGATCATAAGTTTGCCAGCCCGGAAAAACCCATGAAGCCCATGGCCATCAATCCAGCGGTAATCAAGGCAATCGGAGCACCTTGAAAAGCAACTGGAACATCTGCGGCTTCCAACCGTTCACGGATAGCAGCAAATGCCAGCAATACCAAACCAAATCCCACTGCGGCACCGAAACCGAACAACGCTGATTCGAACAGGTTATGCTGTTCGCGCACATTCAACAGCGCAACACCAAGGACGGCACAATTGCTTGTTATCAATGGTAAAAACAGGCCCAGTGTGCGGTGCAAAAGTGGGTTGAAGTGCCTCAGTGCCAGTTCGGTAAATTGTACAAACACTGCAATCACCAGTATGAAACTCAGGGTTGCCAGATATTCCATTGCCAATGGCAGTAACACATATTGATAAACCAAATAACTGCATACCGAAGACAGCGTCAGTACAAATGTGGTGGCCAAGGCCATGCCCAGCGCGCTTTCCAGTTTGGTTGAAACACCCAGAAACGGGCATAAGCCCAAAAACCTGGCCAGCACAAAATTATTTGCCAGCACGGTACCGATCAAAATCAGCAGAACTTGTTGCATTCAACTGTTACCCATTCAATCAGGTGACCCGGTCCCCCGGTTGTGCGCCACTATCCGGGCTTAACAGATAAGGACCACCTTGTGGTCCGGCGGCGGCCAGCACCATGCCCTCTGAAAGCCCAAAGCGCATTTTATGCGGCTGCAGATTGGCAACCATCACAGTCAGGCGATCGACCAATTGCCCCGGGTCATAACTGCTTTTGATCCCGGCAAATACATTGCGCTGCTGGTCGCCGATATCCAGCGTGAGCTGCAGCAATTTATCCGCGCCTTCAACATGGCTGGCAGCGATAATACGGGCAACCCGCAACTCAATTTTTTTGAAGTCATCTATGCTGATCACCTGTTCAGCGCTTGATTCGGAGTGTTTGGCTGCAGACTGTTGTTCAGTACTCAGAGACTCTGCTGAAGCTTTGAGCACAGCTTCCAGTTGTGCGTTTTCGATGCGTTTCAGCAATGGGTGGAACGGCTCTATCTGGTGTTCCAGCAGTGGTTGCTGCAAATCGCCCCAGGTTGCTATTGGGCAGTTTAAGAATGTGCCTGCCGAGGCAGCTGTAGCGGGTATGACAGGCGCCAGCCAGGTAATTAGCACCCTAAACAGGTTAATCCCCTGAGTGCAGACGGCAATAGCAGTGGATTGCTGGCCTTCCTGCTTGGCCAGTTTCCAAGGCTCGCGCTCGGCCAGATACTGATTGGCCTGATCGGCCAGTGACATGATTTGTCGCATCGCAAATTGGAAATTGCGCTGTTCAAAAGCTTCGGCAATAGCTGGCTGTTGTTGCAAAAAAGATTGATACATTTTTTTTTCGGGCAGTTCAGGCGATAGTTTGCCGTTGTTTAGTTTGTGGATAAAACCAGCACAACGACTGGCAATATTGACCAGTTTACCAACCAGGTCGGAATTTACACGTTGCAGAAAATCATCCAGATTTAAATCAATATCACCTAAGCCTGAGCCTAGCCGAGCGGCAAAGTAGTAGCGCAGGTAATCAGGGTGCAAGTGGTCAAGATAAGTACGCGCCATAATAAAAGTGCCGCGTGACTTTGACATTTTGGCCCCGTTAACAGTTAAAAATCCATGCGCAAATACTGCATTGGGAGTGCGGAAATTCGCGCCGCGCAATATAGCGGGCCAAAATAACGCATGAAAGTAGACAATGTCCTTGCCGATAAAATGATAGAGCTCAGCATCACTGTCAGGTTGCCACCAGCTTTCAAAGTCCAATTCAGGGTTTCGCGCGCAAAAATCTGCAAAACTGGCCATATAGCCAACGGGTGCATCCAGCCAAACATAAAAATACTTGTCAGTAGTGCCGGGTATGACGAAGCCGAAATAGGGGGCATCACGCGAGATATCCCAGCTTTGCAGACCATCGGCAAACCACTCCTGCAGTTTGTTGCGAACTTCATGTTGCAAGCCAGCAGTGTTGATCCATTCCTGGAGCATCTCGGTGAATTCGCCCAGCTTAAAGAAATAATGCTCAGAATCTTTCAAAACAGGCGCAGTACCGCTGACAGCTGATTGAGGCCCAATCAGGTCGGTAGGGCTGTAAGTGGCGCCACAGTTCTCACAACTGTCACCATATTGGTCGGGTGTTTTACATTTTGGACAAGTGCCCTTGATAAAGCGGTCGGGTAAGAACATATTGCGATCGGTATCGAAAAACTGCTCAATGGTGCGCTTCTCAATATATCCCCCGGCATCCAAACGAGACCAGATCAATTCCACCATGTGCTGGTTACTGGCGGAATGAGTAGAGCCGAAGTTATCGTATGACAGTCCAAAGTCCTGAAAATCCCGCTGGTGTTCGGCATCCATTTCGGCAATAAGCTGTTCCGGCCGGATGCCGCGTTTCTGCGCATGCAGCATGATCGGCGTACCATGGGTGTCATCAGCCCAGATAAAGTAAGCCTGATGGCCCTGAGCGCGTTGAAAGCGAACCCAGATGTCAGTCTGGATATATTCAAGCATATGCCCCAGATGGATTGGCCCATTGGCATACGGCAGTGCTGAGGTGGCCAGTATTTTACGTCTTGAACTCATAAATGCATTATCTCATGTATCGCAACTTGGCTGATGATTTAATCAGCAATAAGCTAACCATTGAGGTAGGTTAGCATTACCCCAAGTTATGAGCATATCTGCAAGTAATATCTATACAAAGTTAAACCCAATAATTTCTAAGGATGACATTGGATACTGAGTTACAAACCTATCTGGCACGGCTTGATGCTGTGCTGAATCCCATCACCGGTGAGCCGCTTGGCAAGCTGATATCCGGCAGTGCGCTCGATAGCGGTCGGCTGGCGCTGTCATTTACCCAGGGTTACCCGGGCGTGGCAAATACCAAGCAACAAATAATTGATGCGCTGGCCGGCATCATCAGCCCTGACAAGGTTAGCGTAAAAGGCCAGCATCGAATTCGCAGCCACCAGGTGCAGGATAAATTACAGCCGCTGACCAGCATCAAGAATATTATTGCTGTCGGTTCCGGCAAGGGTGGCGTAGGTAAATCGACAGTCAGTGTCAATCTGGCACTGGCTTTACAGCAGGCCGGCGCCAACGTGGGAATCTTGGACGCGGACATTTACGGTCCCAGCCAGCCGACTATGCTCGGTGTATCCGGTAAACCAAGGGTTACTCAGCAAAGTCGCATGTTGCCGCATCTGGCATATGGTTTACAGGTGATGTCTATTGGTTTTCTGGTGGATGATGACAGCGCGATGATTTGGCGCGGACCAATGGTCAGTTCGGCACTACAACAATTATTGACGGAAACTGACTGGACAACTCTGGATTATTTAATCATTGACCTGCCACCGGGCACCGGTGATATCCAGTTAACCTTGATGCAGAAAGTTCCACTGGCGGCTGCGCTGGTGGTTACCACGCCGCAAACTGTAGCAGTGATGGATGCAGCTAAAGCTATCCAAATGTTTAACAAGTTGTCGGTGCCTGTATTAGGGGTTGTGGAGAACATGAGCACCCATATTTGCAGCGCCTGCGGACACCAGGACACGTTGTTCGGAGATGGTGGCGGCGGACGACTGGCAACCCGTGCAAATGTACCTTTGCTGGGGCAGATACCGCTGGAGTCCAGTATCCGGGAAGCCTGTGATGCAGGCTGTCCAAGCATGGTTGCAGCACCTGAATCGGCCACTGCCAAAGGCTATGCAGAAATTGCTTTGCGCGTAGCGGGCAATTTGTCATTGCGGCCGATTACTAAGCATGTGGCAGGCTTGTCAGTCAATCTGCAATAATTCATTGTTACCAATTAACTCTCAAATAGCTGAACAAGGAAAGCACCGAGCATGAGTATTAAAGCTGACCGCTGGATTAGGGAAATGGCTACTCAACAAGGCATGATCGAGCCTTTTGAGCCGGGTCAGATAAGACATGCTGCTGCAGGAGAGCGGGTTATTTCCTGGGGAACATCCAGTTATGGCTACGATGTTCGCTGCGCTGATGAATTCAAAATATTCACCAATATCAGTTCAGCGATAGTTGATCCCAAAGCCTTCGATGAAAACAGTTTTGTTGATCGGAAATCGGATGTTTGCATTATTCCACCCAATTCGTTTTGCTTGGCAAGAACTGTGGAATATTTTCGCATTCCGCGTAATGTGCTAACCATCTGTCTGGGTAAATCGACTTATGCGCGTTGCGGCATCATCGTTAATGTCACGCCATTGGAGCCAGAATGGGAAGGGCACGTCACACTCGAATTTTCCAACACCACACCGCTGCCGGCTAAAATTTATGCCAATGAAGGCGTTGCACAGTTTATATTTTTGGAATCGGATGAAGGTTGTGAGGTTTCTTACAAAGATCGCGCAGGAAAGTACATGCGGCAACGCGGCGTAACACTGCCGACCACATAAACTCAAGCTTGCCTACGGCTGACCACCTGAAATCGGCCCGGGCGCTAATCCGTTTGCATAACGCAACAGGCTCAGTGGCGGTTGCTGAATCACGTCAACCGAAGTAATAAAACTTTGATTGTCGCGTGCAACTTCCACTTCAACTGTCGTGTTAGGGCTGGTAGTGGCGATCATTAAATTCAGCTGGCTACTGCTATTGACCGGGGTTTGAGCCCAGCTTAAGAGCACATCACCAGGCCTCAGTCCACCCTCCCATGCGGGACTGTTATTCATCACATCGTCAATATGAGCACCGTTAATACTGCCATTATCGGAGCCGCCCAGGGTGATGGAATCTGAGAAGCTTGCACCCAACCAAGCCCTGCGGACGCTGCCATAATCAATGATCTGCTGCATCACATCACTGGCGATGGCGATAGGGATGGCAAAACCGATACCCTGAGCCCCCAGGCTTTGATGCAGCATCGAACTGTTTATACCAACCACATCACCACCAGCATTGATCAATGCACCACCACTATTCCCTGCATTAATTGCTGCATCAGTCTGGATGAAATCTTCCAGCGCTGTCAGGTTAAGGTCATTGCGGCCCTTCGCGCTCACAATGCCCATGGTTACGGTATTGTTCAGGCCATATGCATTGCCGATTGCCAACACCACATCACCAACTCTGACTTCTCTGCCTTCCGCCAAGGGCGCAACCGGTAAATCCGAAGCTTCTATTTTTAATACCGCCAGGTCGGTATCCGGGTCTGAGCCAATCACCTGTGGCTGAAATACTCGGCCATCAGCCAATGCCAGCTGAATATCATCAACATGATCGATGACGTGATTACTGGTCAGGATGTAACCGTCAGCGCGCACAATCAGACCTGAGCCCAGGCCTCGTCGGTTTCTGGCAGGTAATCTACGACTGAGGAAACTTTGAAATAAGGAGTTTGTGACGCCAGGCACGGTTGCCGGAACAACGGTGTTGGTGTAGATGCTGACTACGGCCGGAGCGCTACGGTTTACCGCTTCGGCATAAGAGCGGACATAGCTGCCCGGAGCGTTGTTGGAAGTGGCAGAATCGCCGTCAGTCAAGCGTTGCTCTGCCACATTGGCGCGTAATGCCGGCAGCGCTTCCGGGCGCAACCATACCACCACGAAGGCCAGCGCCAGCCCTACGATAATACTGCGGCCCAGGAAGCCAATGTTGTTGATCAATTTATCCACAGCAACCGTTATCTTATTCAGCACAAGCTTAATGGCATGTTAACAAGGGCTCAAAATAGCCCTTTATAACAGCAAAAGTACCTAATCATGGTAAATTCTATGCATTAAACCATTGTGAGTCGTTTTTGCTTTCGAGTAGAATACCTGATTGCAAAATATTCATTAAATTCATTGTATGACACTGAAGTGGTAAAAAGATCACTTTGGTTACTCTTGTCCGGATGGAGAAATAATGTCAGAGAACAGTGTAAATAAAGGGCGTCGCCGATTGCTGACCGCTACTACTGCAGTAGTGGGCGCAGCAGGTGCGGGGCTGGCCGCACTGCCATTTATTGAATCATGGCAACCCAGCGCCAAAGCCAAAGTGGTCGGTGCGCCGGTTGAGTTTAACTTACAGCCAATCGGCCCAGGGCAAATATTAAAAGGCCAATGGCGTGGAAAAACCATCGGTATTCTGCGCCGCACCAACGACATGCTGGAAACTTTGCCTGATTTGAGCGGCAAGTTAAAAGACCCTGATTCCAATGCAGAGAACCAGCAGCCGCGGTATGCACAAAACCCAAATCGTTCTATCAAGCCCGAGTATCTGGTGCTGGTAATGAATTGCACCCATTTGGGGTGTGTGCCTGAATTGGTGCCGGAAGTTGGCGCGCAGCCATTTGATGCTGAATGGCAAGGTGGTTTTTATTGTCCCTGCCATAAATCCAAGTTTGATCTGGCTGGCCGTGTTTATGACGGCGTACCCGCGCAATTGAATTTGCAGGTGCCTCCATATCAGTACCTGGATGATCGGACGATAGTAGTGGGTGTTGACCCGCAATCGGCATCATAAAGCATAAACAGAAGGAATAGCGTTCATGGCAAGACCTGCAAGCAGTATGAGAAGTCAGATCACTGCGCTCGGTAACTGGGTAGACAAACGCCTGCCGGTATCGAGTTTCTGGCGTGATCACCTCTCTGAATATTACGCACCCAAAAACTTTAATTTCTGGTATTTTTTCGGCTCATTGGCGTTGCTGGTACTGGTTAATCAGATTATTACCGGTATCTTCCTGACCATGCAGTACAAGCCCAGTGCTGCCGAAGCATTTGCCTCTGTAGAGTTCATCATGCGTGATGTGCCGATGGGCTGGCTGATTCGGTACATGCATTCAACTGGCGCCTCGGCATTTTTTATTGTGATTTATTTGCATATGTTCCGGGCATTGTTGTATGGCTCCTATCGCACACCACGCGAGCTGATCTGGATTTTCGGCATGTTGATCTATGTGGTGCTGATGGCCGAAGCGTTTATGGGTTACGTATTGCCTTGGGGGCAAATGAGTTACTGGGGAGCGCAGGTGATTATTTCGCTGTTTGGCGCGATTCCAGATTTGGGTTTCATCAGTGGTGAGTCCCTTGTTGAATGGATTCGAGGTGATTATTCAGTTTCTGATGCCACTTTGAACCGGTTTTTTGCATTGCATGTGATCGCATTGCCACTTGCATTGCTGCTATTGGTGATGTTGCATCTAACTGCACTGCATCAGGTAGGTTCGAATAATCCTGATGGAGTCGAAATCAAAGAACATAAGGATCCAGATGGAAAACCGATCGATGGTATTCCATTCCACCCTTACTACACCGTAAAAGACATATTCGGTGTTGGTATGTTTATGTTGTTATTTGCATTCATCATTTTTTACGCACCAGATGGTGGCGGGCTGTTATTGGAACACGATAATTTTGTGCCAGCTGATCCTTTGGTGACGCCCGAACACATTAAGCCAGTCTGGTATTTCACGCCATTCTTTGCGATTTTGAAAGCTATTCCGGACAAGCTTGGTGGCGTGGCTGTGATGGGCTTAGCCATCGTGGTGTTGTTTCTGCTGCCGTGGTTGGACCGCAGCCCGGTCAAATCAATTCGTTACAAAGGCTGGATATCCAAGATCAGTTTGGTCGTTTTTTCCATTAGTTTTGTGCGTCTTGGAATGCTCGGTATAGGTGAAGGCACACCAGCGGAACTACGGGAGTCGCAAGTTTGGACTGCACTATACTTTCTGTTCTTTATAACCATGCCATTTTTCTCTCGGATGGAAAAAACCAAGCCGGTTCCCGAACGCGTAACTAGCAGTCATTAACGGTGATGATGATGATAGTGAATAAAATGAGAAATCTATTCATGGCGATGCTACTGGGGAGCATCCTCGGTATGACCAGTTTCACCGTATCAGCGGCCGGTGGTGAGGGTGTTCAGCTGTTTCCGGTGGACATCAATGTATTTGATACCGCTGCTTTACAGCAGGGTGCACGCACTTTTACGGATTATTGCCTGGGTTGTCATAGTGCTAGCTATATGCGGTTTAAACGTCTGGCGGGTGATCTTGGTTACACTGAAGAAGAGGTGGAACGTTACCTGTTGCCAGCTGGGCAGGAATTGACCAATACCATGACTTCATCAATGAGCCCCGAATTAGCTACAAAAGTGTTTGGTACTGATGCTCCTGATTTATCGCTGGTGGCAAGAGCGCGTGGTGAGCAATGGTTATATTCGTATTTTCTATCGTTTTATAAAGACGAAGAGCGCGCTTTAGGGTGGAATAACACGGTTTTTCCCAATGCATCAATGCCGCATGTGATCTGGGAGCTGCAAGGCGTGCAGACGTTGGCGCAGCATGCTGAAACGCAAGCAGATGAACATGCTGATGGTGGGCATGGCGGACATTTCAACCCAGCGGATCAGTTTGAGCTGATAGAGACCGGTTTGCAGGATGCTGAAGAGTACCAGCGTACAGTGCAGGATTTGGTAACGTTTTTGGTGTATTTGAGTGAGCCATCGCAATTGCAACGACACCAGTTGGGCATTTGGGTTATTTTGTTTTTGGCGCTGTTCACTGTGTTAGCCTGGTTCTTGAAAGCAGAATATTGGCAGGATATCCACTGATGCAAGTTAGTATGCTGAATACAGCCTGCTGGCTAATGCTGTTAAATAGTGGTTGTGAATTATATAAATTGGTTAACGGAGCGAAACTTTGAATACTATGCAGTTGTACACATTATCGGATTGCATGCATTGCCACAGGGTTCGCTTTGTGCTGGCCGAAAAGGGAATAAATGTAGAGATCACGGAGGTTGATAATAACGCTAAAGCTGTCGACGATTTGGCAGAATTAACGCCATATGGGGATGCCCCGACATTGGTGGATCGGGATATTGTCTTATACGGTACTTCGGTTATCAGTGAATACCTTGACGAGCGTTATCCGCACCCTCCGTTGATGCCGGTAGACCCGATTTCACGTGCCAGATTACGCTTGGCGCACTATCGTATCAAACGGGATTGGTACAGTCTCTCCAATGAAATTATTGCAGCCAACAGCAGCAAAAACCCGAGCCGTCCGGTGGTAAGGTTAATCCGTGAACTGCGGGAAAGCATCACGGCAGCTGATGATTTATTTGGGCTTTCCAAATTTATGCTAAATGATGAACTAAGCTTGGTGGATTGTTCGTTAGTGCCGTTTTTCTGGCGGTTACCATCATTAGGAGTGAACATCAGCCGCAATGCAAACAATGTGAAAAATTATACCGAAAGGCTATTTGAGCGGCCATCGTTTCGTGCCAGTTTGACCAAAGCTGAAAAACAATTGATTGGTTGATAAATTGGTTGATCAACCCGCCGATATGTCGTCAAACAGACCTTATCTGTTAAGGGCATTACATCAATGGATTGTTGATAACAGCATGACGCCGCACATTTTGGTGAATGCGGATGTGGAAAATATTCAAGTGCCGGTATCTGCTGTGCGTAATGGCAAAGTGGTGTTGAATGTAGATCCGGCGGCGGTTCAGAATCTGGAAATCGGGAATGATTACCTAACATGTTCCGCGCGTTTCAACGGCGCTTCGCAAAGCTTATTTGTCCCCATTTTTGCTATTTTGGCAATCTATGCTCGAGAAAACGGTCAGGGTATGATGTTTGCTGATGAGCTGTCCACCAAGCAGGATGACGGTGATGCAGTTGATGGGGCCGATAACAACCCTCAGCCACGCAAAGATCGCTCACACCTGCAACTGATCAAATAGACTATTATCAGCCATCGAAAGATTGAAAAAGCAACTGGCCATCAGCAGTTTGTAATTGCATGCTGTGTGGTCGGTCGCCATGTAAAAATACCCATCCATATTGTCGTTGATGACCATCACTGCTGAATTCAAAACGGTATTTTCGATTAATCGAAAAATCACCTTTCAGGTTCAAGCGTAGCGATTGCAGTCGGATGGTGGCATCCAGCAACTGCAGTCCTTGTGCCTGACAGGCACGTCTTACGATAGCCAGAGTCAGCTCGTGTAGGCGACGGCTTTCGCGCCAGTACCAGATCGTTAACAACAGTAACAACAGGCCGATTACAGGGTGGGTTATCAGATCCAGCATGAGTAATTCTGGTAATACCTCAGTTTCAATATGGGATTTAATCGATCAGTCAGTTGATATTAATTACGCCGGCTAAGCAAAACATATACCGCACCAGTGCCACCATCCACCTGTCGAGCAGAACAATAAGCCAACACGCCCGGCATACGTCGCAGTAACTTGGCGGTTAGAACTTTCAGTTTGGGTTTGATACGTGAACGCAAACCTTTACCATGGATAATACGTACACAGGTCATCTGATTTTGCAAAGCATCCTGGATGAACTCGGTAATAGCCAGTTGTGCTTCAGCCGTTCGCATATGGTGCAGATCCAATACCGCAGCGACACTGTAACGACCGAGTCGCAACCGTCGTTGAATTTTTGGGCGAAGTCCATCTTTCGCCCATTGAAGCTCTTCTCCAGATTCCACTTCCAGCTGCTCCGGGCTGTAGTGCAGTAATTCGGTGACAACAGCAGCTTCATCCTGACGAGAAAAAATTGGAATAGGAGCAGGTGACGGCGGCCTTGAATGGCTGCGGTCATTGGTTACCGGGCGCACCTTGCCGACAATCTCACGAAAAATTTTATTGTCTTCTTCAATAGGCATAGTTAATTCCATGCTATTCAGGCTGTAGGGTGATGGGTTTTCCAGTATCATGCAAATTTATGTGCAGGAGGCAATTTTGGAGAACCCGTTACATATATTGGTTAGTAATGATGATGGTATCGATGCGCCGGGAATCAATATCCTTGCTGATGCATTGCGAAAATCTGCGCGAGTGACTGTTGTTGCGCCGGTACGTGATCATAGTGGGGCCAGTAATTCACTGACCCTGGAGCGCCCGATCCGTTTCAGTCGCCGTCAGGAAGATGTGATAGCCGTACATGGCACGCCCACTGATTCAGTGCATCTGGCGATTACCGGATTGTTGGAGGATGAACCCGACATGGTGATTTCCGGGATTAATGCGGATGCTAACCTGGGTGATGATGTACTGTATTCCGGAACGGTTGCGGCAGCTATGGAAGGGCGTTTTTTGGGCTTGCCGGCAATTGCTGTATCAATATGCCGACAGTCACATCAGCCAAATTACAGTAGCGCTGCGCATGCTGCCTGTATGGTGATGCAAAAGCTGCGTACCAGCCCGTTACCTGCTGATACGATTTTGAATATTAATGTGCCGGATCTGCCGTGGGATGAAATCAAAGGATTTTCAGTTACTCGTTTAGGTCACCGACATCGAGCTGAAAAGGTGGTTCCGATCACTGATCCTCGTGGTCGGCCGTTATTCTGGATAGGTCCTCCTGGGGAGGAACAGGATGCCGGGCCTGGTACCGATTTTCATGCAATTCGACGGCAACAGGTGTCAATTACGCCCATCCATGTTGATTTAACCCGCTATCAGGCATTAGACCAGGTAGCACATTGGGTGGCGTCACTGGAACAATAAATTGGGCTATGGTGACGCATGAACAGCTATAGGATGCACGCAGCAGGTTCTTATCGAGGTATCGGGATGACCTCGCAGGCAGCGCGTGACAGGTTGGTAGCCAGGTTGAGTGATAAGGGTGTTACCAGTGAGGCTGTTTTACAGGCTGTTGCAAATACCCCCCGCCACTTGTTTGTTGATGAAGCGCTGGCCAGCAGGGCCTATGAAGATACAGCTTTACCAATAGGGCTTGGGCAAACCATTTCCCAACCTTATATCGTCGCACATATGACCGAATTGTTACTCAATAGCAGCCCCCGCTTGGATAAAGTGCTGGAAGTTGGCACAGGCTCGGGTTATCAGGCTGCAGTTCTGTCGATGGTTTGTGACCGGGTATTCAGCCTGGAACGTATTGAGGTTTTATTGCGACTGGCGCGTCGCCGGTTTCATCAGTTGGGCATGCATAATATTTTCACCCGCTACACTGATGGTCAGCAAGGTTGGATCGCACAGGCGCCTTTTGATGGGATCATCCTAACGGCCGCCTGCCCTGGGATACCTGATGAGCTATTGCAGCAACTCGGCGATGGCGCCAGATTGATTGCCCCATTAAATGCCGATGGAATTGAAACAATGGGCTTATCGGGTCCATTGTCGGGTAAGCTGGGTTCGGGTGGGCAGTATTTAGTCAGTTACACGCGCCATGGTGATAAGTTCGATTCGGAAATATTGGATGCGGTCAGTTTTGTTCCTTTATTGGATGGTTTGAGTTAATGACTGGTCAATGTTGAACTTGCAAACAGCTTATGACTGGGTGTTGCAGTTGGCCGGCAGGCGGCGAGCCAGCGTCTGGTTGGCAGGTCTGAGTGCCAGCGAAGCGATATTTTTCCCTGTGCCGCCGGATGTCCTGTTGATTCCAATGGGCCTGGCCCAGCCGCAGCGCGTCTGGCAGTTGGCTGGATTGTGTACGGTGGCCAGTGTGGCTGGAGGTCTAGTTGGTTATATGCTGGGTTGGTGGGGTAGTGAAGCCCTGGCAGAATGGTTGGGTCAGTCTCGTTGGGCAGATGCTTATCAACAGGTAAAAACACTGTTTGCTGAATACGGGGTGTGGATAATGTTGCTGGCAGGTTTTACCCCGATTCCCTATAAGATTTTTACCATCACAGCTGGATTATTGTTATTGCCTGTGCATTTATTTTTAATTGCCGGTATAGCAGGTCGGGGAGGGCGTTTTTTTCTGGTATCCGCTTTGCTGGCTGTGGGCGGTGAAAATCTGGCGGAACGTATTCGCCCATGGGTGTCAAAGCTGGGGTGGCTTGTAATTGGGTTGGCTTTGGGCGTTGCAGTTTGGCTGGTAGTAAACGGATGAAGTCAGGTTGGTTAAAAGCGCTGACATTAATTTTCAGCGTGCTCGTTATGAGTGGCTGTGGTACCAGTTCATATCGACCGGCTCCGGTACAAGATCGAAGTGTTGATCGTCATCGGCCGACGGTGCAAAGTGCAGTTAAAGCAGATCATTACATGGTACGCAAAGGTGATACTTTATATTCCATCGCCTTTCGTTATAAGTTGCATTATCAAGATTTAGCCCGCTGGAATGGAATAGGTCCTCCATACACCATCTATCCTGGGCAACAATTGGGCATGACTGCCCAGGCAAGTGCCTATGCCATAGAGAGAAGCCCACGAACGATACCGGCAAGGCCTGTTGATAATCGGCAACCACGTCGGCTGCCGCCAGTGCAATCATCAACTGGCAGCAGCAATGACAATCAAACAACCAACAACTCACAACAACGCGGTACGGTGGTTTCCACCCCGGCCCCATCAGCACCACGAACAACTGAACCAGTGGTGGTGGCGACTGCGCCGCGCAATAACAGCGGAATTAATTGGTTGTGGCCAGTGGCTGGTGGGCGTGTGAACCGTCGGTTCGTAGCTGGAGAAAACAGCCGCCAGGGACTCGATATCAGTGGTGGGCCAGGTCAGCCGGTATTAGCAACGGCTGCAGGAACTGTTGTTTACAGTGGGCCTGGGCTGACAGGTTATGCTGAGCTGATCATCATTAAACATAGTCAGGAACTGCTTAGTGCGTATGGGCACAATCGGCGTAGGTTGGTACAGGAAGGTGAAACGGTTAAAGCCGGCCAACAAATTGCTGAACTTGGACGTTCTCCGCGTGGTGAGGATGAGCTGCATTTTCAGATCCGCCGTTTGGGTAAACCGCAAAACCCTCAAAATTACCTGCCAAAGCGTTAGTGCTCTTTCAATCTAATCATCTTAGATCAGTGTTTTCATGATCTATCGCGTAAGTTGCTACGCCAAGGTTATAGCGCGCCATTTTCGAGCATTGAAACGCAAGTCAGAAGTTTTGCTAACCAACAATAAACCGGATTATTGCTAAATGAGGCAGGTTAAGTCGGGGGCTGGTTAAATTCAGAACTTCTCAGTTATCCCAAATCAATGCAGCAGCAACTTTACGTTTTTCATCCAGTAGCACATTAAAAGTACGGCAAGCAGCCAATGTATCCATGACTTCGACGCCAACACCCTTAGCCAACAGTGACTGTAGCAATAACATATCAGGGAAAATTTGTTGCACGCCAGTGCCCAACAGCAAAACTTCCGGCAGGTCGGCTAATACCGGCTGCAGCTTATCCAAACCCAGCAACTGACTATTGGTTACCGGCCAGTCAGTAATCAGCAATGAGTCACTTAGCAGCAAGCTGGTTTGATGACGTGTTTCACCAATCACTATGCCATGCTTATCGGCCGTGATTATATGATGAGGGTGGTGGCTTTGCTGCCAGGTTAATTGCATTTGTTGAGTGCTACCCGGATGGCAACGCCAGTTTGGGCTCTTCCGGGTGTTTAAGGTAAAAGCATGCTACCTGGCCGATTTTTTGGACCATTTGTGCAGTCGTAGCTGCTTCAATAGCTGTAATTAATTCAGTGCGCTGGCTGCGTTCAGTCCGCAATTTGATTTTAATTAGTTCGTGATCTGCAAGCGTTTCGTGGATGGCTTGCAAAACATTTTCGGACAAACCCTTGTCAGCGATCATTACCACCGGTTGCAGATGATGGCAGAGGCCGCGCAAATATTTGAGCTGGTTTTTGGTTAAAGTATTTTGCATCCGACTCATAGTGGGGCAAAGACAGGGATCCTTCAAGTGCAGAATGAAGTTGGAGAATGACAATATTCAGTGAAACTGAATTGAAAATCACACCTGATAACATTGCTGGTATGTAACAATATCCATTCCATTAATGATTGAGTCACATCCATAGTGAATCGCAGCAAAAGCAGCCGTGCTTGGTTAAAAGAACATTTTGATGATCACTGGGTACGTCGGGCACAGGCAGATGGTTGGCGTTCCAGAGCTGCTTTCAAGCTTTTGGAGATTGATGCTAAGGATAAAATATTGGCTGCCGGATCAGTGGTCGTTGACCTGGGGGCGGCGCCAGGTGGGTGGTCACAGGTCGCCATCCAACAGGTTGGTGATCAGGGTCAGGTATTCGCGTTGGATATATTACCAATGCATACGATTGATGGCGTACAGTTTCTGGAGGGCGACTTTCGTGAGCAAACGGTGTTACAGCAATTGGAACAGCACTTGAACGGCAGGGCTGTAGACATTGTCTTATCCGATATGGCCCCCAATATCAGTGGCATGAAAGCGGTTGACCAGCCGCGCGCCATGTATTTGGCGGAACTGGCGCTGGATTTTGCCTGTCAGCATCTAAGGCCGGGTGGCAGTTGGTTGTGCAAGGTGTTTCAGGGCGCCGGGTTTGACGGTTTGTTACACCAGGCACGAGCAAATTTTGCTAAGGTATTAACCAGAAAACCGAAGGCATCGCGTCCACGAAGTAAAGAAGTGTACTTGTTGGGCCGAAACAAGCTAGCCAGCCCCCGGTAAAAGATCAGTAATGACTTATGGGGCTGTTGTATATTAGGAACCCGGTTTATCGTTATCGGTAACGATCCCGGACGAGGATAAAGATTTGAATGATTTGGTAAAAAACCTGATTTTATGGTCATTTATTTTGATCGTACTACTGTCTGTGTTCCAGCATTACACTCAGGATGCACCGCGTACCCAGGAGTTGGAATATTCTGCATTTCTGGATGCAGTGCGTAATGGTCAGGTGGAATCCGTGGTTATTGAGGAAAAAGGCCTCAGTAAGGAGATCACCGGTAAACTGCGTGATGGATCGGACTTTAAAACCATAGGTATCGATGACCCGGGCCTGGTTAAAGATCTGGATGATAATCGTGTCAGCATTATTGGCAAGGAACCCGAAGGTCGTTCGGTATTGCTGGAGCTGTTTCTTGGCGCATTTCCAGTTTTATTGCTGATTGGTTTATGGGTTTACTTTATGCGCCAGATGCAAGGTGGCGGCGGTGGCCGTGGAGCTATGTCATTTGGTAAAAGCCGTGCCAAGTTGATGCAGGGCGAGGACCAGGTCAAGGTAACGTTCGCTGATGTGGCGGGTGCTGATGAGGCCAAGCACGAAGTGGAAGAATTGGTTGAGTTCCTGCGCGAACCGAGCAAGTTTACTCAATTGGGTGGTCATATCCCCCGCGGTTTGCTGATGGTAGGTCCACCGGGGACAGGTAAAACATTATTGGCTAAAGCCATTGCGGGTGAAGCTAAAGTACCGTTTTTCTCTATTTCCGGATCAGATTTCGTGGAGATGTTTGTTGGTGTCGGTGCCTCAAGGGTACGCGATATGTTTGAGCAAGCGAAGAAAAATGCACCGTGCATTATTTTCATTGACGAAATTGATGCCGTTGGCAGACACCGTGGTGCCGGATTAGGTGGTGGTCACGACGAACGTGAACAGACGCTCAACCAGTTGTTGGTTGAAATGGATGGTTTTGAAGCTGGTGAAGGCGTCATAGTGATTGCTGCCACTAACCGTCCGGATGTGTTAGATCCTGCGTTATTACGCCCCGGTCGTTTCGATCGTCAGGTGGTGGTGCCATTGCCGGATTTACGTGGCCGCGAACAGATTTTGAAAGTACACATGCGAAAAGTGCCACTGGCCAAGGATGTCAACACCCGAAATATTGCTCGTGGTTCACCTGGATTTTCCGGTGCTGACTTGGCTAATCTGGTGAATGAGGCTGCACTATTCGCTGCCCGTGGCAATCGCCGTGAGGTCAATATGGAGCACTTTGAGCGTGCCAAAGACAAAATCATGATGGGTGCTGAGCGCCGTTCGATGGTGATGTCTGAGAAAGAGAAAAAATTGACTGCTTACCACGAATCAGGGCACGCGATTGTCGGCCGAATGGTGCCGGATCATGATCCTGTTTACAAGGTGACCATCATACCGCGTGGGCGGGCATTGGGTGTGACCATGTTTTTGCCGGAAGAGGATAGATACAGTCACAGTAAACAACATCTGGAAAGCCAGTTATGCAGCCTGTTTGGTGGCCGAATTGCCGAAGAGCTGGTGTTTGGTAAAGACCAGGTAACCACTGGCGCCAGTAATGATATTGAACGGGCTACCAAAATTGCACGCAGCATGGTAACCAAATGGGGCTTATCGGAAGCGCTGGGACCGTTGGCTTACAGCGATGAGGAAGATGAGGTATTCCTGGGTCGGTCGGTGACTCAGCACAAATCGGTTTCTGACGAAACTGCGTACAAGATTGACGTAGAAGTGCGCCGTTTGATTGATGACGCCTATGTTGTTTCGACCAAGATTCTTAACGACAATCTGGATATTCTGCACAGCATGTCCGAAGCACTGATGAAATACGAAACCATTGATGCCAGTCAAATTGATCAATTGATGGCCCGTGAGTCAGTCGATCCACCGGAAGATTGGGATGATGGTTCTTCTACTGATGATGGTGGTGACGGTCTCACTGACAGTGCGGAACAAACCGAAGAGAGTAAACAGGTTAATGGTCTGGACGAAAGTCCTCAGGCTACCTGATAGGATTTTCGGATAACATGCATTGGCCAATATGAGTTGGCTGGATTGCGGCGGTCAACCACTTGATCTGAGCCAACCTGCCATAATGGGCGTGCTGAATGTAACGCCTGATTCTTTTTCTGACGGTGGTCTCTGGGTTGATACCGAATGGGCTATTGCCCATGCAATAGAACTGCTGGATGAGGGTGCGGCTATTATCGATATCGGCGGTGAATCCACTCGGCCAGGTGCTGATGCCGTAACCGTGTCTGAGGAAATAGACCGTGTTATACCTGTCATTCAGGCACTGCACCAAGCTTGCCCAGATGTTGTTTTATCCATCGATACCAGTAAACCCCCGGTGATGCGGGCTGCTCTTGAGAGTGGCGCGCGCATGGTAAATGATGTTAATGCTTTACAAGCTGATGGTGCATTAGAGGTTGTCGCTGACAGTGATTGCGGTATATGTCTGATGCACATGCAGGGAATTCCAAAAACAATGCAACATCAGCCTGATTATGTTGATGTGGTTACCGAGGTATCGGGATTTTTAGGCGGCCGCCTGCAGGCTTGTGCTGATGCGGGAATTGCTGTTGAGCGGATCGTGCTGGACCCTGGTTTTGGGTTTGGCAAAGCATTGCAGCACAACCTCGCTTTGCTGGCGAATCTGCAGCAACTGATGAAGTTGCAAAGGCCGCTGTTGGTGGGGCTGTCGCGTAAGTCGATGCTGGGTAAAATTACCGGTGCAGAAACTGGAGATCGAATGGTTGCCAGTGTCAGTGCAGCGTTGCTGGCGGCTCAAAATGGCGCAGCGATTTTGCGGGTGCATGATGTGGCTGCGACCTGCCAGGGTTTGCAGGTATGGCAGGCCATGCGCGAATATACACAACCAGATTTCATATAATCTCTAATTTCTGTGAAATATCCTGATAATCAATGAGCAAGCGCTATTTCGGAACAGATGGAATTCGAGGCCGGGTTGGTCAACCTCCGGTTACGCCGGATTTTATGTTGCGCCTGGGGCATGCTGTTGGCACTGTGATGCAAACGTCGAGTCGGCGTTTGGTGGTGGTGGGCAAAGATACCCGGTTATCCGGGTATATGTTTGAATCGGCTTTAGAGGCAGGTCTGGCAGCAGCTGGCGCAGATATTGCCTTACTTGGTCCACTGCCTACTCCAGCTGTTTCATATTTAACCCGCACCTTGGGTGGCTGTGCCGGGATGGTGATTTCCGCTTCACATAATCCGTATCATGATAATGGCATAAAATTATTTGGTAAAAATGGCGGCAAATTGCCGGACCATCATGAACACGCTATCGAGCAGCAGCTGGAATTGTTGCTGCAGGCAGCTTATTTGCCGATGTCGGCAGTTAATTGTATCGGCAAAGCCAGGCGAATTGATGATGCGGCTGGTCGTTATATAGAGTTTTGCAAGGCCAGTGTTGATGGCGAAATCAGTTTGGAAAATTTCCGGATTGTGGTCGACTGTGCACATGGTGCAGGCTACCAGGTGGCACCGCGTATCCTGCAGGAGCTAGGAGCTGAAGTCATTCCTATCAACAATAACCCTGATGGCCTCAATATTAATCAGAACTGTGGTTCCACTCATCCTCAAGGGCTGCAGCAAGCTGTTTCGGAGCACAAGGCTGACCTCGGGATAGCCTTGGATGGGGATGCAGATCGAGTGATCATGGTAGATCATCAAGGGCAACTGGTTGATGGTGATGGAATTTTATACGTGTTGGCCAGCGAACGTTATCGTCAGGGGCGGTTAAGTGCAGATCATGGTGTTGTCGGAACACTAATGACCAACTATGGCTTGGAGTTGGCATTAAATAGAAATAGAATTCCGCTGGTGCGTGCTGATGTTGGTGATCGTTATGTGCACCAAAAATTATCAGAATATGGTTGGCAGCTTGGTGGTGAAACCTCTGGGCATGTATTGTGCCTGGACAAGTCGATAACTGGTGATGGTATGTTGACCGCAGTACAGGTTTTGCAAGCACTTGCCAGGCGCAAAATCAGCTTGGTACAGGCAGTTGATGGGTTACAGTTATTGCCGCAAATTATGATAAACGTACCTTTAGGGGATCACAGTTGGGCGGATTTGCTCGAAGACTCTGAGCTGACGGCGGCTGTGCATGCAGTCGAACAACAGTTGGAGGGCACTGGCAGGCTGGTGCTCCGTGCATCTGGTACCGAGCCATTGGTGAGAGTAATGGTAGAGCATCATGACAATCAACAGGCTATCCATCATGCCCAGAATGTAGCAGCGATTGTCAAGGAACTAACCCAACATGCATGACAGTATTCCGGTTTTTGATTTATCCAGCGAAAAGAATGTATCTGAGCAACAGGTAACGGCGATTGGGAATGCATATCAAGCCTTTGGGTTTGCCGGTTTTACCGGGCATGGTATTGACGATAAGTTGATAACTGACGCTCACCAAACGTTTACAAGGTTGTTTGAATTACCTCAGGCAACAAAGCAAAAATACCATCAAACTGGCCGTAAAGGCGCTCGTGGCTACACCGGCTTTGGTGTAGAACAAGCCAAGGATCACAATGTTCCAGACATGAAAGAGTTTTGGCACATTGGCCGGGAGATTGATAGCGGTAATCGTTATCCGGATGTTTTATATCCGAATTTATGGCCACAGGAATTGCCCGCATTGCGTTCTGAAGGTTATGCACTATTTGATGCGTTGGATGGCCTGGGCAGAAGAATTTTGAAGGTGCTGGCCAGATTTCTTGAGATACCGGAATACTGGTTCGAAGATAAAGTTGACCAGGGCAATGGTGTATTGCGAGCCATACACTATCCCCCCATTAGCTCAACCAAAGCCGGGCAGGTTCGTGCGGCTGCACACGAAGACATCAATGTAATTACCCTGTTGGTCGGTTCAGAACAAGCAGGTCTGGAAATTCTAAGCCGCAATCAGCGTTGGGTACCGGTTACAACTATTCCTGGAACCATCGTTGTTAATATTGGTGATATGTTGCAACGTTTGACCAATCACGTATTGCCATCCACCACCCACAGAGTCGTTAATCCGATCGATGATCGGTCCATGGTCTCGCGTTATTCCATGCCGTATTTTTTACATTTTAATCCGGATGTGGAAATTAAAACACTGTCGCAGTGTATCTCCCCGGAAAACCCCGACCGTTATCCAGGCCCCATTACTGCCAATGCTTTCTTACAACAGCGTTTGGAAGAGATAAAACTTGCTTAATCAATAACAGCTTGATCGATCATGACAGCAGATCAGCCAACGCATACGCCTAGAATTTTCAAGAATTTCGGTTTATTGCTTGGTGGGCGTGTCGGAGCTGCGGTATTTACTGTAATAGCACTCGCCATTATGGCGCGTGAATTAGGGGTTGAGGTGTTCGGTCTGGTTATTCTGGTGCACACTTATATCCTGATTATTAACGGGATTTTCAGCACCAAAGCCTTTGAGGCTATTGTCAAATACGGATTGCCGGCGCATTTGAATGGTGATGAAAATCGGTTGAAAAACCTTTTTACAACCAGTTACTGGGCGGACTTGATAACGGCGGTGATTAGTTGCCTGGCAGCGATTGTTTTGGCCCCCCAGGTCAGTGAATGGTTGGGTTCAGACCGGCAATTTGCTCAGTGGGCGCAAGTGTATGGTTTGCTGTTGTTATTTGCCGGCACCAGCACTGCCAAGGGTATTTTGAGGTTGTATAGCAAATTTGCAGCCTTGGGGTTTCAGCTTGGTCTGGGGCCCCTGGTACGTTTTCTTTTAGTGCTGCTGGCTTGGCGTCTGGACGGTGGAGCAGAGAGTTATCTGGCGGCTTGGGGAGTGGGTTATCTAGTCGAAAACCTGATGTTGCATTGGCAGGCATGGGGGCAAATCATACAGCAGTTGAACGCACCTCGTTGGTGTCGACCGGAAATTAGGCTGCTGGCTCATCAGCATGCCGGGTTTTGGCCATTCGTGGGAGTTACTTATGTGCAGGGGACCCTGGATTTATTGCCCAAACAATTGGCAACCATGCTGTCCGGTATATTTCTCGGAACAACGGCTGCCGGATTATTTCGCGTAGCGCGGGAACTGGCTACAATCGTCTCTAAACCGGCATTGCTGTTGCGCCAGGCAGTGTTTACCGATTTGACCCAGTTGTGGGAAAATCGGGATCCCCGCTTCAAGACCTTGCCGGTAAAAACAGCTTTGATAACCGGTAGTGCCGGGTTGTTACTGGCCCTGTTGGCAATACCGTTTGGTGAATTTGTATTGCTGGCGTTGTTTGGAGAAGGGTATCAGCAGGCACACTGGTTGCTGGTCATTTTATTGCTGGCTGCCAGTATGGAACTGGCCGCTTCAAGTTTGCATATGAGTGCCTATGCAATGAATAAGGCGACCATTATTGTGTTGGTGAATATTTTTGCCACGCTATGTTATTTGATTGGTTTTGCGCTGTTAACGCCGGTCTATGGGCTAATCGCAACAGGTTGGGCAGCCTGTCTGATGGCAGCTATAGCCTTGCTGGGATCAGCTTGGCTAGTCTGCAGTTTAAAAATGGAACCGCTTGCCAGTCAAGATTAAATAACCGATCCATGTCGTTGAATGGAGGCATTGCTGACTTCCAGCCAACTGGCCTGGCTATACCAGTCACCTAATACCAGTCGCCGTTTGTCATTGTCATAGTGATGATCAGCTGGTCGATGGGTGTGGCCATGAATAATAGTCTCAACGGCATACTTGTTAAAAGCGTCCAGGATGGCATCTCGGTTGACATCCATTATGGCTGTGGCGCTATTTTGAGTATGTGCCTGACTGGCATCGCGGGCATTTCTGGCAAATGCCATCCGCTGGGAAACGGGCTGGGTTAAAAACGCCTTGCGGGTTTCTGGTTTGAGTCTGTGGTTACGGAATGCTTGATATTCAATATCATCAGTACACCATGCATCCCCATGTGAAAGCAGGACTGTCTGGTTGTTGAAACGCACGATGCTGGGGTCTTCCAATAATTGTATGCCCGCTTGTTCGGCATAGTTTTCAGCCAGTAAAAAATCCCGATTGCCATGCATGAAATAAAGTGTTTTACCTTGCTTGGTCAACTGCTGAAATGCGGCAGCGATTTCCAACCCCAGCTTTCCAGGTGCATCATCACCGATCCAGAGTTCGAAAAGATCACCTAGAATGTATAGAGTCTTAGCGTGTTGGGTTTTGTTGTGCAGAAAGTCAAGAAAGCGCCGAGTGATGTCCGGCGCTTCTAGTGACAGGTGCACATCCGACAGCAACAATATGTTGTCTGTGGGATGCATTGGCAAGCGGCTTATTGGGAAGCTCTGAAAACGTCCACTGAATCAATGCTGATTGTCTCCATCGGCACATCACGGCCAAACGGTGGAATCGGTCCGGTTTCAGTGGCGGCAATGGCATCAACCACATCCATGCCATTGAGAACTTTTCCGAATACCGCATAACCCCAGGTTTGGCCGGTGTTTTTGTTGCGGTGGTCCAGTGCATTGTTGTCATTGTGATTGATAAAAAACTGACTGGTAGCAGAATGCGGATCACCGGTGCGAGCCATGGCGATAGTGCCACGTTCATTGCTAAGACCGTTGTCAGCTTCATTGGTAACTGGATTACGGGTTTGCTTACGCTGCATATCAGCGCTAAAACCGCCCCCCTGGATCATAAAGCCTTCGATTACACGATGAAAAATTGTCCCATTGTAGTAGCCGTCTTCAGCATATTTCAGGAAGTTATTGACTGAGTTGGGTGCACGGTCGGCAAACAATTCAAGCTGAATATCACCTTGACTGGTGTGCAGCACTACTTGTGGGCGATTAACATTATCAACCTGAATGGTATCGGCGGTGGCGCTATCGGCAGATTGTGCAAGTACGATGTTGCTACCGGCTAATGCGAACAGGCAAGTTGCCAAAGTGTGACGGATAAAAGATATACGACGCATAGGTTTTCCTCATGACTTGGTAATTTCTCAGGTTGCGAATGATACCGCTAACTCACTAACGTTGCAGGCATAGCTGCAATAATAGCTTTAAAGCTTGCTCTCCAATATAGCTTTTTCGCTATCATGAATTACAATCCGGCCAGTGTTCGGCCGCTTTAAAACACCCTGATTTCGACAGCAGCTATTTGAAAGGTTCATCTATGAAACAAGCAGAAACAGCATTGGAAAAATGTTTTCAACCGATGTGCTGGCAACACGATCATCTGCAATTACTGGATCAACGGCTGTTGCCTCATCAAGAGCAATGGTTACGCTTAGAGGGTATCAACCAGGTGGCTGATGCGATTCGTGATCTGGCAGTGCGTGGTGCACCGGCGATTGGGATTACCGCTGCTTATGGAGCAGTATTGGCTGCCCGGGCATGTTGGCAATCAGGCGTGACCGGATGGCAAGAAGCATGGGTTGGGGAGTTAGCGCAACTTGCCCAGGCTCGCCCAACAGCTGTCAATTTGCGCTGGGCATTGGCCAGAATGCAATCCATAGATTTGTCGATAGCTGACCCGGTAAACCGTTTAGAGCAGGAAGCGATAGCAATTCACCGGGAAGATATAGCCTGTAACCGGGAATTGGCTAAAGCAGGTTCGGCTTTGATCGGACCTGATAGTAAAGTGCTAACCCACTGCAATACTGGTCCGCTGGCCACTGGCGCGATCGGGACGGCATTGGGGGTGATTATTGCAGCCTGGCAACAGGGCAAGTTAAGCAACATATATGCAGATGAAACCCGCCCATGGCTGCAAGGCAGCCGCCTGACGGCATGGGAGCTTAACAGGCATCAGATACCCTGCCAGTTGATTATTGATGGCGCGGCGGCTTGGTTGATGGCTTCACAGGCGATCGATTGGTTAATTGTAGGGGCTGATCGGGTGGCTGCGAATGGAGACGTGGCCAATAAGATTGGTACTTACTCGGCAATGCTGGCCGCCAAGGCACATGCTGTTAAGACCATGGTGGTGGTACCGTGGTCTACCGTTGATATGGATACAGATTGCGGTGACGATATTCCTATTGAGCAACGTAATGGGAGTGAAATTGTTACCATTGCCGGCCAGCAAATTGCTGCAGATCAGGCACAAGCCTGGAACCCTGTATTTGATATAACACCTGCAAAACTAGTGGATTTTCTGGTAACCGAACGAGGAGTTATTGCGAATCCTGAATATTCAAAAATAGCCGCTTTAGTTTGAATTTTCCGGGGTGACTGTGCCAATTCGGGCGTAGATCAAATGAACCGTTATACACGGGCTGAACCGAAAATCAAAAAGGCCGGTATTAAGTGCGCTTAAGTCTTTGAATTAAATAGTGTTTTTTGCAAGCCATCAGCGTGCTTTTTAAGTGATTTTGTGATACAATTTAAAGTTTGTTGCGGCATTTCTGGCAGGTTGTTTTCGACCTGTTTAAGTGCTTGATAATCAACACAAAATTCAAGGTTATGTGCACTCTTTGCACAAGCACTACTGGAAATCTGACATATGGCAGAAATGGCCCGCGAAATCCTGTCCGTTAATCTCGAAGACGAGATGAAACAATCCTATCTGGATTATGCGATGAGCGTAATCGTTGGGCGTGCGCTCCCAGATGTTCGAGACGGTCTTAAACCGGTACATCGACGGGTGTTGTTCGCAATGCGCGAACTCAATAATGATTGGAACAAGGCCTATAAAAAATCTGCCAGAGTGGTTGGTGACGTCATCGGTAAATACCACCCGCATGGCGAATCTGCGGTATACGATACGATTGTGCGTATGGCACAGCCATTTTCGATGCGTTATATGCTGGTGGATGGTCAAGGTAACTTCGGCTCGGTGGATGGCGACTCGCCTGCAGCAATGCGTTACACCGAAGTGCGTATGCACAAGCTGGCGCATCATTTATTGGCCGATATCGAAAAAGATACGGTCGATTTTTCGCCCAATTATGATGAATCCGAGTACGAACCCAAAGTTATGCCGACCCGGGTGCCAAATTTGCTGGTCAATGGGACTACCGGGATCGCAGTGGGGATGGCTACCAATATTCCGCCGCACAACCTGACTGAAGTAATCAATGCGACGCTGGCACTTCAGGTAAACCCTGACTTGTCTACTGCGGAATTGATGGAGTATTTGCCCGGCCCGGATTTTCCTACAGCGGCCATTATCAATGGTGCTGCCGGTATACGTGAAGCTTATGAAACCGGTCGCGGGCGTATCTACATGCGCGCCCGCACACACATCGAAGATGATAACGGCCGCCCGACCATCATTGTGGATGAATTACCGTTTCAGGTAAATAAGGCCAACTTGCTGAAAAAGATCGCCGATCTGGTTAAGGATAAAAAGATCGAAGGCATCAGTGGCACCAACTTGCGTGATGAATCCGATAAGGATGGTATGCGCATGGTGATTGGTCTCAAGCATGGTGAAGTAGCTGAAGTTGTGTTGAACCAGTTATTCAGCATGACTCAATTACAAACCGTATTCGGCATCAATATGGTGGCTTTAATCGATAGCCGGCCGAAACTGTTGAACCTGAAGGAAATACTGGCGGCTTTCCTGCGGCACCGGCGTGATGTGGTTACTCGTCGAACTTTATTTGAACTCAGAAAAGCCCGTTCCCGGGCACACATTCTGGAAGGATTGACTGTTGCGCTGGCCAACGTTGATGAGGTTATTGCCTTAATTAAGGCTGCTCCCAATCCTGCAGCAGCGCGTGAGCAGTTGCAACTGCACCGCTGGGATCCAGGGCTGGTCAGGGCATTGCTTGGAGCTGAAGGCGCTGATATGTCGCGTCCCGAAGATTTGTCGGTAGAGATCGGCATGCATGAGGACGGTTACCAATTATCCGCCACCCAAGCGCAGGCCATTTTGGAACTTCGGTTGCAAAAATTAACCAGCCTGGAGCAAGACAAACTGACCGATGAATACCGCGAAATCCTGGATAATATTCGGGAGTTACTGAATATCCTGGCGGACCCGGATGTGATGCAACAGGTTATCCGTGATGAATTGCAAGAAATTCGCGAGCAGTTCGGCGATCAGCGGCGCACTGAAATTCTCGAGCACCAGTTGAACCTGAGCATGGAAGATCTGATTGCCGAGGAAGATGTGGTGGTGACATTGTCCCATGGCGGGTATGCCAAAACCCAGAGTCTGGATCGCTACCAGTCACAACGCCGCGGTGGTCGTGGTCGCTCGGCCACCAAAATGAAGAACGAAGACTTTATCGAACGGTTATGGGTAACCAATACTCACGATACCTTGCTGTGTTTTTCCAGCACCGGCAAAGTTTACTGGATCAAGGTTTATGAATTACCGCAGGCCAGTCATGCCAGCCGCGGCAAACCGTTTGTTAATTTATTGCCTTTGGAAGAGGGTGAGCGAATCAATGCGGTATTGCCGGTACGGGATTTTCCGGATGATCAGTACGTATTTTTCTCCACCGCTGCTGGAACCGTCAAGAAAACCCCGTTGGCTGATTATTCAAGACCTCGTGCCAACGGTATTTGGGCGATCGACCTGGTGGAAGGTGATACATTGATCAATGTTGCTCTAACCGATGGCAGCAAAGATATTTTGTTGTTTGCCAGCAGTGGTAAATCGGTACGCTTCCATGAAACCGATGCGCGCTCTATGGGTCGGGTGGCGCGTGGAGTTCGTGGTATCCGGCTGAAGCCGGGCGAGCGGGTGGTTTCCATGCAGGTGGCGGATACTGAGCACGATCTGTTGATGGCAACTGAAAATGGCTATGGTAAACGCACCAGCCTGGAAGATTTTCCTGTACATCGACGCGGTGGACAGGGGGTGATCGCTATTCAGATATCTGAACGTAACGGTACGCTGGTAGATGCACTCAGTGTCAGCGAAGAAGATGATGTAATGCTGATCAGCGATGGCGGTACCTTAGTACGCACACCGGCAGAGGAGATATCACGATTGGGTCGTAATACCCAAGGCGTAACCCTGATTCGGTTGAGCGAAGCAGAGCAACTGGTTGGCTTGGCCGGGGTGGCAGCCATGGATGACGATGAAGAAGAGCTTGAATAAGTAGCCGCCGCTAATAACCGTTATGGAAAAAGCCTCAATTTCCCAACACCTGGGTCAGCCGGCGGAGACAACCTCGGCAGATAACAGTCAGACCTTGATTGCTTATCCACTACCGGGTGCCGATGCCAGCGTTGCCGGATTATTGCGTCAAGCTCGTCCCAGTCGTGACTGGATGGATAAGTCGGCCGCCAAATATGCTTATCGCTGTATTCCGTTGACGGCAGCCAATACCATGGGATGGGAATACGTGAACCCGGTCACATGCGAGTTTTCCTGGGGCGGATTCACTCCAGATGCAGATATCAAGGTATGGGTAGAGCAGGGGCACCGCTGGCGGCCTCGCAGTCACTTTGGTACTGGTGTGGTTACCTGGGAACTGCCGTTTTTATTCCGTACCCCGCCAGGTTATGGGCTGGTTGTTACAGGGCCAGCCAATCATGATAAAAATGGCATTGCACCACTCGATGGATTTATCCGTACTGACTGGTTACCTTACCCATTCACCATGAACTGGAGAATTACTGAGCCCAACAAGACTATTCGCTTTGAACAAGGTGAACCCATTGCACGGATTTTCCCCTATCCACTGGGACTGCTGGAAGATTTTAAAATCGAAGTCCGAGATCTTGATGAAAACCCGGATTTTTTCGAAGATTTCAGAGCTTGGGCACAGCGTCGCAAGCAAAATTATCAACAACGGGAACAGGTACAGCAATCTGTGAGCCTGGATAAACAGGCGGATACGGATTCATTGTGGAGCAAAGCCTACGCCAAGGGTGAAGGCGCTGACGAGAAGCATCAAACGGTATTTAAGCCAGGTAAAATTGTTAATTGCCTGGATAAGAATTAAACGCAATTATATTGCGCTTTATTGCTCAGCTGCTGATCACATCTTGTGCAAATACCAACCTGTAACCATCAGGATTACGAACTGCAATTTCTTTCATTTCATATAGTTCTGTAAGCTCCGGGCTATGGATGATATCAGCGTCTCATTGAATGAGGTTTTGATAATATTCATCAAACCCATCAGGCCAGCAATAAGCATTCCAACAATTACCGCCACCATTTGCTGACGGCCCAGCTTGCCCTAAGCGCTGCTATATACTGAACCAAGACTTTCGGCAGTTCATACAGACTCTTGGCGACGATGCATCATCAGCAAACCGATGCCCGCGAGCAGCAGTATCATGAATAACATTGCAAGCCCATTATTCACGGGAACATCAACAACTACTGGTAATGGAATAACTTCACAGGCATCGCCTTCTGGCGTTGATGTATCGGTATCTTCCTGACGCTCATTGAACACGTTAGGGCAGTTATCAAAAATACTGAAAATACGGTCGTCGTCAGGATCTTCCAAAAGGCAGCCCCCGGTCTGGAATCCACTGAAGGTAACATTGGGTGAAACACTGTCACCAGTGCCGGGTCCTGAACCTGATGGCCCAGAAGCATCACCCCACCAGTTATTGGTGGCATCCAGAGCTGGTCCGGCATTTGGGAATACATAGAGCAAGCCTTGCTCGTTGCCGGAGATGCAATTGGCATTAACTGTGGTATTAGTCGGGAATAATGCGCCCTTGCCAACACGAACACCATAGGTGATGTCCCCACCGGCGGTGCCGTTATTAAGTATGGTATTGCTGTCTACTGCTGCGCCATCGGCTTCGAATGAAACATAAATGGATCCGTTTTCACTTTCACTACCAGTCACCTGATTGCCCTGAACCAACACATTGCTGGTATACACGGTTATGTTGTCTTGAGCCGTGGTGGTGACCTGGTTATGCAATATCTGTCCGCCATTCAGTAAGGCGTCATCACCATCTTTTGAGCCGACTTTGATGCCGTCATTGTTATTGACGTTGTAGATTACGTTACTCAGTATGGTTGCGTTTATCTGTACCGGTGGGTTGGTGTCGTGGTACAGATAAATTGCCCCGTCAGGCGAATTAATGTCGTGTACTTCGTTGTACTGAATTACTGCGCCATTAGATCCACAGCAAACGTTGATGCCATCACCGCCTGTTTCAAATACGCGATTATTCTCAATCAGTGCATTGGCGGTTGTGCGCAACTGGATGCCTTCATCACCACTGGAATCGTTAACAATGGTATAGCGAATGATGGTGTTAGCGGTTGGTGTTGAGGTTTCTGCGTCAATCAGATCGCCACTGTTGCCACGTACCTGAATACCATCGATGATGACATCTGAAGCCAAAATGACAATATTGCCACTGGATACACTGCCGGCGCCGTCAATAATGGCTTCACCTGCTCCTCCAGGGATACGGGCTGTGCCCAGAATTGGACGGGGATCGACGCCAAATTGTGGCCCCTGCAGGGTAATGGACTTGTCGATATCAATTTTGTCACCTTCGGTGTAGACACCGGCGCTGAGACAAACCACATCTCCTGGCGAAGCAGCATCAATGGTAGCCTGAATACTGGTAGGTGGGCTGATGGTAGTAGTGCAAACAGCGCCGAATGTAGCCATGGGTGTCAGCATCAGAATAAGGAGTATAAATAGCAATCTTGAGTAACTGGACACGGAGTTTTCTCCCAGTTTGTTAGTACTTCTTTAGTGTCTTTTGCGCTAGTTTACCAAATATTATTGCAGATGGGAATATTAATAATATCCGTAGCTTATGAAAGTATTATAAATATAACATTAACTTTTCAACTCTATGTCCGGCAGGCTTCCAGCCCGGACTTCTCATCACCTTTCCAGGGTGGCGCCTCAATAGCGTGCACCGTCTATTTTTCGCTCAATCAGAGCGCCAGAAGTGTGCGCCGGTTTGGTGCTTATATTTCTTGTCATGTTTAATCTCTGATGGTCTAATTTCCCGCCCCTTGGGGCGAGTAGTCATTCCCTCCTACGCGGAAATGACGATTTAATAGCCCACAGCTTGCTGTGGAGATGTTTAATGCGGTAATGATCTATTAATAATCGTTGGTTTTTCCACGCATTCACAGTGTCTGCAGTATGTTGCCCAAAGCCGCTAAGATGTGTTTCAGATAGACTAACAGAGGGATTTTGATAGTGGGTTCGTAATCCGGTTAACCCTGTAAAGAATTTATGCTGAACAATAAACAGATCAAACAATTCCAGGCGCAGGGTTACCTGGTGCTGGAAAATGCAATTGCAGCACCTGATGTTGCTGCTGTTAAACAAGCGGCACTGGCTATTGTTGATGATTTTGATATCGATCAACATCGGACCGTATTCAAAACCACTGACCGGAATGTCAGTCGTGACGATTATTTTTTTGATTCAGCCGAGGCTGTGCATTGTTTTCTGGAAGAAGGTGCATTGGATGCGGCCGGCGAACTTATCCGACCAAAGGAGTTGGCAATCAATAAGATCGGGCATGCCATGCATGATCTTGTACCGGAATTTACGGCATTCTGCCGGTTGCCTTTGATTGGTCAGATTTTGCGGGATATTGGTTACTCTGAGCCACAGCTTTGGCAAACCATGTATATCTTTAAACAGCCGGGGATTGGGGGTGAGGTAAGTTGGCACCAGGATGCCAGTTATTTGATTACTGATCCACCTTGTGTAACCGGCATCTGGGTTGCGGTTGAAGATGCACATCAGGGTAATGGTTGTTTATGGGTACAGCCAGGCCAGCATCGTTCAGCATTGCGTGAGATTTATCATGTGGATTGGCAGCAGCGTAAAGGTAGGCTGACCACGCTGGATGATACGCCATGGCAGACTGATGCAAAGGCAGTGCCGGTGGAAGTGCCAGCGGGTAGCATGGTGCTGTTCCATGATCATATGCCGCACTACAGTTCACAGAATTATTCGGATACTTCCAGGCATGCATTTACCATGCATGTCGCTGACAAGCATGCCGAATGGTCGCAGCAAAACTGGCTGCAGAGAAATCAGCTGGGAAGATTTCGCCTTTAAAAAAAGGGTGTTGATACTTTCGCAGGTGTCTTTATCAGTAATTAATTTCGGAATATGGTTAAACTAAGCGCCAGCAAAATCCATGGTGACACCGTTAAAGTTGCCAAAAACGTTAGGAGATATCCATGATACGAAGCTTCACCTGTCTATTGGTGGTTTTGTTGTTTGCCACCGTGACGGCTTCTGCCGGCAGTCTGAATGCTGAGATTGAGCAAGATTACAATGCTTATCTAGGCAGTCTTTTTGATCATTTTCATCGCAACCCGGAATTATCACTGGTTGAATTTGAAACAGCCAAACGAATAGCCTCCGAGCTTCGCAATGTCGGCTATGAAGTTACCGAAGGTGTAGGCGGCACCGGTGTGGTAGCAATGATGGAAAACGGAGCTGGTCCGCTGGTAATGATGCGAGCCGACATGGACGGTCTTCCGGTAGAAGAAAAATCGGGATTGGCTAATGCTTCGAAAGCAACACAGGAAGATCCGATTACCGGCAATATGGTAGCGACCATGCATGCTTGCGGCCACGATGTCCATATCACCAGTCTGGTTGGGGCTGCACGGCAAATGGCAGCTCATAAAGATCAGTGGAGCGGTACGTTAATGCTGGTCGGGCAACCGGCTGAAGAACGTATTATTGGTGCCAAGATGATGAAGGATGATGGAATCTGGGATCGTTTTGGGCGCCCGGATTACGCCTTGGCATTTCATGTGTCCGCTAATGATGTTGCCGGCAAAATAAATATTTCTGAAGGCAGTCCCTATGCCGGTGCAGACACCGTTGATATTATTATCCACGGTGTTGGCACTCATGGCGCACATCCCCACCGGGGCAAGGACCCGATCGTATTGGGTAGCCAGATTGTGATGGCATTACAGACCCTGGTTGCACGTGAACTGTCGCCCAGGGATCCGGGTGTGGTTACTGTCGGCTCATTTCATTCAGGTACTAAGCACAACATTATCTCTGATCGGGCACATTTGCAGCTCACTGTGCGCAATACCAGCGTAGCGACCCGGGAACTGTTGTTGAATGGGATCAAGCGGATTGCTGAAAATATGGGGAGAGTGGCCGGATTGCCCGAAGATAAATTACCGGAAGTGATTGTTTCAGAAGAAAGCGTTCCGCCAACCATTAACGACCCGGTATTGGCACGACGGTTAAAGGCAGCTTGGGCCAAGGCCATGGGCGAAGCAACAGTCATCGATAAGCCCACTAAAGGTATGGGGGCTGAAGATTTTCCGTATTTTTCGGTAAACCCACCAATCACCAGTGTTTACTGGGCGATTGGCGGTACGCCAGTTGAGGACTTTGAGCGTGAGGCCGCTGGTGGAACGCCAGTCCCCAGTCATCATTCGCCTTTGTTCAAAATCTCGCCAGAGCCATCGGTACGTGCTGGTGTTGAATCGACAGTGGTGGCATTACTGGAGTTAATGGGCAGCTAAATATCGATTGTTGTCATTGTTAAATAATGGCCTATCCCGATTCAATAACTGGTGAGTCGGGGTAGGTAAATAACCTGACTGGTTAATACTGTTAACGCATCACCAGTAAATCCGTACTCGGCCCGTTCCAGTGAGTGATGTTGTCTACAGTTTTTTGGGAAATTCAATAAGCGGCTTTTTTCAATAGTGACTATGGCTTGATCTGATTAATTTCAGTTATCGGGTAAATTTAACGATGATTATCTTCGAGGAAAACTTTCCCTCCTTGATAATCAAAAGTGATTTTGAATCGTTCGAATAAGGCGTTACCAGCATTGGCGTGCTTATAGCGGCCGCCATCTCTGTCAGGGATGCTCGCTTGTATATCGAACAGTTCGAAAGGTCCAATTTTCAGCATTGGCCAAACGCCATCGCGGATAGTGAATTCACCACGTGCTCCGGCGGCAGTGGTTTCCTGCCATTCGATGTCTTCCGGTATACCGCCTATTTTTTCCACACCATTAGAAAACAGTTCCAATCCAAAGCTGGAACCGGTATCCATACTGACTATTAAAATCTCACCATTTAATTCCACTTGCATCAATGGCATGATATCGTCGGGCGCGGTAACCAGATCAAAAACATACGTATTTTCACCTATATCCGGCAGTTGGGGATCAAATTGTATGCTTTGACGTGCATAGTCTATTTGCACTGTCTTGTTGTTAAGAAAACTGTTACCCAAAATGCCGTGCAGATCTAATCCCAGTTTGCTGGATATACCGCCGGTAGGAAAAGCCACCGCATTGATGTCGCCAAAGTCCCGACCTTGAAGCTGCAGTGATTGAATAGAGCTCGGGTAAATATAAACTGTATCCTTCCCGCCGCCATTTGCTTGAGATGCGTTTTGTTCGTCCAGTGGTAAACCCAATCGTTTTACCAGTTCAGTATCAATCGCCGATGGGGTAACACCAGTATCCAATATGAATAAATAGGGCCCTTGACCAGCAATTGTGGCATCCACAAGAATTTGATGTTTGTGGTAATTGAAAGGGATTTCCAGTGGGGTTTTTGCTTCAGCAGGTAAACTGAAAACAAAAATTAATAATAACCATGAGTAAATGTTCATTCTGCGAAGGTAAACACCAATGGATTGCCGGTCAATAAGGTTGACGTTAGGATGCAGGCTATTAAAGATTAACAACCTGACATCAGTTAGATTGGATGGGCTGCATTTAAAATCGCGAAGCAGCCAGCGCAACATCCGCTTCCACCCACACGCTATCCAATTTTTGCTGCATGGCTTCAGCTTCAGACGTATTACCCTGTGCTTTCAGGCTTTTAACCAGGCCGAACATTGACCGGCCGTTACCTGGATAAATTGCCAGGTCGTTGCGATATACAGCTTCTGCAGTGGCAGCATCGCCAGCAGTCAGTAATGCTTTACCAAGTGATTGACGAGTAGGGTAGTACCAAAAAGGTGGCTCAGTGTACGGCAACTCATCTTGAGCGGCGACCGCAGCTGTGAAGTGGGTGACTGCTTCGGCAGCACTATTTTCAGCCGTTGCTATTACCATTTCAGCCTTGCCATACCCGTTAATCTAAACTTGCCCCATTCAGTGACTGGTTTCGCGCCTGGCTTTAGATAAAACTTAATAGCATGCTTGTTCCAGCCCAGAACTAACCATTCCATGCTGGTACAGTTATGTTGATGGCATGCGCCAGTTATTTTGTAAGTGTTAATAGCCAGATGGATGATGAGTGATGCCATTTTCCATTGTGGTGAGAGCTGAGTGCAGTGTGGATTTAATGGGTGTTTATGTGTGTCACTTAACGCTACGAATAGGTATGCTGTTTATCAATGTGATCAAAACGAAGCTCAACAACATCAACAAATACCATGACGATAATTTTGTTATTGGAACCATTCTCCACTCAATAAGCTGGTTAGGATAAACCCAGATATTTGCGTAAGTGGCAATGTTTTCGGCGATCCAAATAAACAACGCAACCAGCAACCAGCCGAGCAGTAACGGCATACATCGCATAGTTGTTTTAACTCTAAAATAGATTACAGTTCTCCAAAACATTATTGCAGTAATTGTCAGTAAAACCCATCTGGCATCAGGCAGGAAGTGATGAGAAAAGAAATTGATATAGATACCCAGGATCAGCAACACAGTGAGTATTTTGGAAGGGTAGTTTGAAAATTCAAACCCAAAGATTCTCCATACACGTGCTATGTAACTGCCAACGGCGCTGTACATAAAACCAGTAAATAAAGGCACATTTCCAATACCAAAAAAATATTCTTCAGGATAATTCCATGAAGCTATTAAATCAGATGTCTTAAATAGCTCCATAATTGTGGCGACAATATGAAAGACAACAATAACCAGTGCTTCTTTAGTTGTCTCAAGTTTAAACAGCAATAGAATAATTTGGAACAGTATTGCAGATAGGAAAATAAAATCGTATCTGTGCAGGATTTCTACCGGATACCAAAAATGGGTGACAAGCATAACCAGTAGCAAAAAACCACCGAACAAGCAGGCATAGGCTTGCTTTAGTCCAAACAGCCAAAATTCTTTTATCAAATTTTATCTTCCATTCGAATTCGGATAAGTGTATGGGTAAGGAGGGTTGGCATACGAATCTAAACTTTTTGTACCCAATCGTTATTTGCAACAGCAGTAGCTGACGGACATGGTGGAATGCCCGTCTTTATGAGTGCTTGATCGATTTACCCTTGCAGTATTCAGAAGCGCGATGATGTTAATGCAACATCCGCTTCCACCCACACGCTATCCAATTTTTGTTGCATGGCTTCAGCTTCAGATGTTTTGCCTTGTGCTTCCAGACTTTTAACCAGGCCGAACATTGACCAGCCATTTCGCGGATAAATTTCCAGGTCGCTACGATATACGGCTTCTGCAGCAGCAGCATCGCCGACTGTCAATAATGCTTTACCAAGCGATTGGCGAGTAGGGTAGTACCAAAAAGGTGGCTCTGTGTATGGCAACTCATCTTGGGCCGCGACCGCAGCGGTGAAATGCGTGACTGCTTCTGCAGCATTATTTTCTGCCGTTGCTATTTCACCTTGTGCCAATTCATCTGCTATTAATAGTAATTGGCTGGCTGGATAATCGATGGTGTCCAAAAAATGCACTTTGCTGGATTCACGCAGTGGCACCAACGCAGCATATTCAGCTTTTGCTGATACTGGATCACCCTGCCGGGCAAATGCGGTAGCGCGTACGTAGTGCCAGATGGCATTGGAAAAATCCAGCTCAGCGGCAGGTTGTGGCTCTTGCAGCAATTCATCCCACCGACCGAACTGGGTTAGTGCCAATAAAGGGATGGTGTGGAAAAACTCAACCATTGGAAATTCTTCGATGACTTCCAGTCTGACATTGGCGGCAACCCGTCGGGCCGATTTGATGGCCAGTTCGCTGCGTCCTTCCATGCTGGATGCGGCCCATAAAAAGTGAATGTTATGAGGATAGTAAAGCGCCGGGTAAAACCCTTGAGCATTACACTGGGCAATGTAATTTTCATCAACATCAGCAGCGAGAATATTTGCTTCTGAAGCATCATGGTAACGTCCCACACGCCAGTATATATGTGCCGGCATATGTACCAGATGGCCGGCACCGGGAACAAGGTTAGTCAGCATATCTGCTGCCGGTTCAGCACGCTCCGGGCTGGAAGAAGCTTCGACGGCATGAATATACAAATGCAATGCCAGCGGGTGATCGGGCGATCTTTCCAAAACTGTTTCCAAGGCGGCAATCACTTCTTCGGTAAATGGTTTGGGATTTTCCGGATCTACCCAGTAATCCCAGGGCATGGTGGTCATCAAAGCTTCAGCGAACAGTGATGCGGCATCATCATCATCAGGGTATTTATGATGTAATGTACGCATGGCATCAGCATAGGCCAGGTCAAGAGGTTCACGTGGGCTACCGGGATCGCCGTTATAGCGCAGAGCCAGAGCATTGATGTAGTCACGCTCTTGTTCTGAACCTTTATCCTTAAGTTCACTGGCCTTCTGTACAGCAGCATGCGCCGCAATGCGTGCGTCATCCGACATGATAGCCTTGCCATTGCTGGTGACGTTAATGTTGGGGCCTAACGCCAGGGCTTCACCCCAATAGCACATGGCACAATTACTATCCAAAGTTTGCGCCGCCCTGAATGACCGGGCAGATTCGGCGTGATTAAAGGCAAAATCGATGATCAGGCCCTGATCAAAATACCTTTGTGCCCAGGGGGCGCTGGTGGTTATTGCATGATGATGATCACCCATGCCCTCGAATAATGGAGCGCCGCTGTAGGCCACTACCTCGGCTTGGCTTGCTGCCTCACTGAATTGTTTTTCCCCGCCGGCTGATTGAGGATCAGCAGGCGGCCGATCACAAGCCGATAGTAAAAACGCTGAACATAAAAACAGCTGAGATTTTGATGAATATATTTTGTGCATGACGCTGACTCCAAGCGATGACTCTTGCAATCTGCAGAGTCATTGATCGTTATTTTAATATCAACCGAGTATAGGGCTGTGAAAGGCTGTTTTGCAAAAAGCTGTTGCTGGATTGGATATTTGTGCCTGTTTATGAATAATTTTAGTCAGACCGCTGCCGATCGGTTCGTATCAATTTCAGCAAATCTGAGCCTGCCGGTTGCTGGTAAATGCGCAAGCCAAATTCCTGCACCACTGCCAGCAGGTGATCGAAGATATCCGACTGGATATCTTCGTAAACAGCCCACTCGGTGGTATTGGTAAAGCAGTATATTTCTAATGGCAGACCATCGGGTCCTGGAGCTAGTTGCCGCACAATCAGTGTCATTCCGGTGTCGATTCCGGGGTGGTTTTTCAGGTAGTTGAGCGTGTATGCCCGAAATGTTCCAATGTTGGTCAGTTGCCGTTTGTTTACTTCCGTATCTACCTCGTTTGTGAGTGCCGCATTGTAATCGGCCAGCTCCTGTTGTTTGTGCCTAATGTAGCCCTTGAGCAATGCGAAACGGTTGAAATGATTCACTTCCTCCGGTGTTTGAATACGAATTGATGACAGGTCGATAATAATTGAACGCTTGATCCGTCGGGCTCCGGTTTGTGACATTCCGCGCCAGTTTTTGAATGAGTCGGCAATCAGCCGGTGTGTTGGGATGGTGGTAATGGTCTTATCCCAGTTTTGCACTTTGACGGTATGTAACTGCACATCAATCACATCACCGTCAGCGCCAAACTGCGGCATCTCAATCCAATCACCGACGCGGACCATATCCTGTGCGGTGAGTTGCACGCTGGCGACCAGCGACAGGATGGTGTCTTTGAATATCAATAATAAGATAGCGGTCATTGCGCCGAAACCGCTGAGTAACAACAGTGGCGAACGATCCAGCATGGCCGCTATGGCCAGGATGCTGCCAAATATCCAGACTATGATCTGCAGCAACTGCACAAAGCCCTTCAATGGCCGTGTCCTGGCGACCGGCATAGCGGCATAAATGGTATTGGCGGCGCTTAGCATAGCGGTGAGTGCTAGCGTTAACATCAGCACCATATAGCCCATGGCGAGGTTGCGGATAAGCTGCGTAACGCCTTCCGGCAGGCCAGATATAAACGGCAGTCCGATGAATATAATCAGTGCTGGAACTACCTGCACGAAACGACCAAAGACGTTAAATTCGACCAGCACGTCGTCCCAGGCAACCTTGGACCGCTCAGCAAATGTCCGTGCGGTGCTGACCACAATGCGCTTGGTGATCAAATTGATGATCAGCGCACCTGCCAGTAGCGCCAGCAGTGCTAGGCCGGACGGCAGCAGGGGATGAATGGTGCCGAGTTGTTCAAGCATCTATACGGAATCCAATTTCAGTGGATGCATATGTTAGCACCCGTTGATAGGTATTATTCAATAAGATGGAGAGAATTTTTGCGTTGACCAGTAATCATGATATATAGCTGGCATTTTTGATCAGTTTCGGAGGTAACTAATGGGCGTCCGCATGGGCTTTATATACGGGCTCCGTGTATGTGCGAAGCCACGAATAATTTTGTAATGGCAAAGGAGAATAGAGCTATACAGGTTTGTTTTGCAAAGTCAGCAAAAAGGCATAAGTTCATCTGCTGTTTTTCTTCAAGTAAAGTTATTGGCTTGGTATTATTAATGGATGTTAGGGTATTAAAGTAAATAATAGACTCTATGGTGAACATTTCATGCTTGTATTGGGCGGTGTATTATTTTTATATTAGGAGTGCATGGTTAACAGAAATCAGCTGAGTGCTCGGCAAGTGTTGGAGAGAAATAATGCCAATGGTTAACAATATATATGTTTACCGCGATAACCATCCGGATTCTCCTGTTCTAGTGTTGCATGGCAATGGAATGCGCACGGCAACCGGTAATTATGTTGGTGTGGCTGGGAAAATTCAGGTCGGGCAGAAAATTGAAAAGGGCAGCCAATACCGTATCTGTGAAGATGGTGCTTATAACCCTGAGAATAATCATGGAGCTATAAAGGCTTGCGAGCGTATAGGTAGTGCCAAGGGTAGAGATCCGCAGCGGGCAAATAGTTATGTTGAGGAAAATGAAGCAGGGCAAAAATTCACCTTGGCTAAAGCGAGTGATTCGAAAGCAGTCGTCAATCATCCAGGTCGCGAGAAATGGGTATTTGTTTTTGGAAATCACCAAGAGGCGAATCAAGTTGGTTAATTAGAATGGCAGGTACTCATGTCGCTAGCCAGTCTTATTCACAAGTCTAGTTAATAGCGTATGATCATGCTGGCTAATGGTATATCAGCAGTGGTGATTAGGTCTGGTTGATTTGCTGTATTTCTAGCGGGTCCTTATCAAGAATAATATCACAATGGACCAGCGCACTTTTTAGCAGTTGATAAGAATAATCAATTGCATTTTTATTCAACTTAATATACTTGATGACTTGTGTATTATTATTTGGGTAATCATCTAGCATTCGATTGATATCTTTTATGATGATTTCCTCTTCAACCAGATCAAAATAAGGTATTAATTCAGTAGTGGAGTCGTTGTTGTTAAGTGTTTTTCTCAGTTTGGAAATGCGGCACTTGTGACGAGGTAAAACCTCTCCATCCTTATGGGCAAAACAGTGTCGTATCCGAAACAATCCATCTAGCTCAAACCATTTTCCCCAAACGCCATTGCCATTTCTGATGGAGTACTTCTCATGCAAGTATTCTACTGTGTTTACTCTATTTTTGTTGTATAAAGGGCTAGAAGGTTTACAGTGCGGAGGAATACAGTGAATGCTTTCAATGATTCTTTCAAATAAACTCACCATTGATACTATGCCGGAACCCAAAATAATATTCTGAGCATGTTCATTTTCTTGGCCGGGCCAGTTGGAATGAGTAACAGCATTATCGAAAAAAAGTGCTTGATCTCTTAAAGCAACTGTTGGGTCGATTATTCTTAGATTCCTTTCATCACTTGTTTTGCTTATAGTCATTATTTGCCCTTAGATTAAAATACAATTGGCCAGGAATATCACGACACAAAGCCTACATGCCTACTAACCATATACTATAATATTTTTAAATATTTCTATTGGTGAGGAAAGGCGATATTTCTGGCTGTAGTTGATACCTTATGATCTTTTTTAAGGCTTTTCCATATCAATAAAGTGCGAATTAAATTCATTTCAATTAAAATACCGCATACTAAAATCCACAGCCTCAACCTGCTTGCCTAATTCTCCGATAGAAATATCATCCACCCCTGTTTTGGCAACAGCTCTGACCGTACTCAGATTAATCCCGCCGGAAGCCTCCAGTCTAATCAGTCCCTTGTATTCCACAACAGCTTGTTTTAGTACGGATAATTCAAAATTATCCAGTAACGCCCGGTCGGCTTTAACCTGCGCCGCTTCATGCAACTGTTGCAAAGTTTCAACTTCGACAATCACTGGCACACCTGGGAACAGCCGGCGTGCCTGCTGTACTTGGCTGGTGATGCTTTCACCAGCAGCCAGATGATTTTCCTTAAGCATTATCTGATCGAACAAACCCATCCGGTGGTTGTAACAACCACCACAGGTCACTGCATATTTTTGGGCCTGGCGTAACCCGGGAACTGTTTTGCGGGTATCCAGCAAGCGCACATTAATGCCGGCAACCGCGTCGGCATAACGCTTGGCCAGGGTGGCGGTGCCGGATAGCAATTGCATGAAGTTTAAAGCGGTACGCTCGCCGGTCAGAATGGGCCGTGCTGGCCCGTGGATTTCACAAATGGCTTGTCCGGGTTGCAGTTGATCTGCATCGTTGGCCTGCCAGTTAACTTCAACGGTTGAATCCAATTGTGCAAATACAGCATCTAGCCAGGCGCGACCGCACAAAATGGCATATTGTCGACAGATAATCTGAGTCTGAAATGTTCGTTCTACCAGTACCAGCTGGGCACTGACATCACCACTGCCGATATCCTCGGCCAGCGCAATCCGGACCTGCTCATGGATACCTGCTGAATCCGGCAGGTGTAATGAAGCAACCATGTCAGGCTGGGAAATCCTTGAACTGTGTGGTGCCAATTCCGGCTTCATAAAGCAGCACCGGAATATCATCACGAATAGGATATAGTACTTTCCCATCCTGGGTAATCAACGCCGCTTGCAACGGTTCGGTCAGCGATTCGCCATCAACGGTAACCACCTCACCGGTCGAAATTTCGTTGTTCAGATACTGCAATTGTGACTTGCCGGCGATCCCAAGGGGACTGTGGCTGACCGGACAGCACAGGATTTCCAAAAGTTGTTTACTGATTGCCATAATGATTGTTAAGACGATTCAATGGATTAAACACATCAGGTAACTTGCTGATTGATTCAGAGTACCCGTTTATCTGGTACATTATGCAGTTTTCCAGCGGATATTAAAGACGGCGGGGAACATGTCAGAAAGCAGTGCAATACAACCCCAGGTCGCGGTGATTATGGGCTCGAAGTCGGATTGGCCGACGATGCAACATACAACCGAGATACTGGCAGATTTTGACATTGCCCACGAAGTGCAGGTGATATCTGCCCACCGTACACCCAAAAGCATGGTTGAGTTTGCTGAAAATGCACGTGGGCGTGGGTTAAAGGTGATTATCGCCGGTGCCGGCGGTGCTGCGCATCTGCCCGGTATGGTCGCGGCTATGACTACTTTGCCGGTAATCGGCGTGCCGATTCAAAGCAAAGCACTGGATGGCATGGATTCGTTGTTATCCATCGTGCAAATGCCTGGTGGCGTGCCTGTGGCTACTGTAGCGATTGGCAGAGCCGGCGCCCAGAATGCCGGGCTGTTGGCCGCTTCAATTCTGGCAACTCAGGATTTGAAGCTGGCTCAAGCATTGACTGCCTACCGCGATCAGCAGCGTGATGCAGTATTGGCTGAACAGGATCCCCGCTGATTCGCAGAAGTATTTTCCCAATTTATTGAACCAATTACAGATGACTCGACTAGGAATTATAGGTGGAGGGCAATTGGCTCGTATGCTATCACAGGCTGCGGCCAGGCTGGATATAACCACTATTGTACTGGATCCCAATGCCGATGCCTGCGCAGGTCAGGTGACCGAACTGATCCAGGCAGAATACAGCGATCAAAATGCGCTCAATGCGCTTGCGGATCAATGTGATGTACTAACCTTTGATTTCGAAAATGTGCCTGCAGAAAGCCTCCGGCAGATATCTGAGCACTGCCGGATATGCCCAGGTACAGATATTCTGGCGATTGCTCAAGACCGATTGTCCGAAAAAAACCTGTTCCGGGAACTAGGCATTGCGATAGGTGGATTTCATGAGGTTAACTCGCGTCCTGATCTGCTTGCCGCTCTGGAAAAAACTGGTTACCCGGCGGTATTAAAAACCCGTCGTTTTGGTTATGACGGTAAAGGTCAACGGGTATTGCGACAACCAGAAGATTTGGAATATGCCTGGCGCGAGCTGGAAGGACACGAACTGATTCTGGAACAGTTCATTCCCTTTGACTGGGAGTGTTCCATTATTGGTGTGCATAACGATACAGGCGAAACCCGTTGTTATCCGTTGACCCGCAATCATCATCGTAACGGTATTCTGGCATACAGCCGTGCGCCTATTCCTATATGTGACCCTGAACTGCAGGCTACTGCCCAGGACTATTTGCAACGGATTGCCGACAAGTTCGGTTACGTAGGTGTGTTAACGCTGGAATTGTTTGTGCTTGATGGGCAATTATTGGCTAATGAAATCGCTCCCAGGGTGCACAATTCTGGCCACTGGACCATCGACGGTGCAGTTTGCAGCCAGTTTGAAAATCATGTGCGCGCCAGTTGTGGTTTGCCTCTGGGGTCAACTCAGGCAGTGGGTGAATCTTTGATGCTGAACTGGATTGGTGAAGTTCCCGATCCACGATTGTATCAACAGGTCGATGGGCTGCACTGGCATGATTATGGGAAAAGGGCACGTGTTGGCCGTAAGGTTGGGCATGCAACATTAACGGCTGAAAACTCAGCTGAATTGGAAATGCGCATACAGAAGCTGGCCGATTTAAATACAGATGGAGACATGTTGGATCAGCTGTTTATTTAGGTGAATGAAACTCTCTGGCTTTAATCCCAGTAAAAAAGCCATGCAGTCTACCTAGGCCAGTTGTTACCAGGCTAAGCAAATGGCGGATTTAACGGCAAGGCTTGCGTGACCGGACAAGCGGTTAATAATAGTGATGCCGGCCGATGAGCAACTTGCTTTAATTCAGGAAATCATTACCCGGATTAACTGTGTAACAACAATACCGGAATTTTGGCCATGGCCATCATATACTGTGAGGTGCCGCCAAATACCCGCTCGCGCCAGCGGCTTCTGCTGTAGGCACCCATGATCAATAAATCCGATTGAGATTCATAATAGCTGTCCATCAGTTCGTCATTGACTTGCTTTCCACGGGTCTTAATTTTTTGTGTTTTGATACCCCAGCCGCTCAAATAATTAACCAGATGTTGAGTTTTAGGACCGACCAGATTTTCCGGTCCGCAACTGACGATAGTGACATTATCTGCAGCTTGCAGAATTGACATGGCGCTGGTGACTGCACGGGCTGCCTCGATGCTTTGATTCCAGGCAATGCAAACATTCTTGCCAACCTTTGCAGCACCGGTTTTCGGCAGAACCATCACCGGTCTGCCGGTTTCCATCAATGACGAGAGCATAAAAAGGCGGGCAACCTCGCTGCGTTTGGAAGATGGTCTGGTAACGATGATTAGATCGTTTACCGGCCCGACTATGCGTAAAACCTTATCTGGTGCGCCCACTTTCTCTTGCCAGATAGCAGCAGCAGTGGCACGTGGGTGACGGGCGATGCTGTAATCATTTGCTTTAGCGATGGTTTCAAACAGCTTGCGAGCGGCTATCGATGTTTCATTATTGGCTTTTTGGGACCAGATATGATCGGCTGACCGGCTGCTTGCTCCAAAGTATTGTGCACTGAATTCAGAAGACAAGGTGACCTTGGAATCGCTGTGGGCACGGATATGACAACCGGTCAGGCTGGCTTCGAGACGTTTGCTCAAAGCAAATGCGGTACGCAGTGCTCGCGCGCATTCCGGCCGGTCAGCAACAGGGACAAGAATTAATTTCATGATGTGTGATCCTCACGTGATGGCATACCAATATCCAATATTTTAGGGTTTATCAGTGTCAGCCAATTTGAGCTGGATCAAATACATTGCCGGTGCTATAACCTTCATGTCTATCCGGGAAAAGCGTTCATACGCTCCGACATTGTTCATGGAGCAAGTCTTGCCTAAGCTGCTATTATTGGTGGCTGCTAAACTAAAGCACTAACAAGAAATAATTTAACTATCGGGAAACCAGCTATGCAACAACCTCTTCCTCAACTGACTGTCAAGGCAATTATCCTTGGTATTTTGTTATCAATGGTCCTGGCTGGCGCTAATGCCTATCTGGGCTTGTTTGCCGGTCTGACGGTTTCAGCTTCGATTCCCGCAGCAGTGATATCCATGGGGATTCTGCGTTTGTTCAAAAATTCCAATATCCTGGAAAACAATATTGTCCAGACGGCTGCATCTGCCGGTGAATCACTGGCCGCAGGGGTAATATTTACTTTGCCGGCTTTAATTTTGCTGGGTTACTGGGAAACCTTTGATTATATCTGGGTAACAATGATCGCCGGCCTGGGCGGTTTGCTGGGTGTGTTGTTCACCATTCCATTAAGGCGCTCGCTGATTGTTGAAGAAAACCTGGCGTTTCCGGAAGGTACTGCCACAGCTGAAGTATTGAAAGTGGGTGATACCGGTTCCGGTGTAAAACTGTTAAGCCTGGCAGCATTGGCTGGTGGTCTGGTCAAATTTGCGGATACCGGTTTGCGTTTATGGCAGGGGGTAGCACAAGCAGGTACATTTGTTGGTCAGGGTATTGCTTATGTAGGCAGTAACCTATCGCCGGCTTTGCTCAGTGTCGGATATATCGTAAGGCTTAACATTGCAATATTGGTATTTGGCGGTGGTGCATTGGCCTGGTATCTGGGTATACCTGTTTATTCTGTGATGTTTCTGGATCAGGATCCCAATCTGATTGCACTTCAGGAGCAGGGCGCGGGGGCAGCGGCTGTGGCTGGTGATATCTGGAATCGCAAGATTCGCTATATGGGCGTCGGGGCGATGTTGCTGGGCGGTATTTGGGCGTTGTTTTCAATGCGCCGCTCGCTGGTATCCGGTATCAAAAGCGGCCTGCAGGAATTCAAAAAGGCCAAAAGCGGAACAGTGCGAGCGGAAACAGACAAAGATATGCCGATGCCTCTGGTTCTGGGCGCGATTGGGCTGTTCACAATCCCAATCTTTTTGTTGTACTGGCAGGTAGTTGATCAGCTGGGAATCAGTTTGGCATTAGCTGCAGTGATGGTGATCACTGGTTTTTTGTTTTCATCAGTGGCGGCATACATGGCAGGCCTGGTTGGTTCAAGTAATAACCCGATCTCTGGTATTACCATTGCCACCATTACATTTTCGGCTTTTCTGCTGTTATTGTTGCTCGGTGAAGGGGCGGGTAATGGTCCGGCAGCGGCGATTATGGTCGGTGCAGTGGTTTGCTGTGCAGCAGCAATTGCCGGTGACAATCTGCAGGATTTGAAAGCCGGCCATATACTGGGGGCTACACCCTGGAAACAGCAGGTAATGCAGGGTATCGGCGTAATGTCTGCGGCCTTGGTGGTGGCACCGATTTTGACACTATTGCTGGTTGCTTATGGCTTTGGGCCACCGACTGAGGCACATCCGAATGCTTTACAGGCACCTCAGGCAACGCTGATGGCTTCTGTCGCCAGAGGGGTGTTCGGAGGTGATCTGCCCTGGAATATGGTGTTCATCGGTATGGCTATTGGTGCAGCGGTTATTTTTGCTGATCAGGTGCTGGCCAAACGCGGCAGCAATTTCCGAATGCCGGTTCTGGCAGTGGCTGTTGGTATTTATCTGCCATTGCAGTTAAGTACCGCCATCTTTGCCGGTGGCCTTATTTCCTGGTTGACCGAGCGGATTTCCGGCCCTGACGGCCCCGGACGCAAGGCAGGCGTGTTGATTGCGGCTGGGTTAATTACTGGTGAAGCATTAATGGGTATTTTGTTGGCTCTGCCATTTGTGTTTGCTGAAAACCCTGCGTTTATGGCGATTTCCAGTTGGTCTGGATTGAGTAATGATCCACTGGGTTATTGGCCTGGCTTGCTGGTAATGGCTGTATTGTGTATGTGGTTATACAAATCAGCATCAAGGCAAACTGACTAAGTGCCGGACCAGTCCATCCAAAAACTGATTGAGGTATTGCATGAGATCAATGCAAATCAACAGCAACAGTTAAAAAAACAGGATCAGGTTCTGGCTTTACAGCGCGAAAACCTGGAACTGGCCAAACGCCAGTTCCAGCGTGCTGAAAAGCTGCAGGAACGTGCTGAAAAGTTGCAACATACCAGTCCGGAATGGTGCAGGCGGCGCGTAAGGCAATGGTGGTTATCGTACCCGTAATATTTAGCTTGCTTGCCTATTTGACCTGGCTATTGTTTCGTTAGTGAAAGTTATTATAGTTTCTGGAACGGCTGCAATGCAGTCTTGCAGTACTGAATCGGCTATTCGGAACAGTGATGTTTATGGCAATGGGGGTGGCAGCTTATAGAAGGTATATTCAAGCTTTTTTATTCACTCGCCACGGTGGATTCAGCCGGTTTTCACCCGCCCAGTACAATTTAATTTTGTTTCCGGAAGGGTCATGTAAAATCGACTCCCGCCAGAGGTAATGCATGTCAGTAGGTAATTGATCAAACTCGAAGCCCTTGCTGATCAGTGAGTTGACCCACTGATCAAGTTGTTCGTGTTCAAAATAGATAATGGTTGGATTGACTGCCGGTTCATCAATCAAAGACAGAGAAAATGTTGAATGACCTTCAGGGCATGCGAAACGGGCATAGTGTGGTGAGTCGACTATCTGGGTAAAACCCATGCGTAAATAAAAGTCACAAGCCAGCTGCATATCGCTAACGGGGATGGTGATTTGGTTGAGATTCAAAACGAGCCTCCAATAGTTTGGTGATAAGCATAAAATGCCATAACGCTGATGCTGGAATCAAACCAGTTGGATATTATCGGAGGCTAATACTCCAGGTTCTAACTAATAATTGCTGGCATAGATCAAAACGCTGGTTCTCACCAGCAGTTATAACTTCATTTAAGGCTGCCGATTTCCAAGCTTGAACCGAATCACTCATGCGCATGTTTTCGCCGGAGAGATCCGCTTGCTTGGCTTATTCAGCAATCAATATCAGTTATGCTGATTGCATTGTCAAAACGTAAACTGGACTTGTGCGTAGAAAAAGCTGATGTCTTCGGAACTGCCGGTATCTTCTAGAAAATCACCGGCAAACAGGTGGCTGTAACCGATAAGCGTGGCTAGCCGGGAACTGAAATTATACTTAAAAGTGAAGTCGAGTTCTGTGCCGATTTGTTTGGATGCTGTTGGGTCTGCTGCTCTGACTATGCCACCTCCGGCGTTATAAAAGGCATCACCTCGATTGGCGCGAGACAATATATGGGTTTCAAACCCGAATACTGCTTTATTAAACGGACTGAAAGTAAAGCCTGGATGGAAGTCAACGATATTTTGCCGCCCTACGATATCGATGAAACCGAGATAGGCATGTCCCAATGGGAACAGTTGATTGAAAGTTCCGACGTTACCACCAACCTGGTTATCACCGCTGGCATAATCAAAACCAAAGGACAAGCGTGGTTTGCCAAACCATCCGGTTGGGCGATAGCCAACCAGTCCGGTAAACATGCCGGCACTGATATCATTATTGCCAACTTCACCAGTTTGCCAAGCAGCTTCTATTTCATAATCAAATTTGTTTTCGAGGTATTTGCCCCAGTGCCGGAAACCAAAAGTATGACGATCTTCATTACCCTGGGTACCGTTAAATGAGCGATTGGCACGATCTATACCGTACCAGTAATAATCAAAGCCACTATTGGCGCTTAGCTTTTGGGTGGCATTTATTCCGAATAAAATGTTATTTGCATCACCGTTATTAAAATTTGACCTATCGACGGGTACGAATTTTGAGTAAAAGCCATGGATGCGAAAGCTTGGATTTTCGAAAATAGCAGTTAGCCCATCCCAGTGTCTAAGTGCGTTGGCCCAAGGCAATGGGCTGATCAAACGTTGCTTTCCGAAGGCGTATTCTTGTCGCCCGGCGCGTAGTGTCAAGTTGCTGGTATCACTAATGGGGATTTTGTAGTCAGCAAATAACTGTTGTAACTCGTACCTGTCCACATCAATAAGTCGCTTGCCTCCGGGCAAGTTTCTGCTTGTGATATCAGCATGCTTAAATTCAGAAAAAACTCGAAAATTATCACCAAAATGCCAATCAGCATGAAATAAGCCACGGCCGAGCAGGAATGTATCCTGATCATTTATCGGAGCTCCAAAAGCAAAGCTATTCCAGTTTTCAACACGTAAGCGTAGATGGCCGCCAAAACTAACCCAGATATTTTTATCTTCACTCAAAGCAACAAATTTATGCTTATGTTCTGGTTTCAACTGTTCACGCGGAATCTGCTTCAAGCTGGACCAATCTTCTTCAAATCGTAGGAATTGCGTTTTTGGAACTGAGTAAGAAGATTCGTCGTCTGCGATAGCTGAAAATGCAAGGAAAAACAAAGAAATTACCAATAAGAACGAAATATATATAACAGATGAAGTTTTATTTAATACAGGCAAATATATAGATTTCATGTTGCGACATCCTTGTGCGGTTTATTTTAGAGCTTGGTCAATTTTAGGAATTGAACATAGGTATTTTTAAGGTTATGTTAACTCTCAGCAGTTTACGCAAGCTTCATAACTGCAGCTTCCAATATATAAAATAATGGCAATAAACCTGGCTAATGTTGTTGCAGACTGTGTAAGTCAATACGAATGGTGTAGCCATACCTAAATCCCTATGTGGTAAGCACTCATTACGAGTGTATAGTGGGTAATTGATATGGTCAAGTTATAGAGTTTGTGACAATGGGCTTTCGTCTAAAGTGTGTGTAAATATTTAGTAGTAAATAGTCAGTATGGAATATTTATTTCTGGTGGGTTTTACAGAAAATACTAGACAATAGTCTTAGAATAGGTGATTGTTATAGGTAGACTTTATAGTTTATTGAATATATTTTTATCAAGCATATGCAATCTTTATGGGGCTATCAGATTGGCTGAAGTCATGTATTTCGCCGGTTTACTCGGCTTTATGAAATCACTTACAGTGAGGCTGGTGGGGAAATATACGGATAAGTTCGTAGCATTGGTTTTTATGCTTTCTGGCGGTTTTATTTGCCGGAAAGTATGGTTTAACGAAAAATATAAATTTTTTTCACAGAAAGTATTTGCCGAATGTGGATGTTTCTGTGGACCGTCTTAGTGTCCGGTTGTGCAATTTTGCTTAATTGGGTCAACTGCATTGCAATAATAGGTGATTAAATTGGAAGTTATCTCGATATGCCATTGGAATAGGGTTATAACTATCTGATATAAAGATTAAATTTAGCTTTAAATATGTGCCTATATGGCGTGGTATGCTAGTCGATAACGACACATATCACAGTTTAATTGCTCAATTTGAATACAGGTTTGTGGTTATTGGTATACTACATTAGTATTAATATGTGGTTTAGCAAATTTATACTGTAAACTGATTGATTGTACGATTGGTTGATTTAAGAATTGAAAAAAGACTGTAAATAGACTTATTATTGTATGTTGATGTCACTTGTATGATTTTGTATAACAGTTGGAAGTTATATGGGATTGTTCGCAACTGGTGCAAAGGGATGCATGGGTAAAGTTTAGCGAACTAACAAGGGGTTAGGGAATAAAACATGGATGTAGCTAGCATAGATTGGAAGGTAAACCATCACCTTCGGGATCATCAACCGGAAACGGTGAGCACAGGCCTCAAAGGCTGGTTGCCGTCATTAACTCACAGAATACTGATTGCAATTGCGTTGGCTGGCATAGGTATAGCTTTGACTCTGTGGGTGGCCTATATGGTTAATCAGGCTGCGCAGGAACGGCAACTGGCATCAACAGAACGTAATTCTGTTGCAATCAGTGCTTCACTCACAGCAAATGTCCAATCTGATCTGGAAGCCTTAAGTCTATGGTCTAAGTATTTTCAAACTGTGGTTGAAACTGCGGATATTGAAAATGTTCAGGCACAGTTTTCTGAGCTCGCAACCGACCTGTTTGATCAGCACAAGGGTTTCCAGGTGTTGGCTTATGCGCCACGTATTACCTTGGTTGAACGCGAGAATTACATTCAGCAGTTCAATTATTTTACCGGTCTGCAAAATCAAATACTTGAGTATTCTGAAGATGGTGGTTTCAGGGATGCGCTAGAAACTGACCAGGCGTTTCCAGTTGACCAAGTTGAAAGCTTTGCAAATGTTGAACTCCCCATTGGACTGGATTTGGCCTCTAACCCTGTATGGCTAGAGGCTTTGTTTCAAGCGCGTGATTCACGGTTGCCGGTTGCAATTAGCGTTGAATTAAGTGGGGTAATGGATTACTGGGTGATACAGCCATTGTATTCAGGCACTGAGATCGAGCGAATTTTATCACCGGTTGGTGGCCTTTCCGGTTATGTGCTGGGCATCTTAAAACCGCAAGATGCATTAAACGCTTATCTGGAAGGACATGTTACTGACAATATGCAAATCAGCTTACGTGATAGCGCTGTTGAGGAAATGGTTGTAAGTCACCGTGACCCAGCCATTGCTGATGCTGCATTCCCGGCAAGTGATATGTTGGAAATTGCCAGTACTCCGATAGCTTTTGCAGGTAGAGAATTATTGCTGCAAATAAAAACCATACCAGCCGAAAGCATGTTGGGTTCAGGTCAGAATGTATATATCAATATAATCGGCCTGGTGCTGACAGCATTATTAATCGTGCTGTTTTGGCTAATTACAGGGCGAACATTGCAGATTCAAGATGTGGTTAATCGTCGCACACAGGAGTTATCAGCAGCATATGATCAGCTGAAAGAATCGCAAGTGCATTTGGTGCAATCTGAAAAAATGGCTTCATTGGGTCAAATGGTTGCAGGCTTTGCGCATGAAATCAACACGCCGCTTGCCTATGCCAAGGGAAGCTTTGAATTTGTTTTACAACAACTGACAAAGCTCAATGAACAGGATATTAGGCTTTTAGAATTTACTGAAGGTGCGACCAATAGCAGTGATCAAGTGAACCAATCGGGAGACGCGCATTGGCTGACTGCTTTGAGTGAGAGAAAGCAGGAAAATATTGTTGGGCAATCGTTGAAGCTATTATCAATAGGAATCTCTGGACTGGATGAAATCCAGGAACTGGTTATAAATCTGAAAAATTTCAGTCGGCTCGATCGCGCGAACATCGTTGAATATGACTTGGTTGAAGGTCTGAACAGTACCCTGGTTATTTTAAAGAGCCAATTAGATTCACAGATTATTGTGCATAGGGATTATGGTGATTCTGCAATAGTCCACTGTGCGCCATCTCAAATTAATCAGATATTTCTTAATGTCATCAATAATGCAGCTCAGGCTATTGATGGTGCCGGCAACATCTACCTGCGGATCAACAGCCAGGAAGATTCTGTCAGTGTTGAAATTGAAGATGATGGCATTGGGATTGATGAAGCAAATCTGGCAAAAGTGATGGATCCATTTTTTACAACAAAAGAAATCGGCCAAGGCACCGGTTTAGGGTTATCAATTTGTCATAAAATTATTCAGCAGCATGGTGGTGATATTAATATTTATTCAGAGCTTGGAGCAGGTACAGTAATGACCATAACACTGCCACGTAGCCCCATATCAGATGCTGCATGACACAGGGAGATGTCCATCATGAAAGCTAAATTATTGTTGGTAGATGATGAGAGTAGAATTTTAATTGTATTGAAAGCTATTTTTGGCCAGTTGTACGATGTTTATACAGCCACTGATGGAGTGACTGCACTGGAAATATTGCGTACAACTGATATCAATGTTCTGGTTAGCGATCAGCGTATGCCTAAGATGTTAGGCACAGAGTTGTTATTGCAGGCAAAGGAGTTAAAGCCTGATGTGATCAGAATATTGTTAACGGGTTATGCTGACTTTGAAGCGAGTATGGCATCGGTTAATGAAGGCGAGGTTTTTCGTTATCTGTTCAAGCCATGGGACACCCATAAACTGGTTAACACAGTGGCGGAAGCTGTCAAGGTTTCGCAGCAACTGATAAGCGCTCATCTCGAAGCTGATCAGCGCCCGGCAGGAGTTATTGATCAGCAGCAGCCCATCCAGTTGGATGTTCAAAAGATGAGCTTACTGGTGATCGGTGACAATCAAGAGGTTATCAGTTTTTTAAGCAAAGAATTTACAGAAAAACACCCTGTGTACAGCTGCATGCATTTGGCAGATGCCATGGATAACCTCAAACAACATTACATTGGAGTTGTTATAGCTGAAGCAACAGTTAACGGTGTCAGCACAGTCAAATTTCTTGCTGCATTACGTGCAGCCAACCCCACCATTGTAACCCTGGTGTTAAGTGCGCACCGGGATGTGACGCTCATATCCGATATGATCAATAGCGGACAAATATTCAGGTTTTTGCCTAATCCACCTGGCATGGGGATTTTACGGCTAAGTGCCAAATCGGCCATTAAGCAACACCATGTGTTCAAAAAAAACCCATTGCTTACTGCTCGTATTAATGGTGACCTGAGCCTGTTTGAAGATGAAAAGGAACCAAGCGAAGTAAAAGACAGGGCAGTTATAAAAAATGATATTGATAACAGTTTTGTTTGGTTGAGGCGGACGTTTCGGCGTGTATTTAACGCTGCCAAAGCACACTGAAATGGTATTGCATATAAAGCTTAAAATGGAGTGAGAGCTATCATGAGAATTGTAATTGTAAAACGAGTGGCCTTTGTGATTTTGACATGGATGCTTGTGGCTTGCGGTGATGTGTTTGCCCAAAGTTTGACCCCTTCACATGTATTCCAAAACTCAGAAAGAATAGTGGCAGAAATTGTAATTTTAAGGGAGGCTTTAGGTGCTGATGATTATCCGCCTGACCCTGAAAAACAAACGCTTAAGAAACCCATTCATGTCTATACAAAAGCACTCGAGGTGTTGGAAAAAATAGCTTTGGCTGAAAAAAGACTGGGTTTGGCAACAGTAGAAGTCGGTCAGGTTCCCTTAACACCGATTGAGCCGCAGGATGTTTATAATGTTACTGTCAGAGTGCTGGAAGAGTTGCAAAATATGAAAGAATATTTAGCAGTTGCCACGCCCATTGAAGATGTGCCATTCGTGGACGGCAAGGCACCCAGTCATGTTTACGAAAATTTATGGCGAGCATCATACATGCTTGATAATCTCGCTGGCTCGATAAAACCTGATGATGTATACCGACATGTTCGCTACGTTCACTTTGAGATTGACCTGCTTGCCAGTGAGTTTAATGTGTCATTTAACGGATTGCCGACACCGCAAGTTGAACCCCAGGTCCGTCCGAAAGATGTCGCAGCGCAAGGCCTGCTAAACCTCAATAAACTGGTTCGGTTGCAGAAGAAAATCGGCATGGATGCTTCTTTTGTGCCGACCATGACGCTGGTTCGTGCCACACCTTCGGATGCGTTTGATATCACCAATATATTAATGGCTGAACTGGTCCGCATCAAAGTTCATTTAGGTTTGCTCACCCCACGGCCTGTTTACCCCAGTGAAACCGGGAGAAAACCAGCCGATGTATTACGGCTGATGAAGCATGCCAGTATGAAATTAGATAGGATAGTGGCAAACGCAAGAAGAAGTTGATTGCCTGGTTGTTGAAATATTGGTGTCTCGATTTTCAACAAAGGATTCAATGTGGATATCAATTTAAACATATCCAGTGTATTGCCGCTGGTGAAATCCATGGCTAAATTTGCTACATTCCACTTAGAAGCACAGCACTGCTGTGCTTCTTGGGTCAGCACTATCATCATTGGTTTGATCAGTTATCAATATAAATTGATAAGGAATGATCAAAGCAGATAACGACAGCACCCCGGTTCCGGTTCTGACAAGCTCGGACTTATTGGTCACCGCCGGTCAACCATGAAATCGTTGATTTACGAATCCCCAGTTCACCAAATGCCAAAAGGCATCAAGATATTGCGCCCGTGCATTCCTATAATCAATGTAGTAAGCATGTTCCCAAACATCACAAGTCAATAATGGCAGGTTCTCACTCTGTAAAGGGCTATCTGCATTGCCGGTGCTGGTTACTGCCAGCCGGCCGTCGGGTTGTTTGACCAGCCACGCCCAACCGGAACCAAAAGTGGATAGCGCTGTATCTGTAAATTGCTGTTTGAACTCAGTAAATGAGTTGAATGACTGATCAATAGCCTCTGCCAGTGCGTGCTCGGGTTTGCTGCCAGCGTTGGCGCTGAGACAATTCCAGTAAAAGCTGTGGTTCCAGATTTGCGCCGCATTGTTGAAAAGCCCACCTTCAGACGTTTTCACAATGGTTTCAAGGTCCTGGCCTTCATGTTCGGAGCCGGGCAGCAGTTTATTTAGCTTGGTGACATAGCCCTGATGATGCCTGCCGTAATGGTAATCCAGCGTTTCCTTGGAAATATAGGGTTCCAGAGCATCGCGTGCGTAGGGCAGAGCAGGTAGTTCGATAGACATCTATGTCTCCTTGATTTACTGTATCTAATTGATCGTCATCTGGTACACACTAATGTGTCTGCCAGTGTGTTTTTTCAAGCAAAGTTTTACTTTGAGATGCAATCTGCAACCACCAATGATGCTATCAGTTTGAGCTTGTTCGCCAGCCGGGTATCAGCGATTTGCGAGGAAATGGGTGCGGTGTTGGCGCGTGCCGCTTTATCTCCCAATATTCGCGATCGTTTGGATTATTCCTGTGCTTTATTTGACGCCTACGGCGATTTAATTGCTCAAGCCACACATATACCTGTGCACTTAGGAAGTATGGCCTACGCGATGCAGGGACTGGCGCCCAGCTGTACCTGGCGAGCAGGGGATGTGATGATCCTGAATGACCCTTTTGCCGGTGGCACACATTTACCGGATGTGACTGTGATTGCTGCCTTGGTACAGGATGGGCAATTACATGGTTTTGCTGCCAGCCGGGCACATTATGCGGATATTGGCAGCACAGCGCCTGGTTCAATGCCAGTCAGTGATCAACTGGAACAGGAAGGTGTATTGATATCACCTCAATTGTTGTATCGACAAGGTGAATTACAGGCTGAAGTGTTGCAACCTTTATTACAGGCAGTTGGAGATCAGTCCAGAGTCAAAGCTGATTTGCAGGCCCAGTTAAGTGCTTGCAGAGTTGGCTGCAGTTCATTGGCCAGGCTTCTTTCCAGTGGTGGTGATGTCTGGTTCCTGGAACAATTGGCTGCACTGAACAATTATGCAGAATGTCTGACCAGAGTCATGATTACTGATATTCCGGATGGTGATTATGACTACGTTGATATGATGGATGATGATGGATTTGCCCATCAGGATATCCGGATACAGGTCAAAGTCAGCGTTCAGGGAGATAGTTTGAGTGCAGACTTTACCGGCACCGACCCTCAGGTGCCCGGTAACGTGAATTGTCCGTTAAGTGTCACCGCAGCTGGAGTTTATTACGTGGTTCGATGCTTGTTGCCCGGCTACACGCCGACCTGTGCAGGTGTTTTACGGGCGTTGCGTTTGAGCGCGCCTGAGGGCTGCCTGGTCAACGCGACAGGGCCGGCAGCAGTGGCGGCCGGTAATGTTGAAACCAGTATGCGAATAGTCGATGTATTGTGCGGAGCATTACAGCAGGCACTGCCCGATAAAATACCTGCAGCCAGTCAGGGTTCCATGAACAACCTGGCAATGGGAGGTGAGTGGCGAAATAACGGTGAACAGCTTCGTTGGAGTTATTACGAAACGCTGGCAGGTGGTTGCGGAGCAGGCCCGGATGGACCAGGCCGATCAGCAGTACATAGCCATATGACCAATACCTTGAATACCCCGGTAGAGGTTTTGGAAACTGAATACCCGTTACGTATTCAACGCTACACAGTTCGCTCTGATTCGGGTGGGTTAGGGGAATACAATGGCGGAGATGGCATTGTGCGGGAGTATCAGTTTTTACAGAACACGACAGTGTCAATTATCAGCGAACGCAGGCGCAGAACACCATGGGGTATTGCTACAGCTTCTGATGGGCAGCCCGGTAGTAATTTACTGAATAAACGGCCATTGCCAGGAAAAGTTACCCAACAAGTTCAGTCTGGAGATGTGTTGACCATTGCAACCCCCGGTGGTGGTGGCTGGTCGAGCCTTGACCAGGATGGCTGATGGCATAGTCAAAAGATGGGAAACACCACTTCATATATACAATAGCAGGCTATGCTCAAATTTGCAGAAACCATGCTATTGCTGGTCTGTTTGATTGTTCAGACGACTGGTAAGCAGCTGGTGGAAGTGGTGACATCCAGACTCATAATCAGGTGCATAACGACCGCGCTGATATAAACGCGATTGCAACCCTGCCTGACTGGTAAGCACTACAGCTTCATCCTGCTGCTCCACTTGATCCAATATCGAACCGGCGCCGGTTGCCAGTTTATCCGGCTGCCATACATAACTCAAAAACCGAACCCGTGTTTGCGACACTCCGAGTGGTTCAACTACATTGACACTGAGTCCCCATGGGTAAAAATTCATCATCAGATTGGGAAATAACCAAAAATAATACGCAGCAATTTGCTGCCCATAGTCAGGTGATGATTTGGGTAAATCGAAAGCTGTCTGCCCTGCCGCGGCTAAACCCAGTTGCAGGTTGCAATATTTGAATAGCTCAATTCGATAGCGTTTAATATCCAGAGTCTGGTTCAGCTCCGGATGTATATAGGGAATGTGCAGGTAATCCAGGTAGTTTTCGCAATACAATGTCCAGTTAGCCGGAAAGGTGTAATTTTCACAGCGTTGCTGATCCAGTAAAAATTCATCCATCGGAAGCCATGCCAAGCGTTGTTGTACTGGACCCAGCCAATCGTTAAAACTGATTTCCGGATTCAGTGAGGTGAACAGTAAAGGCCCCCAGCGTTCCAGCTGCAGTTCAGGCAGATTATCACTATCTGATGGAAAATTTTCAGCCTGTTCAAAACCCGGTGCGTAACGAAATTTCCCGTTCAGCTCAAAACGGCGACTATGATAAGGGCATCGTAAATCGTTGTGTTTGCCTGCTGTCTGGCAGATCAGGTTGCCCCGGTGTGTGCACACATTCGACAGGCAATGCAGTTCCCCATGCTCATCGTTGGTCAAAACCAAAGGTACCTCAAGGCTGCCGGGTAACAGCTTAACCGGGCTGACGGAACCGGGCTCATGAAGCGAGCTGGAATCACCAATAAACTGCCATGAACGGGCAAATACATTATCCAGTGAACTGCGATAAATTGCTGAATCGGTATACAACCGGGCAGGAGGTGTGGCAGCGTGACGGATATCAGGTTCGATTTTAATCATGTTTGAAGTTGTTTAGTGAGCAGCGAAAACCAGCAGCAGGTAGATTCTAGCGCAATCAAAAATGTAACAGCCTGTATCTATCCACTTACCTCGGGTTTGCAAGGTATTCTATTGATACAATGTGATTACATTCAATGACAGCAATACTGGGAGAAACATATGGGTATTATTTCGTGGGTTGTATTGGGTTTGATCGCAGGCGCTTTAGCCAAGTTAATTATGCCAGGCAAGGATGGTGGCGGAATATTGATCACCATGGCGCTAGGTATTGCCGGAGCTATTGTTGGTGGATGGTTGGGCGCATTTTTTGGTTTGGGCAGCACCGGTGATATTGGGTTTGGCAGTATCGTGACCGCAACGGTTGGCGCTTTGCTGATTTTATTCATTTACAAACAAGTCAAAAAATAATTATTCAGTTGATAAGCAGCAGACTGGTGTGCTTCCAGTATGCCAATCTGCATAAGAGATCATTAGCGGTCGAAATTGTGTAAACGACGGATACGTTGTCTTATGCTCAGACCGCCAATCAATAGCAAACCCAACAATAGCAGCGCCTGACTTGGGTTGTTAAGGGCAGGAACGGGCACAATCGGTGGTAATTCCGGTGCTGGCCCAAAATCAAAACGCTGATCGATACCTGCAGCAAATGTGTGGTTGATCTGAACATCGTCAAAGTAACCAATTTGCCCTTGATTAAAGGTGCCGACGCCAATGCTGACCAGGATAAGTGTGGCATCACCAAAATCTGATGAAAATACTGGTAGCCAGCCAGCCAGGGTGTTGATTGGAGGGCCTCCGGCTGTGTTTGGCTGGCCAAAACCACCTGTCCACCAGAATAAGCCGTTGTCTTGATCGATATTGACATCGGTCCAGCTATCGGTTGCAACCAATGAGCTGACTGGCGTTGCAGAACTTGACGTTGGACCATTCCAGGTGGGTTCGTATACCAAAGTGCCAAAGCAGTCGTTGGCACTGGCCGGGTCATCACATACCGGGTTCAAAAAAGTCAATTTAATGGCAGGAGCTGCGGATAGGTTCTGGCCGGCATTATCGGCTTTGAAAAAGCTATAAGCCACATTCAAGCTGGCAAGAATATCATTGGGCATGCCGTAGTCATCGAGGATCCCAACTTCAGCTTTATCACCATTATCAAATTCAGTGGTAATCAACGCAGAACCAGGCGGTAACGGCTGACTGGTTTCCAAATTTCCACCAATACCTGACAAGTCAATAACACTGGCGACTCCCATTTGTCGGACGTCGTTCTCAAACCAAACAGCCGGGTCTGTATTGGTACTTGGGGCAAACTCAGTTACAGGGGTTTGCGCGGAAACAGGTAGGGAATAGATTGCCAGTAATACCATCACACCCATTAAATTGTTGCGGATTCGATAGTGCAGCATAAATGACTCCAAAATAACCACTGTCTACTCAATACGCTGAGCAGTTGCATGATGAATTGACTAATTTAGAGTATAACATAAAGAATAGTCTATAAGCTATTGTAAATAATAGTAAATATTTTATACAAATGAATGAATAGGTGGTGCTGGGGTTGTTATCGATGTTATTTTGGTGGATGGTTACAGTGACTGAGCCTGGGATTGATCCAGCTTGTTATGAGTTATAGATAGCTGAAAGGATTGTTTAGCTCCGACCCATTTCATCAATCAACACAGCTGCGAATGAGCAAAACATTATCTAGGCAGTTGGATACTGACGCCCTTTCCAGCTGCTTCCAGCCTGCCAGGCAGATAACCAGGTCATGCCCAGCTACAAGCTTGCTATCAAAGGCTGACATACCCCACATTGGAGATAATCGGCAGCCAATATACAATCATCATCAGTGCGCCGGTGAGCAGCAATAACAGCTTGGATTAGCGTAGCCGGGTATAAGCGGGTTCGTGTCACAAGAACACCGACATCAGCCAGCGAACTGCTCGCTTGCCGGCTGATGACATCACGGCTCAGTCCAAGCCATGTGTCCAGACCACGGTTCTTCAGTTGCGTAGCCAGCTGGCGGTCGTTGATGACCGCGTTGCTGATGGTTGTATAGCTATCGATGACATGTAATGCATCAAAGCGGGTAAAATCGTACCGTATTCGATAAGCACAATTATATCGACTTACCTACGACCAGTTTTACTCCGCATATAATTTGGGTATTCGTGAGCAATCACAGTTACCGGTGTTATTGATAAATGCCAATAATTAAGCGATTTCTTTTTGCTCAGGATGTGTTTCATTACCTGCTGGTTGATCGTCTTTGACATAGACCGGTATGGCTTTATCTGAGCGCGTCTGTTTATATGTAACAGGTAATTCCGGTGCAAACGGGCCATCCAGCTTGGGGCCACGGATACTGGCCAACAGCGCTTTTATCGGATGTGCAAAAGTATCTTCTACAGCGGTGCCTTCATATCCGCAATGGGCCATACAATTGTCACATTTAGGGTTACGGCCAGTACCATAACTATCCCATTCGGTGTCTTCGATCAATTCCCGGTAGCTGCCTGCGTAGCCTTCATCAACTAACAGATAGCATGGCTTTTGCCAACCGAAAATGTTGTAAGTGACATTACTCCAAGGCGTGCATTGATAACTTTGGTTACCTGCCAGGAAATCCAGATACAAACTGGAGTGGTTCAACGGCCATTTGGTCTTGGTTTGTTGTTCGCGTTGTTTGCCCTGGCGGAAAATGTCACGGAATAGTTCCTTGGATTTATTGCGTGGTAAAAACACATCTTGATTAGGCGCAAATTGGTAACTGTAACCAGGTGAAACGGTAATGCCTTCAACCCCCAGTTCGACACAATAATCAAAAAATTCAGCAACCCGTTCCGGAACTTCACCATCAAACAGCGTGCAATTCACACTGACGCGGAAGCCTTTTTCAATCGCCATTTTAATTGCGGCGGTGGCTTTTTCGAATATACCTTGCTGGCATACCGATTTGTCATGTTCTTCCTGCAGTCCGTCTAAATGTACCGACCAGGTGAAGTATGGGGTCGGTTTATAGTCGTCTATTTTTTTAGCCAAAAGAATGGCGTTAGTGCATAGATATACGAACTTCTTGCGAGCGACAATGCCTGCAACGATTTCCGGCATTTCCTTGTGGATTAACGGTTCACCACCGGGAATGGAAACAACCGGCGCATCGCATTCATCAACCGCACTTAAGGCATCAGCAACGCTGATTCTTTTTTGCAGGATATCTTTAGGGTACTCAATCTTGCCGCAGCCGGCACAGGCAAGATTGCACTGAAACAGTGGTTCCAGCATCAGTACCAATGGGTACTTTTTATTGCGCTTCAGCTTCTGGGTAATGATGTATTTAGCAATGCTGAACTGTTGGATGGCAGGTATGCCCATGGTCTTTAATCCTTATTAACTGGCTGCAGGTAAGGTTGCAGCAAAGTCTGGTGTTCGGTATTTAAATTGGCCCATTCCATTTTGAACCAGGGTGTAAAAGCGTTTGGGTATTGTTGTAGTTCACGGTTCAGGTCATCGGCGCTGATAAAGCGCCAGTCAGCAACCTCATTTTTATTGGGTTGTGGCTGTTCGTTGCAGCGACCGAGATATACCCAGCATAATTCGCGTTCTGAACCGCTCTCGTCGAACTGTGCATGATACTGGAATTTATAGATAAAAGCGGCATCGGTATACATGCCTAATTCCTGTTCCAGTCGCCGGTTGACGGCATAGTCAACGGACTCTCCGCGACGTGGATGACTGCAGCAGGAATTGGACCAATACAAAGGCCATAACGGTTTATCTGCGCTTCGTTGCTGCAGCAGCAACTGACCTTGGTTATTGAATACGAACAACGAGAACGCACGGTGCAAGACGCCTGTGCCACGGTGGCAACCGGCTTTGTCCAGATGCCCGATTTCCAGGTCATTATCGTCGACCAGGATTAAATCTTCGTCTGGAAACGAAACAACTTCATCCCTGAGTGCTGCGTTTGTTAAATTAGCCATTAACAGTGACCTCCATGGCCTGATAGCCGGCCTCATTAAGTGCTTCAATGACAGTTTGCTGATTACCCGGACACAATGCAATAAATGCACCGCCGCCACCGCCGCCAGTAACTTTGGCTCCCAAAGCACCGTTTTGTCGGGCAACCTGGATCATTTCTTCTATTTCCCAGCAGGAGACCTGCAAGGCATTGAGTAAGCCCTGGCAGACGTTCATCAGTTCACCTAATTGTTGCCAGTCACCGGTTTGTAATGCATCACGTCCCTGCAGGGTGATGCTATCAATGAAATCGAATATTTGCTGGTATATCGCTGGGTTCTTTTTACGTGCAGCGGCTACCCTGGCGACCATTTTTAACGTCAGGCTTTCCACTCCACTGTAACCGACCACCAGTGGTAGTGGCGCACCCAGGGTAAGTTTTTCTATCAAAGCGGGTTCGTTTTTCTTACCTTTCTTGAACAAAATGGGATAACCATAAGTGGCTACGGTATTGTCAATGCCGGAAGGGTTGCCATGCGCTAGTTTTTCGCATTCGAATGCCAACGTATTGACTCTATGGTCATTCAAATTAAGTTGATAGTGTTGATTTAGTGCCCGCACAATACCCACAGCCAAAGCCGCAGAACTGCCCATGCCTGCGGCACGGTTTACATTAGCATTAACTTCAATTTTCATCTGCTGATCCATCAGGCCGAGCTGTTCCAGGATCAGAGTGACTGTTTCTTCCATTGGGTGGGGGTTATCTGGGGATTGCTGCAGTTGCACTTGTGTGCCCCAGCTAGGAATATAAATATGAATGCCATCATCACTATCGGTAATGTTGGCTTTAACAGCTAACCGCACCGGTACAGCCAGCGCGTGCCTACCATATACCACCGCATGTTCGCCGAGCAAAATGACCTTTCCATGGCCGACAGAAAAATCGTGCGTTGTATTCTCTAAGTCAGCCATTAACAGTTACCTCCATGGCCTGATAACCGGCGTCTTTAAGTGCTTCAATAACAGTTTGCTGATTATCCGGGCACAATGCAATAATTGCGCCACCGCCACCGCCGCCGGTAACTTTGGCTCCCAAAGCTCCGTTTTGTCGGGCAACCTGGATCATTTCTTCTATTTCCCAGCAGGAGACCTGCAAGGCATTGAGTAAACCCTGGCAGACGTTCATCAACTCACCTAATTGTTGCCAATCACCGGTTTGCAATGCATTGCGACCTTGCAGGGTGAGTGCATCGATGCCATTGAACATTTGTTGGTATATCGCCGGGTTCTTTTTGCGTGCAGCGGCTACCCTGGCAACCATTTTTGCAGTCAGGCTTTCCACTCCACTGTAACCGATCACCAGCGGTAGTGGCGCACCCAGGGTAAGTTTTTCTATCAAAGCGGGTTCGTTTTTCTTACCTTTCTTGAACAAAATGGGATAACCATAAGTGGCCATGGTGTTATCCACTCCGGAAGGGCTGCCGTGTGCGACTTTCTCCCATTCGAATGCCAGTGCGTTGACCTCTACATCACTTAACTTGAGCTGGTAGTGCCTGTCCAGGGCTCGAATAATGGCAACCGCTATGGCTGCTGAACTGCCTAGACCGACCGCACGTGGTACAGCCGCAAAGACTTCAATTTTCATCGGTTGATCGATTAATTCGAGTTGCTCAAGGATCAAGGCAATTGGCTTTTCAAAGGAATGCCGTTGGTCCGCGCGAGGATTCAAACGCTGTGATGCTCCCCAGCGGGGAATATTGATATCGATACCGTCGTCACATTCCGTGACCTTGGCTTGAATTGTCAAGGGGATCGGCACAGCCATTACATGGCTGCCATAAACAGCCGCGTGCTCACCGAGCAAGATGACCTTGCCATGCCCCACAGCCAGCTCTTCGGCGTCAGGTATTACGTTTGGGAAAGTGCCGCTTATAGCAGATTGTGCTCGAACGTCTTCTAGAATTTCGCGAGCTTTCCAGATCTTGATATTACCGCTTTCGATCAATCGGTCGACCACGGTATCAAACAGATGAGTCGGTGCACCTGCTGCCATGGCAACACTTCGGGCATGCAGGGTCATGTGTCCTTGCTGGATGCCGCTGGTCACCAGTGCCCGCAGCGCCGAGAAATTTTGTGCCAGGCCAACAGCGCCCATTAATTCCGCCAGCTCGCGTGCTGAATCCACCTTCAACATGCGGTGGTTGATCATCACCGATTTGTTGGATTGCAACGGTCCGCCTACTGTGCCGACTTTCATTGGAATTTCCAGCTCACCAACCAGATTTTCATCCTGGTCTTTGTACCAGCGGGTCAGTGAACTATATTGGCCACTGCGTGCTGCATAGGCATGGGCTGCTGCTTCAATGGCCCGCCAGTCGTTACCGGTTGCCAGCGCCACGGCATCCACGCCATTCATAATGCCTTTGTTGTGGGTTGCGGCACGATAAGGGTCGACGGTAGCCAGATCGTTGGCCAGAATGATGCCATCACGAACCTGCTCGCCATCGAAACCTTTGCCGGATAGTTTTTCGGTTGGGTACACAACTTTGGCTTTGACCAATGCACGATCTGTCAGGTTTGACAAAATTCTCAGAAATACTTTACCGTCGGTGATGCTTTCAACCAACGATGCTACGCCTTCGCACATGGTATTAACCAGGTTGGCGCCCATCGCATCACAGGTATTAACCAGTAGATGAATGACCAGCATGGTTGTTCCGGTAGATGGAGAACGATGTAGATGCACTTCCAATCCTTTAGCGCCTCCACCACGAGCGACCATTTTGGGGTGCAAACTGTTTGCCAGGTTAATAATTTCTTCGCTGCGCTGCTGGATGGTGGCTTTAGCCTTGGTCACATGGGCTATATCAACTACCTGTATCTGCCCAATCAGGATGGGCTCGGTGCTTTCTACCTGGAATCCGCCGGTATGCAAAGCCAGCTTGGCAGCTGAGCTGATTGCAGCAACAATCGAGGGTTCTTCAACAGCCATAGGCACAATATACGGCTTGTTGTTGACCACAAAGTTTAAGCCGATACCCATTGGTATCCCCAGCACGCCAACCACATTTTCGATCATTTTGTCCGCTGTGGACGGATCCAGGATATGCTTGCCGCTGCTTAGCAGGCGGTAATCTTCTTTGGACAGTAAGCCGCGTTCGTGCACAGCGCGCACACGATCTTGCAGGCTTAAGCGATAAAAACTGGGGATACGTGATTGTTCCATAGCTACTTTACCGTTAAATGGGTTTTTTGCTTACAAAACCAGAGCTGATTCCCGTTGCCGACGATCGGCTGGAATTTATCTCAACACCTTGTTCTGCTGGTGCTAATTCTAACAGACCATAGCCTGCCACTTGAACCTGATTAGCAAATTGTGCGAGCTGATTGGTGTCGGCAGCGGCGGCCATTGCAATATCACCACCACCGGCACCTGAGGGTTTAAAGGCAACACCATATTGTCTGGCAAGTTGTGCCAGGCGGCGATGATCGTCAGTATATATCTGCGCATCAGCAACCTCGCCCAAAGCCTGCATAGCCTGGCCATAGTCTGCAATGGATTGCAGGCAATCACCCGCAGATCCATTGGCAAAGGCTTTAACACCAGTTAGTGATAATTCACCAAGGTAAGCCATATGCCTGGCGTACTGGGTTGGATTATGCAGCTTAAAATCGCTCATCCGGCCAAGGAATTCACTTGTCGACGCCGAATGCCCAATCCATATCCAAATGCACTCAATGCTCGCCGGCCATTGTAGTTGCTGCACAACACAATCGTTATCGGTGATGCGGTACTCTATTAATCCGCCATATATGCTGGCAGCTACATCTGCACCACTGCCACGGCCATCCTGCAGTTGCTGATGTAATTTGACCAGTAACGACAACCAGCGTTGCTGATCAAAAGTTTGCCCGGGATTGCGCTGCCGATACCAGGTTGCAGCCAGCGCAACGGTCAGTGCAGCACTGGAGCCCAATCCAAGCTTATCACCATCACCGGAGAAAAAATCACGGGTATCCAAAGTCAATGACCAACTGTGTTTTGGGGTGTGCTCCCACTCGCCCAACGCCCGCATCAAAAGTGCAATAAACGGCAGTCTTTGCTGATGGTCAGCTTGCCGCCATTGGAACTGCTGGTTGTCATCAAAATAAAAGCTCAGCGGTTGATCAAGCAATGGCAGGGCGGTGATGGTATGGCTGTCTGCGGGTGCTAGCTGAACCCGTGCGCGCCTGGTCAGACCCTGAACGATTGCAGGATATCCCTCCAGGACCGCATATTCACCTAAAATCAATGCCTTGCCCGGTGTGCTGGTTTCAATTATTTGATTCATTGTGGCTGCAGGCGTACGCCGCGTCCAAGACCACAAGTGATGACTTTAACTACCCCCGGCACCTGTTGCAGGCATTCGGCAACCTGACTAGTCGCACCCGCAGTGCAAACCGCTTTTACCTGTGGCCCTGCATCCATAGTGAAGCAAACCGGTAAGCCGGCAGCGCGCAAATCACGGATACTGTGCATGGCAGCCAGGGATGCAGCATTCCAATAAATCACACCAGGTTGTGCGGCCAGTGCTGAGGCGTGCATTTTTAGCGTACTAAATTCAGTCACATTTGCCAGAGTCTCAAAATCTTTTGCTGCGATGGCATCTCTGGCAGTTTCGATATCTGCCTGGGCACCTGCAATCCAGGCCGGGTAATAAGGGGAGGTCTGCATGGTTTGTCGCATGCCATCCGTTGAACTGATTTTTTTACTGCCGGCATCAGTCACTGCAATCAGCACTTTCAGGTTCCAATAATCCGGCTGGTGCAGCTGTGTGGCGATACTGTCCAAACCATCTTTGCGCTGGCCGTGCGCCATTTCCACAATTCCACCAAATATTGAGCGGGCTGCAGATCCGGATCCTCGCCTGGCCAGCATTGATAACTGGCCGGGTTCCAGGCTCGCTTGCAAAGCCTTGCCGGTAGCCAGAGCCAGTGCAGCAAAACCAGATGCAGATGAGGCCAGTCCGGCAGCTGTGGGGAAATTGTTATGGCTGTTAACCTGCGCGTATGGACGTTGCTGGTTAGTACTTTTGACCTGTTGATAAACCAGATTCAGAAATGCACTGATGCGGTCGGCTGCTGATTCACCGGGGTGTTGATTATTCAATTTAATGCAGTCATGGTTCAAATCGGAATCAAAACTGACACTGGTGGTAGTGGTTAAACCATCCAAGGTCAGTGACAACGAACCAGTGGCAGGCAGGTTGAGTTTGTCATCACGTTTGCCCCAGTATTTGATCAGGGCAATATTGGCATGTGCGACAGCGGTAGCTTGAGTGTTGTGCATAACGATTATGCTACAGCGGCTGCAGATGGCCGCAGAAAACGTTGTCGGTAGGCACTAAAGTGCTCATTGATCCAGTCTGTCTGAAGGCCGAAATCGGTCAATGTATGTTGATGATGCCCATGTCTGTGTTTGGGGTTGCGGGTTAACCAGGCCTCCTGGGATGCGGCGGTTTGTGGTTGCCAATCCAATTCGAAATGGGCATAAATCTGCTGCAGCGTATTCAGTGGTGAGGTCGTGAGTTGGTGGTAATCCACGTCAAATATCCGTTCCGAGGGGATCTTTTTTTGATCTCTGGTTAGCAATGCCGATGCCAACGCCTGTGACCACCGGTGGATCACTTCCGGGCCAATCTGCCGGGCATCATGCCGATCACTAAAGGCGCCTCGCAGTTCAATTGTCAGACTGGCCAGCGATGACATCACTTCAGTGGGTTCCCGATGGGTTTGAATAATGCAGGCGTCCGGATAAATTTCCAGTAATTCGCTCAGTCCAAACAGGTGCGCAGGTGCTTTTAGTACCCAGCGTTGAGTTGGAGCCTGCCACTGCATGTGCTGTAAAAAACGCCGGTGATAACGGTATGCAGCGCTGCGACTTTGTTGCTGCAGCCAGCTTTGATAGCGAGGCACATAGTGGGTCGTCTGAAATTGATAACTATGCAGTGCATGGGCTGTTATCACCAGACATTCCTGAGGCAAACCGGCCTTGACAGCATGAATTCGATGGAAGTCGGGTGCCAGAGCATCAAGCCATAACAATTGTGATGCCACTTTGCGTTGGATTGCCGCATGTTGCCGGGCATGTCGGCTTGCTGCAATCACAGGTTGCATGGTTTCCCAGGTTAATGGTGAACGATGCCGGGGATCACTGGCCAACAGGTTTTGTAACATGGTTGTGCCGGTACGAGGCAATCCGACCACGAATATCGGTTTTTTAATGGGTTGTTGGGTAATTGGCGGGTTGTCAGCAATGACTTTTTCGATTTCCAGCCGATGTTTGAGTAATCTGAGCAAATCAAAACGAGCTGCGATTCTTCCGGGCAGGTGCAGCTCAGCATCGGTTTCAAAATCCTGGCATAACAAAGTTAATGGTAAATTTGGGTCAGGGTCTCCCCATTGATCCCATTGAGCCAGTTCCTGTGCTGCTGTTAACAGTCGATGACTGGAAAGTTTGGGATTCTCTAAGCCAAAATATCGCAGCAGCCGACCTGACTGCTTAGCGGTACCGATAGTGTAACGGCGCAGCTGGCGTAACATTAAGCACTCCCTGAAAGTCGGTAGCATACGTTTAATTTTTGCATGACTGACTCTTTACCCAAAATAACCATGTTGCCTGTACCAGTCCAGTGCGTCACTGAGAGCTGCCTGAGCCGGTCGTGGTTGATAACCCAGCTCATTAATCGCCCGCTGACTACTGAAAAACATCGGCTTACGGGCTAATTTTACCCCAGTAACGGTTGTCAACGGCTCCCGCCGCGTAATCAAATGCGCCCAGGCTTCGCTGATATAAGCCAATGGCAATACCAAGGGAGCCGGCAGTTGAACTGTTGGAGGCTTGCGATTCAGCAATTTTGCCAGTTTGAAAAGCACCTGTTGCAAACTTAAATTTTCACTGCCAAGAATATATTGGCGGCCCGGTTCGCCAAGTTCAAGCGCTAATAGATGCCCATTAGCAACATCATCAACATGGACAACATTCAGGCCGGTATCGACAAATGCCGGGACCTTGCCGCGGGCAGCTTCCACGATCAGTCGGCCGGTAGGGGTGGGTTTGATATCGCCTGGACCGACAGGTGTGCTGGGATGGACAATCACTGCTGGCAGCTGCTGTTCAGTGATCATTGCTTTGACCTTCTGTTCAGCTGCATATTTGGTTTTTTTGTAAGCGCCGATCAAATCTTTGGGGTTAAGCGATGTATCTTCATCACTGGGTGTGCCATCTGAATGTAAGCCGATGGTGGCCACGGTGCTGGTGTAAACAATACGTTTTACACCAGCTTCCAGTGCAGCCTGCATTAGTGTTTGTGTGCCGGTGACATTAACTGCGTACATATAATCCGGGTCAGGCACCCATAGACGATAATCAGCAGCCACATGAAATAGATAGTCGCAATCATTAATCGCCTGGTGCAGCGACACATGATCGGTCAAATCACCGGTTACCTGTTCCACGTCCAGTCCGGCCAAGTTACGCAAATCAGCATTGGCCCTCGCCAAGCAACGTACATGATGACCGGCAGCCAGTAAACGACGTGTTACAGCCGCACCTACAAAGCCGGTGGCACCAGTTACCAGGCTAAGCGGTTTAGTTGTCATGGTGGTCTCCAGCCGGAGCAGGGACTACCACCGGCATCAAAGCCGGTAAAACCAATAGTGTGGCGGTTACCATCAAGCTCAAACCAAGCGCCAGTAGCAAGCCCATGCTGGCGGTGCCGGTATGTGTTGAAAACATCAGGTTGCCGAAGCTGAGTACGGTAGTTAAGGCACCGAATACAATACCTCGTGCGGTGGTGGTGCGTAATACATTTGCCAGCTGACCATCGGCGGTAGTAGGCATGTCACGGCTACGGTGCCGGTAAACCAGGTGGACACCGTTATCCACAGCAACCCCGAGTAGCAAAGGCAGCGCAACCACATTGGCAAAATTAAGTGGCACTTTAATTAAAACCAGAATGGCGCCGGTGACAAGGCCACCCAAAAGCAATGGCACCAGCACCCGGGTGCTATCACCAACACTGCGCAAAATAATGATCAAAACCAGACCAATTCCAAGTACTGCCCAGAGCATGGCTTCCCGCAATGCAGCACTGACTGCCTGGCCGGAGCGTTGTTGCAGAACCGGCATTCCGGTGACCTGTGGGGCCAGGTTGGCTACTTTACCGATCAACTCGCGGACATAAGCAAAATCATTGGTGTCACCGGCAGGAAAAACCTGCACTATGTAAGTCCCCGATGGGCTGCGCCAGCGGTCACTTATGTGGTCGGGTAATGCATCACTGGTGACTTGTTGGTCGACGCTTATGACTTGTTGCAGGCGCTTTAAGGTATCAGGCAGCAAGCCGATCAATGCGCTATTTAATGCCGGGTAAACTGATGTGCCATGATCCGAATTTTCCAGCTGTTGTAATGTGGTATATAGCTGATTGGCGACAGGCGTATCAAATTTCGGTAATGCCAAGGCCAATTGGCTGATGGCGTAATGCAGGCGATCTTGATCAAGTACAGGCAGGTTGTCTGGAATTGATAATAAATCCAATCCGGTGGTCCAGCGAAGATCTTCCAGCAACAACAGTTTTTCCTCTTGATCAACCGGGATCAGGTCAAGCAAGGAGATGGCGCGATCAACTTCTGGTAATGCACGCAGCTGCATGGTGATACGTTGTGCTTCACTGGCATTATCGCTAAGTACTTGCAAGTTCCGGTGCCCGGTCGATTGACTGCGCAATAATTGGCGCAAAGTATTCACAGATTCTGATTGCGGATCACGCAGATTAAGTGGGTCGCTATCAAACGGTAACTGCCAAGCCAGGGCTATACTTGACAAAGCGATCAATAATGCACCGATACGGACTTTCCTACGCTGCAGCAGGGGAGCATCCAGCAGGGTTTCCGGCAACTGCAAGCGGCTTCGGGTGTTATCAACTTTGGGCGCAGGGGTGACAGCCAGTAGTGCAGGCAGCAGGCTGTAGCTGATAGCAAAAGTGATGAACATGGCTACGCCGGCTATTAATCCAAGCTCAGCCACGCCACGAAAGGCCGTTGGCATAAATGCGAAAAAACCGATTGCAGTGGTAATTGCACTCAGCGCCAGAGCACCGGCCAGTAACCGGGCGGTGCTGAGGATTGCCATATGTTTGGACGTTTGCTGAACAAGTTGTTCGCGGTAGCGCAGCATAAAATGAATGCCATAATTCACGCCCAGGCCGATATACAAAACGGTAAAGGCAATTGAAATCAGGTTGATACGGCCTACTGCCAAAGCAGCAAAACCCAATGTCAGGGTGAAACCTGCGGCCAGGCTTAGCAATGCAATGGCGACCAACCGAATTGAACGCAAGGCCCACAACATAACCAAAGTCACCAGGATAATGGCCAGAATACCGGCACGTTTGGCACCGGTCAAAGCACTCAGCAATTCCTCATGTTCCAGTGCTACCGGGCCGCTAAGCAACATCCGCACAGGTTGCTCTGCGGTCAGATTCAGGTCAGTGCGAACCTTATCAGCTGCAGCCATGACCTCACGGCCGGCCATCACCTGGGTAAAATTCAATCGCGGTTCGACCACCAGGGTTTCGCGAAAAACACTTGTCTGCGCGATGTTATCTGGAGTGGCAAAAAACACCTGTTCCCAGGACATCGCGGCTGGTTGGCCGGTTAATACCTGTGTTGTGGTTCGGTCAATAGCCGACAGCATATTATCCAGCCCAGCCGCTTGGGTTTCGGCGTAGTCGCCGGCCTCGGTCAGTAGTTCAAACAGCGTGGCTGCTTGCGGGTCTTCCGCCAGGCGGGTCAGAAAAGGCTGTGCAGCACTCAGCTGGTCGCCTAATTCAGTCAGCTCTTCAGGGCTCAAAAACAACAGGCCATTTTGCTGGAAATAGGCCTCGCCCGCGAACCAATCAACTGCAGCAAAATGCTGCTGGTCAGCCAATAGCCGGGTTTTTACCTGATGGGCAGTGTTGCGCGCCTGTTCCGGTGTCGGAGCTTCAATCACCACCAGCAGGTTATTGGCCAGGGTAGGGAATTCACGTCGGAATCGATCGAATGTTTGCCGAAAAGGCAAGCTGGCATCCAGCATATCTGCAGTGTCGGTATTCACACCCAGATGCTTGACGGTGTAATCCAGTGCACCGGCACTGGCCAAAAACAATAGTCCGATAATGAACCACGGGTAGCGAATAACCAGCTTCAACCAGGCCATCAGTGCATTTTGGATACGGGTGTTGTCTGCGGTTTTTTTCATTGGTTGGATAAACGATCAGCAGTTGAGATTATTCTGACACCAGCCGTTCAACCTGCTGTTGGAGGTAATCAAGCACGGCTTCCAAACCTCCCTGGTTATATAGTTTGCTGTATTGGGTACGTTTTAATGCCAGATCGCTGACTCCGCGAGTGGTTATATTGACTATCCGCCATTGGTCGTTTTCCTGTAGCAGCAGATAATCGAAAGCAATCTGTTCGCCCTTGCCAGTAAGCAACTGATGCCTAACCTGGGCACGGTTACTGCCGGGCTGCATGGCGCTTACCGCAACAAATTGTTGATCATTGAAACTGTTGAAACGGGCAGCATAGGTGGCAATGGTCAAAGCCTGAAATGAATTCATGAAGTTGCTTTGCTGAGCTGGATCAAATGTATTCCAACGGCTGCCAAATAAAAACCTGCCCATCCGGGGAAAGTTGAATACCCGTTCTATTACCGGTTGCAAGCGCTGGCTGCGACCGGCATGATCGAGTTGTTCTGCCTGCATGATATTTAATAATGCCTGTTCCAGAGTCACCACAACCTGTTCGGGTGCTGCGTCGCTGGAAGCTGGGGTGATAATGCTTTCGGTTTGTGCAAATACTGCTGAAATCGACAGCACTATGCCAAGCATTATCACTGCAGGAAAGTGCTTTGAATAGATTTTTTTGATCATTCCATTCTCTCAAGTGTTTGTGCAACAGTGGCTAGTGTCTGACAAGCTTGCTGTTGTGCTCTGGCCAGCTTGAACATGGCCTGCATCCTAACAGGCTTAGCTGCCAGCCAACCGGCCAGGCGCAAGATTTTTGGTTGTGCGTAGCTATCACAGCATTCGATCAGACCAGCCGGTAATGTTTGCTCTGAATCGTCCAATATTGCCCGTGTTACCAGAGCAGGGACTTTATGCTGAGCGGCTATTCGCATGACCATGGCGCTTTCCATATCTGTCGCGGATGCCTGAGTATCAGCAGCGAGTGTCTTTTTAGCCGAACACGAAGTCAATACGGTAGCAGTCTCAGCCAGTGGAGCATGACATGCATCAGTTAACTGGCTGCTGAACCGCTGCCACCAATGTTGATCACACAGCAGATGTGATCCATCGGCGGTCACTATCTTCTGCGGCAACAACAATGTTCCGGCTGTAAGCCCAGGTTGCAGACCGGCGGCGCAGCCATAGCTGAGCAATACATTCGCGCCTTGCTCGATAAGTGCCTGCGCGCCGGCAGCGGCGGCGGACGGACCCATTCCAGTCAGTTGCCAGCGGATGGTTGTACTATCCTTGACTAATACCTTTTGCAGACATCGTGCTTCCCAGCGCAATGCCACAACTACACCGATAAGCATCGCTGATCAAGCCTTGGTCAGTTGCCGGTATCTGCTTAATGCCCACAGCGGGAAATAGTGGTTATAACCGTGATAGCGCAGATAAAACACCCGTGGAAAACCTGGTGCGTTAAACCATGGGTCGGACCAACTGCCGTCGCTTTGCTGTTGCTCAATTAACCAGTTGATACCACGTTTGACGGCCTTATCATTAACCTGGCCGGTTGCCATCAATGCCAGCAATGCCCAGGCGGTATGAGAACCGCTGCTGAACCCGGCCTGGCCATTTAGTTGTGGGTCGATGTAACTGTCGTTACTTTCTCCCCAGCCACCATCAGCCCGCTGACGAGACAGCAGGTAAGCCACTGCTTTCTGAATATAATTCTGTTGTGGGTCCTCGCCGGCAAAGGCCAAGCCAGCCAGCACACTCCATGTCCCATAAATATAATTGGTGCCCCAACGCCCCCACCATGAGCCATCAGCTTGCTGATTGGCTTTCAGGTAATCAATGCAACGCTGCATAGCAGCCTGATCCTGGGGCCGCCTCAACAGGCCTAATGGCAGTAATACACGCCCGGATACATCTTCAGTAGCAGGGTCCAGCAACGCACCATGATCGGCAAACGGTATGCTGTTAAGGTAATATTTGTCGTTATTGGCATCGAAAGCGGCAAACCCCCCAGCGCAGGCTTTGCTGGTTGATTGCAGACCAACCAACCAGTCGCATGCCTGGTTAACAGTATCGGCATATTCGCCATTGTGATCTGCCACGTGCAACAAAGCTGCAACCATTGCCGTGTCATCCAGGTCCGGGTAATGCGGATTGGCGTATTGGAATGCCCAGCCGCCGGGTTTGACAGTTGGGGCCTGTATCGACCAATCGCCGATAAACTCTGTTTCCTGTTTATCGATTAACCACCGGCAGGCATTTCGGATGGATTGTTGGGTGGCGTGATCATCTCCGGCTTTTAATAAGGCGACTGCTGCCCAACCGGTATCCCAGACCGGAGATACACAAGGTTGACAATAAGCACTGCCATCCGGGTATTCAACCAGCAGTTTTTGAATCGAGCGCATGCAGGTCAGCCTTAGAGGATGATCCCGTGAATAACCCAGGCAATCCAATGCCATGCAGGCATTCACCATCGCCGGGAAAATTGCACCCAGACCATCTTCACCGTTCAGACGTTCAACAAACCACTGCTGTGCACGCCGGAGAGCTTTGCGTCGTATGAATCCAGGGATTAAAGGTTCAAGGCAATATAGTGAAAAACGTTCCAGCCTCAACAGGAAAGTGTTTAATGGCGAGCGAATGGGGAAATAATGACGCTCTTGATCAGGTGGTGTTATGAACAGCTCCTGGATATCAATACTGCGTGGGTTGATAGCTTGGGGTTTGTAAGCATAGAGCACAAATAACGGGACCATCACCGTACGCGACCAATAAGATACTTTACTGATATGGAACGGAAACCAGCGTGGCATTAACATCACTTCTGGTGGAATAAATGGCACGGCCCGCCATGGCACCTGGTTAAATAATGCCAGCGCAATGCGGGCAAACACATTGGCCCGGGCTGCCCCGCCAGCTGCCAGGATAGCTTCCCTGGCACGCTGCATATGCTTTGAATCGACGCTGTCACCGGCCAATTTAAGCGCAAAGTAGGCTTTTACGGTGCAGCTGATATCCATCGCGCCGCCGGTGTATAAAGGCCAGCTGCCATCTTCACGTTGATGATGGCGCAGGTATTTAGCCAGCCGTTGTTCCAAACCGGCATCGATTTCGTCCATGAAGTGCATCATCATGATGTACTCGGCAGGAATGGTGCAATCGGCTTCCAGCTCAAAACACCAATGACCATCCGGATGTTGCTGCTGAAGCAAATTCTTCCGGGCAGCATTGATTGCTGCATCCAGGTGCTGCCCTGAAAGTGATACTGAGGGTGTTTGCTGATTGTCGGTAGCCAACGAGACTTGCATGGTTGTTTGGTGGTCAGTTCAGATCAACAGGGTTATCAAATAAATAACCTGCACTCAGGCGTGCATGGATTGCATTTTTACGCTTGCGCATGGGGTTGCCGGTTCACTGGGAGCGTCGCTGTTGTGGTAGTTGGGTAAAGGCAGTTCATAATTTGTAATTTCCGTGCATGGCAAATGTTGACCGGCTTTGCGGAATAACCATTTCAGTAAACGGTTACTACGCCCGCAAATTTTGCTGAGAACAATCACCTGCTTGACCCGACGGCGGCTGACTTTGACTTCCTGACTATTGCTGAAATGAGGTGATTGGTGAATATTCTTCAGAGTCAAAATTGCCAGGCCCAGAGCCCACAGGCAGAACTTGCGAATTCCACGCTGTTTGTGAGGCAGCATCAAGGTATAGCGAAGTGCGTTTTGTATATGGCCATGAGTGATCCCGATGAGTACATTCAATGCCTGCTGATAACCTGCTGTTTGATGTTGGCTTTCTAATTTGGCCAGGTTTACACCATATTGCAAAAATGTTGCTTTCGGCCACCAGCAGACACCCCGGTCGCGGTCATCCCAAACATCTTTGAGGATGTTGGTCATTTGCAGGGCCTGACCAAAGGAAGGGGCCAGCTGCATCAGCTGCTCACGCTGTTGTTCTATAGCAGGATCATGATAGCAGAACAGGTCGGTCAACATTTCACCAACCACGCCAGCGACGTAATAGCAATAAAAATCCAGGTCGCGCTGTTCAGCCAAACCATCTGCAGAGGCACTGCGCTGGTAGTTATTCATGCCCCTGCCCATCACCTGTACACATTGGAACAAGGCTTTTTGCTGGACCGGTGCAAGGCTTCTTGTAACCTCAATAACCAAGTCTGTGTTAGCGACCAGATCACGTTCAGCCGTTAGTGTCTGTGGTGCTACCAGGGGGGCAATATGATCAGCGAAATCACCAGCATCCCGGTGTCCGGCAATCACTTCAATAAACTGTTGCTGATAAAGGATTTTTTGCTGGGTATCCCAAGCTGCATCATCCTCAATGGTATCGGCGATCCGGCACAGCAGATAAGCGTTGGCGACCGCCGTATACAGATCTTTAGGCAGTTGCGGAATGGTCAGGGCAAAGGTGCGTGAAACAGCGACCAGAATATGTTCCTGGTAAGCCAGTGCTTTTGCCAGTGAGCCGGCAACAGTGTCAGCGTCAATGCCTGAGGCTGAAAATGATGGTTGCAAACCAATTGCTCCCTTTAGTTCAATTCCAATTGGGCTGTTGGTGATACCGCAGCTTGCCGATATGATCCATTTGCCATGGATGATCGTTTTACTGTGGCAACAGCGCTATGGGTGGTTCTTATATTAAGCATAGATCAGCCAGCTCTCGTTGTGTATTAAAGTGCAAATACGCTTGCGGATGTTACTGATAGGATGTATAGCCGCGTAGTATAATCAAGCGTGAAAATATAACCTGAACTCAGTACATTTTAGCCGCTCGGCCCTATCCAGGTCGAGTCATCTGATAAAAGTAATCAGACGGGCGGCTGACAATACTAATTGCAACTACCCTTTGGAGAGTTATGACACCGAATCACGACTTCGCGGCGCATTCAAAAACGCTGGTGCATCGTGTCAATCAATACCTTGATCGATTGTTATCACAGACATCTGCCAGCGATCAGTTGCAGTCGGCTATGCGCTACGCAGCATTGGGTGGTGGTAAGCGTATTCGGCCGTTGCTGGTGTATGCCGCAGGTTTATTATCCAAGGCGCCAATGTCAGCGCTGGATGCTCCCGCGGCAGCGGTTGAATTGGTGCATTGTTACTCCCTGGTGCATGATGATTTACCCGCTATGGACGATGATGATTTGCGTCGTGGTCAGCCTACCTTGCATAAGGCGTTTGACGAGGCTACTGCTATTTTGGCTGGAGATGCGCTATTGGCACTGGCGTTTCAATGCCTGGCTGATGCTGCACCAGAATACCGTGATGCACAGGCAATAACCGCGAGCATTCAGCTGCTGGCGCATGCCAGTGGCGGTGACGGTATGGTCGGCGGTCAGATGCTGGATATCGATATGGAAGGCAGCTATCCGGAAAAAGAATCGGTAGAACAAATGTTCAGGTTGAAGACCGGTGCATTGATTCATGCTGCAGTGATGTTGGGTATTCATGCCTCAGATATGTCCTCTGATCAGCAAATGATCGAACAACTGTCTCAATTCGGTGATGCTATTGGATTATGTTTCCAGGTTCAGGATGATATTTTGGATGTCACCGGAGATACCGACAAACTGGGTAAACCACAGGGCTCGGATGAAGAAAAAGATAAACCCAATTACGCATTGCGCTATGGTCTGGATGTGGCACGTGAACGAGCGGACGGTTTATTTAGTGCAGCCATACAGAATTTAACGCACTATGGAGACCAGGCTGAGCCGTTACGTTGGATGGCAAGTTATATTACCAGGCGTGATTATTAAAGGCTGGGCGGCATTTCTGATATTTCTTCCGATTAAAGCCCCGACTTCGGTGGCCGATGTCCCGCCAACCATTGAATAAATCATCAGGGCACCATTAAACCAGAACTTGATAAGTATTAATGTGGTTTTTGGTAGAGCTAATTCACCCCCAGCCGTTGATGCATCAGCGAACTGGTGGTTGTGTATTGTAAACGCACTTTTTGTTCCGGATGCAGATGTTGTTGAACACCGAAAGCAGCCAGCGCAGCCTCATGAAATCCGGACAGAATGAGTTTTTTCTTACCAGGGTAAGTATTGATATCACCTATTGCAAAAATACCAGGGATATTGGTTTGGAATTTTTCGGTGTCAACTTCTATAGCACGTTTTTCCAGTTGCAAACCCCAGTCAGCAATTGGTCCCAGGTTGGGTGATAACCCCCAGAATACCAATACTTGCTGACACTCGATTTGAGTGCGCTGGCCATCACGATTAATCAGCTCCAGACCGGTTAGCTGGCCATCCTGAGATAAAGCCTGAGTGACATTCCCCTGATGCTCAACCACTTTCCCATTTTCTGCCAGAGCTTTCATTTTGTTGACTGAGGCTGGCTGTGCACGGTATTCAGGACGCCGATGCACCAATTGAATGCTGTCAACCCGGTCGTGTAGTTCCAGGCACCAGTCCAAGGCAGAGTCACCGCCGCCCAAGATGGCCAAATGCTTGCCGGTAAAGTTTTCCGGCTTGAGTACTTTGGTGTGAATACTGCGATCATAAAACTCGGCAGCGCCGGGCGCTTTCAGCTGACGCGGCATAAACGCACCCAGACCGGCGGCAATGATGACTGTTCCTGTATCGAACTCAGTGCCTTTACTGGTGACCACATGGAATCGGCCATTATCCAATTGGCGCATTTGGCTAACTTGCTGGCCCAGATGAAACTGCGGATTAAATGGCTCAATCTGTTGCTGCAGGCGATCAATTAACTCCTGGGCGCCTACTGCAGGCAGTGCCGGGATATCATAAATCGGTTTGTCAGGATATAACTCTGAACATTGACCGCCAGGTTGCTTAAGGCTGTCAACAATATGCGCGGAAATATCCAGCAACCCCAGTTCGAATACTTGAAACAGGCCACACGGACCTGCACCGATAATCAGGGCATCGGTTTTGATGGTCATATGAAATCCAATTAGTTAAATACCATTATCATCATGGTCGGGGTTGCTATACAGGAAAACAAGCCGACCATGGTTCAGACGTGCTAATCTGCGGCGCAGATAAAACACATGGCAAGGCATGACTGCTACTCAGCGTACAATTCAATTACATCAATCCTGGTTGAAACGGTTACAGTCGGAAATCGAAACCGATTATATGCAGCAACTGCGCACATTTTTACTGCAACGCAAACAGGCTGGCGCGGTTATTTATCCTCCCGGTCCGGAGATTTTTGCAGCACTGGACACCACACCTTTTGAACAGGTCAAAGTGGTGGTATTGGGACAAGATCCATACCATGGACCCGGTCAGGCTCATGGCCTGTGCTTTTCAGTAAAACCAGGGATAGCCACGCCTCCTTCGTTACTCAATATCTACAAAGAATTAAAAACCGATGTAGGGTTTGAGATACCGCGACATGGCTATCTGATGCCGTGGGCAATGCAGGGTGTATTGTTATTGAATTCAGTCTTGACTGTTGAGCGCGGTCGGGCAGGGGCGCACCAAAATAAGGGTTGGGAGCGGTTTACTGATAGTGTTATCCAGCATTTGAATGATCAACGAGAAAGCCTGGTGTTTTTATTGTGGGGCAGCTATGCGCAGAAAAAAGCGGCATTTGTCGATAGGAATAAACACCTGGTGTTGAGTTCACCACATCCTTCACCATTATCTGCCAGCCGGGGTTTTTTCGGTTGCCGGCATTTTTCACAAACCAATGACTATCTGGAACAAAATCAGCAAATGCCTATTGATTGGCAGTTGCCGATGCAATGTTGAATCTGGCTGAGAAAGCCTGGTGATGTTCAGCATGCTGAACAGCGTTCCCACACGGGCGCGTGGGAACGGGCTGACTGCTGATAGCATGTGAATAAATTCAATCTAGGGCAACAATTTTTTCCTCATTGGGTGCTATTTTCACAGGGTAACGTTGTTCGCCTACCTGTACTTCATAATCACCAGCAGGCAGGGAAACCTCCAGTCCATTGACGGTACCATTGGCAATTTTCCGTTGCTGGTTGTCATACACGCTGTAAGTCAATTCCAGCGATTGCTGCATAGCATTGGACAAGGCCTCAGCATTATTGGCGTCAAAATATGCACCGCCACCCAGTTCCGTCCAACGGGCGAATTCCTGCTTAAGCGCAAACTCATCAATAGCGAAACCGATGATGTTTATCCGAACATCAAAGCCGGAGTCGCGTAAATTTGCAATAGCCTGGGCCGGATCACCGTCGCAGGTTTCTTCACCATCGGTCACCAGAATGACCAGCGCTTGACCTTCTACCGCGGCCAGATCATTGGCCACCTGTGCCAGCGAGTCGGCGATCGGTGTGCGTGCAAGGTTTTTGGCTTCGATACTGTTGATCACGGCACTAGCGGTGTTGCGGTTTAGCGGGGCCAACGGCTGAAGCAGTTCAGTATCACAGGCGTCTGGCTGGCGATGCCCGAACACCCGTAACGCATACTGGCTATGCTCCGGTAACAGATTGTTGACCAAATGATTGAGCGTTTGCTTGGCAATAGTGATACGGCGCTGTCCATCCAGTTGTTGCAACATGCTGCCGGAAGCATCCAGGATCAGTTCAACAGCACCGAATGTGCTGGCATGGGTAGTTGCCGTTGGGTTGTCAGCAACCACGCGCAGCGTACCGGGTACCTGCGATGGTGTAACCAACAGGGCAACACTGGCCAATGATTGCCGCTCCTGCCCAGTCAGGTAATGCAGCTCATACTGGCCTGGTTCCCATGGGGCACGAACTGTTGCCGGGTCGCCATCGCGGGTCAGGCTGTAGGTGTGATAGTCGGTAGCAATGCCAACGGTTGTGACCGCAATATAATCGGTTCGGTTATCCGGACCTGTCCAGTCAACCGTAAACGGTTGCCCGGCTTCCACGCTGGCTGGCGCCGCCAGACTGGCGGCGGCCGGCATAATCGTGAGCGGTACCCGGGCCAGTATCCGGCGTTCCTGACCGGTAAGATAACGTAACTCATAATCCCCTGGCTGCTCCTGCAATAACAGTTTTGCGGGGCTGCCATCATGGGTATACACGTAGTGATCGTATGCTTTGTCCTCACTGTCGGCTGGTACAGCAGTAATAAAATCCAGGCGGTTATTCGGGCCTTCCCAGTTTAATTCGATACTGCTGCCGGCGATGGCTTCAGCAGGTGCTTGGATACTGGCAGCGGTATCAGCGATTTGCAACGGGGCACTGCCAAGCATCCTGTAACCACGTTTGGCAGGTGTCAAATAGCGAACTTCGAAGTCGCCGGGAGATTCGGGCAGTTTTACTTCCAGTGGGTTGCCACGGTGTGTATAAGCGTAACTGCCGTATTCACTTTCTTCTGATCCGGCAGGCACTATAGTAATGAAATCCTGCTGGTTATCCGGGCCAGTCCAGTTTATTGTCAAATGGCCGCCGATCGTTGTCACCGGTTCAAAATCAACACTGGCACTGGCATCTATTACTGCAATCGGGATCCTGGCCAGAGTGGAATATTTGCCGCCGGTCAGATAGCGTATTTGATAGTCACCGGCTTCTGCCGGGGCAGTTAATTCCACCGGATTACCGCGCTTGGTATAACTGTAAACGCCGTATTCACGTTCCGGCGCCTCGCTGGCCACAATGGTAATGAAATCCTGTTTATTGTCGGGTCCTTGCCAATTCACTTTGAATTTGGCACCGATGCCAACACCCTCCGGAGCCTCCAGGCTGGCGCTGACCGATTCAATCTGCAAATCCAGCTTATCCAGTGTGGGGTAGGGGCTGGTACCGTCGAGTATCCGGATTTGGTAATGCCCGGCAGTTTCCGGGGCTGTCAGTTCAATCGTCGCAGAGCGGGCATAAGCGTAATGGTCATACTCGCCTTCCGGTTTATCAGGGGGGACGATAGTGACAAAATCCTGTCTGTCGAAACTGCCTGTGATGTTGATTTTCAGGGTGGCACCGGCTTTGGCCGTTGCCGGCGCGGACAGTGTTTGTGTTAACCCGTTATTAGCGATAAGCGCGCCGGCCAGCAATAACATCATGCTGATCCAAACTGGGCGAAAAATAGTGTGCATGGCAGACCCCGGTTTTATTTATGCGCCTATGCTAGCAAAAAACGGCTGCTGTAATAACAGGGTTTCGGGTATCGGATCAGGTAACCTTGGTGTGCGTGTCTTCCGGGATCAGCAGTCCCGGGTCAATCTGACTGAATATCTCGGCAAACGCCTGCATAAAAGATTTGTTGGCATTGGTTTTTCGCCAGCACATGGCAATGATGCGTTTGGGCGCTGGTTCAGCAAAGCTGCGAATAACCACGGTATCCATTTGTGCCACCGGTGGTTTGACCGCCAGTGTTGGCATCAGAGTGATACCAGTATTGGCTGCAACCATTTGACGAAGAGTTTCCATACTGGTGGCGTGAAAATCCAATTCTTCCAGTCCTCCGGCCAATTGGCATACTTCCAGTGCATGATCGCGCAGGCAATGACCTTCTTCCAGCAATAACAATGGAGTACTGCGCAAATCCTTGGTTTTGATGTTGGATTTGGCCGCCAGCGGGTGTCCGCAAGGTATTGCCAGGACAAACGGCTCTTCAAATAGAACCTGATGTTCCAGTGACTCATCCGGAAGCGGCAGAGCCAATATGCCTGCATCCAGTTTGCCCTGCTCCAGCATTTGCAGTATATCGGCGGTTTTTTCTTCGAATAGCTGTAATGTAAGTTTCGGAAAACTTGCTCTTATTGCAGGTATCACATGTGGCAGCAAATATGGCGCGATGGTCGGGAACAAACCCAGTTTCAAGGCCCCTGAGGCCGGGTCACGGCGTTGTTTGGCCAACTGTTTTAATTGCTGGGTATCAAGTAATACTTTGCGGGCACGTTCAACAATTTCCTCACCGATAGGTGTCAGCATGACTTTGCGTGGCGCCCGTTCGAACAGCTGTACTTCAAGCTCGGATTCCAGTTTTCGAATCTGAGTGCTCAAGGTTGGCTGGCTAACATGACAGGCTTCTGCAGCTTTGCTGAAATGACGTAAATCAGCCAGCGTCACCAGGTAGTGTAAGTCGCGTAAGTTCATATCCCGGCTGCCATAGAAATTAGCTATTAAAAGGATTAAGACATTCAATTTGAATTATAACAGCGCAGCCCCGATCATTGCTTCATCAACGATGAATTTTGCCGTTCTCGGCAGCCATGTTTTAAGGAGAGACAAATGTTAACCATTGGTGATCAATTTCCGCGTTTTGACTTAACTGCAACTGTATCGACTGAGATGCAGACAGCTTTTCAGAATATCAATAACGATACGTATGCCGGCAAGTGGTTGCTGGTCTTTTTCTATCCTAAAGATTTCACATTTGTGTGCCCGACCGAGATCAAGGCATTTGGCGACTTAAACAGCGAATACGCTGATCGTGACTGTCAAGTGCTGGCAGGCAGTGTGGATTCTGAGTTTGTGCATCTGGCATGGCGTCGTGATCATGATGACCTGCGTGATTTGCCGTTCCCAATGCTGGCTGATATCAAGCGTGAACTGTCATCAGCACTGGGCATTCTGCACCCGGAAGACGGTGTTTCCATGCGTGCGACCTTCATCGTTGATCCGCAAGGCGTGATTCGGCATGTGTCAGTTACAGACATGAGCGTAGGTCGTAACCCCCAGGAAACGCTGCGGATTTTGGATGCGTTACAAAGTGATGAATTGTGTCCGTGCAACTGGCAGAAGGGTGAAGACACCCTGAAAGTCGGTTAACCGGCTGGCTACAGCTAACAAAGTTTTATCAGGGCCGCATCGCGGCCCTGATTTTTAGGAGTTTTAAAATGTCGATACAAGATCTGAAAAGCGCAATTCCTGACTATGCAAAAGATTTGCGTTTGAATCTGAGCAGTGTATTAAGCAACGATGGTAGCCCGGCTTTGAACGATGCACAGCGCTGGGGGGTGGCATTGGCTGCTGCATTTGCCACTGGACAGCGCCAGTTGCTGGCGGCGATCGAAGCTGATGGCGCTGAGCAATTGGATAACAGCTACCGGCAGGCAGCACGTTCTGCTGCAGCAATAATGGGCATGAACAATGTTTATTACCGGTTTCTGCATTTGTCGTCCAATGAAGACTATGCCCAGATGCCTGCACGATTGCGGATGACCGTGATTGGTAATCCCGGGATTGAAAAAGCTGATTTTGAATTGTTTTCGATTGCGGTGTCTGCAATCAATGGTTGTGGGATGTGTATTGATGCGCATGAAAAGGTCTTGCGTCAGGCGGGTGTCAGCACCAGTGCCATTCAGGACGCAGTGCGAATCGCCGCAGTGATTAATGCAGTCGCTACTGTACTGGTACAAACAAGTTAAACGCTGTATGTGGCAATATAGGCACACTTTCCAGTAAGCAGTTATTGCAACGAGCATCGCCGTGAACAATTTTCAACAGCGGGTGAAAAACTCCACCACCCAGGTCACCAAACTGGTTTTTCCACATGACACCAACCACATCGGAACGCTGTATGGCGGTACTGCCATGCAGTGGATTGATGAAGTTGGTTTTCTGGTTTGTACCCGATTCTCCAGGCAAAAGGTGGTCACTGTTTCGATTGACCGGGTTGACTTTAAAGTGCCGATTCCGGAAGGCAGCATTGTTGAGTTGAAGGGCAAAGTTATCCGGGTCGGCAATACCAGCATGACCGCGCTGGTGCAGATTTTTCGGGAAAATATGTTTAAAGGTGATCAGGAGCTGGCGGTAACTGCAGAAATGGTATTTGTAGCAGTCGGCGGCAACAATCGTCCAACTCAGTTAAGCGTACACCAGACAACAGACAATTAAGTATGTTGTATTACCTTGCTTACGGATCCAACCTGCATCCCCTCAGATTGGAAAAACGGCTTGGTCCGATTGCTCGTGTCGGCAACGCCAAACTGACTGGCTGGAAGTTACATTTCCATAAACGAGGTGCGGATGGTTCCGGCAAAGGTAACCTGATACAAACACCGGCTGCTATGGCCTGGGGAGTGGTTTTTCAATTGGAACCCGGGCAGAAAAGCATACTGGATGAATTCGAGGGTGATGGTTACGATTGTGAAAACATGACGGTAACCGTCAGCAGGCGTAATTATGATTGTTTCTGCTATCTGGCGCAGCCCGGCTGGGTGGACAATGACTTGCTGCCGCATGACTGGTACCGGGATTTGATTTTTCATGGTGCCCGGCATGCACAGTTTGATGCCGATTACCTGCATTTGATCCAGCAGCAACCTGTACAACTGGATGCCCAAGGGCGGAGCCGTCACTCGCAGTTGTTAAAAATAATGCAGTAATCGATTCTGAACCCTGCCTGGTTATAGCCCAATGCAAATGGAAAAGCTTCAAGCTGGCATGGGTTTGTCACGGTAGCGATCTACCAGGCAATAAAAGCCAAAAGCTTTATTGCCGTCATTACGCAGTTGGTGCCGGCTGAGCGGCGGTATATAAGCAATATCCTGTTCCTGGAGCAGGTGTGATTGTTGCTCAATAATTAAATGCCCTGCACCGTGTACGCCGATAATCACATGGGTATGCTGGTGGCGTTCATGACTGGTGTAACCACCAGGTTCCAGTTCAAAATAACGCAGTTCAAAATTTGTCTGCTGCTGGTGTTTGCCAATCAATTCAGTGCGGGAGGCATTGGCATGCGGCAGCGATTGTTCGGTTTTGTAAACGGTCTTTTCCCGGTCTGACCAGCCATGGTCGGCAGTGGATTTTAGAATGAGTGGCGCTGTGGTTTGCTTTTCAGTATTAACCAACTGCATGCGCCCTGGATAACAGTCTTGAATACGGGACATATATTCATGTGTGCTGTTTTTTAGATCAGGACCATGTGCCAGTAAAGCGCCTCCCACCAGCAATATGGAGTTTTCACCATATTTGTCCAGCATTTCAGGAATCAGCTCTAAAGTATTTCCACCCGCGGGACACGGAAAGCTGGGTAGACACTCGCCCAAAGGCTCAGACAGAGCATGTTGAATGTGGCTACAGGTGGATTCGCCGCTGGTGATACGGCCGCCGTGCCCAGGGAAAATGCTGATATCAGCACCGCCTAAGCGCGATAGAGTTCCATTCAAAACTGCTGCATCGATGCCATGTTTTTCCGGGAGGGTAAAAGTGCCTGCAAGTGCCGGATGTGCCATGTAGATCAATTCGAAATCTTTGGCCAGCTGTTTGCAATTGCCCAGCCCCATTATCCAAGGGCATAACAACACCCCATCCAGCCCCAGGGATTTGACCAGCTCCAGACAGCGTTTAAGATGGTCTCCGGTGCCGGTGACATGCGGTAGATACAAACACGGCCGACCACGTTTTTGAGCTGCAGCTTCAACCGCGTTCGCACAACCGGTTACCCGTTCTCTGAATTGCTCAAAATCAGTTTCAACCAGATTCTGATCATCTTTAAGCACATCTCCTCCGCCAGCAATGAAATCAGTTGCCAGCCGGCGGTAATATTCCAGGCTTTCACCACGTGGTTTAATCACAGTGGCCAGCATCGGCCGGGCATAAATACCCAGCAACTCCCTTATTCCGTTGATGCCATAGCATGGTCCGCTAATACTGGTGGCAAGCTGTGCAGGGATCTGCAAATGCTCCAGTCGCACCCGTGGATACAGTGATACGTTGCCATAGGCCAAGTTAAACAATTGGCCGATCTGATTGCTGGCCAGATGTGCCGGGTAGCTGATCTCGACCAAGAGTGAACCATCTGGATCATGTTTGATATTCAGCACTTCGCCTACAGTCTGCTGGCGTACCTGCTCGCTGACAACAGATTCAACAACTTCCACGGTTTGCTCCCAGGCCATGGCGCGCGCCATGGCTGCTGCCTGTTCAACCGGGCAGTGGATACGGTAAGTAGCAACAATAGCTGATGATGAAGTTGTCATGGTGCCTCTATGATAGTTTTTTTTGAACAGCTATGGCAGACAGAGGGATGCTCAGCGCTTACAATGCGTCACTGGCTATGCTTGTATGATTTTTACTCAAAAATCTCAGGTTTAATTTGAAATTCCCTAAACAGCTGCACAAATTATGAACACCAAACGTAGAAGCCTGACCGGCATTACCACCAGTGGGACACCACATCTGGGTAACTATGTGGGCGCTATAAAACCAGCGATCGCCGCCAGCCGTGATGATGCCACCGAGGCATACTATTTTCTGGCGGATTATCATGCTTTGGTTAAATGTTTTGAATCAGACCGGCTGCATCAATCCACTCTGGAAATCGCGGCTTCCTGGCTGGCACTTGGCTTGGATACTGATAAGTCGGTGTTTTATCGGCAGTCTGATATACCCGAAATTCCTGAATTAACCTGGTTATTAACCTGCATGACGGCCAAAGGCCTGATGAATCGCTCACATGCCTACAAGGCGGCGGTGCAGGCCAATGATGAGGCGGGCGAAGACCCGGATTTCGGCATAAATATGGGGCTGTTTAATTACCCGGTATTAATGAGTGCCGATATTTTGATGTTTAACGCCACACATGTGCCGGTTGGTAAGGATCAGGCGCAGCATCTGGAAATGACCCGCGATATTGCGCAACGTTTCAATCATCATTATGGCCAACACTTTGTGTTGCCCGAAGCGGTGATTGATGCTCAGGTTGCCACTTTGCCCGGCCTGGATGGACGCAAAATGTCCAAGAGTTATGACAACACCATTCCACTATGGCTGCCGGAAAAAAAGCTGCGTAAGCAGATTATGCGAATCGTGACCAACTCACAGGAGCCAGGTGAACCTAAAGACCCCGACAGTGCCAATGTGTTTAGCATTTATTCAGCATTTGCCGATGTTCGGCAACGTGCGGAAATGCGTCAGGCATTTGTCGATGGGATTGCCTGGGGGGATGTTAAACAACAGTTGTTTGAGCTGATCAATAACGAATTGGCCGGTCCGCGTGAGCGCTATATGGAGTTGATCAACAATCCTGCAACCATTGAAACAGCGCTTAAAATTGGGGCGGATAAAGCCCGGGCTTATGCCGTACCACTGATTAAAAAGTTGCGAAATTCGGTAGGTATCAGGCCATTAGCATGAGCATGCCTATATGATTATCTCGTTAGCGTTACTGGCGCCAATTATTGCAGTGTTGTACTGGATATATTCATATACCGGTAAGCGAGGGCTTGGTGTGGGTGATTATGTGATGCTGACATTAATCGTCATAGTTGTGTTTGCCGGCACAGTGATCACTCATTTGATGGTGGGGAATCAAAACGGCAGCCTATGGGTTTATGTATTGGCGCCGATGGTTGGCTATGGTCTGTTGCTGATTGGTATAGGGATTGCCTTTTGGTTGCGCAACAACGCGCTTAAAGATTGACTTGCCTGATTGGATAGGCGCCACCATCTGTGCACTTAATGAGCCCGAATATTCAAACATAGCGATGTATTATTTAATCCGTGGTCTGGATGCACCAGGCAAACTGCAGAACAGAATGAAGGCACGCTCTGCACATTTGCAGAGGTTGCAGCAATTGCGCGATCAAGGACGATTATTAACAGCCGGTCCAATTCCTGAGGTGGATAGTGATCAGCTTGCACAGGTAGGAATCATCGGCTCTTTGATTGTCGCTGAATTTGATAACCTGGATGCAGCACGGGACTGGGCGAGCCATGACCCATACCAACTGGCCGGCGTCTATGCCGAGGTAGAGATAAAGCCTTATGTGCCGGTGTTTTGACGATAATGGACGCAGCTATGTCGACTGAACGATTAGAAAAAATAAGAACCTGTTTGACCCGTGAGTTGCAGCCAGAGCACCTGCAGATTGACGACGAAAGTCATTTGCATGTTGGCCATGCAGGCGCCAAGGATGGTCGCGGGCATTTTTTTGTGCAGGTTGTAAGTGCCGGGTTTGCTGGTATACGGCCGTTGCAACGGCATCGGATGGTATATCAGGCACTCGGAGAGTTAATGCAAACTGATATCCATGCGTTGCGCATCGAGGCGTATGCAGAAGATGAATTTGACTAATGTCTGATAATAAGTGCAGCCGCGTAGATCAGTTGTGCGGAGGCCTGAAAACAATGGAAAAACCAATGTCTTTTAAACGTTTAATTACAGTCAGCTGCTTTATTTTGCCGGGTTTGATATTGCTGAATGGATGTTCCCGTGAAGGAGCGGATTTATCGGTGCCCGCCGTGGCAACTGTGGATGGCGAACCGATTACAGGCACGCTGTTGAATGTCTATCTGGAGCAGCAGGGGATTTCCAACCCGACGCCGGAACAGTCCGGTGAGGCTGTGAATAACCTGATTCAGTTATTTGCTGTCTCCAATGCGGCCCAGCAGGATGCCCGCTTTCAAACTGCGAGATTGCATGCAGCTCTGGAGTTAGAGCGAAGGCGCTTGTTATTTGACCGTTACGCGGCTGATTACGTCGAGCGCTTCCCCATCAGTGATTCGGAATTGCGCAAGCAGTATCAGGAAACCATTGCTGATGCCGGGGAGCAGCAATACCGTCTGGAAACGGTTATTTTTCCGGATGAGCAACAAGCTTTGGGTGCGATCCTGGAATTGCAAAATGATACCAGCTACACCCAGTTGGTTGCCGCTAACCGGACTGAAATACTCGATTGGATAGATTTATCCCAAATTCCCGGCGATTACGCCGAGGCGGTCAAAAATACTGAACTTGGCGAAGTGGTGCAGATACCGTTGCCTTCGGCACAAGGTTGGCGACTGCTGAAAGTACTGGAAACCCGGCCGTTTAACCCACCAGCATTCGATCAGGTCAGTGCCGGTATGCGGCGTGATTTGAACCGTCAGAAAGTTGAAGTGTGGATTAATCGCTTAGGTGAGAAGGCCGAAGTGGTATTGGACAACGTGCGGGTCGAATAGTGATCACTGCCAAGCTGATAGTCAGCTCAGTTCAATTCGCGTTGGTGGTTGCCAACCCTGAGCCTGGTATTCAGCGGTCACTTTGGTGTAAATGCCTCCACGGACGTTAAAATCTGCCAGCAAGCGCATAAAGCGGGGTTGTGTTGCAGCGACCAAATCATCCAGAATCTGGTTGGTGACCGCTTCATGGAAGGCGCCTTGATCGCGGTACCACCAGACATATTGCTTCAATGCTTTCAGTTCGACACATAGTTGGTCTGGAACATATTCAAGCTGTAAAGTGGCGAAGTCAGGCTGGCCGGTTTTGGGGCATAGACATGTGAACTCCGGAATGCTGATGCGAATGGTATAATCGCGCGCTTTCTCCGGGTTGGGGAAAACTTCCAAATCGCGTGTTGGCTGATTGGACATTGATGATCTCCGGAATAAACGCGCACCTTAACCTGAGATGCGAGTAACGACAACTGAAATGCAGTCAATAATTAGTTGCAAGGCAAGCTTAATTATTCACTGTCGAGATATGAAATAACATTATGCGCTTGACTGCGATTAAACTGGCTGGATTCAAATCTTTTGTTGATCCAACCACACTAACCTTCGACAGCGACCTGATTGGGGTGGTTGGTCCAAATGGCTGTGGTAAATCCAATATCATTGATGCTGTCCGTTGGGTAATGGGCGAAATTTCTGCGCGCCAATTGCGTGGAGAATCGATGAGCGATGTGATTTTCAATGGCTCCAGCGCGCGTAAACCGGTTGGCAGCGCCAGCGTGGAACTGCTGTTTGACAACAGCCAGGGCCGTGCCGGTGGTGAATATGCAGCATTCAGTGAAATTGCTGTGCGCCGCCAGGTCAGCCGTGACGGTGCATCCAATTATTTTCTGAATGGCACCCGCTGTCGCCGCAAAGACATTACCGATCTGTTTCTGGGTACTGGCCTGGGTCCGCGCAGTTATTCAATTATAGAGCAGGGTATGATCTCGCAAGTGGTGGAAGCCCGTCCGGAAGAATTGCGTCATTACCTGGAAGAAGCTGCAGGAATTTCCAAATACCGTGAGCGTCGCCGGGAAACCGAAAACCGCATTCGGCATACCAGGGAAAACCTGGATCGATTAAACGATTTACGTGAAGAGGTCAGCAAACACCTGGATAAATTGAAGCGCCAGGCACGTGCTGCTGAGCGTTATAAAAAACTGCAGGCAGACAAGCGGCATCTGGATGCCAGCCTGCTGGCTTTACAATGGCGTGAGCTTCAAAGCGCCAGTGAAACCGGGCAAGAGCACAATCGGGAACTGGAAGTGAAACTGGAGCAGGCCATTGCTGCGCAAAGGCATGCGGAAACCGGTTTGGAATTATTGCGCGAACAACAAACCAAGGCACAGGATCATCTGGGTAGCGTACAGGGTGAGCTGTATCAACTGGGTGCAAGGATTGCGCAAACAGAGCAAAGTATCCAGCATCAGCGTGAATTGCGCAGCCGCCAGAAACATGAACAAACTGAGACCAAGACCAGTTTGGATCAGCTCGAACAGGTACGTGCAACTGATCTGGAGCGGATTGAAACACTCAACCAGGAACTGGCAGAGCGTGAGCCCCAGTTGGATGATCTGCAGCAGAATTTGACTGAGCAGCAAGCCCGGTTACAGCAGCAGGAACAACTGATCGGTGAGCGTCGCACTGCATTGCGCGCCCAGTTGGATGCCGGTAGTCAGCACAGTCAGCAAACAGAGGTACTACGCACCAGGATCCAGCATCTTGACGAGCAATTGTCCAGGGATGTGCAGCGATTGGCGAAAGTGCAACAGGAACAGCAGCAATTAGACCCCGATGCATTTAATCTGCAATTGACGGAATCCACCAGTAAGGCCGAGCAGGCCAAACAGGCAGTCACCGGCATCCAGGAGCAGATTGAGCAACAACGCCAGCAATTACACACTCAGCGCGAGTCAGCCACTGAACTGCAGCAACAGGTGCTGCAAACCCAGCAGCAGATCAGTGCTGACCAAGGCCGTTTACATTCGCTGCATGCATTACAGCAGGCGGCTTTGGGAGAGGATGATGAAGCCTCACTCAATTGGCTGCAGACAGCCGGTTTAGGTGAATCTCAACGACTGGCGGAAATGCTGGATGTTCCGGAACTATGGGCCACTGCTGTTGAAACGGTGTTGGGTGATTATTTACAGGCGGTGGTGGTTACGGATGTCAGTGAACACGCTGGCGGATTGGCTAAGCATGTTGCCGACAATGATACCGGTGGACTGATCCTGGTGGCCGATAAAACAGCTGAGCAACCTCGCTCCGACAACAGTCGGCATAATACGCTGGCCGATCAGGTAACAGCGCCTGCCGCTATTCGGTCGGTGTTATCGCAGGTTGTCTGTATGGCAACACTGCAGGAGGCGTTGGCAGCGCAGCAGAATCTGAAGGAAGGCCAATCGGTGATTACAGCTGCCGGTGAATGGCTGGGTATCGGTTGGGTCAGGATTCATCGTGATGCAAATCCAGCTGCCGGCAGTCTGCGCCGTCAACAGGAAATTCGCAAGCTGGAAAAACAGCTGCATGAGCACCAACAGCAGGCGGAACAATTACAACAGCAGCTGGCAGATGCCCGGCAGCAAGGTGCTCAACTGGAAGACCAACTGGAACAGACCCGACATCAACATAATCGGGTACACCATGAATTAAGCATGGCTGAATCAGAGCGCAGTCAGACTGCTGACCGGTTGCAGGCCATGCGCGATCGACGGCAGCAGTTGGAAAGCGAATTCACGAGCTTGAAACACAGTATCAGTGAGCATGAAACCAGTGCCAGCGGTGCGCGTGGTCAACTGGAAAGTTTCATCGGCACACTGTCGGATCTGCATGGTCAGCAGACAGAACTAGAGCAGGCACTGAAACAGCAAACAGAACAGTATGAACAGCTGAGGGAAACCGTCAGGCAATTGCAGACGCAGGTTCAACAAAATGCCATCGGCATTGAATCACGACGGGCCAGCCTGAACTCGTTGCAGGAATCACGCAATCGTGCAGATCAGCAACACCAGCAATTGCAACAACGTTACCAGGAATTATCAGCATTACTGGCGCAACAACAAGAACCAGGCGCGGCAGAGCGCGAAACACTGGATGAATTACTCAAGCAGCAATTGGAAACAGAACAACGTCTTAAGGATGCCCGCATCCGGCTGGAAGAAATTGCCGAGCAGTTACGCGAGACCGATTCCCAACGCCAACAGGCAGTGGCTAACTCCGATGAAGTGCGCGGCCAGACCGAGCAGGTCAGGATGCAATTGCAGGAACTGAAACTGCGTGCAGATAACCTGGAAAGCCGCTTGAGTGAGCTGGAAGATGTACCGGCAATGGCTGAAATGGTTGCAGAGTTGTCCGACGATGCGGCCGCAGATGAGTGGCAACTGGAAACTGAAAAACTGGAAAACCGCATACGCCGGCTGGAACCGGTGAATCTGGCTGCGATCAGTGAATATGAACAGGAAGCCGAGCGCAAAGGATACCTGGATAAGCAGAATGATGATTTACAGGAAGCGCTGACGACTTTGGAAAAAGCCATTGCACGGATTGATCGTACTACCCGTACCCGGTTCAAGGAAACTTTTGAGCAAATCCGGGCCGGTATGGAAACCTTGTTTCCGAGGTTATTCGGTGGCGGGCATGCTTACCTGGAACTCACCGGTGATGATTTATTAACCACGGGTGTTTCGATTATGGCGCGACCACCTGGGAAACGGGTGAGCAGTATTCATTTGTTATCGGGTGGTGAGAAAGCATTGACTGCGGTGGCCTTTGTGTTCGCTATATTCGGTTTGAATCCTGCCCCATTTTGCATGCTGGACGAAGTTGACGCACCATTGGATGATGCCAATGTCAGCCGGTTTTCCAAACTGGTTCAGGAAATGTCCGAACAGGTGCAGTTTATTGTGGTGACGCACAATAAAGTCACCATGGAAATGGCTGAGCAGCTGGTGGGTGTGACCATGCGTGAGGCCGGTGTTTCCAGAATGGTTACGGTAGATATTGAACAGGCGGCACAGATGGCGGCATCGTAGGCTACTGTTTATACACGCTTTAGTGGCTCAATTATCAGGCTAGGGTACAATAGTTCTTCATGGAATATTTGCGTTGGATATTGATTATTGCAGGTGTGCTGATTCTGATCGGCATCGTTGTTTTTGCGAACCCCAAGCGCAAGGCCAAACCTGCACGGCCACGCAAACCAGGCAAGCATGCAGCCAGCCGTAAACGGGTAGAGCCTATCCTGGATACGGAAACGGATGCGGTATCAGAACAGGATGCCGTTGACGCCATGCAACAGCAGTCCATAACGGGGCTGGAAACCGCAGATACAAATAAGCCCGCTGAAGATGCAAGTTCTGTTGAAAAAGAGCAGCCTGGCGTAACCCATGCAGATTATATCGATGCCGGTCAGACAACCGTACAACCGCCTGCAGAGGTACAAGCCAAGCAACCGCAGGCGCCGGTGCCCGGAAATGATCAAATTGTTAACCTGTACGTAGTCGGACGCCAGCGGCACCCAATCAGCGGTATGGAATTACTGGATGCGGCACTCAAGGCTGGTTTGAACTTTGGTGCCCAGGATATTTTCCATCGCCTGCCACAAGGTAGCGAAAAACCCATTTTTTCCATGGCCAATCTGACCGCACCTGGATATTTTGACCGGACCGCCTGGAATTTATTTGAAACCCAGGGCGTAACACTGTTCATGACTCTGCCGGGACCAACTTCCGCACTGGTTGCCTGGGATTCCATGCTGGCTACTGCTGAGCGCCTGGCAGAACTGCTTAAAGCCGAAGTTCAGGATAAACAAAGGCAGCCACTGACCCGACAAAGCATTGCCCATCAACGCGAAGCAATGCGAGCTTTTGATAGACAAAAAAATTAATGCCTGATAGTCAGCATGTTCTGCGCATCGAACAATTGCGCCAGCAGCTTAATGAACACAATCATAAATATTACGTGCTGGATCAACCGAGCATTTCCGATGCGGAGTACGATCAGCTGTTCCGGGAATTGCAGGCTCTGGAACAGGCATATCCGGAACTGTTGACGGTAGATTCGCCCACCCAGCGGGTTGGGGCTGAGCCCTCGGGTGCATTTGCCGAGGTCCGGCATCAGGTGCCGATGTTGTCACTGGCCAATGGTTTTACTCCGGAAGAAATCCAGAGTTTTCATAACCGCATCGTGAAGCTGCTGGAACTGGATGAGCAACAACAGGTTGAGTTGGTAGCAGAACCCAAGCTGGATGGTCTGGCGATCAGTCTGCTGTACCAACACGGACAATTGGTGCGCGCCGCCACCCGTGGTGATGGTCAACGCGGTGAAGATGTCACAGCCAACGTGCGCACCATCCGTGCCGTGCCGTTGAAATTGCGTGGTGACAATATTCCAGATGAACTTGAAGTTCGTGGCGAGGTATACATGCCGCGCAGTGGTTTTGATGTATTCAATCAAACTGCTGAGGCGCGCGGGGTTAAACCATTGATCAATCCCCGCAATGGCGCTGCCGGCAGCCTGCGGCAGCTGGATTCTTCAATTACCGCCAGCCGTCCGTTGGCCATTTATGCCTACTCCCTGGTGATTGATCAAAACCTGCTGCCGACTACCCATGCTGAAGTACTTATGCAATTACGCGCCTGGGGCCTGCCGGTTAGCCCATTGGTTAAAACAGTGCAGGGCAGTGATGGGTGTTTGCAGTATTACGCGGATATCGGCAGCCAGCGTGCACAACTGGATTACGACATTGACGGGGTGGTCTACAAGGTTAACCGGCTCGATTGGCAGGATGAGCTGGGTTTTGTCAGCCGCGCGCCGCGCTGGGCAATTGCGCATAAATTTGCAGCTGAAGAGCAGGTGACCACACTGGAAGCCATTGAAATCCAGGTCGGTCGGACTGGTTCACTGACACCGGTGGCGCGATTGAAGCCGGTATTTGTCGGCGGGGTAACCGTCACCAATGCCACCTTGCACAACCAGGACGAAATTCGTCGCAAGGACGTTCGGATCGGCGACCAGGTGATTGTAAGGCGTGCCGGCGATGTGATCCCGGAAGTGGTCCGGAGTCTGCCGGAACGGCGCCAACAGAACCTGCTCGAATATCAGATGCCGACTGTTTGTCCGGAATGTGGCAGTCCGGCTGAACGTGAACAGGATGAAGCGGTATTGCGTTGTACCGGCGGACTGATCTGTCCGGCACAGCGCAAGCGCTCGCTGGAACACTTTGCGGCACGCGGCGCCATGGATATCGAAGGACTGGGCAGCAAATTGATTGCGCAGCTGGTGGATCAATCGCTGGTGATGTCACCGGCGGATCTATACCGCCTGGATTTGAGCACCCTGAGTAACCTGGAGCGGATGGCCGAAAAATCCGCCCAAAACCTTTTGGATGAACTGGAGAAAAGCCGGCACACCACGATGGCGCGTTTTCTATTTGCGCTGGGTATTCGGGAAGTTGGTGAAGTAACGGCCAATGACCTGGCGCGTGAATTCGGTGGGATTGAGCGATTGCGCAGCGCTACCGTTGAAGAACTGGAAGCCATCGATGGTATTGGCCCGATAGTAGCCCAGCGGGTGCATCAATTCTTTGGCAACCTACAGAATCTGGAAATTGTTGATGCCTTGCTGGCTGCGGGAATCGAATGGCCCAAGCCACAACAGCCTGACAACAGTGCTCAGCCGTTGGCTGGCAACACCTATGTATTAACCGGAACCTTGGAAGCGTTCAGCCGGAATGTTGCCAAGCAGCGGTTGGAAGCTTTGGGTGCGAAGGTGACGGGTAGTGTTTCGGGTAAAACCACGGCGGTTATTGCCGGGGGTGATCCGGGTTCTAAAGTGGCTAAAGCAGAGAAGCTGGGGGTTGATGTGTTGGATGAGACTGACCTGCAGATACTGTTGGGTAGCGAATAAGCCTTTCTTTTTTGAGCATTTAACCGGGCTTACAAAAGCCAGCGATTAAGAGTCAGCACTGATTTTTTCCCAGTCGGGATGCAGGTCAGGGCTGAATAACTTCAAATCATTCATGCAGTCGTTGGATTGCAGATGCAGGTACCGCCAGGCATTGTTGCCGGCGCGAACTATTTCGTGGTCACTGTTCTGCACAATCCAGCTATTTGTCAGTGGGCAAATACTTTTGATAAGTTGCCCGGTACTGGTAAGCCAAATTTTGATAGTGCCATCGTCAGAGGCGGTGATGATGCGTTGACCATCTGGGGAGAAGGCGGCACTGTTGATGCTGCTTGAATGCCCAGTAAGTTGTGAGATTTCGTTGCCTGATTGTGCGTCCCAGATGCGCGCGGAGTTATCGTGAGAGGCGGTGATGATGCGTTGACCATCTGGGGAGAAGGCGGCGCTGAGCACTAAGCTTGAATGCCCAGTAAGTTGTGAGATTTCGTTGCCTGATTGTGCGTCCCAGATGCGCGCGGAGTTATCGTCAGAGGCGGTGATGATGCGTTGCCCATCTGGGGAGAAGGCGGCGCTATTAATTGCATTTGTATGACCATAAGAGCACTTCATGTGAACAGCGCCGGAATCCGGAGCAGGTGGGTGGGCGGGTTCTTGACAGTTGATTAAAAAAGTTGCTGCTGATACCCAATGCTGGTGATTATGATTAAAGCGGCAAGAAAAAAAACGCGCTGAAGCCAGACCGGAGGGCGCCATATCAGCATATTGAATCGTACAGTGGGAAAATTGTGCCTGACCCAGATAGGCACCCTGCCAATCACAGGCATCAAATATCACATGCTGTGCTTGCAGTCGGTATAGTCGGGTATTGGTCAGTTTTATTCCAGACAATTCAAGTGGTGCTTCAGCAGTGCCGTGCAGCTTTCGTCCAGCCAGGTCCAGGCTGGATAAATCGCTATTCCCCGGCACTAATAATTGACGTAACGTGACCGGCACAGACAGCAACAGGTCGGCAATAAATTGTCGGATAGCAACAGAAAATTCGGCTTGTAACAGTTGCTGGATGTTGTGGTTGCACCGTTGTCGGCTGTAATCAGTATCTGCAGCGGCAATTTCATGCACGAAAATAAGCGTTTCATGGCTGACCGATGGTAGTTGTTCAAGCTTGTTAAAGCTGCCATCCATCAATCGATGGTAAAGCGCACGGGCAAGGAAATATTCATAAAACGAGGTATGTGCGAAGACAAAACCCTGATCATGAACCCGTACCAGCAAACTGGCATTGTGCAATTCGGTATGCAACAGTTGACGTACTTCGACACCGGACTGCAAGGTCAGTGAAATGCCGGGATGCTTAACGGCATAGTGATCAAACCACTCGTCCAATTCATCAACACTTAACTGACTGCGTCCGCTTTGCCATAACATCACTGATAGCGCTTCCAACAGACGCGCTCGATCCTGGGCTTCCAATATCAGCTGTTTATCCCGGTCTCGTTCCAGACTGGTGCGAAACAGATGCTGGTAAATACTGGCGGTATTGATCACTCTTCCGGCGCGCGCATCGGCTGTGATATCCGGCAGCTTTTCAGTGATCAAACGGGCCATCAGCGGTTTACTGGCCAGCCCCGGTAGATCATGGATTTTTTCAATTTGCTGAAAAGCCCGCCGCCCCTTGGTATTGCCCAAGTGGTTGGTCAGATAGTTTTTAACCTGTTGTGGTGTAAACGGCGCCATATAAAATCGCTGAACAGGGTCGCCTTTGTTATCTCTGTTCGTGGCTGATAATGGGTGACGGTGTTGTCCGGTGAGCATGCCGGTTTCTTCGACATGATCGCGAAAAAAGTGGGTACGGCAGGTTATCAGCAACCTTGTCGGGCAGGTATGCCAATCAGCTGTGCCTTGCTCTATATCTGCCTGCCAGGCTTCAATGGGTACAATATCCAGTAATTGGCGAAACAGCTTGGCGGTTTTTGCCATACCCAGACGAGTGCCGACTTCATCCAGACCGTCAAACAAAATGACACACGGTTCGCGGCGCAAAAAATCGACCAATCCATCTGTATTTTCAAATCCATCGGTATCGCTGTGCAGGCTGGCGGCAATCAGGGACTTTAGCTGGAAGTTTTCCGGGGCAGTATTATGCGAAAAATGACCAATCAAACGCCGTAAATCAAGATAGACAGGGATCGGGTGTGCTTCGCCTTTGCTTAGACGATTGCTCAAGCGCTCCGCCAATAACTGGGTAGTAACGGTTTTTCCGCTGCCAAAACTACCCAGTAAAACCGTTACACGCTGAGATTCTTCCGGTTGAATTGCCCATTGTTCCAACAATGGAAGAATTTTAATTCGCTTGCCGTCATTCTCATAGGTGGTTGCGGTTGGTTGGTTAAATTTATCGGCAATGACCTCGGTTTCAAGCTCATTGGGTTTAACGCCGGATTTACGAAAACGCTCCCGCCAGTTTTGATGCGGGCTGTTTTGCGTTGCCGAGTACGCTGATATTAACTCACTGGCAGCACTGCAAATGCCATCCCTTAAGTGTTCCAGGAAGTCATCAATTTGGTAGTCCTTCAGGTTGTATAACTGTTGTAAGGTGCTGCAACTGTTATCCCATAATTCTGGGTAGTGGGGGCGGTTTTTATAACGTTGGTCAGCATGTTCGCGTTTTCCATTCAGTTGTACCAAAAAGTATTTTTTGCCAGTATGCGGATTGGCTTGCGTATCATGAAAGTTATCAGCCTCAAGCTGGCAGGCAGCCGAGCTATACCATTTATCGCAGGTTAGAAAGACACCGATGGCCGCTTGCCGGGAGGCCCTATCAGTTTGTTTTTCAAATGTTTCGTCACCACGCATTTTTTCACGATCCAGCCAAATGGATAGCGTGAATTGGTCACGCCATTTTTCAGGCAAATGAACAAGCTTGTGTTCTAATTGCGCAACAAATTGATCGGCCAGTTGTTCAACGCTGTGTTGCTCCCAAGCGTGGCTGATAAAAACCTGTAAATGAGCTATTTCAGGACTTATTATCTGAACCTCGGGTGGTATGGTGTCCTTTTCATTGAAATGCGTGTCTTGCTGAGTCGACCGCGCTAGTTGTTGAAGCAGCTTGTGATCATTGAGGTAAGCCTGAAAGCCGTCGACAAATTCAATGCACAAACTATGCTTGCGTGATGACAAGGTTAGTGGATTGCGTTTACCGAAACCTTGTTGATAAAGTTGGTTGCAGGCTTGGTTGATTTGTTTGAGGCGTTGTCGGACATTGGCCTCACTCAGAGGCTTTCCTTCTTTTTGATTAAGTATGTGCAAGACATCATCTTTAGAGAGCACAATTTGCTCATCAGTGAGGTTTTCAATGTCAATGCTATCCAACGCTTCCGCGATTGATTCGAGTAACCGCAAAGGTGCTTTGCCTAAATGCTCACTTAGCGGTTCCAGCAGTTCAATTAGGGGGTTCATGCTGTTTTTGGCCATTTGTAATTAATGTGGCCAGCTTAACATAAATTCACAAAATATAATATATGTGAAATATGTGAAAAATATCTATCGAGTAATTCGGATCACCTTTTCCAAATGTCTAGCCTCTAATTCTGTTTGAACAAGCGTTTGAGTTAGTGGCTGCGGGATATCCGCTGAGCAGTGATCCGCAAAGCTGGACAGATTCACAAAATGCTTATGTGATGATTCAGCTTAATAAGCGAAAAACCATCAGGGTTCGTTGACTGAATTCATGCGGCATAGCGGTCAGAAAGAAAAAGCTGAAAGCGTAAGCAGGGTGTACGAATCATTGTTAAGAGCCGCTGAGCAACATTTTCAAATGTTGGGAATTAAGGTGGTGGACGCAGCAGGCGCAATGGTTTGGGCTGCAATCATCCCCACCGAGATCACTGGTGAAGCGGTGGCCTCGGAGGTGCTAGATCGAAAAATAAATGACGATGGTGAATAAGCTTCGCTTTGGAAAAACGACAATATTATCATTGTCATTACTACCGGCAGCGGTTATAAATATTTTTTGATAACTGCCGGTACCAGCTGAATTAGCTAGACTATTGACGATTCTCAGGCACTATCAGCCCCTGTAGTCTGACGCTGCCATTATGGCTCTCAATCCGTATCTTGGAACCATCCTTACCAATCTGAACACGCCCTTGCTTCAGTACTGAGCCGGCATCGCGATTGATATCAATCGAGTAATCTGTGGTTAGTGGCCCACGGGTGGAAACCTCAACCTGGGCGTTTGCACCTTCCAGGAAGATACAGTTAATGTCCCCGGTTAAAGAGGATAATGCAACGGAATGTGTGGCGCTGGTTTTGCTCAAATGAGCGCGTATTGAACCGCGTTCTGTATGCGCTGTTAAATCGCCTGTACCTTCATAGGTGATTTCGCCACGGACACTCTTCAGCTCAACTGCAGCCTCCAGGTGCTCAGCTTCGATCAAACCATCGCCGGTTTCGATTTGCAGACGGAGTCCTTTAGGAACCAGTAGCCCGACGTCGATTCGCCGTTTCGCCCAAGCTTCATCCTCGGCTATTTCAAGGTAGGCAAAATTAACCATCAATTTGTGGCTGGCGCTGTTATCACCAGCTTCTCCAGGCACAAAGCGGATAATGGGTGCCCGAGGATCATCGGTGTGGTATTGCGCGATGATCGTCACCTGAATGCGGTCCGTGTCTGCTGTCCTGATCCGAACATCACCAAGCGTATGCAGAAATGTGAGTAGATCACCATCAGTGACCGCAAATGCATCTTTCTGAGTGTTCATCAGCCACTCTGATTCTGTACTTGTAGAATCATCCTGGGCATACCCTGAAAGTAATGGCAATAGCGCAGATAACACCAGCATTGCTGTTTGCCACGGCCACTTCACCATGTATTTCTCCTGCTAAAAGATCGCTTAAGTGCCGTTAAGGAGATTCATTTTCGAAGCCGGTCATGAAGAATTCTTCTTCAAGTGCAAATCTGAAAGATCCGACCCAAACGCTGCGATTATTGGTCGAATTCAAGCGCTGGTTGATATACCAGAAAACCGATTCATTGGCTGGGTCAACATCCATTGAAGTGTAATCCCCCCAGCGTTGGCTTGTAGTCATCGAGGCCACGCCTGGAACCAGGGTCTGTTCTTCCATGGTCATTTCATTCAGCGGGTCATCAGCTCGCCGTGCTGTTACCCGAATTGATGGGAACTCAGTGGCCGAGCTGGCACTGTAGCCCAGCGCGATATCGCCATTGCCATTTATGGCCATGGCACCCATAAACCGGGATGTACCATCCGGGCTGTAGGTGGATTCCTGCCGCAGCGTCCAGCCTGCTCCTTCAACATTATTGTCCCGGAAAAATTCCCACCAGCGAATGCCGGCAAGTCCGGCACCTACATCAACCACCTGGTTAATCACCATGGACTCAGTATTGTCATCGGTGGCACGGTAGTGCAGTTGGCGCAATGCACGGTTGAACAGGGCATCAATCAGGTTGGGGGTATCTGCTTGCGGGATGCAATCCCGAATACCAGGTGAACATGCCAGCAATGCAAATGGTGCAGGTGTCAGAGATTGTGCCAGGGTGAAGCTGGAGTTGGCCGGGGTGTCCCAGTCAACGGCAAATTCAAACAGCTCCAGGCGGGTGGTTGGATCAGAACCATCCATGTCTTCATGTACAGAGCGCACGAACGGAGCCGGCGGGTTAACTCCCGGTGGTGGGATGACGCCATCAAGGTCGGCGGGCACAATACGTGTCACACGTGGTGAGCTGCCATTCAGGTGGTCAATTTCAAAGCGCTGGAAAGTTGCCGGCATGCCGAGCAGCATCTGCTCACGATCAAAGGCGTAGATACCCAAAACCGGGGGTTCGAAAGTGCCGACATAATAGGCATCCGGCCATACACCATATTGCGGATAATCAGGGAAATTAGGTGCTGAAAAAGCGTATACAAACCAACCGTCGGTTACCGGGTCGGGGCCCTGGGATACATAAATGCAGAAGTTGTTGCCGTTACCTTCAAATTCCTGCATTACCCAGCGGTCGGCGATATTGTCATACACAACAATCGGATCACCGTCACCATCCTCACACGGGGAAGCGCCACCATTCCATAAATTATTGAGCGTGGTTTCCGGTACCAGATTGTTGCCTTGCTTGTCCCAGATAGCAAAGCGGGAGGCATTTACCATACTGATATAGTGGTTGGGGCCTACCGTACCTACCGTATCGGGCGGGTTGGAGTTGCCTGGAGGATGAACTTCGAAAGCAAGCAAAACCTCCCCAGGTACGCTAGGGCCACGAGTTTGCAAGGAGGGGTCGACCCAACCTGCTATCTGTTGAGTAGGGCCATTGGCAACAAAGCCTTCCGGTACCACCTCTATCGGATCTCCGGGTTGCCATGGTGGGGTTGAGGGGAGGGTGCGCAGGTCGATATTCAGCTCAAAGGGTATAACAGGTTCGCTGACGTATGCTCCGTTCGCCAGCGTCTGCCCGCCATTTTGGGCGGTGGCCGGCAGGGCAAACATTAAACCAAGCAGTAGTATGGTCAAGAGTATACGTTTCATCGATGATCTCCCCGATCAGGTGGTGAGTGATGCAATTAAAGTTCGCTATCATACACCAGGGACAGGTGGTATTTCCTGCAAAACAGTTCTGCGATTACAGGGTTTACCTATAGGTTTGAAAATCAGTCTGAATGCAGCTCAAAAAGAAAAACCGCCCAACAGATACTGAAAGGCGGTTTTTGAAGTGATTGGCTCCCCGGCACGGACTCGAACCGCGGACCTAGTGATTAACAGTCACCCGCTCTAACCAACTGAGCTACCGGGGAATAGGGCGCGTATTTTCTCGTTATCCGGGACGTGCGTCAAGTCACTTGAGCGAATTTATTGAAAACAATTTCTCACGAGCCTGTTACAACCGTGCTCAGTCGGTCATGAACAGCTGTAAGATTCGCTGCGAACCCGTCCAACATTGGAAATAACCAGCCGATGTCCCATCTCGGGTTCCCCTTTTGCACAAAGGAATAGACTGCCGGTGCTCCCAGGGGCAGTACCGTCTGGATAAAATCGGAAACTGCTGCGTTTCCCACTGCTCACATCGATGTTTTTATCCAGCGTTGCTACCCGCAACAGCGGCTCTCGGGCCTGGTGTTGGCGGTCGGTATCAAAATCCTGAAAGATGATCCAACCACGATTCCAATTGGCATCACCGCTGCAGGTCTGCTGATCATTGCTGGGGCAGATTACCACCCGGCGATATTGGTCAACAGCAGTATTTCGAGCGAAATTGAAATCGGTCAACAGTTGATGCCGGGTGCCATTCAGCTTGTTACGTTCCATCATGTCGCTGACGCCCGGTACTGCGGTTGCGGAAATAACGGCTACCAATGCCACGGCAATCATCAGCTCTACATGACTCATGCCTTGTTGAAAAAGTAATTTCCCCGGAAATGCTTTTTTAGTTGTAGTTTTCATTGTTGTTGTGCTGCGCTTGGCATTATTAAGTTTGTGTGGCTGTTATTGTGGGGAAATGAGCGTTGTGGAACGATGGCAAACCACTGTGTGCATTTGTAGGAAAATGACTCGATGCTTGTAGGAACTCCAATTGCATTTGGATAAGCTGCATAGATCAGCCGAAAGACAGTTGATAAGAGCAGCATAAGGGTGAGTGGCTGATTGCTGATATGCTGTAGCAGCACAGCTATCTCAGGATTCCCAATGATGGTAAGAAAAATTCTCGCTGTAGTCGCTGGCTTAGCAGCGGCATTTGCTACTGTATGGCTGATTCAATTGATCGGTCATGAAGTTTACCCGCCACCAGCCGGATTGGATATTAACGACCGGGTGCAGATGGAAGCTTATGTGGCCAGTTTATCTATCGGCCCGCTACTGTTTGTACTGGCTTCGTTTCTGTTGGGAACACTGGTTGGTATAAAAGTGGCCTGTTGGGTTGCACCCGACAGCCCATTGCGCAATGGGCTGATGATTACCGCCATTATGCTGGCCGGGACAATGACCAACCTGGTGATGATTCCACATCCATTGTGGTTTGCGATTACAGCTATAGTGGGGATTTTATTGGTGGCCTGGCTGGTAATTATCAGCACTGCTGCCCAAACCGGTTATCACCGGTAACAATCAACATTGTGTGATCGCAGCAGCAATACAGGCGTTAATATGCCGCGCTGCTTTCAAGCCTGATCAAGCAGGCAGGTTTTTCTCCAACGCATCTCGAATTCGTGTGACTGCCTGCTGCAGCACATCCATTGCAGCTGCGTAAGATAACCGCAAATGCCCTGGTGCACCAAAAGGGCTACCGGGGACCACCGCAACCTGGGCGTGCTCCAATAACCATTCGGCCATAGCGCCGTCATCTTCTATACCCGGTAATGCGATTATCGCTTCAGCAAAAGACGGGAAAACATAAAAGGCACCATCACAGGGTTTGCATTCCACGCCTGGAATATCATTAAGTGCTTTGGTGATCCAGTCGTGCCGTTGTTTGAATTCATCGCGCATCAGTGACACGCTGGTTTGGTCACCGTTTAACGCAGCGGCAGCTGCCGCCTGGGCAATTGAGCAGGCATTAGAGGTGGACTGGCTCTGAATTTTGCGCATTGCTGTAACCAGACCTTCAGGACCTGCCAGGTAACCAATTCGCCAGCCGGTCATAGCAAAAGCTTTGGAAACGCCATTAACAATCATGGTTCGATCGCGCAGTTCGGGGCAGGCACTGGCAAAGCTGATGAACGGTTCCGTTCCCCAGTAAATATGCTCATAAATCTCATCGCTGCTGATGCTGATTTCCGGGTGCCGGGCCAATAATTCACCAAGCGCCTGATATTCAGCTTTGCTGTAGGCCATGCCGGTGGGGTTGCTGGGTGAGTTCAACATCAATAGCCGGGTTTTAGGGGTAATCGCCTGTTCCAGTTGCGCTGCGGTTACTTTGAAGTTTTGCCGGTCACTGGCATATAACTCTACTGGTACACCACCTGCTAATCTCACCATATCCGGATAGGATACCCAGCATGGTGTTGGTATCAGCACCTCATCACCAGGGTTGATCAATGCCAGCAGCATATTGAATAAGGCCTGCTTGGCACCCGTCGACACAATAATTTCCGATGGGCTGTATAACAATGAATTATCGCGTTTGAACTTGGCGATAATGGCCGATTTCAATTCTGAGGTTCCGTCCACCGCAGTATATTTGGTCTGACCGTTTTGCATTGCAGCTATGGCGGCATCACAGGCGGCAGGCGGTGTCGGAAAGTCTGGTTCGCCGGTACCCAGGCCAATCACATCGTGGCCGGCGGCTTTCAATTCGGCAGCCTTGGCAGCTACTGCCAGGGTCGCAGAAGGTTTAATTTGTTGCAGACGGTCGGCTAGACGCATGGTGTTCCTTTCAAGTGTAAGTAAAACAGACAGGCAGCGAGTTATTCAGCAGGGATATAATACCAAGTTGCTCAAATAAAAACGCTGATTTATGACTGCTGCCAACAGATTCAAGTTGTGTTCTGCCTATCAACCTGCAGGTGATCAGCCGGAAGCTATCCGGCAACTCTGTAAAGGCTTGACTGCCGGCCATCAGGATTTAACCCTACTGGGTGTGACCGGTTCTGGAAAAACCTTCACCATGGCCAATGTGATTGCCGAATTACAGCGCCCCACGCTGGTGATGGCGCCGAATAAAACCCTGGCGGCACAGCTGTATGGTGAGTTTCGAGAGTTTTTCCCTGATAATGCGGTGGAATACTTTGTCAGTTATTACGATTATTATCAGCCGGAAGCTTATGTGCCCAGCAGTGATACTTACATCGAAAAAGACTCTAGTATCAATGAGCACATCGAACAGATGCGGTTATCGGCCACCAAGGCCATGTTGCAGCGCCGTGATTCGTTAATTGTAGCATCGGTATCAGCGATCTATGGACTGGGTGATCCAAGCTCGTTTATGCAGATGACGCTGAAGTTGGAACGCGATGCCAATATCGATCAGCGCTATATTCTGCGACGCTTGGCGGAAATGCAATATGCCCGTAATGATGTGGAGCTGCGCCGTGGTACTTACCGTGTACGAGGCGATATTATCGATGTGTTTCCAGGTGATTCAGATACTGAAGCCGTTCGGATTGAATTATTTGATGAAGTGGTTGATGGGCTGTCGATGTTTGACCCCTTGACTGGTGAAGTCCTGCAACAACATGAAAGCTTGACCATATTCCCCAAGTCTCACTACGTGACACCGCGTCAGGTAGTGCTGGACGCGATTGAAGCGATCAAAATTGAGCTGGTGGAACGGCTGGATTATTTACGTGGGAATAACCGCCTGCTGGAAGCCCAGCGCCTGGAGCAGCGGACCAGGTACGATCTGGAAATGATGCTGGAGTTGGGATATTGCACCGGAGTAGAAAATTATTCCCGGCATTTAACCGGTTGTCAGCCAGGTGAACCGCCACCGACTTTATATAATTATTTACCCGACGATGCGTTACTGATTCTGGATGAAAGCCATGTGATCGTGCCGCAGATTGGTGCGATGTATCGTGGTGACCGGTCGCGTAAGGAAACACTGGTGGAATATGGTTTCCGGTTGCCGTCAGCACTGGATAACCGCCCGTTGAAGTTTGAAGAGTGGTCAGCGGGTGCGCCGCAGACCATTTACGTCTCCGCTACACCCAGGCCTTATGAGTTGGAGTTGTCCAGCATAGTGGCTGAGCAATTGGTTCGGCCTACCGGTTTGATTGATCCGGAAGTGGAGATTCGGCCGGTTGAGACCCAGGTTGATGACCTGATGTCGGAGATTAACAAGCGGGTAGCAACAGGTGATCGGGTGTTGGTTACTACACTGACCAAACGCATGGCAGAAAACCTGACTGAATATTTATCCGAGCATGGCGTTAGGGTGCGCTACCTGCATTCGGACATCGATACTGTTGAACGGGTGGAAATCATACGTGATTTACGGCTGGGCGTGTTTGATGTGCTGGTAGGGATTAATTTATTAAGGGAAGGGCTGGACATGCCGGAAGTATCACTGGTGGCCATTTTGGATGCCGATAAGGAAGGTTTTTTACGCTCTGAAGGCGCGTTGATTCAGACCATCGGACGTGCTGCTCGGAATATCAACGGCAAGGCGATTTTATATGCCGGTAAAATCACCGGCAGTATGCAACGCGCCATAGCCGAGACCGACCGCCGGCGGCAAACGCAGGTTGAATACAACAAGCAGCACAGTATTACTCCGCTGTCAGTCACAAAATCCGTTGCAGACATCATGGCAAGCGCACATGCCACTCCGGCACATAAAAAAGCCAGCGAACAGGCTGGTAAAAGAAGCAAAGTGGGCGAATCCAGAAAAGGCTATCTTGGCCTGCCGCAGCAGGAACTTAAGCAGGCTGCATATACCATTAAGCAGCTTGAGCAGCAGATGTATGATCATGCTGAAAACCTGGAATTTGAAGAAGCAGCCAGGATTCGGGATGAGATTAAGGAAGTTAAGAAGGCGGGGTTTGGGTTGTGACTGGAAGTGTTTGATTGAAAAAACGGGGCCAGCGGCCCCGTAAAAACTCACGTGCTAAGTTTTTTTATTGCGAACATATCGAAACGTTATCGATACCACCTTCGATCAAATCTCCGGCAGCCGTACCGTCGCTGGCACTGATGCGTATTACCACACTGGAACCGGCTGGAATGCTGGCGGTGGCGTTGGCCCATGCGGCCTGGGTCTGCGTATCACCGATGCTGACCAGGCTGTTGAAGCTGGAACCGCCATTGAGTGAGTATTCGAGACGGTAGAAATCGCCACTCGGGTCATCGCCGCTGTCGCGTTGTCCGTGGAACCAGTCGGCCGACAGGGTGGATGCGTCATTGACACTGATGGTGGGTGAGCGGGCGATGCATACGCCAGCATCGACGTCGGCATTACCGGCGCTGCTGTTGCTGGCAGTGAATACCGCAAAGTTATTGCCGTCGGAATCGCCACCGACCTGGGTAACTACGCCGCCGTTGGATTGCTGAGTTGGGTTGCCGCGCACATAGGTGCCGGTGCTGCAGGTGCTGGCGCCGTCGATGGTCCAGCCGGTAGAGGTGCCAAAATCATCTTCAAACGAGCATGAACCTGGAGGTGGTGGCGGTGGATTCCCGCCATTCAGATGAGCCATGTACAGTAGCAGGTTGGGTGAGCCGTTGGTGTTGCTGATAGCGCCACTGGTGGCATTGCTGAGCAGGTTGCTGGTCACCGCGCTGGGTGACAAACTGCTATTTGAATCAAGTACCAGCGCGGCAGCGCCGGCAACGTGTGGGCTGGCCATTGAGGTGCCGCTGATAGTGTTGCTGCCACCATTTAGCCAGGTCGAGGTAATACTGGAACCAGGTCCAAAGATATCCACACAGGAACCAAAGTTGGAAAAGCCGGAGCGCGCATCGGAAATGGTAGAGGAAGCCACAGTGATGGCTGAAGGCGCGCTTGCCGGTGAGCGGTTGCAGGCATTTTGGTTTTCATTGCCGGCAGCAACCACCACCGTAATGCCGTTATTGGTCATGCTTTGCACCAGATTGTTCTGGGTTGTATTAACCGGGCCACCGAGGCTCATATTGGCTACTGCCGGTGATTGGGCATTGTTATTTACCCAGTTCATTCCGGCGATGATATTTGCAGTGCTGGTGGTATTACCACAACCAAATACGCGCACTGCAAATACAGTAGCGTCTTTGGCTACGCCATAAGTTTCACTGGTGGAAGTTCCTGCTACATGGGTACCATGACCATTGCAGTCGTTGCCATTGCGGCCATCGCCGATTGCGTCAAAACCAAATACCACCCGGCCACTAAAATTGGGATGATCAAGGTCAATGCCGGTATCAATAATGTAGACGTTAATGCCGGCTCCGGTCTGATCAGAGTCGTAGACATTGTCCAGCGGTAAAGAACGTTCATCGATACGATCCAGCCCCCAGGTGGGGTTATTCTGCACAAGATTAAGCTCTGAGATGGTGTCCTGCTCGACATATTTCACATTGGGATCAGCCAACAATGTGCCCAGTTGTTCTGGTTCCAGTCGAATTGCGACGCCATTAACCCCGCCGCTGTATTGATGCAAAATTTGTGCGTTCAGGCTGTATTCCGCCTGCGAAGCAAAGTCTGCAACTGCACTGGTCATGTCGACCGGGCCACGGGTGTTTTGGGCAATATTGGCTTCATCCAAAACCACGATGTACTGATCAGGGATGACTTTGCTAGGATCGTTGGAAGTTCGATACTTCGCCATATTGGTTTGTTGCTGTTTGGCGTGTTCGCTGGCGGTCAGTTCAATTTCCGGTCCGGCGGCAAGGCTGGTAAAGGAAAACAAACACGCAGATATAGCCAAGGCTGCAAACCACGGTTTAATCAGAGGTTTATTTGGGGGGGTAACATCCATATTGTTAAAGTTGTCTGATGACATCATTATTTTCTCCATGTAAATAATAATTGCTGGCTTTTTCCAGCTTTTGAACACCACCATGAAAATGGTGGGTGAGGTGAGCAGACTACGAAATTGTCATAACCAAAAGCTATTGAATGAAAACCATTAGCTGTAAGGTATTAGTCTAGTGCTGGTCTCAAATTGATACTGCAATGGGAATGGGTATTCTCTCACTAAGTGTGTGAAAAACATGGGGTTTTCACAAATACTTAAATATTGTGTGAAATTATTGTGAGGTTTTTCTGGTCAGGTAAGGCCAAGCTTAAAGAGCTGAATATCTGTACTGCCTGGACCTTCTGTTGGTCAGGTTGGCTTTGCTGAATAAATAATGGGTGATTTTGATGAATAATCGATCCGATTTTCGATATGGTAAAAGCGAAACCAAACAGCCCCGGCATGCTGTGCTGCAAGCAGAACTGGTGCCTCCTTTCCCCCAAAGTGTGAACTATGCTGTTTTCGGCATGGGTTGTTTCTGGGGTGCGGAGCGTAAATTTTGGAATTTGCCAGGAGTACATACAACCGCTGTTGGTTATGCTGGGGGTGAACTGGATAATCCAGACTACCGACAGGTATGCAGTGGTGCTAGTGGTCATGCTGAAGTGGTTCTGGTGGTATTTGACCCAGCGCAGATTAATTATGCTGAGTTGCTCAAGGTGTTTTGGGAAGCACACGACCCGACCCAGGGCATGCGCCAGGGCAATGATACCGGCAGTCAATACCGTTCAACGATTTACACCTATGCTGATGACCAATACAAGGCTGCGATCAGTTCCAGGCAGGTCTATCAGCAACAATTGCGGCAACATGGCAAACTGGCCTTGATCACCACCGAAATTAAACCCGCACCGTTGTTTTATTATGCGGAAGATTACCACCAGCAATATCTGGCAAAAAAACCGAACGGTTATTGCGGTCTTGGTGGTACGGGGGTGTGTTATCAGGCTGCAGAAAGTAGCGTATGACGAGAGCTCAGAAAGCGATCTGAACACGATTTGCCTGTAACTATACTTACATAGACTGCATCTGTAGCAGAGCCTATACTGAAATAATACTTTAGATAATAAATAGACCGGCATTGACCGGATACCGCCTGTACGATTTAGTTGTAAAAAACAGGCAGGTTCTTTACCTATTTGACACCTTTAATGGAGAAACTGCATGAAAGCCTCTGATTTGTTTGTTGAATGCCTGGAGACTGAAGGTATTGAGTATATCTTCGGTGTTCCCGGAGAGGAAAATGCAGATTTTATGATGTCGTTGGAAAAGTCGGAAAAAATCCGTTTTATCCTGACCCGACATGAGCAGGGTGCAGCGTTTATGGCTGAAGTATATGGCCGTTTAACCGGTAATCCGGCAGGCTGTCTGGGTACGCTTGGGCCCGGCGCAACCAATCTGATTACCGGCGTTGCAGACTCCAATATGGATCGGGCTCCGTTACTGGCATTGACCGGACAGGGTGCAACTTCACGGCTGCATAAAGAATCACATCAAATCATGGATGTGGTGGCAATGTTTGAACCGGTTACCAAGTGGGCAACCACCGTGTATCACGCTGGAACCATTCCAGAAATAACTCGCAAGGCGGTCCGTGTAGCACGCTCGGAAAAGCCCGGCGCAGTGCATATTGAATTACCCGAAGATGTAGCCAAACACGATACCGATGCCAGGCCGATGACAGTACATCGTTTCCGCCGCCCAAGTCCCGACGATAAAATTGTTAATCAGGCATTTGAAATGATTCGAAATGCCAAAAAACCAGTAATTATCGCTGGTAATGGCTGTATTCGCCGCCGCGCCAGCAAACAATTACGCACCTTCAGTGAGGCTACCGGTATCGGTGTGTTAAGCACTTTTATGGCCAAAGGCGCGGTTGATATGGATGCAGATAACTGTTTGTATACAATCGGTTTGGGTAGTAAAGACCTACCGACTTTGGTTATCGATGAGGCAGACCTGGTGATTACCCTTGGTTTCGATATGGTCGAATACCATCCGTTGCTGTGGAATCCCAATTCTGATAAACGCATTATCCACGCGGATTTTCTACCCGCTGAAATTGATCAGCATTACCATCCGGAAGTGGAGTTGGTCGGTGATCTTGCACATACCCTGTGGATGTTGAATGAGCGAGTACAAAGTGGTGAATTGCCCAGCTACGACTTGGCTCATCAGGCGGAAATGCGTCAGCGTATGCAGGCAGAATTTGCAATGCATGCGGAAGATGACGTTGAAGGTCCGATCCGGCCACAGAAAATTCTCTGGGATGTGCGTCAGGTGATGGGACCCGAGGATGTGTTGCTGTCGGATGTAGGGGCCCACAAAATGTGGATCGCACGTCACTATCAATGTCATGCACCGAATACCTGTTTGATACCCAACGGGTTTTGCTCGATGGGTTTTGCACTGCCCGGCGTTGTTGCCGCAGATCTGGTGTTTCCTAGCAAGCGTACAATGGCCATTTGTGGTGATGGCGGGTTCATGATGAATGTTCAGGAAATGGAAACCGCACGGCGTTTGAATTCCAATATCGTGGTGATGGTCTGGGAGGATGGCGGCTATGGTTTGATTGCCTGGAAACAGGAAAACGAATTCCACCGGCATACCGACCTGTCATTTGATAACCCTGACTGGATGCAATTGGCTGAAGCATTTGGCTGGCATGGGCATTTTGTCAAACGCAGCAAAGACCTGCAAAGCACTCTGGAGGCTGCTTTCAATGAGCTTGGTCCCAGTCTGGTGGTGTGTGAGGTTGATTATCGGGAAAACCCTATTCTGACCAAGCGGTTGGGTGAAATCACCCAGTCTGCGGCATAAACGGAGCTAAAACATGAGCAAAATGCACACGGTTTATGCACCGTATGATGGCAGTGAACTGGGCCAGGTGCCAATGGCCGGGATAGATGAAATACAACAGGCGTTAAGCACTGCAGATCAGTGTTTTCGGGATAAAACCGGTTGGTTGCCTGTGCACCGGCGGGTTGTCATATTAGAACGGGCTGCCGAGCTGATGAGCGAACGCCAGGAACAATTGGCGGTGCAGGCTGCCAGCGAAGGTGGTAAGCCGTTGATTGACTCGCGGGTAGAAGCGGCCCGGGCGATTGATGGGATCAAATTGTGCATTGAAGTTATCCGCACTGAACAGGGCCATGTTATTCCTATGGGTGGTACCGCAGCTTCAGCAGGCCGGATTGCATTCACGCAACGAGAACCACGTGGCATTGTGGTGGCGGTGAGCGCCTTTAATCACCCATTAAATTTGATTGTGCATCAGGTGGCTACCGCAATAGCAGCGGGTTGTCCGGTGCTGGTTAAACCGGCGGCAGATACAGCATTATCCGGTAAAGCATTTGTGGATTTGCTGCACGAAGCCGGGGTGCCTGTTGAATGGTGCCAGTTTGTATTACCGGAGAACAACGAATTAACCCAGGCCATGGTGACCGATCCGAGAGTGGCGTTTTTCAGTTTTATCGGCAGTGCCAGGGTAGGTTGGATGTTACGCAGCAAACTGGCGCCGGGAACGCGGTGCGGGCTGGAGCACGGAGGGGTGGCGCCATTGTTTATCAGTGCCGACGCTAATCTGGATGCCGCGGTCGCAGCGGTCAGCAAAGGTGGTTTTTACCACGCGGGACAGGTGTGCGTTTCTGTGCAAAGAGTATTTGTAGAGCGCTCCATAGCCAATGCATTTGCCCAGGCACTGGCTGTCAGTGCCAAACAACTTGTTGTAGGCGATCCGACAAATGATAAAACCGAAGTCGGTCCGCTGATTCGCGAAGCAGAAGTGGCGCGGGTGGATGAATGGGTTCAGCAGGCGGTTGCTGGCGGTGGTCAATTGCTCTGCGGTGGGCATTCATTGGATCACCAGTGTTATACACCCACGGTTATTTTTAATCCGCCTGTCGATGTCAAAGTAAGCACCTCGGAAGTTTTTGGGCCGGTAGTCTGTGTCTATCCGTATGATGATCTGGAGCAGGCAATAACCCAGGCCAATGACCTGCCGTTTGCATTCCAGGCAGCAGTATTTACCAGTAATTTGCATATTGCCGAACAGGTCTACCGTGGGGTAAACGCGTCTGCTGTGATGGTTAATGATCACACCGCTTTTCGGGTTGACGGGATGCCGTTTGCAGGTCTGGGTCAATCCGGACACGGCGTTGGTGGAATGCCGTTCAGTATTGAAGAAATGCAGGTCGAAAAAATGCTGGTATGGAATACTAACATCAAATCGGCTTGAGTCGGTTATAGCTGTTATCGTGAGTAGCAAAATGGTAATGTCGGCTGCAGCCAAACCCAAAGTGGTCGTGCTTGGAGCAGGTTTTGGTGGAGCGTATACAGCCAAACACCTGCACAGATTACTCGGAAAACGCGCAGAAATTGAGCTGATTAACCAAAGCAATTATTTTGTATTTCAGCCGTTGTTGCCGGAAGTTGCTTCGGGGACCATCAATGCTCAGGATGCGGTGACACCGTTGCGGTTGATGATTCCAGGGATCAAATTTCGCATGGCGGAAGTGCTGGATATTGATTTTGATCGGCGAGTCGTGTGCCTGGTACAAGGCAGTAAACGGCGTATGTTGGAATGCCGATACGATCATCTGGTGATTGCCGGTGGGCAGCAGACCAATTTATCTTTTCTGCCGGGATTTACAGAACACAGTCTTACCCTCAAAAATTTAGCCGATGCTCATCATCTTCGCAACGTGGTGATCGAGCGTCTGGAACACGCGGATGTCACACAGGATACTGAGCTAAAAAAACGCCTGCTGACCTTTGTGGTTGCTGGCGGTGGTTTTTCAGGTGTTGAGACGATTGGGGAAATGTCGGAGATGATCCGCCGCATCTTAAAATATTATCCTAATATTGAAGCACAGGAATTGCGTGGGGTACTGGTTCAGCGCGGGGACCGGATTTTACCCGAATTACCGGAAAAGCTGGCAGCTTATGCGCATCGACAATTGCAGCGGCGTGGTATAGAAATTATGCTGAATTGTGGTTTGAAGTCGGCCAGCGCGACTGCAGTAGAGTTGGATAGCGGTGAAAAAATCGATACTGCAACTGTTGTCAGTACCATCGGTAATGGCCCCAGTAAGCTGGTATTGTCATTGGAAAAAAAACAGGGTTTAAGGTTGGAGCGAGGCAAAATTCGCACGGACCGCTATTTGCGGGTTGCGGGTCATGAAAATGTCTGGAGTATTGGTGATGCTGCTTTGATACCAATGGTTGAGCAACCCAGAGACGCAGCAGATTTTGCCCCGCCAACAGCACAGTACGCTGTGCGGGAAGCCCGTTGCCTGGCAAGAAATATTGCTGCTAGGCTCAAAGGTAAGCGGGTAAAACCCTTCAACTACACGCCAAAGGGTTCGCTCGCCTCGATCGGGAATTACAAGGCCGTGGCCAAAGTCTTTGGGGTGCGCTTTTCCGGGGTTATCGCCTGGTCGATGTGGCGTGGTTTTTATATGTTGATGTTGCCGGGATTTATCACCAAAATGCGCGTTGCCTTGAACTGGTTCCTGGATTATTTTGTGCCGCGCACCATTGTCCAGGTCAGCACCACCCAAAGCCGGGCTTGCCGCTATGCGAGATATTGTGCTGGTGAAGTGATATTTGTCCCCGGCCAGATTGCCGATGGGCTGTATGTGGTAGTGGAAGGGCAGTTGGAAGCTGTCAGAAGTGGCCAGGGCGACAGCAAAATTGTGCGCAAGCTGGAACCGGGTGATCACTGGGGCGATAACCTGCTGCAGGATAATCAGCAAACCAGTGGTTATTTAAAAGCAGTTATCGATAGCCGGGTATTGATTCTGCAACGTGATGATTTTGCAGCGTTACGGGAATCAATGCCACCAGTGGATGCTTATCTGAATTCAGCTGCCAGTACTAAGTGGTCAACATCTGAACAAATATGAATCCGGGAATTTAGTTGAGCAAAACGATAGCAATCGGTGAAATTACCAGGGTTCTGGAACAACTGTGCGCGGCTGAAAAACCGGTTCGGATACTTCGCTCACTTGCTTGGCCCGCCACTGTCAGACAAGCTTTTTTTGACCGTGGTGCGCAGCGCTTGCCAGAGGTCGATTATCCTGTATTTGACCCTGATGACACATTACAGGCAGTGCAGGCCGCACGTGCCAGGATTACACAAAAACTGGGTACCGAAGTAACACCGATCACAGCTTGGCTGCAGCGTTTGTGCAAACACGTAGAACAAGGTGCATTGATGCTGTCCAAGTTGGGGCAACCAGGGTTTCTAGAGCATTCCGGTGAGTTATACGGAAAGCCTGTCGGGTTACTGCCGGATGGTAAAACCACGGTGCTGTCGCTGGCTGAAAGTTTTGATAAGACTTTGGATAAGCTGGCAGGCCTTGATTTAGGCCTGCAGTCACCGGCCTATGATTCAGCTGCACTGGCTGCTGAAATGCAGATTGCGGTTGAGCGGATGTTTGGTGAGCAGGCACCTGAAATCCAGATTATGGATGAGTTATCAGCCAATGCGCTAGCCGGCGCAACCCGTATCCGAATTCGCCGGGATGCTTCTTTCAGCGATAAAGATGTGGCCCAATTAATCCAGCACGAAGCCTATATTCATGTCGCGACTTCATTGAACGGTCGTCAGCAGGATGCATTACCGATTTTGGGGCGCAGTCACCCTGGGACGACCCGGACACAGGAAGGATTGGCTGTGTTTGCTGAATTTATTACCGGCAGCATGGAGTTGGATCGGTTGCGCCGTTTGACTGATCGTGTCATCGCCATCCAGATGGTGATTGATGGCGCCGATTTTATGCAAATATACCAATATTTTCTTGAGCGCACCAATAACGATAAAACACAATCATTTGAAAACGCCCGACGAGTGTTTCGTGGTGGTGTGTTGCACGGTGGTACGCCTTTCACCAAAGACATTGTCTACCTGGAAGGGTTGTTGCGGGTGCATAACTTTTTGCGAATTGCCGTCAGCCTTGGTCGTGCAGATTTATTGCATCTGTTGTTTTGCGGCAAACTGGACATTGAGGATATTACTGCGCTGGCGGAGTTGGCGGCGGCTGGGCATTGTAAGCCACCGCTGTTTTTACCGCCCTGGGCCGCGGACTTACGATTTTTATTAAGTTATCTGGCCTACTCGTCGTTTTTGAATACCGTTGATTTAAGCCAGTTACGAATTCACTATGCTGCACTGACAGAGGCAGCGCCGGTTTGTGCGATGGCATGATCTGGTCAATTAGAAAGGAAAAAATATCATGACCGCTGCTGCGAGCTTTCTCTTGAATATGCTGGAAATCCTGGCGTTTTTATTCATTTTCACAGTAGGCGCCGGGGTTTTACTGGTCGCCTGGATGTACATCAAAGATAAGACCCAAAAGGAAAATACTATTCGGCGTAATTACCCGGTAGTAGGCAGGTTCCGGTATTTATTTCAACATTTGGGTGAATTTTTTCGGCAGTACTTCTTTGCCATGGATCGTGAAGAAATGCCATTTAACCGGGCTGAACGTTCCTGGGCTTATCGGGCATCCAGGAATTCAGATAATACGGTTGCTTTCGGTTCAACCCGCGATTTACGAGCCGAAGGAACAGTGATGTTTCTCAATTGCCCGTTCCCAACCTTAGATGAAGACGCGCTCAAAGCGCAACCTATGATGATTGGGCCATATGCGGATAAACCCTACCAGGCACCTTCATTTTTTAATGTTTCAGGCATGAGCTATGGCGCGCTGTCCACTCCCGCGGTGCGGGCATTGTCGCATGGCGCTAAAAAAGCGAATATTTGGATGAATACAGGTGAAGGCGGTTTATCGCCCTATCATCTGGAAGGTGGCTGTGATGTTGTTTTCCAAATAGGCACTGCGAAGTATGGTGTGCGTGATGAACATGGGAAGCTAAGCGATGACAAGCTGCGGGTAATTGCTGCGCATGAGCAGGTACGGATGATTGAAATTAAGCTCAGTCAGGGGGCGAAACCCGGTAAAGGCGGTATTTTACCTGGTGAGAAAGTGACTAAGACCATTGCTGGAATCCGCGGCATTCCTGAAGGTCATGATTCAATCAGTCCTAATCGACATCCTGAAATCAACAGCATTGGAGATTTGCTGGATATGATTGCACGGGTGCGGAAGGTGACCGGTATACCCACTGGTATCAAAGCCGTGATTGGGCAGAGCAGCTGGTTGGATGACTTATGTGCTGAAATAAAACAGCGCGGAGAACAGTCAGCGCCGGATTTTATTACTATCGATAGTGCAGATGGTGGTACAGGTGCAGCTCCCATGCCATTGATGGACGATGTTGGGTTGCCATTGCGTGAAAGCCTACCGATTGTGGTGGATAAACTTAAACTCCATGGTTTGCGGGACCGAATCAGGGTAATTTGCTCCGGTAAACTGATTACGCCGACGATGGTGGCCTGGGCGTTGTGTATGGGCGCAGACTTCATTAACAGTGCCCGAGGTTTCATGTTTTCGCTGGGATGTATTCAAGCCCTGCAATGCAATAAAAACACCTGTCCCACCGGCATTACCACCCACAATAAGAAATTACAAGGTGGCCTGGTGCCGGAGAAGAAGTTTGAGCGGGTGGCTTATTATGCCAATAACATGAAAAAAGAAGTTGGAATTATTGCCCATTCCTGCGGGGTTAAGGAGCCACGTGGCTTGCGCCGCAAACATGCTCGAATTGTGGTTGAGCACGGGCGTTCGATTCCGTTGGATGAGCTTTACCCTGAACCGGCTGCAGAAACTGCATAGCCTTGGTGCTAACCTGACAGCTGTATATCTGACTATCTGGAATGGCGGTGAATTCTGAAATCATCCTGGTGCATGGGTTGTGGTACCACGGTATTGGCATGGCAATGCTGGCAAGCCGCTTGCGTGATCGTGGTTGGCATGTGCGGGTGTTTTCCTATCCGACCATCAGCCAGTCTTTTGCCCGTAATGCTCAGGCATTACGGGCATTTGCAGATGCATCCACGGCACAGGAGTTACACTTTGTAGGTCATAGTCTGGGAGGGTTGTTGATTTTGCGGATGCTGGTGGAGCACAAAATTACTAGCCCTGGCAAAGTGGTACTGTTGGGTACGCCGTTAGGCGGCAGCCATGTAGCGCGCCGTGTTGGTGAGCAAAGTCTGTTGCGACCAACATTGGGGCGCAGTGTCGGGGTTTTGTGCGATGGGTTTCCTGAATTGCCGGTCGGGCGCCAGGTCGGCATGATTGCAGGTAACAAACCATTGGGTATCGGTCGTATTACTGGCAGACTGCTGGATGCCAATGATGGTACTGTATTGGTCAAGGAAACCCAGATAGCAGGCCTTGCCGATCACATCATATTACCGGTTACCCATACTCAAATGGTGGTATCTGCAAGGGTTGCAGAAGAAACGTCGAAATTTTTGAAAAATGGCAGATTTTAATAGTGACTTTGTATGTTGTTAATGGCTGAAACGTTCAGCTGTAAGCCTATGGTCGCATTTTGCTTTGAGCTTGTGCAGGGTCTAATCACCAGAGAGTGATGTTCACAGCATTGTTTGCAACATGCAAATACAATAGAGAAGTTAATAGCCAGTAACAGGTGTAGTGTGACAAAACGATATCCCGTCCCTGTATCCGTGCAACAGCGTGCCTGGTTGAATGAGGATCAGTATAACGCCTTATATCAACGTTCCATAGAAGACAGTGAGGCCTTCTGGTCGGAGCAGGCGTTGCAGCATTTGGATTGGGTCAAACCATTTTCCCGGATCAAAGATGTATCGTACGCCAGTGAAGATCTGCATATCCGCTGGTTTGCTGATGGCGAACTGAACTTATGCTACAACTGTATTGACCGGCATCTGCCGGATAAAGCCAACCAGACTGCCATTATTTGGGAAGGTGATGATCCGGATACTCAGCTTCACATCAACTATCAGGAGTTGCATGATTCTGTCTGCCGGTTAGCCAATGTGCTGCTGCAAATGGGGGTCAAAAAAGGTGACCGTGTGACCCTTTATATGCCTATGATCCCTCAAGCTGCGTATGCCATGCTGGCCTGCGCACGGATTGGGGCGGTCCACTCGGTGGTTTTTGGTGGTTTTTCGCCGGAAGCATTAGCCGGCAGAATCATTGATTGCCAAAGTGAATGGTTGGTCACCGCCGATGCCGGGGTCCGAGGTGGGAAGCGCATACCTTTAAAAGATAACGTAGATGCTGCACTTAAATTGCCTGGTGCCGGTGAGTTGGTCAAAAACGTATTGGTGGTAAAGCACTGTAACCATCACATCAACTGGCAGCGTGAACGTGACGTGTGGCTTCATGAGGCAGAACAACAGGTTAGTGACCGATGTCCTCCAGCAGTAATGAATGCTGAAGACCCATTGTTTATTTTGTATACCTCCGGTTCCACGGGTAAGCCTAAAGGTGTATTACATACAACGGCAGGGTATTTGCTGTATGCAATGCTGACACACCGTTATGTATTTGATTACCATCCAGGTGATATTTACTGGTGTACGGCTGATGTGGGCTGGGTTACCGGGCACAGTTATATAGTTTATGGGCCTCTGGCCAACGCAGCCACCACACTCATGTTTGAAGGCGTACCCAATTATCCGGATGCCAGCCGCTTTTGGCAGATTTGTGACAAGCATCAGGTCAATATTTGTTACACCGCTCCAACTGCAATCAGGGCTTTGATGCGTGAAGGTGATGCACCGGTAAAGGCCACTTCGCGAAGCTCGTTAAGATTGCTGGGCAGCGTCGGTGAGCCAATCAATCCTGAAGCATGGGAATGGTACTACCACGTGGTTGGTGACAGCCGTTGTCAAATAGTTGATACCTGGTGGCAGACTGAAACCGGTGGCATATTAATCACACCGTTACCAGGTGCAACCGAACTGAAGCCGGGTTCTGCAACCAGGCCTTTCTTTGGTATTCAACCTGCGTTGCTGGATGCAGAAGGTCAAGTGCTGGAAGGGGAGGCGGAAGGTAACCTGGTGATTTGCGATAGCTGGCCGGGCCAGATGCGCACTGTCTATGGTGATCATCAGCGTTTTCTGGAAACATATTTCTCCAAGTTTGCCGGTTATTATTTTACTGGTGATGGCGCCCGGCGAGATGCTGACAATTATTATTGGATAACCGGGCGGGTTGATGACGTATTGAATGTCTCCGGGCATCGGATCGGTACAGCTGAAATTGAAAGTGCTTTGGTTGCGCATCCGAAAGTGGCGGAAGCGGCAGTGGTCGGTTATCCACACAGTATTAAGGGACAGGGGATATACGCATATGTCACCCTGCTTAGGGGGGTAAGGCAAAGTGCCGAGCTGGATCAGGAATTAACAAAATGGGTACGTCAGCAGATCGGCCCGATTGCAACTCCAGACCGATTACAATGGGCTGCTGGTCTGCCTAAGACCCGTTCTGGTAAGATTATGCGGAGGATATTACGCAAGATCGCCGCTGATGACACAGATGATCTTGGTGATATATCCACTTTAGCAGATCCCTCAGTAGTGGCAGAGTTGGTTGCTGCTAAGGTGAATTAGATGGTCAATACACACTATAATAATAAACCATGTCCGGGGACATATTTCATGCAACCAATTCCAGAACGAGTCATCGTAGCCGATGATCACCCATTGTTTCGAAGCGCTATTCAGCAAGCACTTAAACAATTACATCCTGACATTGAGTTTATCGAAGCCAAAGATTTTGACAGTCTGGAACGTGTAATCCAGAGCCGCTCGGATGTTGATTTAGTGTTGCTTGATTTGCATATGCCTGGGATGCAGGGTTTCTCTGGCTTGTTGTATTTATGCAAGCGAGCACCAGAATTACCTGTGATTATGGTGTCTGCAAATGAGGACCCCAATATTATTCAGCGCTCGATAGAACATGGTGCTGCCGGCTTTATTCCAAAATCTTCATCAGTCGAAATTATTTTAGATGCAATCAACACCGTACTGCGTGGAGATGTTTGGGTGCCGCCTGAAGTTGCCAATAATGATGTGACCGGGCGAAGCCCTTCCGAGGTTGAACTGGCGCAACGCATGCAGCAACTAACGCCACAGCAATTCAGGGTTCTGGGCATGATTTCAAAAGGCATGCTGAATAAACAGATCGCTCATGAATTGAATGTGTCTGAAGCAACCATTAAAGTGCACGTCACGGCGATTATGCGCAAACTGGGTGTAACCAATCGAACCCAAGCGGTATTGGTTGCTAATCAGTTGGCGGTAGCGCCGCCATTAAAGCTCAGTTATTAGATTATTGCTTATCCGGGATCGATCAGGTCACGTAGCATATTTCGCATTAAGCTTCGCAATGCAGCAGGCTTGACAGGCTTTTGTAATAGTCCGAATTTGCAATTACTGACTTTATTTTCAATTTCCGGCGAGCGATCAGCAGTTATAATAATGGCTTGCAGGTGAGCACCATATCGCCGCTTCAGATTGGTAACCAGATCTACACCGTTTTTATCCGGAGCCAGGTGGTAGTCCGCCAGGATAAAATCAATGCTGTTATCCTGATCCAACTGCCCTTGGGCATCCAGATAATCAATTGCAGTGTGCACCTGGCAGCCCCAGCCACTCAGCAGCGCCTCCATGCCATGCAATATCTCGACTTCATTATCAATGCATAACACACCCAGGTTCTGTAACGGGTTGTGTGAGCTGCCCAGCTCATTAACAGGTTCTCTATCTGGTCGAGGTAACGGTTCAGCGCGTGGAGCACGCAGCCAGAAATGGCTGCCCCGGCCAAGCTTTGAAGTTACCCCTAGTTTATGTCCAAGCACTTTTGCCATACGCTCGCTTATTGCCAGGCCCAGGCCCAGACCTTTTTCAGCCATACGTTTACCATCATCCAACCGATGAAATTCGGCGAAAATCTTTGACTGATCTTGTTCAGCAATGCCGACGCCGGTATCCCACACGCCAATTTCAACATCCTCGCCGCGTTGCCGGCAGCTTAATAAGATACCGCCGTGGGTGGTATAACGAATGGCATTGGCCAGCAGGTTTTGTACTATTCTCTGCAGTAACTGCTGGTCACTTTGTATCCAAAAAGTATGGCAGACAACACGAAGTTGGATATGTTTGCCTTCACATAAGGGCGCAAATTGTTTAACCAGCTTTTTGAACAGTGTCTCTATAGAAAAAACAGCTATGTTGGGTTGGGTGTAGCCTGAGTCGAGCTTGGAAATATCCAATAGCCCAGTCAGTAATTCCTCAGCAGCATCCAGGCTGTTATCAATACGATCCAATAAATCCTGGTGAGAACTGTCCAGATGGGCACGCTGTTGCTGCATCACAGAGACAAATAATCTGGCTGCATTCATGGGTTGCAGTAAGTCATGGCTGGCGGCGGCCAGAAAACGGGTTTTACTCTGATTGGCAGCTTCGGCTTGTTCACGGGCGGCGATCAGTTGAGTATTGATCTGTTCCAATTCGCTGGTGCGTTCAAATACGCGCTGTTCCAGCATGACATTGGCATCCTCGACCGCCAACTCGGCTTTACGGCGTTGCGAAATATCCTGCAATACACCAAAAAAGCCACGTACTTGGCGGTGTTCATCGATATCGGGGATATAGGTGATCAGCAAATAGACGTGTTCGTTATCGTAACGAACAAATTCATCCTCGTATTCCTGGCGTGTTCCATCAAGCGCGTTCATTATTTGCGGTAAACAACGGCTGTAATCTTCAACGCCCAATAACTTACCAAGTTTGTTATTGATCACTTGTTGCATCGGGCGGCCGTAGAAATCAGCATAAGCGCGATTGGCAAAGCGCACCGCCATATCGCTATCGACATAACTGAGCATCGCAGGTGCGTTATCAGTATAAAGCCTGACACTTTGCTCGCTTTCACGTAGTGCCTCTTCAGTGCGTTTATAGACAGTGATATCGGTAAATGTGGTCAAAAACCCACCGTCCGGCATTGCCACACCTTGAATTTCAATCACTCGGCCATCCGGCCAGTAACGTGTTTTGCGATAGTACTCGCCATGGCGCATTTGCCGCATCCGTCGGCTGATCCGTTGCGCTACAGTACTATTGGTCTCCTCCATGAAACCGTTTTCAGCGCTGTAGCGCAACAATTCCACAATCGGCTGACCCTGATAAGGGATACCATCCGGGAACTGGAACAGTTGTTCAAAACGCACATTCCAGCCAATCAACTGCATATTTTCATCTGCCACGCATACAGCTTCACTGATATTGTTCAGTGTGGTTTCCATAATGCGGCGGTTGAACCTGACGGCACGTGAGGTTTGGTCAAGCAGTTGCATGGCATCGTCTGCGCCCAGACCCTGACGTTGTAGTGCAACTGTTAATACCGTTCTTGCCGAAGCCGTGCCAATAGAGCCTGCCAACAACCGTTCGGTGAACTGGATCAGGGCAGGCGTCGCCAATTGATTTTCTGAGTGGTGGTTGTCATTACCGAGGTATGATGCATACGCACTGTGCGCGCGATCTTTACCAATAAATTGTGAAATGACTGATTTAAGCTCATCAACTTTAATCAAGCCCTGGTCTGATTGATGTGGGACAGTATTCCGACTTTCCTTATGCAATTCTTCCGGTTTGCCTGAATCAGGATTCAATGCTGTAAAGATAAGCACGGTCAGGCTGTTCAATAGTAGTGAAATGCCGACCCGGGTGCTGAATTCGCTATACGCTAACGCGTGTTGTAACTCATGCCATAAAGGCAGGCTGGCAATAGCGTGCAACGGTTGCTGGATGTCTACCAGTGAGGGTAAAAACAGCACCACAAACCATGCCGAGAAACCAACCGTCAATCCCGCCCGGGCTGCCAGACGGCTGGTGCGTTGCCAATACATACCGATTACCAATGGCGGAGCGAAGTTAGCTACTGCCGAAAACGACAACAGTCCAATTGCGGCCAACGATTCATTGTGTTCTATCTGCAGGTAATAAATATAGGCAATTATCGCAATCGAGGGTATTGAGATTCGCCTGACCATCATCAAAATTCGGCTGATGTCATGTTGGCTGCGATTGACCAGGCCTCGGCTGCGCAATAGTAAAGGCATCACCAGATCGTTACTGATCATGGTCGCTAAGGCCACAGTAGCTACGATCACCATCCCGGTTGCTGCAGAGAAGCCACCCAAAAAAGCAATCAATGTCATTGCATCATTGTTCAGCGCCAGTGGAATCGCCAGCACGTAACTGTCAGGGTTAACCTGTTGGCCGGAGAACAACAACAAACCACCCATTGAAATTGGCAAGACAAAAAAACTGAAAATCAGCAGATACAATGGAAACGACCAACGTGCTCGACGTAAATCAGCTATTGATTTGTTTTCCACCACTGCCACATGAAATTGGCGTGGCAGGCAAATCATTGCGGTCATGGCGATCAAGGTGTTGACCATGAAACCAGTATCCAGATTCCATCCGGTAAACCGTTGGTTATGCTTTATATCCAGCTGCATCAGCTCCACAAAATGGCCCGGCCCATCCATTACCTGAAACATCACAAACAGGCCGATTGCAATGAATGCCAAGAGTTTGATCATGGACTCAAAAGCAATCGCCCACATCATTCCCCGATGATGCTCACTGGCATCCAGATTGCGTGCCCCGAACAAGATAGAGAATAAAGCCAGCACCATGGTTAAAATCAGTGCGGTCATACTGGACGGTAAAGCCTGTTCAACACCATGATGTTCGGTAATGGTCATGAATCCAGTGGTAACGGCCTTGAGCTGTAAGGCGATGTAAGGGATGGAGCCAATCACAGAAGCGATGGTGACCAGCAAGGCCAGCATCCGGTCTCGGCCATAACGGAACGCAATAAAATCAGCAATTGAAGTAATTCGGTGAGCTTTGCTGATACCGATCATGCGCCGGAGCAGGTCATAACCAAACAGCATCACCAGCATCGGTCCCAGGTAAATCGGTAAATAATCCCAGCCGCTTTTAGCGGCAGTACCAACTGCGCCAAAAAATGTCCAGGAAGTACAATATACGGCCAGTGTTAAAGGATAAATGCAGGGGGTGACTCTGTGTAGCAATGAAGCTTTTGGGCTGTTATCCGCAAAATAGGCGATCGCAAACAACACCAGCACATAGGCAAGTGCCAGCAGCACGATAAACCATGGGTTCATTAGCATTGTTGCGGATATTCTCTAAGGTTCTTTTAATATTATAACGACGGGTTCAGGGTTGCCACTAGTGGTTATAGGCACGCATTGTCCACAACCATGATTGGTTTTGGAGAACAAACATGTGATCTGAATCACTATAATAATATTGAAAGAACACTGGTTATTATGTCTGGAAGCCTGCCATTACAATGTCTTAAGCTGTTTCCCGGTGTCTGATAAAAGCGTTACCGATGAGTAACTCCCAAGGTCGACTGGAACTGTTAAAATACCCTTTTTGACTTAGCTAAGAAATTTTATGGCAGGACATAGTAAGTGGGCGAATATCCAACACCGCAAAAAAGCAGTTGATGCCAAGCGCGGGAAGGTGTTTACCCGGTTGATTCGTGAAATCAATGTGGCAGCGCGTCAGGGCGGTGGTGATCTGGACAGCAATCCGTCTTTACGGCTTGCCGTTGATAAAGCCAACGGCGCAAATATGCCCAAGGACACCATTGAACGGGCTATCAAAAAAGCAACCGGTGAGTTGGAAGGTGTCGAATATGAAGAAATTCGTTATGAAGGTTATGGTCCGGCCGGCGTCGCGATTTTGGTGGAGTGTTTGACTGATAACAGGAATCGTACGGTTTCTGATGTACGTCATGCATTCAATAAGCACAATGGCAACTTGGGTACGGATGGATCAGTCGCTTATTTGTTCAATAAACTGGGTGTGCTCAATTATCCCCCCGGCAGTGATGAAGACAGTATCATGGAAGCGGCCCTGGAAGCGGGTGCTGAAGATATTATCAGTGCTGACGACAACTCGATTGAAGTGCATGCCACGGCAGAGACTTATATCGAGGTCAAGCAGACTTTGATTGATGCTGGTCTGGAACCTGAAAACGCCGAAATTACTATGCGAGCCAGTATCGAAGTGGAATTGGATGAAGAAGCTGGTCGGAAAGTGGTCAAGCTGCTGGATGTGCTGGAAGATTTGGATGACACACAGAACGTTTATTCCAATGCAGATATACCGGAAGCAGCCTGGAATGATTAATCCAACCCAATGGGTTACCCGTGTTACGTATTTTGGGTATTGATCCTGGTTCACGTTATACCGGGGTCGGTGTGATCGACTGTGCCGGTGGTCAGGCGTTTTGTTTGCATTACCGCACCATACGCACAACTGCAGGTGAATTCCCCCAGCGTATCGGTGAGATATTTCGTGAAATTTCAATCACTGTGGAACAATTCCGGCCTCACCGGGCCGCAGTAGAAAAAGTTTTTGTCAACAAAAATGCAGAATCATCCTTGAAGTTGGGGCAGGCGCGCGGCGCAGCCATCTGCGCGATTATGCAAGCTGGGATGGAGATGGCTGAATATTCCCCTAATGCTGTTAAAAAAGCATTGGTTGGCCGGGGGCATGCTGATAAAGCCCAGGTTGAGCATATGGTGAGAGTATTGCTGAATTTACAAGATAAAATCCCACCTGACGCTGCAGATGCACTGGCTGTGGCACTGTGTGATCAACATCACACTGAAACCAGACAGCGGCTGGCGCAAATCGCCTCATGATGGTCGGCTGGATATGATAGGCCGCTTGTACGGGGTGTTGTTGAGCAAGCAGCCACCAGAGATTCTGGTTGATGTCAATGGGGTTGGCTATGAAGTTGAAGTGCCACTATCACTGTTTGGAGAATTGCCGGACGCCGGCCAGCAAGTCACCCTTGTGATACATCAGCAAATCACCGAAAACAGCCATAACCTGTATGGTTTTATCCAACCTGGACAACGGCAACTGTTTCGAAGCTTGTTAAAAATCAGTGGTGTAGGGGCCAAAATGGCATTGGCAATTTTATCCGGTATGAATCCTGCTGAATTTACCGGTGCGATCCAGGCTGCCGATGTAACTGCGTTGACCCGTATATCCGGGGTGGGCAAAAAAACCGCTGAACGGTTAGTGATGGAACTGCGGGATAAGCTTGGTGACAGTGAAGTTGCTGGCAGCCCCGGATTAACAGCGACTGTAGCAGGTCCCAGAGCCGAAGCCCGCCATGCACTGGAAGCACTGGGTTATAAGCCAGTGGAAGCACAGGCTTTGATTAAACACGTGGCCAATGATGAGATGACGGCTGAAGCGATTATTCGCGCAGCATTGCAACAGGCGGGCAGCCGTTAATGGACACCAATGATGGCTGAGTTTTATACCGCTTCCGAGCGCATTCTGGAACCGGCTGGTACGGCTGATGAACTGGCGGCTGAATTATCCCTGCGGCCCAAAAGTCTGGCTGAATATATCGGTCAGCCGGTGATGCGTGAAAAGTTGGAAATTTATATCCAGGCTACTCGGCAACGCCGTGAAGCATTAGATCATGTGTTGATTTTCGGACCACCCGGATTGGGTAAAACCACGTTGGCACATGTAATAGCCAACGAGTTGGATGTGGCTATTCGGCAGACTTCGGGCCCGGTGCTGGAACGGGCCGGTGATTTGGCGGCAATTTTAACCAACCTGCAACCGGGTGATGTTTTGTTTGTGGATGAAATACACCGACTGTCACCTGTGGTTGAAGAAGTCTTGTATCCGGCGATGGAAGATTTTCAGCTTGATATTATCATCGGTGAGGGGCCTGCGGCACGCTCGATCAAGCTGGATTTACCACGGTTTACATTGGTTGGGGCCACTACCCGAGCCGGTTTGCTGACCTCACCATTGCGTGATCGTTTTGGAATTGTCGAACGATTGGAATTTTATTCTGCTCAAGAGCTGACACAAATAGTGACCCGCTCTGCAGGTATTCTCAATGTCCCGATTGAGCCTGACGGTGCGAGTGAAATTGCCAGGCGTTCACGGGGTACGCCACGCATAGCCAATCGGCTGCTGCGCAGAGTCAGAGATTACGCAGAAGTGAAAGGGGATGGGGTCATAACCGTACAAATAGCCGCAGCAGGTATGGAATTGCTGCAGGTTGACGAACGTGGCTTTGATGCTATGGATCGGCGCTTGCTACAGATTTTAATTGATGTGTTTGCCGGTGGGCCGGTAGGTATCGACAGTTTGGCTGCTTCGCTCAGCGAGGAACGCGGAACACTGGAAGATGTGATCGAACCTTATTTGATACAGCAGGGTTATCTCAGTCGGACTGCACGAGGACGGATGGCTACACCCAGGGCTTGGCAATTATTGGGGTTAAAACCGCCCAGTGGTTCAGGCAGCGGTTTATTTACGAATGAATGAGGCAAAGAATTTTAACATCCCGGTACGTGTTTATTGGGAAGATACTGACGCCGGTGGGGTGGTTTATCATGGCCAATATGTCAATTTTTTTGAACGTGCGCGTACCGAATGGTTGCGTAGCCTGGGTTTTGATCAGAGCCTGCTGAAGCAGGAACTTGATCTGGTTTTTGCCATTCATCGGATGGAAATCGATTTTGTAAGGGCAGCACGGCTGGATAATCAATTGCAGGTCAGTGTTATCCCGATAACGTTCGGCGCAGCCAGTATGCAATTCAAACAGCATATTTACCGCTGTAATCAAGGCTCGGTGACAGCAGATACCAACGAACTCATTGCTAGTGCTGATGTCTATGCGGCATGTCTCACTGCCAGCAGTTTTGTTCCGGTCCGTATTCCGGGCAGTATCAAAGATAAACTTGAAAGTACAATTAATTAGGCACACTGTCTGAAGGAAATTCTATGCAAAATGAATTGGATATTCTGGAGCTGATTCTGGGCGCCGACCTGTTGGTGCAGGCGGTGCTGTTGCTGTTACTGGTGGCGTCTGTTGTTTCCTGGATGGTGATCTTCAAGAAGCGCTTTATGCTTAATCGCGCCAGCGAACACGCGGAAGACTTTGAAGAGAGTTTCTGGTCCGGTTCGGAATTATCCAGATTGTACGATGGACTGGTGAGAGGTGACCGGGCACATTCCGGCCTGGAGCGGGTATTTGAAGCCGGTTACAAAGAGTTTGCCCGCATGCGTGAGCGCAAGGCCAGTGCTGAAGCTATCGTAGCCGCCGCTCAGCGGGGTATGCGGGTGGTTGCTACGCGTGAAATGGATCGGCTGGAGCACCACCTCAGCTTCCTGGCAACGGTGGGATCAACCAGCCCCTATGTAGGGTTGTTCGGTACTGTCTGGGGAATTATGACCTCATTCCGGGCTCTGGGGGCAGCACAGCAAGCCACTATTGCGATGGTGGCACCGGGTATTTCGGAAGCACTGATCGCCACAGCGATGGGTTTATTCGCTGCTATTCCTGCTGTTATTGCCTATAACCGGTTTTCCGATCAGGTTGAACGGCTGGCGGTGCGTTACGAAAACTTCACGGAAGAATTTACCGCTATTCTTGAGCGGCAAAGCCACGGTTCGGAAGGCTGAACCGACATGCATAGCCTACGCAAACGCCGCAAGCCAATGTCTGAAATTAATGTGGTTCCATATATCGACGTCATGTTGGTGTTATTGGTGATTTTCATGATTACCGCGCCATTATTGAACCTTGGAGTGGAAATTGAGCTGCCGCAATCGGCTGCTGAACCATTGGAAACCGAAGCCCAGGAAAGTGTGGTGATGGTCACAGTGACTGAAAATGGCGATTTGTTTTTGAATACAGATGGCCGTGGTGAATTGATTGATCCGGAAACACTGATTCAACAGATGGCTGCATTTGTCCGTCGCAACCCGCAGTTGGAAGTGCTGGTTGGTGGAGATACCCAGGCCAACTACGGGCAGGTTTATCAAGCGATGGTGTTGCTACAGGAGGCCGGTGTGACCAGGGTAGGTTTGATGAGTGATCCGTTGGAAACGGTTCAAAATTAAATACCGGGCTTCGGATATCGACGGATATGCACGTGGATACTGAATGGCGTAATGCCATCCTCGGCTCGCTGGTTGTGCATTTATTATTGGTTGCAGCGATGTTGTTTGCTGCCTGGGATTGGACTTCAACACGTCGCCCGAATCGTACCGGATTGAATATTGAAGCCCGGGTGGTGGACATAAATCAGTTTCAGCAACAAATGAATCAAGTTCGTGAGCAACGTGATCAGGCAGTGCGGGCTGAGCAACAACGGTTGGAGCGCGAACGTCGTGCTCAGCAACGTGATGAAGCCTTGCAGCAGCAGCGTGATCGTGATGAACAGGCCAGGCTGGAACGCGAACGGCAACAACAGGAGCAAGTTGACCGCCAACAGGCGGAGCAGGAACAACGTGAGCGTCAGCAAGCAGAGCAGGCAGAGCGTGACCGGCAGGCAGAGCTACAACGCCAACAAGCGGATGAAGCGGAGCGCCGCCGTCAGGAACTGGAAACCCACCGCCTGGCTGAACAGCAACGTCAACGTGAACAAGAAGCCAGCAGGCAGCGTGAACTGGAGCAAATCAGACAACAGCGGGAAGAGGCGGAGCGACGTCGTGAGCTCGAGCAACAACGCTTACAGCAACTCGATGATCAGCAGCGTCGTGAAGATGAAATTCGCCGCGAAGAACAATTAGAAGCTGAACGGCAGGCAGCTGCGCAGGTGGCCGCTAATGCAGGCCGGATTGGTACCTTGCGAGAGCAATATCAGTCGGCTATTCAAGCGACAGTTCTGGCGGCCTGGATCAGGCCACCCAGTGTGGTTGATCAAATTGTATGTGCAATCCGGATTGTGCAGATTCCTGGAGGGGAAGTGATCGATGCGGTTATCACCAGCCCGTGTAATGCAGATTCGGCAACACAACGATCGATTATTGCTGCTGTCAAACGTGATGATTTGCCTTATCGTGGCTTTGAAGAAGTATTTGAACGTGATATTACATTCATATTCAGTAACAGGGATAATTGATGCGCATACAAAACACATCATTTCTGCACAATCGAGGTTTAACCTTTGACGTGCCTTTGTTTGTGCCTATGTTGATCGCTGTTTAATGATGATTTAGAAAGAACAAACTGGAGTCTGTGTTGAATAAATACTTGGTATTCATATTGGTTGCGATTGCATCGCTTATGCATAACAGTGCGTGGGCGGAATTGGAAATAGAAATTGTCAAAACCGGTGTTGATGCCCTGCCGGTGGCAGTTGTCCCGTTCAGCTGGGACGCATCAGATCCCGAACCAATTACCGGTATTGCCGATATTGTTTCAGCTGACCTGTATCGTTCCGGTTTGTTTGAACCACTGGCCAGTGAAGATATGATTGAACGCCCCAGTGATCCAGTGGACCTGCGTTTCGGTACCTGGCGGTTGCTGAAGGTTGATGCGGTAGCGATGGGTCAGATTGTAGATTCCCCAACTGGAGGTTACCTGGCCAGATATTGGTTGTTTGATGTGAATACCGGTGAGCAACTGTTGGGTCAGGAATTGGTCATCGGGGTAGGAGATTTACGTTTTGGAGCACACAAAATTGCTGATCAGATATTTGAAACGCTGATCGGTACGCCGGGCGCGTTTGCCACCAGGGTGGCTTTTGTAGTATCAACCGGTCTCGGCGATGACAGTCGTTATGAATTGGTTATTGCAGACTCGGATGGCTTTGGCCAGCAGGCGATTGTGATTGATGGCCAGCCATTATTATCACCGGCGTGGTCGCCGGACGGCACTCAGCTGGCGTATGTGTCATTTGCGCGGGGTAATTCAACGGTTATTATGCAAAACATTTTCACCGGCGCAAATCGGGTGCTGGCAGAGTTTAAAGGCATTAACGGCTCACCGTCTTTTTCACCGGATGGCTCACAGATAGCACTAACCCTGTCCCGTTCCGGTAGCCCCGAAATCAATATTCTGGATCTGCAAACCGGGCGTTTCAGGCAGTTAACCCAGCATTGGGCAATTGATACCGAGCCTACCTGGAACCAGGATGGCAGTGAGATATTGTTTACCAGTGATCGTGGCGGCAAGCCTCAGGTATATAGCATTTCTCCACGCGGCGGGGATCCACAGCGGGTTACCTGGGAAGGAGAATACAATGCCCGAGCCAGCTTATCTCCAGACGGCAAACTGTTGGCGACCACTTATGGTAATGAAAATATTTACCAAATTGCAGTTTTTGATCGCGAAAACCAGCGATTACGTGTATTATCTGACGGTCGCTTGGATGAGTCACCCAGTTTTGCGCCGAATGGTAGTATGGTGTTGTATGCCAGCAAAGAAAATGGCAAAGGCGTATTATACGCGGTGTCTGTCGATGGTAACGTCCGACAGCGACTGGTGACCAGTGAAGGAGATGTCAGGGAACCTGCGTGGTCACCCCTGGTAAGATAAGCCCTGGATATTTGATTAACAACCGTATTTCTCACAGGAGGAGTTCTGATGAAGTTCCCCGTACGTCTGCTTTTAGCAGCTAGTTTGATTCTGCTGGTAGCAGCATGTAAACAAGAAACAAGAGATGAGCCAACCGCTCAGCCTCCAACCAATACAACCCCGCCACCAGCAGTGGAAACAAACGCTGTTGATCCACGTGATTATTCAGATCCACGTAATCTGGATAACCCTGATAGTTTACTGAGTCGTCGTGTCATCTATTTTGATTTTGACCGTTCTGTGATTCGCCCTGAGTTCCGTGACACGTTGTCTGCGCATGCCGCATATGCACGCGCCAATGGCAGCGCCCGGGTCGTGCTGGAAAGTCATGCAGATGAACGCGGTACCCGTGAATATAACCTGGGTCTGGCTGAGCGTCGCGGCAATTCGGTTGAATCTGCAATGTCTGCCAGTGGTGCAGGCAGCAATCAAATGGAAGTGGTCAGTTATGGTGAGGAACGTCCGACCTGTAATCAAAGCACGGAAACTTGTTGGCAGAACAATCGGCGTGTTGAGATTGTCTATACTGCAAGATAATTGATTAACGGGTAGAACCCGATAATACATGAAAAAAATAATGTCTCGTTATAGCCTGGCCAGTGTCTCATTGGCCATGGCGTTTTTGGCTGCCAGTGTTAATGGCTTTGCTCAAAGCGGTTCTGATACGCAACTGGTCTATCAGCTACAGCAATTACAGGATGAAATCCGGGAATTGCGTGGCTTGGTGGAGCAACAGGCGTTTGAGCTGGAAAACCTGAAACGTCGCCAGCGTGATCAATACCTGGACCTGGATCAGCGTTTGACACAAGCCAGTACTGGTATTGCTGCCGGAAATAATATTGTTGCCGACAATGCCAATACTACGGCGTCTGTTAGCAGTGCTCCTGAACAACCACAAATTGGGCAGGACGTGCCAGAAGTACGGCAACCATTGGTTGTACAACGTACTGTGACCAGCGTTCCCTTACCAACGACCAGCAGTGCAGCTGTGGTAGCGGCTTCACCTGCCGAAGAAAAAGCGGGTTATGACAATGCTTTCTCTGCACTCAAAGACTTGCGTTACGCTGAATCTGCCCAGGCTTTCCTGGATTTTATCGAGCTTTACCCAAACAGCGAGTACGCCGACAACGCACAGTATTGGTTGGGTGAATCTTTTTATGCTGCTGGAAATTATGATTTAGCCTTGAATGCGTTTAACGGCTTGTTGAGTAACTACCATGACAGTTCCAAAACGGCTGATGCGTTACTGAAGATCGGCTACAGCCATTATGAGAAAAAAGAATGGCCGCAGGCACGCGCTGCGTTGGAGCAGGTGAAAGCACAGTATCCGGAAACCACCTTGTCAAGGTTAGCGGAAAGCCGTCTCAGGAACATGCGCCTGGAAGGTCATTTCTGACCCCAGCACTGCTTTAATGCCATCGATAGATCAGGTTGAGCAGGTCTCAAAGGCACGTGCTGAGCAACTGAAAATCACTGAAATATTCTATTCCCTGCAAGGCGAATCCAGCCTGGTGGGCTGGCCGACAGTATTCATTCGGTTAACAGGCTGTCCACTACGTTGCGTTTATTGTGACACCACTTATGCTTTTACCGGTGGGCAATGGCTAAGCTTTGATCAAATTCTGAGACAGGTTACCGGTTATCAATGTCGACATGTCTGTGTCACTGGTGGAGAACCGCTGGCACAGCCGCGATGTTTGTTGTTGTTGCAACGCTTGTGTGAGGCCGGGTTTACAGTCAGTTTGGAAACCAGTGGGGCAATGCCGGTGGCTGATGTCGATCCGAGGGTGATCAAAGTGCTGGATTTAAAAACCCCGGATTCCGGTGAAGCCAGCCGAAATTTATGGGAAAATCTGCAACACCTGGATAATAAGGATCAAATCAAATTTGTCATCTGCAGCCGGTCAGATTTTGACTGGGCTACGGACAAAGTGAGGCAGTATCGATTGGATGAAACCGGCATGGTCTTTTTCTCCCCCAGCTTCGGGCAGATTCAACCTGTTGAACTAGCAGAATGGATTCTCACGGAACAATTATCGGTGCGTATGCAAATGCAGTTGCACAAACAAATCTGGGGTGATCAGCCAGGTCGATGAATGCTGCCAATGACAAAGCAGTTGTGCTGTTATCTGGTGGGTTGGATTCAGCAACCACATTGGCAATTGCCGTGCAGCAAGGGTTTCAATGTTACACCCTTGCTTTGGACTATGGTCAGCGACATCGATCTGAGTTGACTGCAGCCACCCAAATCAGCCGGTTATTGGGAGCATTTGAGCACAAACAGGTGAAATTGGATTTGCGTACCATCGGCGGGTCAGCATTAACTGCTGAGATCGATGTGCCTGATGCCGACCGTGATTCACAGGATATTCCTGTCACGTATGTACCAGCGCGTAACAGCATCATGTTATCGCTGGCCTTAGGGTATGCAGAAGTGCTGTCAGCCGGGAGCATATTTATTGGAGTTACAGCAGTTGATTATTCTGGTTACCCGGATTGCCGACCGGAGTTTATTACCGCCTTCGAAGCTTTGGCCCAGGTTGCTACCAAAGCAGCAGTGCAAGGGCAGCAGCTGGCTGTGCACACACCGTTGATTAACCTAAGTAAAGCCGAGATTATTTTGCAGGGTATGTCGCTGGGTGTTGATTATGCCGAAACAATATCCTGTTATCAGGCAGATGCAAATGGCCTGGCCTGTGGGCAATGTGATTCCTGCGTGATCAGACAGCAAGGCTTCGTTGCAGCAGGGCAGGGTGACCCCACCCGCTACCAGATTTAATTGCCGCGCTGTTGTTGTCGTTGATTACATTCCGCCTGACGTTGAGCCGAATCCGGACGGTTTGCATTTTCCTGGTGACATTGATAGTTCTCGCCGGCATTCTTTCCGAATTGTTTCAATTGGGTTTCGCTGCAACCGGCTGCGAGCAACAGCGCCAGGCCTGCAAGCGCTGTTGTGGTTTTTAATCTGCCCACCAAATAAGTCATGTCAGTTCAATTGTCCGTTAGCACGTCGATTCAAACCAGCCCAGCCGGCAAACATAATCAGCAATACAATAATTAATAAGCCGAGGCGGCTGGTAGCAGGAACTTCCAGAGCGTTATTCAAACCCGAGAAAAATACCAGATCAGGCAATTCTTCGCCGATAGCAGTGTTGCGGCGGATAATGTCAGCCAGGGTGGTGTTTCCCAGTTCGGCCAATTCCGATCCACTAAAGACCAACTGATACCAGAACCGATCACCATCTCGCAGTCGCTCGAATTGATCAACCAAAACGGCATTCAGCAATGGCCCTACCAATCCGCCACCGGGTAGATCGTCTTCAATCAAAGCGCCGGTCCAGGGATCAATATCATCCACTGTGGCATACGCCGATGCCAATGCCGCCTGGGCCGCAGCATCACTGGTGATTTCTGCAAAGCTGGCTACTGCCGGCAGACCAAAAGCAACCCGCATGTCGTTGTAACCAGGAAGGCCATGATCACGACCCCGCTGGATATTCAGTGAAGCCAGGTCAAAACCACCGCCACCTGGCGGGCCAAACAGGAAATTTCGGACATCATCGACGATCGCCGCATCAACATCCTGGGCATCCTGTGCGGCCAAGCCTCTGAGGATTGGGTCAATGCCACCGTCGTTTAATCGTTGTGGTGCAAAGAAAGCATCCCGCAGCGGCAGTGGGCCTTCCGGAATCATTACATTAACCGCACTGCGTCGCTGGATTTGACTGGATAACATGGTGTGCCCCAGGCGGTATGCAGCAGTGGAAAATTCGTTGCTGATACCAGCGTTAACGGCTGGGCTATAACCAGTGTAAGCTGATAGTGAACCCGGCCCTAAAAGCAATGGCAGGAACTCGTTGTAGCTGATCACCTGCATTTGTGCACCGACTATGGCGCGTGCAGTTTCGTAAATTTCATCACCAGTTGCGCCTGGGTTATCAGCAGCAATCTGCGCCGCCAGCCGGTTGTGCTCCCGCATAAACAGGGTATGCATGCTGGTCAGCCCCAGTTGTTCATTTACACGTACGTCACCAGCCAGAAACAACTCGGCGCCGGTACCGCCGGCATTGGGCAGGCCGCTGGTATTGAACGGTAATAGATTACCTGCGCTGGTGTTTAATCGGCCGCTGCCGTCATTGCTGCGCAATGTATCCGCGCGAACGGGATCTGAACCATAAACGTTGGAAGCATCGATGTAGGCGGTAATATTGTTGAGCTGCTCACGCGGGTTGCCGGCACCGGTGCCGGTGGCGGGGTCGAATCCAGCACGATCCATTGCGATTTCCTGGGTGCCGGTAGCACCAGGATCAAAAAACGGGTCACCCATAGGAACCGCAATATTGAATGGTTCGGCAGGCGCGGCAAGGTCGGTCAGGTCGATATCGTGATCGAGGAATTGTCCCCATTGCCATAGGTAATCAGACGCGCCAAGTGAGTTTGGCCGGTCAGAAGTTTGGGTGTGCACAGTATTGCTGATTTCCCGTGCACTGGGTCGTCCAACACCGGACGGATCAGATATGCCATCAGCGTAATCTGCTGGCCCGATACGCAATAACTGTTCATCAGCTGCCCCCCAGTTTGGGTTGGCCAGGTTGTTGTTAGTGCCATCAATTGTTCGTGCTTCCATGCCATTCAGGGTATTAGGGCGCGGCGCATCTTCTGCAGCAATACGAGAGTTGATGAGTTTGACTTTATTGCCTGTGGATGAGTCATTTGCACTGGCGCTGCTGCTGATGATCAGCGCAGCAGCAGTAATACTGATTAATATACGCATTTTCTCTAACCTCATTTTTAAATGATTAACATTCCTTGATTATCATTTCACTTTTTTCTTCAATCATTATGGCGAAATATGGTAGCAGTTCTTCTACCACCATGGTAAAACCCACGATTTGGGCTCCAATGCCATTCAAACCAACTGGCGCAAATAACCGCAACCAGATTGGCAATTGCCAGCGCTAACAGAATCAAGTAACCATCTGCCAGTTTTCCGTATAGTGGGTAAAGTGCCGCCAGTATAGAAAAATGCAGTAAATATAAACTGAATGAGCTATTGGCCGCCACTTCGATCACCCGAACTATGAATCGGTTGATGCTCGCGGTTGGTGATGAACGGAACCAATGTAAACTCACCAGCACCAGCACAAGTGTTACCAGCATCGCCAACGGATGATAGGCCACCGAGGTTGTTTTTGGAGCGCTGAACTCCCAGCCAATGCCGACCGCAGTTATTGCGGCTATCAGTATGAGTGTGGTTGATGAGGCTCGTTTTCCGGGTTTACCCAACCAATAACCTATCGCCCCCAGCAACCATATCAATACCAGGCCCGGGGCATTTCCGGAAGTGCTGTTATACAGCAGTGATCCAATCGCCAGCAGCAGTAACGGGTAACTGTACCAGTGCCGCCACGCATCTCGAAAAACACACACACCAAAGCCCATATACAGCCACCATTCCACCGATAATGACCAGAGTGGGTAACCGGAACCGAAGAATGGCCAATGGGTGGCTGGGTATTCCTGCAGATGCAGCAGGTTAATTAAAGCAGTCCCGGGTGAATAATCGATCGGGAAGTCTTGTGCAAATGTACCGGTAAAAAATACATCCAGCAGCGCGATCAACAACAGTGCCGGGATCAGCGTGGAATAAATCCGAACTGCTCTGGAGCGCAGATAATCACTGAATTTACCTGTGCTCCAGCTTTGTTTTCGATCACAGCTATACGCAATCAGATAGCCGGACAATACAAAAAATATGACTACCCCGAATTCCTGTAACCGATAGGTTTCCAGCCACTCTGGTATTGCGGTTAAAAAAAAATCCAGAGCGTGCCCAATTAATACCAATTGCGCAGCCAAGCCGCGCAAACCATCGAGAAACAGGCTTTCAGCGTGATTAAGAAAATATGGTTCGGGTGGGTTATTAATAACTGCAGGCTGTGTTATTCCCAAAGATAACCCAAACTCAAAATATAGATTAAATCTTCTTTTTGGGTTCCCGGCGAGGGACTGTTGTCATAATTAAAATTAATTTGTGCCGTACCTGTGAAGCGCTCACTGATCGGATAACGAAAACCGGTGCGCGAGCGAATGATAAAGTCATCGGTGTTTTCGACACTGATCAGGCCTTCATGGTCATGGAAAAAATGTAACCATTCAAACCATTGATGTTGGTAGTCGATGCTCCACCGCCCGGCGATGGTTTGTTCACTTGGCGCCAGTTCAAAATTCTCAGAAATATAGCCGATACCGACGGTTCCGGATAATTTCAGCTGATCAGTATCATGAAACTGATAACCGATACCAGTGCTCACGGCGGTTCGCAAGTTCAATTGCTGCAGATCGTTTTGCTGCAGAGTCAGCGAGTTATTCCAGAATAATTTCTCAGACAGGAAATGATCATAGTTACTGTACAGCGTCCAGTTATCAACAATGGTTTCGCCGTTGTCTTTCCCGCGGTTAAAATCTGCGCCGATGGTATAACGATTGAGCTCATTTCGAGCATTGAACTCGCCATCAAAATGGTATTGCTGGGTATCGGCATTACCGGTAGCTGCAGTTATACCTACATTGAACTGTGTACTGTATTCGGTTTTGGGCGCCAGTTCTTCAGCAGTGGGTGGGTTAATAGCGGTTACATCGGTTAGCGCAAATGCCACACCATCAAACACTTTATCAGGGCTGATTTGTATTTGACCGGCTGCTACTGCCATGGCTTGACCGGAAATTTGATTATCATTAACCAGTTGAGCAGTAATAGCAGCATCCGTCTCCAATGCAGTAACAGCATTCCAGGGAATTTCGATTTCACCTGCATAGGTCGAATTGAATACCAATTTGCCATCAAGCATACGTATCACTGTGCCAGAAAAACGATCACCATTGTTCAAGGTAACCGTATCAGCCAGGGCAGTTCCGGTCAGCATCAACAGGCCAAGACAGACCATGTAAATAAGATTATTGAAGTGTTGCATTGATCTGATAGCAATGAATAACAAGCGCGGAGCTTAGCATGTTACCCAACTGTAAAAAATACAGATAACAGGGTGTAACAAAACTATAAAGCTAATGTTTGCACAGCGGTTTGAATCAACCCATCAGTTGTTCAGATTCCGGGCGTGGTGGCGTAGATGGTCTTCAATAAAGCTGGTAATAAAATAGTAGGAATGATCATAACCCTGCTGCATTCTCAATTGCACCGGCTGACCGGCAGCCTGGCAAGCGGCGGTGAACAGTTCAGGTTGTAATTGTTCCATCAAAAACTCGTCAGCGCTGCCCTGGTCAATCAAAATCTCTGCCTCAGTTTGGTTCTGCCTGACTAACCTGCAGGCGTCATATTGATACCATTGTTGCTCGTCTTTACCCAGGTACGCGGTCAACACTTTCCGGCCCCAGGGTACCCTGGCAGGTGCGACAATGGGTGCGAAAGCAGAGACGCTTTTAAAAACTTCCGGATAACGCAAATGCATAGTCAAAGCGCCATGCCCACCCATGGAATGACCAAAAACACCAAGCCGCTCAGCATCCACTGAAAAGTGCTGCTGGATCAATGCGGGTAACTCAGCGGCGATATAGGTGTGCATCTGATAGTTGTCAGCCCAGGGTGGTTGGGTGGCATCTACATAAAAACCTGCGCCTTTGCCCAGATCATAAGCATCTGGATCATCTGCGATGTCACCACGTGGGCTGGTATCCGGTGCAATGACAATCAAGCCCAGTTCCGAGGCAACTCGTTGTGCGCCTGCTTTAACGGTGAAGTTTTGCTCGGTACAGGTAAGTCCGGATAACCAGAATAAAGCGGGGCAGGGAGCCTGCCTGGATAGGTCCGGCAAGTAGATGCTGAAGCGCATAGAGCTTTTGCAGCAGTCAGAATTGTGCTGGTATACCAGCTGCTGGCCATCAAAAATCCGGTTGTTGCTGAGTTGCTGCATGGCTTGGTCAATCAATGTAGCTCAAAATTCAATCACGGTGCGGATGCTGCTGCCGGCATGCATCAATTCAAACGCTTCATTGATGCGCTCCAGTGGAAGTTTATGGGTAATCAGGTCATCAATGTTGATCCGACCTTGCATATACATATCAACTATCCGGGGTACATCCGTACGGCCGCGTGCGCCACCAAAAGCACTACCCCGCCATATCCGCCCGGTGACCAGCTGAAACGGCCGCGTAGCAATTTCCTGGCCAGCGCCGGCGACTCCAATGATGACGCTCTCACCCCAGCCTTTATGGCAGCATTCCAGCGCCTGACGCATGGTATTTACATTGCCAATGCACTCAAAACTGTAGTCAGCGCCGCCATTGGTTATTTCCACCAGGTGTCCAACAACATCGCCATCAATTTCATTCGGATTAACAAAATCAGTCATCCCGAATTGTTCAGCCAGGGGTCGCTTGCTGTCATTGATATCCACGCCGATAATCTGGCGGGCGCCAACCAGTTTTAAACCCTGGATAACATTCAAGCCGATACCACCCAGCCCAAACACCACACAGGCGGTATCAGGTTCTACTTTGGCGGTAAACATCACCGCACCAATGCCGGTGGTTACACCACAGCCGATGTAGCAGACTTTATCGAATGGTGCGTCCGGGCGGATTTTTGCCAATGCTATTTCCGGCAATACCGTGTAATTGGAAAATGTTGAGGTGCCCATGTAATGCAGTACCGGATCACCCTGATAGCTGAATCGCGAGCTGCCGTCCGGCATTAGCCCCTGACCCTGGGTGCTTCGAATAGCCTGGCACAGGTTGGTTTTTGGGTGCAGACAGTAGTCGCATTCACGACATTCCGGCGTATATAGCGGTATCACGTGGTCGCCGGCCTGAACCGATGTCACCCCGGCGCCTGTTTCCACCACTATACCTGCACCTTCATGGCCCAGAATGGCTGGGAAAGCACCTTCCGGATCATCTCCGGATAAGGTAAATGCATCGGTATGGCACACCCCGGTGGCTTTGATTTCCACCAACACCTCCCCAGCACGCGGGCCACTCAAATCCACCTCGTCAACCACCAGCGGCTGGCCCGCCCGGATAGCAATTGCAGCACGGCTTTTCATATGATTACCTGTGAAATAGAACCTGACGATAATGCTAACATAAGGTCCAAGACTGGAAGGGAGCGATACGGAAGTGGTTTTTTTAGCGGTAAAATGCTTGTCCCTTAAGCTGCTTTCGACTATCATGCGCGGTTCCCCAGGATGTCATCCTGCGTGGGTCGTTAGCTCAGTTGGTAGAGCACTGGACTTTTAATCCATTGGTCATAGGTTCGAATCCTATACGACCCACCATTTTCCTTTCTGAAGAACCACTTGAAATGCCGTGATCCATATTTGATTGGGCAATTTGAATGATTGCAACATTTAATTAACTCGTTGATTGTAATAAATTTTTGCTGTACCAGAGTAACGGGTATCTATGGTTTTTGAGATGGCCCATAACTGTCATTCAGCTATGGTCTGAATGGTGACTACCTGGCCTTTTTCTTACTCAAGATCGATGAATTGTGTGCATAGCATTTTCCGATTCACGGCCCCCTTGGTCAACAACCAAGCCCTCCTGTATCATCGGCCGTGAGCAACACAATGACATATGAGGCGCGACTGATCGCACTATGATTGCATCCACCAAAGACTTCTGGATCTTTCATGCCATTTACTGGGCAGTTACTGGACTGTTGCTGTTCCTGTATGGCCTTACCTATGGCCACTGGGAAGTGGCGCTGGTGCGCAATCTGTATAATCCGCTGGTCGGGTTTGGCTGCTCTTATCTGATGCAGGCCCTGTATGTTCACAAATATCCTGCTACCTTCCACACCCGGTTATTGATGGTATTGCTGTTGTCATTGGCCGGGGCACTGGTTTCGGCCTTGCTGGTGAACCCGGTTACCTATGCATTGCTGGGTTATGAAGTGCAACACCTCGCACTGTCAAATCTGCTCAAGGATGGCTTGTATTTTGTACTCTTCTATCTGGTGTGGAGCCTGTTGTATCTGCAATTGAGTGGTAAACCACTGGCAGAACCGACCACCTCTGTTGCACCGGCGATGCCCGGGTCGCTGGAGACCATCACCGTCACCAAAGGTGAGCGCAAACTGAACCTGGATCCGCTCAAGATATGCTATATCCAGGCCAGTGGAGACTATGTGGAGTTTCATACCCGCCAGGAACAGTACCTGAAACAAGGCACGATCAGCTATTACGAACAGGCCTTGTCTGATGGGCTCTTTGTTCGGATTCATAGATCGATTATTGTCAATCAGGCACAGATCAAATCCATTTCCGGGCCGGTCAAAGGTCAATACTGGATTAACCTGGGTGAGGGCAGGGAGGTTCGGTCCAGCCGCAATTATCAAAGTGTGGTGGCCAACCTGATACCGGAAGCAGACTAGGCGGTCCCGTTCGTCTCCCATCCACCGCAAAGATGGACAGATTATCGAGTATTCATGGTTTTCGTGGATTTCCGGTTGCCATCAGTAACCAGGTAGCCACACTGGGATGCAACTGATGCCGAATGTGAACACCCTGATGACTGAACAAACCCGATACAATCGTTCCCCGTTGATGCGATTATTTGGACAAGCTGCCCAGACACTGGTTTTGCTGTTGATCTGCACGACTGCAATGGCTCAGCATGGACAAGTCACACCTCTGATCAATGACTATTTCAAAATGGTCTTTTCGGGCAACCTGAGCGGAGCGACCGAACTGATAGAAAGCAACCCGCAGGATCATGCTGCGACCATGATCAAGGACAATTTCCAGAGTCGTTTTGTCGATCGCACCAGCAGCCTGGATCTGTCCAGCCTTGAGAGCCCGGTCGCCCGACAGGTCGCTGAGCTTTTTCAGGCCTATTGGCGGGACGCACTGCTACAGGTCAAATCCATACACGAGCTTGAGTCCACACTGAAACAAACCCTGGATCGCATTCTGGTTGAGCAGGGTTTTGACAGCGCCGTTAGCGATGAAGACACGTTGCTGGAACATGTAGAAGCCCTGTTTCGCAAGGAAGGGTATTTCGCCCTCAGCGGCCGGACACCTCCTCTACTTGAGTTGATGATCTGGACACAAAACGAGACCAAGACACATGACATTGAACTCACCGATGGTACCTATCAGGTTGATGTAAATTATCTGGACGAATTTATTTCCTATGGCTGGTCAAATTTTGCCAGTTTCGGCATGACCAGCACTGGTGGGTGGGCCAAAGAGGATGGCCTGTACTGCTTGTGTGCACATTACAATCTCAACTCTGAACGATTCAAACTCTCGTTCCTGAAACATGAAGGGCGTCATTTTGCCGATTTCAAACGTTACCCTGAACTGGAAGCGGCCGACCTGGAGTACCGTGCCAAACTCACTGAGCTGGCCTATGTTGAGGAAGGTCGTGACGGTCTGCTGGAACATTTTATCAACAGTGCTAACCGGATAGCAGATGCTCCACACCCGCTGGCCAACTGGTATGTGGTTAACAGGCTGTCTGAACGCTTGTTCAACGGTACACAGCCAACCAATGTCGATGACTGGAAATCAGTGCCTCTCGATACGCTCCACAGTACTGCACTGTTATTGCTGGAAGAACATGACCAGGCATTAATTCGCGATGGCGCCATGACCACCACAGGTGTCATTGTTCCCTGAGATATGGGAATATGTTTAACACCCTGAATTTGCTCATGAACTCACATCTTCACTTACCCATGCGATTGATTGACTGCGCTGTGTATCAGGGTTTGGGGATATTAGACCTTCAGGTGATTGAAACCTGGGATATTCCCGGCTCACTTTTAAGTAACGGTAGCGGCAAAGTATAATCAGTTGATCCTCAGAAAAGAGCGATAACATGACAAATCCGGGAACCCCGGCAGAGCAACGACCATTCGCTGCGCCTTGTCGCCAGTTGGCTGCCAGTGCGCCGTTCCATTGGCTTGCCCTGGGCTGGCAAGATTATCTACAAAGCCTTCGAGTAAGCTTGATGTACGGCTTGCTGATTCTGTTTATCAGTGCAGCAGTATCAATACTGGCCTGGTCATTAGGGCGTTATGTGTTGGTGCTGGCGATGTTGACCGGGTTTGTCTTCATTGCGCCATTACTGGCAACAGGTCTATATTCGGTTAGCCGTCAGCTCAGCCGTACTGAAACACCATTGCTATTGCGGACCCTGCAGCGTATGCGAATTGTCATGCGTGATTCATTATTGTTTGCGCTGGTATTGCTGATAATTTTTCTGGTCTGGGTGCGGGCAGCTTCGATGGTGCATATTTTCTTTCCCGCAACTGCCGGTGGTGAGTGGCTAACGATGTTGCCTTTTCTTGGCATAGGCACAGCTGTGGGGTCAATATTTGCGCTGATCAGCTTTGCGGCGGCGGCGTTTTCTCTACCGATGATCGTTGATCGGGAGGTGGATATGATCACAGCGATCGTTAGCAGTGTAAATGCAGTGTTGCGAAACAAGTACACGATGCTGGTGTGGCTTGCATTGATCATGGTGTTAACGATAATTGGGTTTGCTACGTTTGGATTGGGGTTGGTAATCGTAGTGCCGTTATTAGGGTATGCGGCATATCATGGTTATCTGGAAACCATTGATGCATCGGCATGGGGTTATCAAATGAACGGTGAGATACCCAAATAACAACAAAGGGTATCAAGGGACCCTTTTTTCATATTCGAAGAGTACCTTGGATAGCTGGCTATATTTGATATGCGATTGATGAGTATTGATGCTTAATCGTAGTGTATATCTGTGCAGATGAAGCCAATGGCTGAATTGACTTCAAGTAGTGTATGTAATATACAAATTAAGCATAAAATTGAAGCTCAACTCAGAGGGGTTTTATCATGCCCGTTGATATTGGAAACATTAAAATATACTTCGGCCCAACCGAGCAGGGTGGAGAAGATAATCTTGAAGAGCCAATAATTGCGTTCATCGACCAAGCCGGCAGGCGGCAAAAGCTGATGATTGCGGTGCAAGAGCTGGATCATCGGCCAATTGCAGAGGCTATCGTCAGGGCCAGAAAGAGAGGGGTTGTCATCGATCTTGTCGTCGAGCAGGATTATCTTCGATCGAAACAAATTCCGGATGACCCATTTTCGCCCGGCGGGCAATATGAAATAAACAGAACTCTGTTTAATGCAATTTTACGGTCAACTGTCAACGTCAAGAGCGATTTCAACACCAAAATATTTCATCAAAAATTTATGATTCGTGGGAATTCGATATTAACCGGCTCTACCAATTTCACAACAACCGGTGTTACAAAAAACCTGAATCATATTGTTGTAGTCAATGATGCCAAAGTCGCTAATTGTTATAAAAAGGAATTTGCAGAAATTAAACGAGGAAAATTTGGGAAATACAGTGCAGATCGTGATGAAAAGCCAATTGAAAAAATGGTTTCCGGAGTTAGAGTCAAGCCGTTGTTTGCGCCCGATCATGCACCGGAAATGGAAATCATGAAGCAAATACTTAAAGCTAAGAGGTCTATCGACTTTGCTGTTTTCACATTTGCACAATCTTCTGGAATAGACGATGCATTAATAGTAGCCAAGCAGAGGGGCATAAGTATTCGAGGTATATTAGACAGTAAGCAAGCTAATCAGCGCTGGGCTGCGTCACGTGGCTTGAAGCAGGCCGGGATTGATATAAAAATAGCGGGTAATTCAGGAGGGCTGGGTAAGGTGCATCATAAAATGATGGTGATAGATGATGCGGTTTCAATTTTCGGCAGCTTTAATTATACCGGGCCGGCGAATAAGTCCAATGATGAAAATATCCTTATTATCGGTGATAACGATGAAACATCAGCTACAGCGAAGCGCAGCCAGGCCCGAATCGTTAGTGCTACCAGAAAAGAAATAGATCGCATTGATGAGACATTTGGTAGAGCATTTTAAATACAAGAAGTATGCGGAAGTAAGCATGCACTTATAATTTCCCATATGAATAGTGTTCAACAATAAAATTCAAACTCAGGGTTATGTGGTCATCTGAATGTTGTTACGCATTGATCTGCAGGCAAACATAAACCAGGGGATTTATACGGTAAGAACCGGAGTCTCAGCTTTGGGTGGAGATATATCAGGTGAGATAAGCTCTTGCAATGTCTGGCAATTCTTCTCTTGAGTATTAAACTTATGCTTCGTTAAAGCTGTAAAATTCTGGCTCTGATCCTTCAGAACCGCATCTACTGGCATCCGCCCACTGGTTAGTTCTACATCAAGTTATGGTTGAAAAGCTTGATTGCTGTTGAATTTGATCAGCATGGGTCGCCTATACAACTCAATAACAATAATTTATAGGCGGAAATATTATGACTGTACCGGCATTAACAAATTGGCCAATCAATAAACTTATATCAGGAATCTCGTGCCGCATCCTGTTAGCTATTTGCATGGTATTAATATTGTCAGGCTGTTTAGTCAACAGGCCTGCCGATGACCTCGAACTACCATCCATTAGGTTGCAAATCATCAATGCCACAGCACGTCCTGTATTTAATGCGCCAATCTCGACGATCGATGACCATGGCTGTGTTTTCATCAATGATGAGAGTGCCCGTTTATTGGTACTGTTCGTTGATGGAGGTGGCTTTTTGACAGCCCGTATTTCAGCCTTGAGTGGTGAAATAATAGGCTCGATTGGGTCTGAGATCTCAATCCAGCCTCGAGGTGGTGATGTGCGTGGCGTGCTTGATACTTTAGGTGCTGATGATGTATTGACATTGCAATTTGCCGACCGCAGTGGCAGTTCGTTGACTGGAGCGACGGTTGAATTATCAGTTGCTGATTTGCCTGCTTATATTCACATTGAAGCTACCGATAGGAATTCAAATACCCAGCAATTCATCGACACAATAGAATTGCGTAGATTGGGCAGTGCTGCTGGTGGCAGTTGTTTTGGCGGATAAACTTTCTAATGTCAGTAAGCTAATACAGCAAAAGTTATTATTTTAAGTGCTGATGGTCAAGCCGGATGAATGGCGAAATACTGGAACTCCCGGTAAACTTCCGTCATGAATTTCAGAAGCGACAACGAAGGAAAGGTTGCCGAACCTATCCTGCAAGCCATAATTGAAGCCAACCAGGGTACTGCTTACGCTTATGCCGAAGACCAATGGTCAGAGCGGTTGAATATTGCATTCAGTGAGGTGTTTGAAACCGAGATTCAGGTATTGCCATTGGCAACCGGTACTGCCGGTAACAGCATTGCACTGGCACAAATGTGCCCACCCTGGGGTAGTGTGGTGTGTCACGAACACGCGCATATCAACCTGGATGAGTGTGGTGCACCGGAGTTTTATAACCCAGGTTGCAAGCTTGCTGGGCTGACGGGTGAGCAGGGCAAATTGTGTGCTGATAATATTGCACAATGGCTGGCCGGACAAGGCGCACATGGCGTCCATCAAAATGTTCCTTCGCTGATCAGTTTGACCCAGGCAACAGAAGCCGGAACGGTTTACGATGTGGGGGAAATTACTGCGATATCGGCAATAGCCAAGGCCAATAATTTATTCCTGCACATGGATGGTGCTCGATTTGCCAATGCAGTGGTATCACTGGGTGCTTCACCGGCGGATATCACCTGGAAAGCTGGTGTTGATATATTGACCTTCGGCGCCAGCAAAAACGGTTGTATGGCTGCTGAGGCGCTGGTGGTCTTTGGTCATCCGGATTGGTATGAAGCACTGGAGCGCCGCCGTAAACGGGCTGGACACCTTGTCAGCAAGATGCGTTATATATCCGTTCAGTTGCTGGCCTCGCTGAATAATAATTTATGGTTGACTCTGGCTGCGCAAGCCAATGGCTTTGCCAAACAGTTTGCGGATGCAGTTGAAAAACATCCCAGTGCCGAGCTGGCCTGGCCGGTGCAGGGTAATGAGCTGTTTCTGCGCTGGCCGCAACAAAAGTTGCAGGCGCTACAGGATCAGGGTGTTGATTTTTACTTCTGGCCGGGGAGTGATGACCTGGCCCGACTGGTGTTTGCCTGTACTCAGGAACAGGCAAATATTGATCGGTTGGTGGAATTGCTGAATCAAATCGATTAACAAAGGATTAATGCGCAAATATCGCTGAGTCATTTTTGAATGACTTGAACTCCAGTGCATTACCGGATGGATCCAGCAGAAAAAAAGTAGCCTGCTCGCCCGTTTCCCCCTGAAACCGGATGCCGGGCTCGATCACCCAATCTACTTGTGCTTTGTTTAGTTGCTCTGCCAGATCATGCCAGTGCTCCCATTCCAAAATGATTCCGAAGTGCCTTACCGGCACCTGCTTGCCATCTACTGCATTGGTGGCGACGTCATCAGCTTGGGAATCCAGGTGCACCGTCAGCTGATGACCAAAAAAATCAAAGTCAATCCAGCGTTCACTGGTGCGTCCAGTGTTACAGCCCAATAGGCGGCTGTAAAAATTGCTGGCCTGCTCCAGGTTATTAACCGGGATTGCCAGATGAAATGGTCGAACTGTCATGTTGGTATATTAACCTGATGGTGGTGCAGTGAAATTCTAGACGAATATTAATACTAATGATTAAGCTGGACGCTTTCTGGAATACCTGCTACCTCATGCCAGTAATTCACCATTTGGCAAAACAATGCTGCTGTGCGCTCGGTGTCATAACGGGCTGAATGTGCGTCATCCGGGTTCCAGGCAAGTTCAGCTGCCTGCACCGCTCGTGCCAATACCGTCTGACCGTAGACAAAACCAGCCAGAGTGGCGGTGTCGAAACTGCTGAAAGGGTGAAACGGTGAGCGTTTGAATTTGGTGCGCTCTATCAATGCGTTGACGAAACTGAGATCAAACATTGCATTATGGCCAACCAGAATGGCGCGGTTACATCCGGTTTCCCGCATCGCGCTGCGGATTGGCTGGCAGATTTTCAGAAAAGCTTCCTTTTCCGGCAAAGCCATGCGTAACGGGTGATCAGGCTTAATACCGTTAAACTCCAAGGCCTTGGGATCAAGATTACTGCCGGGGAATGGTTCAATATGCTGCGAAACCAATTCGCCGGGACTCATCCAGCCTTCTTCATCCATTTCGATGACGCACGCGGCAACCTCCAAAACGGCATCAGTTGCAGCGTTAAAACCACCTGTTTCAACATCAACAACGACAGGCAGGTAACCGCGAAAGCGGTTGCGAATTGTGTACATAAAGTCCCTTGCTGATTATGGGAATCCTTGCAGGCACTTGCCAAGGCATTTTCATGCAAGGGCGAATAGGTTAAAGCATGTGTATCAGTATGGCTAGCAATCTGTCGGACTTAGGATGATTCTACTTCGGAAAACTTGGATTTGGCCGGATATTGCTTATTTATTCGTTAAAACGAAACCCAAGCCCGACAGATTGCTGGCCTCAATAGCTTATCAATTGTGCAATATCTGTTTGGTTTTGCAATTGCCTGCTGGAATCCAACATATAAATCACACAAACCAGGCATACAAAGCCAACACTGAAACAACAGACTGTGCTGGAAATTTATCAATCACGGGAGTTGCCGATGTCTGTTCGCCATCTTTTTTTAGGTCGGGGTCTGATACTGCTGACGCTATTTTGTTTTTGCTGGCAGGCAGTGCAGCAAACCGCGCTATCTCAAACAGTGGAGGATGAAGATCCCGGTTTGGGGATGCTGATGCTGGGAAATGCCAGCGACTGGGTGCCTGCGGTACTGTTGGAGACACATTTTCAGGTGGATGTTAATGGTCCGGTTGCCAGCATTACCCTGACCCAGGATTTTTTCAATAGCCATGATGACTTTGCAGAAGCCAGTTATTTGTTCCCGATGCCGGAGCAGGCTGCAGTACATGCCATGCAGATAGTCATAGATGGCCGGGTGATTATCGGCAGCGTTCATGAAAAAGTCGATGCTGAACGCATTTACCATGAAGCCATGGAGTCTGGACAACAGGCTGCTATTACCCAGCAACTGGGCGGCAATGTTTTTCGCACCAAAGTGGCGCATATCGCTAGTGGACAAAGCATTCAGGTCACAATCGAATACCGGCAGGTACTGGAACCGGAAAATGGCCGGTTCAGTCTGCATCTGCCGACCACCCTGACGCCGCGTTACCGTGGCTGGCAGGTTCCTAATGGCGTGCTAACCGCAGATTCAGGCGCACCAGACTGGCAAACTGAAGGTTGGTCTGCTGATGTGGTCGCTGTAGATCAGATTCCATTGGAAAATGCTAATTTATTCAGTCTGGATGTAAACCTTAATGCGGGTTTGGAACTGGCAGAAGTTGTCAGTCAGAGCCATGATATTTCAATCCGGCAAAGTGCTGACCGGTATCAAATCAGCCTGACCAATCAGTTTGACCTGATGGACCGGGATGCAGTGATTGAATGGGAATTGCTGACTGCCGATCAGCCACAGTTGGTTGCCCTGAGAGAACGTATGGATGTCACCGGTGAAGAATATGGACTGGTGATGTTGATTCCGCCTAAATTAGCTGTTGCCACCGGCATTGGTGGTCTACAGCGGGAAGTAATCTTTGTGCTGGATCGGTCCGGTTCCATGGGCGGTGAGTTAATGCGCCAGGCCAGCGCCAGTGTGGCTTTTGCGGTACAGCAGTTAAATCAGGAAGACCGGTTTAATATTGTTGATTTTAGTGATACTGCAGTGCGCTGGTCGGAACAGACCCAGCTGGCCAGTGCTGGAAATATTCGTCAGGCTGTGGCGTACGTCGAACAACTTCAGGCTGGTGGAGGAACCAATATTGCAGATGCGCTGCATAGTGCACTGAAGCTTGCTGAAAATCCCGGTTGGCTGCGGCAGGTGGTGTTTATCACCGATGGTGCTGTAGCGGATGAAGCGGGCGTGTTGCGCATGATCAGCAATGACCTGGGTAACGCCCGTCTGTTTACCGTGGGTATCGGTTATGCGCCCAATAGTTTCTTTATGCGTAAGTCAGCCGAACTGGGGCGGGGAACCCAGCATATGATCGGCGATCTAGGTGAGGTTGAGCCGCAAATGCAGGCATTGTTGGCGCAGTTAAAATACCCTGTGTTACGAGATATACAATTGGATCTGCCGGCAGGCATCCAGGCAGAATTTTATCCTGCCTCAGTACCTGATTTGTATTTCGGACAACCATTGGTAATAGCAGCCCGATTTGAACAATGGCCGGACTGGATTCAAATGACCGGGTTCGATGGTCAACCATGGTCACAGCGGATGAGTCTGCAAACCGTCAGCAGCAATAGTGAAGGTATTGCCGGCCTGTGGGCGCAGGCTAAAATCACTGAATTGATGGATTCCCGTTATCAGGGACAGGAGGAAAGTACCATCAGGCCACAAGTGGTAGAACTTGCGCTTACCCATCAGTTGTTAAGTCAATACACCAGTTTTGTAGCAGTTGAACAAAAGCGGGTTAATCCGGAACCTGACTCAATGCTAACGGATTCGGTTGCCAACCTGGCCCCGCAGGGTATGGCGTTTCCAATCGGGGGCAATGGTCTGGGTGTCTGGTACCTGTTAAGCGGAATTGCATTGTTACTGTTCTTATTCAGCCATGCCGGTTGGCCGCGTCGGCAAGTGCTTAAGCTATGAGTAATAAGTTTCGCTGGTTGATGTTGGTGATAGCCATGCTGGCCTTGTTAAAAGCAGGCTGGATTGATGCCAAAGCCATGTTGGCACAACATATGCTCAAGCAAGCCTGGCAACTGACCATTGCTGATCAACAGTTGCACAAACCCTGGTCGTGGTTTGACAACCATCCGATAGCGGAATTGACCTGGCCTGATGGCACGCAGCAAATTTTATTACATGGTTCCTCAGGTCAGGCTTTGGCATTTGCACCGGGCCTGGAGTTAATGGGGCAGGATGGCAATCGTATCTCTGTCTCGCATTGGCAGCAAGCCGATACGCTGGTGATCGGTGGCCACAACGATACTCATTTTGCAGAGTTGGAAAATGTAGCAGTCGATACCCGGTTCAGTCTGGTATTTGCCGATGGCAGCCGGCAAAGCTATCAGGTGATGAACAAACGGGTAATGGACAGCCGTCAGCAAGCATTATTACCAACAACCTATACCGGTGGAGCTGCTGGTCAATTACTGCTGGTGACCTGCTATCCATTCAAAGCATTAACCGCTGGTGGGCCGTTACGATACGTAATCACGGCTATTCCGGTTTAAGTTGCAGTTACAAGAATAAGAAATTGTCAGCAGGAAGCTGTAGCGGGCACACATATATCGCATAATGAACAGATGAAAATATTAATGGCCGTGTGCGGACACAGATGCAAACCATATTAATTGTTGAAGATGAGCCAGGCATTGCCGATACCCTGGTTTACGTGCTGGAGCAAGAGGGTTTTGCAACCCGTTGGGTACAGCTGGCTGGTGATGCGCTGGAATTGCTGGAGCAGGAGCCAATAGATGCAGTGCTGCTGGATATTGGCTTACCTGATGCCAGTGGATTGGAAACCTGCAAGCAGATTCGCGCCAAATGGACTGTGCCAATACTGTTTTTAACTGCCCGCAAAGAAGAAATTGATCGGATTATAGGTCTGGAAATCGGGGCTGATGATTACATCAGCAAACCGTTCAGTCCACGCGAAGTAGCCGCTCGGGTAAAAGCCGTGCTGCGGCGAACCCAAGCTAATCAGATAACGTCACAGCCTGCCGGTCAAGGCGAGTGTGAACAGCAGCAATGCGGTCCGTTTTTACTGAACCTGACAACCCACAGTATCAGCTATCACAATCAGGTATTGGAGCTGACACCTTATGAATACCGAATTTTGCGGACCTTGCTAAGCCAGCCTGAACGTGTGTTCAGCCGTGCTCAGCTGCTGGATAATATGTCAGATACACCATTGCCCAGTCTGGATCGCAGTGTAGACTCACATATTCGCAGTCTGCGCGCAAAACTCACCATGGTTAATCAGGAAAACCAACCAGTCTGCACTCGACGTGGTTTCGGGTATTTTTTGAAAGTCCAGGCTTAATCGGTTATGCGTTTAAGTGTCCGCATTTTTATCGGTTATTTCGTATTGGTGGCAGCCGCCTTATGGTGGTACATTCAAAGCACTGTAGATGAGTTGAAACCTGCATATTTACAGCCCAGCGAAGAAGTGATGGTGGATACTGCCAACCTGTTGGCGGAATTAGCTGCTCCCATGGTTATGCAGCGGTTTCCGGATGATTTACGGAATACTGAATTGGCGGATTCGATCAACCGCTACCTGCAACGTGAGCTGGATGCGCAGATATGGTCTTACCACAAAACCGACCCCAATCTGATTGTGTACATCACCGATGCACGTGGACAGGTTTTGTATCATACCCAATATGATCAGATCGGTGCAGACTACAGTCAGTGGCTTGATGTCGGTCTTACTTTGAAGGGCGAATATGGTGCACGAACTTCGGAAGCCATCCCAGGACAGATTGCTACCCGGGAAGCTTATGTGGCAGCACCGATCATTGTCGGTGATGAAATTATCGGAGTACTGGCAGTTGGTAAACCGCATGCCGGTTTACAACCGTTATTAACTGCCACCCAGCACAAAATTATTATCCAGGGATTGTTGTTGATGCTGGTTGCACTGGTGCTGGGGGTGTTGTTGTCCTGGTGGCTGACCCATTCCATCCGCAGGTTGACCGAGTATGCCAGGCGGGTACGTGATGGTGAACGTATTGATCCACCTCAACTGGCGGAAAAAGAGTTGAGCTACCTGGCCAGCGCAATGGCAGAGATGCGCACTGAATTACGGGCTGCCAATTATGTAGAGCGCTACATCCACAGTATTACCCATGAAATGAAAAGTCCGATTGCCGCCATTCGCGGCGCCGCTGAATTACTCAGCGAGCCACAGATGGCGGATCAGCAAAGGGATCGCTTTGTGGGCAACATCAATACTGAAGTTAAACAGCTTCAGGATTTGATTGACCGATTGCTTGAGCTGGCGAAACTGGAAAAGCAGGAACGCCTGCATGCGCCAACCGGACTGGATATCCGTGATCTGCTACAGCGTGTACAGCAACGGCAGGCGGCCAGTGCTGCGGCGCAATATCGGTTATGGCAGGTTTACATGCCAAACACCGGATGCCAGGTGTTAGGAGATGCGTTTTTACTGGAAATTGCATTAAGCAATATGCTCGATAATGCGATCCAGTTTTGCCCATCCGAAGGAACGATCCAGGTTGAATTGATTGTTCGGCAACGGGATTTAAGTATATTAATTGCTAATCAGGGTGAACCCATTCCGGATTATGCACTGAGACGGGTATTTGACCGTTTTTATTCACTACCCAGACCTGGAGGTAAAAGAAAAAGCACGGGTCTGGGGTTGGCAATTGTACGTGAAATTGCGACTTTGCACGGTGGAGCTGTGGATGTTCGCAATCGTGTTGCTGGCGGAGTAGAGGTTGAACTGGTGTTGCCAAGATCCGGGAACCTTTGATTACGATTAATGAGAGTCGCTTGATTGTTGGAACTGCGTCGAGCATTGGCTTTTTATTGGCACTATTTTTGTTTTATATGGTTATGCGTTTTTAGACTGGGTTATTCAGCAGAATTTAGCTAACCTTGAACGTTTGGTGATAATTGTTTCAGGAAACTGATGACTGATTGGGTTATATACAAATTTGGCGGTACCAGCGTCGCAACAATAGCGGGGTGGCGAACCATCGCCGGGCAGATAAACAGCTGTGTTGATGGTGGCCAAACGCCGGTGGTGGTGTGTTCAGCACTGGCTGGGGTGACCAACCAGTTGCAGCGACTTGCGGCAGGCTGGTTTGAACACGGCCAAGCCACTGTAATAGCCAATCAGATCAGTCAGCAACACCGGGAATTGCTGGCCGATGCAGGAGGGCTGGATTTGTCTGAAGCATTGCGGCAGCAATTATCGGAGCTGGCAGGGTTGGCAGATCAGGCATCGGCGGAACAAGAAATGAGTCCAGGCCTGCAGGCACTGATATTAGCTCAAGGGGAGTTGCTCAGTACCTTGCTGGGCCAGCAGCTTTTGCATCATTGGGGTATTGATATCGTCTGGTATGACAGCCGTAATGCAATCCGAATTCCGTTTGTCAACACAAGTGCTGATGCGACACAACATTATCTGAACGCCCATTACCGACCTCAGCCAGCACCGGATTTGCAAGCTGAATGGTCAAACAAAGCAGCGGTGATTACGCCTGGTTTTATTGCCCATGATGACAACGGCGAAACTGTGGTGTTGGGGCGTGGTGGTTCAGATACCAGTGCCAGTTATATGGCGGTGTTGCTGGAAGCTCAGCGGGTTGAGGTTTGGACCGATGTTCCCGGATTGTTCAGCGCAAATCCGCACCAGGTGCCGGGAGCCAGGTTATTGCGCCACTTAAGTTATCTGGAAGCCCAGGAAATCGCTTCGGCGGGTGGCAGAGTGTTGCACCCGCGCTGCCTGAAACCTTTACGTGATGCGCATATCCCGCTGTGTGTGTACTCCACCCGACAGCCGGAAGTGGAAGGCAGTCAAATATCTGATCAAGCCCGCGATTTCGGCGCGCAGGTCAAAGCCATTGTTTGCTCATACGGAATAACCCTGATCAGCATGGAAACCCTGGGAATGTGGCAACAGGTCGGTTTCCTTGCTGAAGCATTCGCATTGTTTGAGCAGCATCGTTTATCGGTTGATTTGATGGCGACCTCAGAAAGCAATGTGACGGTGACCCTTGATCCAGAGGCGCAACTGGTTTCGGATGATACTTTACAGTTGCTGGAGCAGGATTTAAGCCGTATTTGTCAGGTCACTATTACGCCGGGTTGTGCAGCGGTGACGCTGGTTGGACGTGGTATTCGTACTATTTTGCATCGTCTGGGCCCCGCGCTGGAAGCTTTTGAGGAACGCCGGATATACCTTCTCAGTCAGGCAGCCAACGATTTGAACTTAAGTGTGGTAGTACCGCGTGAACATGCCGATACACTGGTCCGACAATTGCATTCGACCCTGATACCCAAACAGGCGAGGATACCGGAAGAATCTGTGTTTGGCCCCAGTTGGGAAACATTACAGGCCGGTGGCGGTGATTTACCCGAACCATTGCCGTACTGGTATCGGCGTGAGCGTGAGCAACTGTTGCAGCTGGCCCAGCAACATGAGTCGGCATATGTCTATCACCTGCCGACTATCCAATCGCAAGCCGTCAGGTTGTTAAGCTTGGGCAGCATCGACCGGGTGTTATACGCATTGAAAGCCAATAACCACCCGGCAGTATTGAATTGTTTGCATCAGTTGGGTGTTGGGTTTGATTGCGTATCCATGGCAGAGGTTAAACATCTACAAAATGAGATTGCTGGTTTTTGCCTCCAGGAAGTACTGTTTACGCCTAACTTCGCTCCTGTGGCCGAATACCAGCAAGCATTTTTGGCTGGCTTGACCGTGACCCTGGACAATCTGTTTCCTTTGCTGCACTGGCCCGAGTTATTGCGCGGGCAACAGGTGTTTCTGCGGGTGGACCCAGGGCAGGGGCATGGGCACCATCAAAAAGTTAAAACTGCCGGCAGTCATTCAAAATTTGGTATTCCCATACAAGAACTGGAACAGGCGCGTACGCTTTGCCGTGAACTGAATGTGACTGTCACCGGGTTGCATGTGCACATTGGTTCAGGCTTGACTGTGCCGGATAACTGGCGACGCAGCGCAGAATTGTTAACTGCAATGCTGCATAATTTCCCACAAGCCGGAGTGATTGATTTAGGCGGTGGTTTAAGTGTGCCGACCAAGCCTGGAGATGGTGAATTAGAGCTGGGTGAGCTGGATCGGATGTTGACTGCGGTCAAGCAAACAGCGCCACGCAAGGTCGAATTCTGGCTGGAGCCTGGGCGGTTTCTGGTTTCAGAAGCAGGTGTGTTATTTGCACGGGTTACTCAAACCAAGGGCAAGGGTGAGGTTCGTTATGTTGGTGTCAGTACCGGTATGAACTCGCTGATTCGGCCTGCACTCTATGGCGCATACCATGACATCGTTAATTTAACCCGCTTGGATGCCGCTCAGCAGGTCGCAGTGAATATCGTCGGTCCAATCTGTGAAACCGCTGACATTCTTGGTTTGGACCGAATGCTGCCGACATGTTACGAAGGTGATGTGCTGCTGGTGGCCAATGCAGGTGCTTATGGGCGGGTAATGAGCAGCCACTATAATTTACGTGATCCGGCAATCGAGCTGATATTGGATTGAAATGCAGAGGTTGCAGAGCAAAGCTTATTCGCTGGTGATTGACAGGAAAATTTGCCATCGAGCCGGCTCCTGTTGTGGAATATGTCGATGCGTTTGAAGGATCTGCAAGCTCGCAGGGTAGCGGTATTGGGCTTCGGTAAAGAAGGGCAGGCTGTCTGTCAGACGCTGCAGCAGCAAGCCCGGGAAATTGACGTCACAGTATTGGCGGAGCAGCCACTGGCAGCGGATGCACATTGTCCATACCCGGTCAGCATAGCGCCTTTGGAGAGTGCCAATCTCAGCAGCTTTGAAGTATTGATCAAATCACCAGGGATCAGTTTGTATCATCCGGCTATTCAGAGTGCCTGTAAAGCAGGTAGTGTGCTCACCTCCGGTACCAATTTGTGGTTTGCAGAAAACCCGAATGCCAGGGTAGTGGCGATAACCGGAACCAAGGGCAAAAGTACTACAGCAGCATTGAGTGCACATTTGTTATCTGCCGCTGGTTTGCAGGTGCAGTTGGCTGGCAATATCGGGTTGCCGGTAATCAGTTGCCTTGGCCGGGAGGCCGATGTCTGGGTGTTTGAATTGTCCAGTTACCAGCTTGCCGATTTGCAGGCACAACCGGAATTGGCTGTGCTGGTGAGTTTATTCGCCGAACATTTGGTCTGGCATGGTGGTTCACAACAATATTTTTCAGATAAATTGCGGTTGTTGTCGATATCAAATCGGTCTTTGATCGAACACGAATTACTCTGCAAACTGCTTGACGACCCTGTATTTAAGCAGTGGCTGCCGGTCAAAGGACAGCTGCAGAGTTATAACGATGCAGGAGGCTGGCAAGCGCTTGATCAAGGCCTGGCCTATGCCGGCAAATTGTCAGTGCCTCTGGATTGCTTGTCGCTCCGTGGGCGACATAATCATGTGAATACCTGTGCAGCATTGAGTATTGCAGATTACTTCGGCATTGATCGCTCAAGTGCTATAGCGGCGGTGGCAACATTTCAGCCTCTGCCGCATCGTTTGGAAGTGGTCGCTGAGCATAACGGAGTACTGTATGTGAACGACAGTATTGCCACCACACCTATGGCAACGATTAAAGCCATGCAAGCATTTGCAGGTCAGGCAGTCATATTAATCGCGGGTGGCTTTGACAAAGGCAGAGATTGGCAGCCATTGATAGACGCTGTGCAACAACAGCAGTTAACTGCTGTTGTTGGATTACGTGCAGTGCTGGCGCTGCCGGATAATGGCCTGACGTTATTGGCAGGTTTGCAGCAGGTATTGACTGAAGAGCAGCAACAACGCTGTGTAATGCATGCGGTCGACGACTTGTCGGAAGCGGTAAAATTAGCGAATGACTTGAGTCAACCGGGTGATGTGGTGTTGCTTTCGCCAGGCGCAGCAAGTTTCAGTCAATATCGAAACTTTGAACACCGTGGTGATGAATTTCGTCAACTGGCCCGGTTGATTGGTTAGCTGCCACGCTGGACAACAAATTTGCATTTGCCCAGCAATTCATCCCGATAGAAATTCTGGGGTAACGATAACAGGGCCTTTTCAGCCTGTTTAATCAGTAACTCTGCTTTTCGTTGGGCCATTTTGGCTGCACCGGTGCTGAGCAGAAGTGCATGCACTTCGCTGAGTGATTCACGTTTGCCGTTTTGAATAATATCGTCCAATCGTTCACGTTGCTGTGGAGTTGCTGCCATGCGGGCATAAATCAACGGCAGGGTTGCTTTGCCTTCAGCTAAATCATCACCTAAAGATTTGCCCAGTTGTTCTTCATCTGCAGTGTAGTCAAGTACATCATCCATAATTTGAAATGCACTGCCCAGCAATACGCCAAAACGTGCCATGGCATCGCGCATGGCCAGGTCGCCGCCGGAAATTACCGCACCTAATTCACATGCTGCACTGAACAACCGAGCGGTTTTACTTTCGATGACCTGTAGATATTGGGCTTCATCCAGAGCCGGGTTACCCATTTGCAGCAATTGCTGCACCTCGCCTTCGGAAATGACATTGGTGGTGCGCGACAAAATTGCCATTACCGGCATGCTGCCGACTTCGACCATCATTTCAAAACTTCGCGAATACAAAAAATCCCCGACGAGCACACTGGCGGCATTGCCCCAAACCGTATGTGCAGCGCTTTTACCCCGACGGCGATCAGATTCGTCAACCACATCATCATGCAGCAAAGTGGCGGTATGGATGAATTCAATTATGGCTGCTATTCGGATGTGCTGTTCACCGCTATAGCCGCAGGCCCGCGCCGCCAGCAAGTGCAGCAATGGGCGCAGACGCTTGCCGCCGCTATGGATAATGTACTCCGCTACCTGATTGATCAGCACTACGTCACTGTGTAATGACTGACGGATCAAATGGTCAACCGCCAACATATCGTTTTCGATAAGCTGGTGGTCTTTGGAAAGTTTATTGGTAGGCAGTACGGCGACGTTTTCTGAGGGCATAGACATTCGCCTATTATACGGCGATTTACAGGATTACTGCATCCTTGGAGCCAGTTTGCCCAGGTTTTGGGGGTATCTGAAGGTTTCAATTGCGACCTTTTCAGAGCAATGTATCAATCCTGATATAGCATTGGAATCCGGTTAAACAACGGCTGTTATTCGCTGTTCTTATCAGGCAGGCGGCCAGCCTTACGCAGTGCTTCGCGTAATACGTATTCAATCTGCCCATTAACGCTGCGTAACTCGTCGTCAGCCCATTTTTGCAAGGCCTGAAAATGTTTCGGGTCAAGCCGCAGGGCAAATGATTTTTTTTCGCTCATAACAAGTCAGGCTATCAAGTCACGGCCGGCGATGCCAACCGTGCAGAATTGTTAAGTGACTAATACAAGCTGCCGGTGTTTATGATCGGCTGAGTATGCTCTTCGCTGCACAATACCACCAACAGGTTGCTGACCATGGCGGCTTTGCGTTCTTCATCCAATGCCACCAGCTGCTTGCGGCTTAACTCTTCCAAAGCCATTTCGACCATGCCGACAGCGCCTTCAACAATACGGGTTCGGGCTGCGATAATGGCGCCAGCTTGCTGACGGCGAAGCATCGCCTGTGCAATTTCCGGCGCATAAGCGAGATGACTGATACGTGCTTCAATCACTTCCACACCTGCTTTATCCAACCGGTCCTGGATTTCGCCTCGCAGTGAGTCTGACATTGCCTGGGTGTGACTGCGTAACGAAGGTTCATCTTCATTATCAGTGTCATAAGGATAACTGGAGGCAAGATTACGCAGCGCTGCTTCACTTTGAATACTGACAAACTCTTCGAAATTATCCACTTCAAATACTGCTTCGGCAGTGTCAACAACTTTCCATACAACCACTGCAGCAATCTCAATCGGGCTGCCGGAATTGTCATTGACCTTCAGCGTACCGCTTTCGAAGTTGCGAATTCGGACAGACACTGCCCGGCGGCTGTAAAACGGATTGGTAAAACGCAGGCCGGGTACATAAGCAGTGCCACGGTAGGCACCAAATAACTGCAGTACCTTGCCTTCGTTTGGCTGGACCATGAACAGGCCTCTCCAGCAAATAGTCACGACAATTATCAGCAATAGAACTGATATGAACTGAACAATATTGCCCCGCGCGAGTGCTTCGACCAAAAAATAGATAAGCCCCAGTTCTGCAGCCAACAGGATAAATGCAGCCAGGATACCGGACGGCGGATTACGTTCGATTTCACGATTCATGAGGCAGTTCCTTATTTTTAAGTGATATCAAAATAATATCATATTGATTGGAAGGGTTGCAATAACACATAAAAATGACTTTCATGAGCGGGTCAATACTGACGCTTTATACTGCTATCTTCCGACAGTAATTCGGAACCTGAAAACCCGATTGCTATGTTAAACTTGATCTCTTTGAAGAACTGAAGGCAATGGCATGGCACGTGGTGTAAATAAAGTTATTCTGGTGGGTAATCTGGGACGGGATCCAGAAACCCGTTACACGCAATCCAACACAGCGGTTACCACACTGACACTGGCAACTTCCGAGTCCTGGAGAGATAAAAACACCGGTGAGAACCAGGAGCGTACTGAGTGGCATCGGGTAGTGTTATGGGGTCGGTTAGGAGAAATTGCCGGTGAATACCTTCAAAAAGGCCGTCAGGTTTATATCGAAGGTAAATTGCAAACCCGCAAATGGCAGGATCAATCCGGTCAAGACCGTTACACTACCGAAGTCGTCGGCAGTGAAATGCAAATGCTGGGTGGTCGCGCTGGTGGCAGTGCACCTTTGGATGATGGTGGTTTTGAGAGCAAACCTGCTCCTGACCAGGGCGGGGCTGGTCAAAGTCAAGCTCAAGCTCAGCCTGGTAATCCACCGGCTGCAGCAGATGATTTTGTAGACGACGATATACCATTCTAAGGCAACTGACCCAGGCATCATATTGCCGGTGTAAACAGCCTGGCAGCGTGATGCTGTAAAGTTCTACCAATCAGGTTAATTGACTCAAATGTATCAAACTACTTGGTTAGTTACCGGTGGCTCTGGTTTTATCGGCAGTCACTTTATTCGTAACAACCTGGCGGATAACCCCGGATTGCGCATTATCAATCTGGATGCGCAGACTTACGCGGCTTGCCCATTGAGCTTGATTGATATCGATCAGCAGCGCTATCAACTGGCTTCCGGAAGTATTAATGACGCTGATTTGGTCAATCGACTGTTGCTTGAATACAAGCCTTCGGCGATCATTCATTTTGCTGCGGAAAGCCATGTTGACCGCTCGATTGAAGCACCGGATATTTTTCTGCAAACCAACGTCAACGGTACTTTGAACCTGTTACAGCGGGCATGCAGTTATTGGCAGGGTTTAAACATTGATGCCAAGCATGCATTTAGATTTCTGCATATCTCCACTGATGAGGTCTATGGGAGCCTGGGGCCGGAAGGCGCTTTTTGTGAAGATTCACCGTATCAGCCCAATTCGCCATATGCAGCCAGTAAGGCTGCTGCTGACCACCTGGTCAGAGCCTGGCACCATACTTATAGCATGCCGGTTTTGACCACCAATTGTTCGAACAATTACGGTAGTCACCAATATCCGGAAAAGTTAATTCCGCTGGTGATACTGAAAGCCGTAGCTGGCGAAGCATTGCCGGTTTATGGTGATGGTCTACAGGTGCGTGACTGGTTACATGTAAGTGATCATGTGGCTGCCTTGCAGCGGGTATTACAAGCTGGACGACCAGGCCGGGTGTACAACATTGGCGGCAATAATGAGCAAACCAACCTAACCATAGTGAATACTATCTGTGCACAACTTGATCAGCTGCGCCCGGAGCATGCACCGCACCACCGGTTAATCGAATTTGTTACCGACCGACCTGGCCATGATCGACGTTACGCGGTCAATGCGCAACGCATTGAAACTGAACTGGACTGGCAACCACAGGTCAACTTCAGGCTTGGATTACGCGAAACAGTGAACTGGTATATGCAAAACAATGAATGGATAACAGCGGCCCGTAAAGCATATCAGGGTCAGCGGCTGGGTTTGGTGGCGGTATGAAACCAACAAATCAAACGGCGGGTATTGATCGCCGCGGTATTATTCTGGCTGGCGGCAGTGGCAGCCGCTTGTATCCGTTGACCAAGGTGATCAGCAAACAATTATTACCGGTTTACGACAAGCCGATGATTTATTACCCGTTGAGCACCTTGATGCAAGCTGGGATACGGGAAATCATTGTTATCACCACGCCGCATGAACAGCATTTATTCCAGGACCTGCTGGAAGATGGCAGCCAATGGGGGCTGAAAATCAGTTACGCGATTCAGTTCAGGCCCGATGGGCTGGCTCAGGCCCTGGTTCTGGCACGCGAATTTCTGGGTGGTCGTCCGTCTTGTTTGATCTTGGGTGACAATATTTTCCATGGTAGTGGAATTGCGCAATTGCTGGCATCCGCCAGCGCCCGTAAACGGGGTGCGACTGTGTTTGGCTACCAGGTCAGTGATCCGAAACGTTACGGTGTAGTAGAAATGAGTGCGGATGGGCAGGTGCTTTCTATTGAAGAAAAACCGCTGCAGCCTAAATCCAATTTTGCCGTAACCGGGCTGTATTTTTATGATGAAAAAGCACCGGAATACGCTGCCGGACTGAAACCATCCAAACGTGGTGAGCTGGAAATTACTGATTTGAATCGGATTTACCTGGAAAAAGGCCAGTTGAATGTCGAGCGTATGGGGCGCGGCTATGCCTGGTTGGATACCGGAACCCATGATTCATTACAGCAGGCTGCCAGTTTTATCGAGACCATTGAAGCCCGTCAGGGCTTACGGGTTTCCTGTCCGGAGGAGTTGGCCTACCATCAAGGATGGATAGATCGTGAGCAATTATTGCGGCTGGCTGAACCATTAATTTCCAGCGGCTACGGGCAGTATCTGCTTGCGGTGGCGGACAGTTCGCCCGAATGGTAGCCAGCAACCAATGAAAGCCTCTCCGACACAATTACCGGAAGTGCTATTGATAGAACCGGATGTTTACGGTGACCAACGTGGCTGGTTTATGGAAAGCTGGCAAGCTGAACGCTATAAACAGCACGGGGTGATGGCAAACTTTACCCAAGCGAATATTTCTTATTCTGAACAGGGTGTTTTGCGCGGTTTGCATTATCAATACCCGCAACCCCAGGGGAAGCTGGTATATGTATTAGCTGGTTCAGTATTTGATGTGGCGGTGGATATCCGGCATGGCTCACCAACTTTTGGACAATGGGTCGGTGCCGAATTGAGTGCAGAAAACCATCATCAACTGTGGGTTCCGGAAGGATTTGCGCATGGCTTTCAGGTATTGTCCGGCAACACCACTTTCGCTTATTTCTGTACCCGGAAATATCATCCGGAATACGATGCGGCGATTGCACACGATGACCTTGATATTGGCATTAAGTGGCCGCTGCCGGTGAGTGATATATCTGCTAAAGACCGCGATGCGCCTGGCCTTCTGTCATTAAGTCCAGAGCAACTGCCCGGCTTTTAAGCACATGACACGGGTATTGATTACCGGTGCTACCGGGCAGATTGGCAGTGCATTAATTGCTCAGGCGCCGGCCACCGCCGAATTATTTCTGGCAGCTCGCAGTCTCGATGCTGACCAGCCGGGTAATTGTCTAATTGATTTATCTGAACGTTCGTTGGTAGATCAGATGCTGGTTCAGGTAAAGCCCAGGGTGATTATCAATACAGCGGCATGGACCAATGTTGATGCTGCAGAAACGGATTCTGACGCAGCTCATATCATGAATGCAGAGTTGCCAGCCTGGCTGGCAGATTATGCCGGTCAAACAGATACATTGCTGGTGCATTATTCAACTGACTATGTATTTGACGGCAACCAGTCACAGGCATATATGGAGATTGACCAGGTCAACCCGCAAACAGTTTATGGGCGCACCAAACTGGCAGGCGAGCGTGCCATTTCAAACAGGCAGGTGGCAGCGTTAATATTAAGAACCAGTTGGGTCTACGGCGGACCAACAGGTAATTTTTTGAGCACCATCGCCGGTAAATTAATCGCTGGTGAGCAGTTGCATGTAGTCGATGATCAATTTGGTTGTCCAACCTGGAGTTGGGATATCGCTGGATGTACCTGGGCGGCACTGGAAAAAGTCCTGCCGGTTCAGCAGGCATTTAATACCAGCATTTATCATCTTGCTGGTGACACTGCCGGTAGTTGGTATGATTTTGCCAGGCAGATTGAAACTGAATTGGCTGAATTAGGCAGGCTGGCCTATGATCCACAGCTTGGAAGTGCAGTTTCTCCCTGTGCAACAACAAAATATCCACGCCCCGCACCCAGGCCAACTTATTCGGTGCTGGACAGTGGAAACTTCGCCAAACAATTTGGCCGAAGGCCGCGTGGCTGGCAAGCTGTTGGTGATTGTTTGCGACTTGGTAATCAGGAACCTTTGACTTAAAGGAGCAGAATGCATGTTAGTACCGGTGATTATGTCCGGTGGAGCTGGTACCCGTTTATGGCCGGTATCACGTAAAGCACATCCCAAACCGTTCATGCGCATGGCGGACGGTCATTCTCTGGCCGAGCACACCTTACGCAGGGCACTGGCCGCCAGTGCCGGTGATGGCGTATTAACAATCACTGCTCGGGATTATTACTTTTTGACTCGAGATACCTATCTTGGTGTGGATAATCGTGTTGATCAGTTCGATTTTATTCTTGAGCCGTGCGCCCGCAACACCGCCCCGGCGATAGCAATGGCTGCATTGAGGGTAATGGAACGCTTCGGCCCGGAGGCACAAATATTGGTAATGCCGGCCGATCACCTGATTAGAGACCTGCAGCCATTTCTACAGGCTGTGGAGCATGCCAAAGCTTTGGCTGCTGATGGCAGGCTGGTGACCTTTGGTGTACACCCGACTGAGCCGGAAACCGGTTATGGTTACATACGCCTGGGTGCAGCTATTCAAAACGGTTACGAAGTCGATGCATTTGTTGAAAAACCTGATTTGGAAACTGCGAAAACGTATCTGCAGAGCGGGGAGTACCGCTGGAATGCGGGGATTTTTTGCTATCGCTGCGATGCTATTTTGGGCGCGTTGGAACGTTTTCAGCCGGAACTCTACCGGCAGGTATCTGTTTTATGGGCAGCGCTGGATAAAAGCAAAACGCCTTTGGAAATACCGCACCAGCCATTCTCTGAATTGCCATCAATTTCGATTGATTATGCGGTCATGGAACAGGCAGATAATGTCGCTGTGGTAGAAGGCGATTTTGGTTGGAATGATATTGGTTCCTGGAAAGCCATCAGTGAGTTGTATGCTCAGGATGAGTCCGGCAACCGGATACGTGGACAAGCGGTGCTGGTGGATAGCCAGCGATGTTTCGTACAGTCTGAAGACCGTCTGGTAGCAGTTGTAGGCGTTGACGATCTGGTCATTGTTGATACCGGGGATGCGGTGTTGATTGCTGATCGTGATCGGGCCCAGGAGGTCAAGCAGGTGGTTAAGCGCTTGACCAGTGCTGATCATGAGGCGGCCATATTCCATCGGACGGTGCATCGCCCCTGGGGCAATTACACGGTGCTGGAAGATGCCGATGACTGCAAAGTCAAGCGCCTGGTAGTCAAGCCTGGGCAGGTATTATCATTACAATTGCATCATCGGCGCAGCGAACACTGGACTGTTATCCGGGGTATCGCCAAGGTGCGTGTTGGTGAACAGGAATCTATACTAGAGCGCAATGAGTCTACCTGGATACCGGTTGAAACATTGCACCGGTTGGAAAATCCCGGTGGCGAAGACCTGCATTTGATTGAAGTGCAAACTGGAGACTATTTTGGCGAAGACGATATTGAAAGATTTGAGGATGTATATGGACGTGCGTAATCATATTCCAGGTCGGTTTCTGGGCGTAATGCTTTGCATACTATTGTTTTCAACAGCAGTTGCTTCAGCTGGTGGGTTATCAGGGGTAAGCCTGCAGTTATGGGAGCAGGAAGTTACAGGCTGGCAACAACAACGGTTGCAGAAACTGACCAAGCCGGATGGCTGGTTATCACTGGTTGCATTTGAGTGGCTGCGACAAGGCTCCAGTACTGTAGGCAGTGGAGCTGATGTTGATATCCAGATACCTGGTGGTCCGGATTATTGGGGAACACTGTCGGTGCGGGACGATCAGGTGGCATTTTTGCCCGCTGATGATAGCGGTGTTTTGATTGACGGTAAGCAGCAGCCGTTGGCGCAACTGGTAGCAGATCACCAGGGCACAGCAACTGTTGTCAGCGCAGGCACAGCCAGCTTTTACGTTATCATGCGTGAAAAACTTGCGATTCGCGCCAAGAACAGTGAATCACCGGTGCGAACCGGGTTTCATGGATTGAATTATTTTCCGCTTAATCCGGAGTGGCGCAAAGTAGCCCGCTATGAGCCGCATTTACCCGGTAAGACCATCGATGTCGCCAATGTCTTAGGCCAGATTATTCCTACGCCTAATCCGGGTGCGCTGATATTTGAGCATGCAGGTAATGAATACCGGGTGGAAGGACTGGTTGAAGAAGGCAGCGATCAACTGTTTTTTGTGATTGCCGATCGGACCAGTGCTCGTGAAACTTATGGCGCCGGCCGGACACTGTACGCCGACTATCCAGGCTTGGACGGCACCAGCATTATTGATTTCAACAAAGCATACAATCCACCTTGTACGTTTACCGAGTTCTCTACCTGTCAATTGCCACCGGAAGGGAATCGGTTGGATGTGCGTATTGAAGCAGGTGAGTTGAACTATAAGCATTGATCATCAATGTGAAACGCTTTTGAAACCCTAGAGCGGCCTTTAATGTGGATGCCATTTTAAGCGACATAAAAGCTTGCCAGTTATGCAAGGCGCAGTTACCTCATTCACCCAGACCGGTGATGGCGGCCGGTCAGCATAGCAGGGTAGTCATTATTGGCCAGGCACCGGGCAGTAAAGTGCATAAAACAGGGGTTCCATGGGATGATCCCAGCGGGAATTTATTGCGTGAGTGGATGGGAATTGATAAAGCCGCTTTTTATGATACTGAGCAAATAGCGCTGATACCGATGGGTTTTTGTTATCCCGGCAAGGGTAAGTCCGGTGATTTACCTCCTCGGCCGGAATGCGCGCCACAATGGCATACTTTGCTGCTGCAGAATATGCAAAACGTAAGCTTAACCCTATTAATTGGCCAGTATTCGCAAAAATATTATCTTGGCGATACAGCCAAGTCGAACCTGACTGAGACCGTCAGGCATTATCAAAATTATCTGCCCAGGTTTTTCCCGTTGCCACACCCATCGCCCAGAAACCGATTTTGGTTGAAAAAAAACCCATGGTTTGGAGCAGAGGTTTTGCCGGCATTCACAAAGTTAGTGGGTAAATTGTTGACCGATTAGAAATAAGCTATGCTGGTGAAGTACACCAATTGGTTTTATGCGTTTGATTATTTACAGGGAAGGTAATAATGCTTAGGACAATTCTTATTTTCATCACGGTATTAAGCTTGTACGGCTGCGCAGCCGGGCGGGAAATCTACCTGACCGAGGACGTGCTGGTAATCGATGCCGAGGCTTTAGACCAGTATTGGGTGACCAGGCAAGACAACGTCAGTTTCAATACGCGGTCGGTCAAATACAAGCAGGCGCGTTGTGGTCACGTTGTGCTGCAATACCTGATAGATTCCAACGGCATTGTTTTTGACGCCCGCATAGTTGAATCAGAACCGGCAGGTTTTTATGATGAAGCTGCGTTAAGGTCACTAAGCTTATTTGAATACGTGCCCGCTGCCGGCAACCCACAACGAACACCGGTGCAGGTCACCAAACGAACTGAGTTTAAGGTAGCTGATCAAGCTTGCCCGTAATTACCCGGCACCTGGGCAACCTGCCCGGCTTATTTGTCGGGCAAGGACCCGACAAAGTTTTCACACAGATCAAGCCACTCCTGTAATGTCTGATCAGTATTAAAACCGTCAGAATCCACATACACAAAACCTTTCAGGGAACGACCGGTAAAGTTCATTTCTCTGGCGTGAGGCCTGGCAAGCGCTTGCAGATATTGGTCTGGCCCGACCCGTGCCATCAATGCACCTTTGTTGACGCCGCACAGCATATTGCCGCACAGCATGAATGCGATGCCGCCAAACATCTTCTTCTCAACGATATCTTTACGGTTTCCAAGAACTTGGCGAAGCCTGTCAGCAACGGTTGTATCGTAAGCCATTGATTTATACATTCTTAACTGGTATTCCGGATATCATAGCAGGCATTTATCAGGATGCTGCACTTAATGAATATAGTATGCTAAGCTTCTGAAATATATAAATAAAAGGCAGCTTTTAATGGGCGCTTGGCGATCGGCTCAATTCTTTGTAGTATTTTGTAGCAGTTTGTCGCCTATACTCCTATGAAAACCGAAAATATCTGGGAATAGAGCGATCATTTTGTTTAGACAAAATTGGATAATCCGGTTAGCAGCTATTGCTGGGTTATGCTTTATCGCCAGTTGTCGGCCTGCTGATCCGTTCGGATGTAATCAAGCATTTGAGGCAGGCGACTATGAGCAGGCTGTAACGGCCTGTACCAATGCTTATGAGCAAACCGGGGCAGTTGGTTTTGGTGCAACTGTTGCAAAAGCTTATTTCCAGTTAGCTGATGTTGAGCAAATACAGACCTGGGCGGAGCGCTTAACGGGTACCGAAGTAGAACCCGGTTTATGGAGTGATGTCGGTTTGTTATTGCGTTCGAAAGGTGATTATCAGCTGGCTGATCAGGCTTACCAACGAGATTATGGCTTATACAGAGCCGCTGAAAATCACGTTGGAATATCGGCAAGCTTGTATTGGCGCGGGTATATGGCTTGGGAAACAGCCAGATATAAAGAAGCGCTGGAGCATGCTGCAGATGCATTTGAAAATGCTGAGCTTGCGCAAGACAGCAAGCTTGAAGTACGTGCGCTGTATCTTTTATCCAGCATTTTTCAGGATTTGGGCTATTACGACAGTGCTGAGCAGGTTTTGGGTTTTATCAAAAACCGTATTTCATCTGAGGATACTTCCTCGCAAATATACTTCCTGATCAACGAAGGTACTTTACGTATGCATCAGCAACGTATGGCGTTGGCACGTGACTCTTTGGAAAAGTCATTGAGTCTGGTGCGGGAAGATGAAAACCTTAGAACGGTGAGGTCAATATATCTTAATCTGATTGAAGCCAACTTATCCCTTAATAATGTGGACGATGCCGCGTTGCTTATGGACAAAGCATGGGATTTTATTGAGCCGGGTGGCCGAGTGCAAACGCCCATATTATTTAACCAGGCTCGGGTCCTGTTTGCTCAGGGTAAATATCAGGACTCCATGAATGTATTGCACAGTGCTTTGGAACGGGAAGATATTGCGCCGATCTGGCAATGGCAGATTCATGATCAGATAGGGCGTATTGCTGAAGAATTAAATGATGATCAGCTGCTGGCGACGGCATATGAGTCAGCGATCACCGCATTTGAAAATTTCCGCAGCTCATTGTTAGTCAATGAGCTCAAGTCTGCCTATTCGAACCGAAGACGCCAACCTTACGAAGCTTTATTTAATTACTATGCGTCTTCAGGCGATGTAATGCAGGCTTTTGATGTTATTGAAAGAGCCAAAGCGCGGACTTTTTTGGATGCTTATATTGATTCAATTAGTAATTTCCCTGAAAACCAGTCTGTCTCTACAGTGATTCAGCAAGCCCCGCAACGGTATGACGCGCTAAGTAAAGTTTTGCCGGCAATGAATGCTTCGGCGATGGTTTCACCAAAAGACATTACTACCTCATTAAGATTGCTTGGTGATCGCAATGTGCTGGCTTACTTTGAAAGTGACAACCAGTTATGGTTGCTTGCAATTACTGAAGGTCAGGCTCAAATCAGTCAATTGCATTCTGAAATCGCTTCACTCAAACCAATGATCGCTGATTTTGCCGGAAACCCGAATAATAAAGATGGTGCATTGACGCTGGGTAATATTTTGCTCCCGGATAACATGTTGCCGGCACCTGGTGAGCGTATATATATCGTACCTGACACTGTAATCGGGCAAGTCCCATTTGCAGCCTTGATACGCAATGGGCGATATCTTGTTGAAGATTACATAACCAGTTATGTGCCCAGCGTGAATGGTTTGCTGGCTATCGATGAAGACGACAACCAGCAATCGTTTGGCCCGGCGCTGGTCCTCGGTGATCCGCTGGATAACCTTCCTTCAGCAAAGGCTGAAGCGTTAGAGGTTGCCATGACCCTGAATGTTAAGCCGTATTTAGGTATTGATGCATCCAGTCAAGTTTTACTTGGTGGTGCCGATGCTTCGGTGCTGCACCTGGCAACTCATTCAGGTTTAAGTGCAAATGGTTCGTGGTTTAGTCTTGCAGATACCGAGTTTAATTCAGCATCGGTATTAACAGGCAATGTTGCTCCCCGTTTGGTAACACTTGCCAGCTGCGCTTCAGCCTCCAGAAATAGAGGTGAGCTTTGGGGGTCGTTAGGGGCGGCATTCCTGACAGCGGGAAGTAAAGCGGTTTTGGCATCATTATGGACAGTGGATGATGATAAAACCAGAGAGTTTATGTCTGGTTTTTACAGCAATGATGTCAGGCGTGACCCAGCTGGATCGCTTGCAAGCGTACAACGTGATTTTATTGTAAATGACAGGCCAGCTTCAGAGTGGTCTGCGTTTGTTTTATTAGGTTCAAATGGAACCTTTGATATGGGAGGAGATTGAATGAATCGTTTAATGAGTGCAATTATCGCTTTTGTGATAGGCATCGCAGTAGGTTTTATCATAAGCCAGTTAATTATTGGCACAGACGAAGCCTGTATAAATATGAGCTTGTCACAGGCAGGTATTGCTGGTACGACATCCCCAGCGCAGGTTTGGCAAGAGCTTGAGGAAAAATATGATGTGCAAGTTACATGTCTGGATAAAAATTGTCACGAAGTAACCATTTGCACTGTGCCACCACCAAATTAGAGTACCCAAGTGCCAGCAACAATCACCCAATTTCAACCTGAAGCAAGAGCTATTGAAGCTTTATCTCGACAAAATTACCGAGAAGTTCTGGTGTTTATGATGGATAACTACGGCAATCAAATTTACCGCTTCTGCATTCAAATGCTGGCGGATAGGGAATCTGCCAAGGACGTCCACCAAATGGTTTTTGTTCAGGCGTATGAAGGTCTGGGTGCTTTTAAAGGTAAGTCGTCGTTACGTACCTGGCTATTCAGCATTGCACGTAACCGTTGTCTGGATGCATTAAAAATGACCCGCCGCAGAGAGCAACGGATAACTTTGGTAGAGGAATTGCCGGAAACGTCGGTTGAGCAACAGACGGACTCGGAGGTATTCGAAGGTGATTTACGGCATAGATTGGCGGAGTGCCTGCGTAAGCTCGCACCCCATGTACGCAGCGCTGTGCTGCTGCGTTTTCAGGAAGAGAGATCTTATCGTGAAATGAGCCAGATAAGTTCAGAGAAACCAGCAACTATACAGGCACGTGTAGTCCGGGCATTGCCGGTGTTACGGCGTTGCCTGGAACAGGGAGGAGTAACCAGTGAATCATTGTGATCGATTTGAACAAGAAGGGTTATTAAAGTTAGAACAGGGGGACAGTCTTGATCAGCATTTTAGTGAATGTGATGACTGTATCGAAAAAGGGAATGCTTACCAAAAAATAAAGATGGAACTCAAGAACATGCAACAACAATGGAAAGCACCTCAGGGATGGCAGGATAGGGTTTGGGAAACAATTGCCGAGCGTCAACAAGGCGAATCGCAACGCTGGAAATGGGCTGTATGGCCAGCAGCAGCAGCTATTGCCGGCGTTTTTTTAATTTTCGGTGTTTTATTACCGAATAACGCTCAAGTATCCATTAATGTTTCGATCGAAAAGACCGAATCAGCAACCCGCGGCCTGAATGCCAAGCCAGGTGATGAACTGGTTATAGATGCTGAGATAGGCAATGCGGAAATTGCAGAATTATTGGTTTACCGAAATGATAATCAACTGGTGCTCAGGTGCAGCGACCAGCCGCCGTGTATACGCCGTGGCAGGCGCTTGCAGGCAACAGTTGAGTTACAAAGCATAGGTAACTATCAACCTGTATTGGTACTGGCCGAGTCGGTGCTTCCCCAGCTTACCCATCAATTGGACGTGGATGCGAGCCTCGTCCTGGAGTCAGGGGCAAGAGTGGAGCTGGCCGAGCAAGTATCAGTGTACTAATAATAAAGATAGTAACTTATTGGCGGAGTCCTGGGTTAACGGCCGGTAAACTCCGCCTGTCTTTTTTCTAAAAATGCACTTGTGCCTTCACGCATGTCGTGGGTGCTGCAACATAGCGCAAAAAGCTGAGTCTCCATATCCAGTGCTGCATTCAATGGTAAATCAGCACCGTGCTGGATAATATGCAAAATATGTTGCATGGCAATAGGCGCAGAGCCGGCCATGGTGGCTGCAAGTTTGTCGGCTTGATCCTGTAGTTCAGCTTGATTAAACAACTTGCTGACCAGGTTCAATTGCAATGCATCTTGGCCGCTGATCGGGTTGCCGGTTAAGGTCATTTCCAGGGCTTTGGCACGGCCCACCATACGCACCAGGCGTTGAGTACCACCAAAGCCGGGGATCACTCCAAGTTTTATTTCTGGCAAGCCGAAACGAGCATTATCTGATGCCAATCGGATCGAGCAGGCCAGTGCCAGTTCACAACCACCACCGAGTGCAAAACCATTTACAGCAGCTATCACCGGCTTCCCCAGGTTTTCAATTTGCAACATCAATTGTTGGCCAAGCTCAGAAAAATCTTTGGCTTCCATGGGTGAAAGCTGGTTGATTTCGCTGATGTCTGCGCCTGCTACAAAAGCTTTTTCCCCAGATCCGGTCAATACGACAACCCGAGTTGCTTCATCGTTAGCAGCATCTTCAAAGGCCTGGCCAAGTTCCAGCAACGTATCCAGATTCAAGGCATTGAGTTTGTCAGGGCGATTAACGGTGATACGCATAACCGCATTATTTGATGAAGTCAGAATGTTATTGAAACCCATGTTTTGTTCCACTTTGCGCAAAACGCTTATTATCCGGTGTTAGCCAGAATATTGCACCAAGCCGGTTATTGAATAGCGATTTTTTCGCTAAATACATGACAAGCTCTGGTTAAATCAGAGGTTTCCTTAATATGTTTGGCTGTTTTCTAGATGTCCCGCGTTAAAAATGTGGCCAAGCAGCTTGAGCTATATTCCCGGCGATCAAGAACATGTATATCAGGAATTCTGCATAAAGCTGTATAGCAAGCGGCCCACCGTAGTGGGCCGAATTTTCTCAGGCAGGTTTTGAGGAGACCAGTTAACTCCGTTGTGCTTAATTTGGCGGGCTTAAGTCATTAATTGGATCGCTTGCAGGGTGCATCAATCCATGGATCAGCGCTAACCAGACAGAGCTATATATCGGCCGCAGGTGCTGGCGTGATTTAGCTGTGGAAAAAGCCTGGTTGTGCAAGCGTTGCACGACTGGTGATTGCTTCTGACTTAATGAATTGTTCATGTCTTAATCTCCAGTTGAAGTGCTCGTTCTTGTAAATTTAGATACCGTTATCTGTTGATCGTTTAGTACCCACAAAGATTTAACCGTATTGCGAGGTTATTTAATCGTATTGCTAATCTTTCAGTTGACGATCAATCTCGTATTCCTTCGAGGTCATGTAACTTTCCATACGTTGCAAGCGCAATTCCAGGTCACGGAACCGATGGCGCAATTCGCCAAACAAGTTTTTTGGCTGCTGTGACATGTCACGCCAGAATGTTTCCTGTTCCTTATTTTGATAAAGGTCATCCGGGCGGACCGGCAATAAAATTGCCAGCGCTATGTAGCCAAGAACCACAAACGGGGTAAACGGAATGGCAGCTACACATGTCACTACACGTACTGCATTACGCTGAAAGCCAAAATAATCTGCCAACCCAGCGCATACGCCGGCGATTATCCGGTGCTCGCGGTTACGATAAAGCCGATGTGGATTTTGTTCTCTTCGATGGTGGTGTTTAGCTTTCATGAGCGTCCTCTCCAGCTGGGATGATCAGCGTCCAAGATGCGTTCCAATGAATTAATCCGGTCTTCCATTTTGCGTGTAGACTCCCAGATTTCACTTAACATTGTCTCATCTTCGTTAGTCAAGCCACGCGAACTGCGCATCTTGGCTATGTAGTGGAATATGATCCACAGTGGTACCACTACAGTTAAAAATAAAATTCCAAATACTTCAGACATTCAAGCTCTCCAATCTATTCACGAAATTGGTAACCGTCACACGATTACCAACATGTGCTGGTGACGCAGTTATTTCTTGGTGGCGACCACTGGTTCGGCTTTAGGCGCACTACCACCAGATTTCCGTTTGGCTTTCAGGGCGGCCAGTTCGTCTGCAACCTCATCGGCATTAGCCAAGTCATCGATCTCGTCAGAAACCGTCCGTGGTCGGCGACCAAGGTCCATGGCTTCACCACGTGCTTCAACATCTTCGATTCGACGTTCAGCACTTTCAAAGCGAAACATAATGTCTTCAATCTTATCGCTATGCACCACTTCACGGGCCTTCAATGTTGTGGTGGCATGTTTTTGGCGCATAACCAGGCTACGTTGGCGATTTTTGGCATCTTGCAGCTTGGCCTGTAGCCGGCCGATGTCTTCATTGAAGCGTGTTAACTGTTCTTCCAGCAACTTGACTTCGTCGGTTACTGCATCTACACGTTGTTGCAATTGACGTTTTTCCAACAACGCTGACTGGGCTAAATCTTCACGGTCTTTATCCAGTGCCAGCTCAGCCTTGCGCTCCCATTCCAGTACTTGTTTTTCCAAACGGGTCAGCAGACGGCTGCGTTCTTTTTTCTCAGCAATACATTTGGCGGCGCTGGAGCGCAACTCTACCAAAGTGTCCTCCATTTCCTGGATCATCAGTCGGATAATCTTTTCCGGATCTTCGGCTTTTTCCAGTACCGCATTGATATTTGAATTGATAATATCGCCTAATCTTGAAAATACGCCCATAGTGTTCTCCATTTTGGGTTGTTTGCAAATATACATGCAATAACTGTGCCATATTTATTTATTTTTATATTTCAATAAGATAAGATCAAAATAACCAATAAAAATAATACATTTTGTAAAAAAAACTTAAATTTGGTGAAAATAACCATATAAAAGATTAATAATAGCGGGTCGCTGATTTACCTGATTTCTAACCGAAGCCTTTTGTATCTGAATGAACCCGGCCCCAAGTAAAGGGTCTATGCGCGATAAGGATGGCCGGAAGTCATCCATGACGTTACAATAGTCGGCTAGATTGAAAATATTTGTTTTTCGGAGGACTTCATGAAATTTACTCAGCGCTTAGTAGTGCTTGGCTTTTTGTTGAGTTTGCTGGTGGTTAGCGGGGCTGTAGTTGCTCAAGATACACCGCCACAAGATCGCAGCAAACTCAGTTACGCCATTGGTTATGACATTGGTTTGAATCTGCGTCGTCAGAATCTGGACTTGGACCTCGAACAGATCTTAAAAGCCGTTCGTGATACCCACAATGAAGTTGAGCCGAGTGTGCCGCCTGAAGAAATGAGTCAGCTGCTGACCACATTAAATGAAAGGCTTAAGAAAGAACGCCTGGAAGAATTTCAGGCTCTGGCAGATCAAAATCAAACCAGAAGCAACGAATACCTGGCAGCCAATCGCAGCAAGCAAGGCATTGTCGCCTTACCCAGTGGTGTGCAATACCGGGTAATTGAAAGCGGTGAAGGTAATCGTCCAGGTCCTACCGAAACTGTGACGGTACATTACCGCGGTTCACGTATGGACGGTCTGGAGTTTGACAGCTCATTTGCCCGGGGTACACCGGAAACTTTCCAGGTGGACAAAGTCTTGCAAGGTTGGCAGGAAGTGCTTCCACTCATGCGCGTAGGTGCATCCTGGCAAGTATTCGTACCACCAGAAATGGCTTTTGGTTTACGCGGCCAACCGCCTGTTGGGCCTAATGAAGCGGTCACTTTTGACCTTAAATTAGTCCAGATCGGTGAGCTTGAGCAAGCTGCAGGTTCCTGATAACAGATATTACCGGCGGGGTCATCACCGGCCCTGCTGCTGCTATATAAGTTGTAATGACTATCACAACGCGCGCTAGCGTTGTCTCCAGCCCATGTATTGGCGTTTGCACATTGGATGTCAGTGGTTATTGTCTTGGCTGCTGGCGGACCATGGGTGAAATCAGTCATTGGCTATCATTAACTGAACAGCAGCGCATCAACTTGATTCAAACCATACTTCCACAGCGTCAGCAGGATTACTTCGATAGTATCGAGTAATCTGTTGTAAAGCTTCGACACATGAATTACCCAATCGGACCAGATTATCTGTTGCAAAGGCTGTTGCCACTCGACAGCCAGGCTAACGATATCCCATTGTGGTCACACACGCTCTCTGTTGCCCATCCGAGGCAGGCCGCGGTGCTGATTCCGTTACTGGCGCCCGATACCCAACAAGCAACAGTCAGGTTGCTGTTGACTCGGCGTGCAGAGCACCTGAGCAGCCATCCGGGTGAAATGAGTTTTCCAGGTGGTGCATTTGAACCGAACGATAGTGGCCTGCTGGCTACCGCGATTCGGGAAACCACCGAAGAAACCGGGATATGCCCGGAATATATTGAACCTGTTGGTATTGTTGGTGAGCTGGATACAATCAGCGGTTACCGATTACGTGCATATGTGGGTTGGGTGCGTCCTGGGTATCGCTTGGCAGCAGATCGGCGAGAGGTTGCCGAGCTGGTGTTGGCCGATTCCAATCATGCAATGGATACGACAAACTTTGATTGGCAGGTACGGACTACTTCGGCAGGTACATTTAAATTACCGGAAATCAATGTAAATGGTCATCGCGTATGGGGCGTAACCGGTGTGATACTGTGGCGCCTGGCAGAACGTTTAATGAAACCATCAGGTCGGTAACAGTCAAAATAACTTGAAGCTGTTTCTTTGATAAGCGTGATGTGATGTTTATCGGTGTGACAGGTTCCATTAGCACAGGAGGCGAAGTGATGTTTTCAGTTAAATGGTTACGGTGGTATGGTCGGCAATTAACCTTGGTTATGTTGGCCTTGGGGTTATCCAGTCAGAGCATGGTTATGGGACAAACAACAAGCAGTCAAGACAGTATTACTATTTACAGCAGCGCAACTCCCGGGGGAGTGCCTTCCGGCTTGTATTTGCCCGGTGCGGGGCGTTACAGCGGTCAGGTTCCCGGCTTTGCGATGGTGCGACATGTCCGGGAATATGACCTGCAGCGCGGTATCAGCAGCCTGCGGGTGGTAGATGTGGCTGCCGGGATTGACCCAACCACAGTTGCTTTTCGCTCACTGAGCCAACCGGAAACCCGGGTCTTGGAACAGAGTTTTGAGTTTGATCTGGTCAGCACTGACAAGTTGCTGGAGCGATATATAGGCCAGCAGGTCGAGGTGGAACAGGTTCGCGGGGACGGTGTTGATATCATAGCCGGCGAGTTACTCGGCACGGCAGGCGGTTTGATGTTGCGCCTGGCTGATGGCAGCGTGCAAACCCTGAATGGTTATCAGAATGTTCGCTTTCCAAGCCTGCCGGAAGGTTTGATTACCCGCCCGACATTGCTGTGGCAGCTGGACTCACCACAGCGTGGTAACCAGCAGATCCAAATTGCCTATCAAACCAGTGGAATGACCTGGTGGACTGATTACAATCTGATTATTGATCCGCAAGATGAGTGCAGGATGGATTTATCTGCCTGGGTAACACTGGTGAATCAATCCGGAGCCAGTTATAGGCAGGCTACATTGAAGTTGATCGCAGGCGAAGTCAACCGAATACAAGGCGGTCGCCCACAAACCAAAGCCCGATTTGCAACCATGGCCCTGGCAGAAGCGGATAGCGGGTTTTCTGAAAAAGCTTTTAATGAATACCATTTGTACACTTTGGGCAGACCACTGGATTTGCCTCAGAATGCAACCAAGCAAGTGGAATTGTTTCCTGCTGTTGGTAATGCACGTTGCCAGCAGTTGCTGGTAATAGATGGTAGCCCGCCGTGGTATCACGGTGCCCGACAATTATCAGAAAATCTCACCGGCGCACGCGAGTTGGACGCCAAAGTGATCGTTCAATTTGAGAATACTGAAGAAAACGGCTTGGGTATTCCTTTGCCTGCGGGTCGGGTGCGGGTCTCGCAATTGGATCAGTCGGATGGCAACCTTGAATTTGTTGGTGAAGATGCAATTGGCCATACCCCACGCAAGGATACTGTGACTTTAAATACCGGGGTTGCTTTTGATGTCAAAGGATCACGCAAACAGAGCAGTTTCCGGATTGACAGTAGAGCCCGTCAGGCCTGGGAAAGCATGGAGATTGAAGTTCGCAATCGCAAACAGGAACCTGTGGATGTGATTGTTAACGAAAATCTGTTTAGAGCCACCAGCTGGGAAATTACCGAGAGTAGCGATGAGTACGAAAAAATAAACAGTAATACCATCCAGTACCATCTGCGTATTCCTGCAGACACAGTTAAAAAACTAACTTACTCGGTACATTACCGCTGGTAACAGTAATTTTAATAGCTGGCTGAAACTGAGATCTCCTGCATAGCTGTGATTATTGGGTTGGTGCAGAACTTATAACTGCAGTTGTACTGAATGGATTGCAGCCAAAAAAAGAGGCAGCCAAGGCTGCCTCAATACCATCAAGGAGTGTTGTTAACGAACAAATCGTTAATCAGTAACCAGTAGACAACACAATTGCCGCACCATTCCCATGAAATCCAAATCCGTAGAAACTGGTGCCATACCGGCGGTGCCCGTGATGCCCACGGTTCCCGCGATAGCCACGGTTCCCGCGATAACTACGGTTCCCGCGATAGCTACGGTTCCCACGATAGCTACGGTTCCCACGATAACTACGGTTCCCACGATAACTACGGTGGCTTTTGCGAGAACCGTGCCGATAATTAGAATGCCCACGATAGCTGTCACGGTTATAATAACCATGGCGTTTGCGGTGTTTGTAACCATTGCGATGGCCATAATGGCTTTGTTGGTAGCTGCCATGACCGCTATAGCTATAACCGTTGTAATGTCCTTTGTGCCCATAACTGTTTGCTGCGGCCGGGTTAGCCAGCAGGCCTAGGCTGAAGACTAGCGCCAAAGCGCCAATGAAATGTGCTGATTTTGTTCTCTTCATCACTCGGTCCTCCGATTTACGTATGGCCAGTCTAGAACGCGGTTCATTAATACATACTGAATAAAGGTAAACCATGTTAGTAACCATCAATCACGATCAAATTATCGAACTGCGCTTGAATAGACCGCCGGTCAATGCAATTAATCACGAATTACTTAATGAATTACATTCATTTATAAAAAAAATACATGCAAAACAGGTGGATGCAAAAGCCTTGGTGATCTCGGGGGCAGCTGGAATATTTTCTGCCGGATTGGATGTGCCGGCCCTGTTGGCGTTTGACCGAGAGGCAATGACGGGTTTTTGGGGTGATTTTTTTAACCTATGGAAAAACCTGGCAACTTTACCTATTCCGGTAGTGGCCGCAATGACCGGTCACAGCCCGGCAGGTGGCACGGTTTTGTCGTTGTTTTGTGATTACCGGGTATTGGCCGAAGGCGAATACAAGGTCGGCTTGAACGAAGTTCAGGTAGGTCTGGTAGCGCCAATGCCGATTGTTAGTGCGTTGCAACGCCTGTTGGGTCCGCGTGCAGCCGAGCGGCACCTGGTTGCAGGTGATCTGATTTCACCACAGGCCGCATTCGATGCAGGGCTGGTGGATGAGTTGGCGCCATTGGAGCAAGTGGTCGAGCGAGCGCTGGCATGGTGTCAAAAGCATCTGCAATTACCTGCACATGCGATGCTGGCCAGCCGAAATTTGGCTCGTGCTGATTTGCACAGTGCTTTTGATGAAAGTGATAATGGCGATGCATTTCTCGATCAATGGTTTTCACCAGACACCCAGCAGGTCTTGAAGGCATTGGCTGCCCGCTTGCAGGGGTGAGGATGAGTTGGTTCAAGTTTTCCAGGTGATCAAAACCTAAGCCCACAAACTGCCGGCTCTGATAAACTAAGCGACTTTTGAACATTATCTGAATATGTCCTCAGCTTCTGAGCTACAGCGCCAAGCAGCGCGCCGGCGGACGTTTGCGATTATTTCGCATCCGGATGCGGGCAAAACAACTATCACTGAAAAACTACTGTTATTTGGTGGAGCCATCCAACAGGCAGGCAGCGTCAAGGCGCGTAAAGCAGCCCGGCATGCCACTTCAGACTGGATGGAGCTGGAAAAAGAGCGTGGTATTTCGGTCACCTCCTCTGTGATGCAATTTCCTTATAAGGAACGTGTTATCAATTTGCTGGATACACCGGGGCATGCAGACTTTTCAGAAGACACTTATCGCACCTTGACAGCGGTGGATTCAGCACTGATGGTGATCGACTGCGCTAAAGGTGTGGAAGCCCGCACCATCAAACTGATGGAAGTCTGCCGCTTGCGCAATACACCAATTATGACCTTTATCAATAAACTGGATCGTGAGGGCCGGGATCCGATGGAATTGATAGATGAAGTTGAGCAAGTGTTGGGAATAGCCTGTGCACCGGTCACCTGGCCGATTGGCATGGGACGACGTTTACAAGGTGTCTATCACTTGCTGACGGACCAGGTGCTGCTGTATCAAGCGGGTAAAAATTATGTGACCCAACAGGCTGAGACCATTGATGGTTTAAATAACCCTCAGTTGGATGCAAAGCTGGCCGGGATGGCTGAGGAATTACGCGAAGAAATTGAACTGGTGCAGGGGGCCAGTAACCCTTTTGATCAGCAGGCTTATCTGGAAGGTCGACAAACGCCGGTATTTTTTGGTTCGGCGATCAATAATTTTGGAGTGACCCCATTATTAGATGCATTTGTTCAGCATGCACCAGCACCAGGGGCACGCAATGCCGGTTCACGGGATGTGCAGCCGATTGAGCCTGCCATGAGCGGTTTTGTATTTAAAATTCAAGCCAATATGGACCCGGCTCATCGGGACCGCATGGCTTTCATGCGGGTCTGTTCCGGTTGTTTTACACCGGGTGAGAAACTGTACCAGGTACGCACCGGTAAACCGGTACGCACGGCCGGCGCACAAACTTTTATGGCGGCCGGTCGAGATGCAGTAGAAAATGCCTGGCCAGGGGATATTGTCGGGGTGCACAACCATGGTGCGATTCGTATTGGCGACACTTTGACAGAAGGTGAGAGCCTGCATTTTACCGGTATTCCGAGTTTTGCTCCAGAATTGTTCCGGCGGGCCAGGTTGCGGGATCCGTTGAGGAGTAAACAGTTACTTAAAGGATTGGAGCAGCTGTCTGAAGAGGGTGCTACTCAGTTTTTCCGGCCGTTAAGAGGGAATGAATTAGTGCTAGGGGCGATTGGCATATTGCAATTTGATGTGACGGCTTATCGGCTTAAAAATGAATATAACGTTGATGCGTTGTTTGAACAGGTTAATGTTACTACCGCTCGCTGGGTACACAGCGATAATAAAGCCAAGCTGGAAGAGTTTCGCCGAAAGAACGAATTACAACTGGCATTGGACCATTCCGGTGAATTGGTATACCTGGCAACTTCGCGGGTTAATCTGCAGCTGACTGAAGAACGTTGGCCGGATATTGGCTTCGCAGCAACGCGTGAATTGAGTAACTAAATGGATGCAACAACATTAGGTAAATGGATGCCCCTGGGGGAGCGCCGTACACAGTTGCTGAGCATTGCATTGCCGATTATTGGTGGGATGCTGTCTCAGAATATTTTGAACCTGGTGGATATCGCCATGGTCGGGCAATTGGGTGACAGCGCTTTGGCGGCCACCGGGGTGGGTTCATTTTTCAATTACCTATCGGTAGCGGCGGTTATTGGGCTGGCTACCGGAGTACAGGCCACAGCCGCTCGTCGAATCGGCCAGGGGCGTGGATCAGAAGCAGCATTGTCTTTGAATGGCGGCTTGCTATTGGCGCTATTGATTGGCGCCATGCTGAGTGTTGTGTTGATAGAACTGGCACCGGCCATTCTTAATTCATTGAATGACGACCAACAGGTTGTCGAGCAGGGCACGCCATATTTGCAGGTCAGGCTGGTAGCACTGGCAGCAGTGGGGATGAACTTTTCTTTTCGTGGATATTGGAGCGCAGTGCACCTGACCCGGTTATATTTTCAGACCATCATCTGCATGCACGTGATCAATATTTTCCTCAACTGGGTGTTGATTTTTGGCAATCTGGGTGCGCCGGAATTGGGTGTTTATGGTGCTGGGCTGGCCACCACAATATCAATTTTTGTTGGTTTGGGATTGCACATCACTTTTGCCCTGCGGCATGCCCGCGAGGCGGGCTTTATGCGTGGTTTGCCTGCCAGACACGAATTATGGCGGCAAGTGCAAATCTCATTGCCGTCCAGTATCCAGCAAATGTTTTTCTCGGGGGGCTTGGTCGTATTGATCTGGATTTTTGGGAAAATCGGTACTGCTGAAGTTGCGGCGGCCAATGTATTACTGACATTGGGTCTGGTATTACTGTTGCCGGCGATGGGTATCGGTATCGGTTGCTCCACTCTGGTTGGTAATGCTCTGGGTCGCAATAATGCCGCTGATGCAGAGCTTTGGGGTTGGCAATCCAGTGGGCTGGTGCTATTGGTCAATGGTACTATCGGCTTGCTGTTGATTGCCTTGGCGACGCCACTATTAAGCGTATTTCTGCATGATCCGGAAACCCTGAAACTGGCTTACTGGCCGTTTATCATCAGTGCTTTGATTGTTGGCTTTGATACCGCCGGAATGGTATTGATCAATGCACTGCTGGGAGCAGGCGCAAGTACCAGGGTCATGATAGTTTCGATCATTTCACAATGGCTGCTCTTTTTACCGCTGGCATGGTTGATCGGACCGGTCCTGGGAGGCGGTTTGCTTGCGGTGTGGTTGGTTCAGGCCGGCTATCGTTTGGCACAGGCGCTGGTGTTTGTGTGGAGTTGGCGGAGCGGATTCTGGAAAACCATCGAGGTGTAGATACTGATCAGTAGATTACACACTGTGCAAGTGTTTGGTTTACTATTGTTTTTCTAATAATTAATGATGCCCCGGCATCGTGCTGACCTGGCAATAACAATGATAGAACATTTAGGGAATATTTTATTCGGTCTGTTTGGTTTGGCGGTATTGTTAACCATGGTCTGGGTGATAGGCGGCTGTAAGCGGCAAATCAATCTGAGGTTGGTTGGTTTTGGTATTTTACTACAGGTAATATTTGCCCTGATTGTGCTGCGAACCGATTGGGGGAGAGCAGCATTTGACGCCTTGGGTAATGTTTTTGTGGTGCTGTTGGGTTTTACCCGCAGCGGCTCAGAGTTTATTTTCGGCAGTTTTATGGATGTCAACCAGTTCGGTTATGTATTTGCCGTTCAGGTATTGCCGACGATTATCTTTTTCGCTTCACTGATGGCGGTTTTGTATCACCTTGGCTGGATGCAAAAAGCTGTGCAAGGTATCGCCTGGATAATGACTCGGACATTAAAGGTCAGCGGCTCGGAATCACTGGCAGTTGCTGCGAACGTGTTCGTGGGGCAGACCGAAGCGCCATTGGTGGTCAGGCCGTATATCAGCAGCATGACTCAATCTGAGTTATTCACCATGATGGTTGCGGGTATGGCAACCATAGCCGGCGGGGTGTTGGCTGCCTACGTTGGGTTATTGGGTGGTAACGATCCGGTACAGCAATTGTATTACGCCAAACATTTACTGTCTGCCAGCATAATGGCGGCACCGGCAACCATTGTTGCTGCAAAGTTGATTATTCCTGAAACCGAACAATCGGTAACCCAGGGGCAAGTACAAGTCAAGGTTGAGCGCGAAACGCATAATGTCATCGAAGCTGCCGCCAGTGGTGCCGCTGACGGCGTCAAATTGGCACTGAATGTCGGCGCGATGTTATTGGCGTTTCTGGCATTGATTGCAATGATAAATTATCCCCTGGAATTCCTGGGCAATAAACTGGGTTTAGAGGAAGCACTGGGCAAGCCAACAAGCCTGGCTTTGATCCTGGGCTATATCTGTGCGCCGCTGGCATGGTTGATTGGTGTTCCCTGGCAAGATGCTACAACTGTAGGCAGCCTGATCGGACAAAAAGTTGTAGCTAATGAGTTTGTTGCCTACTCGCAGCTAAATCTCGTTAAAGATACCCTTACCGAGCATGGGTTGTTAATCAGTACTTATGCGCTGTGCGGATTTGCCAACTTTTCCTCGATAGCCATTCAGATTGGCGGGATTGGTGGCCTGGCGCCTAATCGTAAGACGGATCTGGCCCGTATGGGTTTGAAAGCGGTATTTGCAGGCACCGTGGTTACCTTAATGACAGCAACCATTGCCGGCGTGATTACTGGGTTTTAACGCCGGCCAGGGTTTGGGGAATGAGTCCAGCTAACAAACGTTTAATATCGGCGTTGCCACCGCTTAATATCAGCCCGATTCTTTTACCGGCAAACACTTCCGGGTGTTTGGCAATGGCTGCCACTACGGTTGCGCTGGAGGGTTCAATAAGTTGTTTGGTATATTGCCATACCAACCCTAAAGCGTCGCGTATTTCAGCGTCATCAACCAGAATTATCCTGTCCAGATAACGGTTCATTATGACAAAATTCCGGGCGCCAATAATCGCTCGCAGGCCGTCGGCGATGGTATCCGGCTGGATATCCGTGATGCGTTTGGATTGCAGCAATGATAGGTAACTGTCATTTGCACCGGCCGGTTCCGCAGCAATAACTGCAATGTCTTGCTTGCTGGCCTGAACCGCCAGACAAGCGCCACTGGTCAGACCGCCTCCACCTACTGGTACAACCACAATATCCAGGCCATCAACGTCCTCGAGCAATTCTGCAGTGGCGGTGCTTTGACCAAATATAATGCGCCAGTCGTCATAGGGATGCACTTTATGCAAGCCCTGCTCAATCAACTGCTGCAATAGCTGTTCTCTGGATTGCTGATTGGGTTCACAAAAATGGATGACACCACCATACGCTTTCACCGCGTCAACTTTGGTTTGGACCGAATTTTCGGGCATGACAATATGTGCTGCCAGCCCGCGATCAGCCGCTGCCGCTGCCAGAGCAGCGCCATGGTTACCGGATGAGTGGGTGGCAACACCGGTAATACTACTGTCCAATTGCAAAACGGCGTTGGTTGCACCGCGGTATTTAAACGCCCCGGTTTTCTGTAAGTGCTCGCATTTAAAAAACAGCTCGCAGCCGAACTGTTGGTTCAAACTGGTTGAAGTAATTATCTCAGTACGATGTACTTTCCCGTGCAGTCGCTGCTGGCTGAGTTCAACCTCGGCAAGATCAAATTCGGAGTTGGGAAAATCTGACATGTGGTTGCTGTCTCTGCCGGGAATTGTGCTGACCATCAGACGTCACCGGCGGTGACGTCTGATGCAGATACTTTGAGCTATTTTTTCAGCGAGTCACGAATTTCACGCAATAACAAAACTTCATCACTGGGCTTGGGAGGTTCAGCCGGTGCCTCCTGTTCCTTTTTCTTCATGGCATTCATTGCTTTGATTGCCACAAATATGGCCAGTGCAATAATCAGGAAATCAAAAATGGTTTGAAGAAATGCACCGTACGTGATCAATACAGCTTCAGTACCTTCGCCGGCTTCTTTCAGGGTTATCGCCAAATCAGAAAAATTCACTCCGCCAATAGCCATACCCAATGCTGGCATGACGACATCACTCACGAAAGATGCAACAATTTTCCCGAACGCGGCTCCAATGATAATACCGACAGCCATGTCTACAACGTTGCCTTTCATAGCGAAGTCTTTAAATTCAGATGCAAAACTCATGTGGTTTCTCCATGTTGTTATTGTATGGGTTGTTTATGCAGCGCTTAAGTTTGCCGTTTCCAGTAGCTAATCACAAGTAAAAAACTGTCAACAGAAAAGCCACCGGCTACAATGCTGGTGGTAAAATACAGCTCGGTAAATATTTTTCTGTTTTATAAGGATTAGCCAATATGATTGCCATTAACAGTGAATTTGACAGCGGCAATATTGAATGCGTGAAATGTGATGCCGCTGACAATATTCAGTTGGAAATTCGTATCGATAATGCCTCAGATTTTTATCAATGGTTTTATTTTCGAGTCACGGGCACCAAAGACACCCGCTCTCGAATACGGATTATCAACGCAGGTGATTCGGCTTATGCAGATGGCTGGAAGGATTACCAGGCAGTCGCCAGCTACGATTTGCAGAACTGGTTTCGGGTTCCTACCAGTTATGTTGAGCAACAATTGGTGATCGAGCACGAGCCGGGATTTGACAGCGTGTATTACGCCTATTTTGCACCTTATCCAATGAGTCGGCATGCTGCTTTAATTGCAGATTGTCAAAGCTATCATCAGGTGCGCTATAGCCAGCTTGGGCAGACCCTGGATGGCCAGGTGATGGATCTGCTGGTAATCGGAGAACCGGCTGACAACAAAAAAATCTGCTGGGTTATCGCCCGGCAACATCCCGGAGAAACCATGGCGGAATGGTGGATGGAAGGTTTTCTGGCACGGTTATTGGATGAGAACGATGCCCTGGCACAAAGCCTGTTAAGTCAGGTTGTGTTTTATGTGGTGCCCAACATGAATCCGGACGGCAGCCGTCGTGGTCATCTGCGGACCAATGCCGCAGGCATGAATTTGAACCGTGAATGGAAAGACGCGTCCATGGGGAAAAGCCCTGAAGTCTTTCTGGTGCGTCAGAAAATGGCGGAAACCGGGGTTGATTTTGCCCTGGATGTGCATGGTGATGAAGCATTACCCTACAATTTCATCGCCGGTGCAGAAGGTATCCAAGGCTGGAACGAGCGATTAGCCGGGTTGCAAAAAGCGTTTTGTGATAACTATGAGCAGGCCAATCCTGATTTCCAACAACAATATGGTTACCCGCTGGATGAGCCTAACAGCTCGGATTTGCGTAAGGCAACTGACTATATCGCGAAAACCCATAATTGCCTGTCGATGACCTTGGAAATGCCTTTCAAAGACAACGCCAACCTGCCGAACGCGGAAACAGGATGGTCACCAGAACGCAGTGCACAGCTGGGTGCCAGTGTATTGCATCCTTTGGCAGCAGTTATTCAGGATTTATAACCGGCAAGCCGCTGAATTTATCAGTGGTTATCCGAGTTGAACGGCATGCAGGTTATCAACCAATCTGCATGCCAGTACTGTTGTTAACTATGCTGCAGGTGGTTAACAACGGCCGCGTTACTGATTGTCATTAACCAGCTCGCGCCCGATCAGCATGCGACGAATTTCGTTGGTGCCTGCGCCGATTTCGTAAAGCTTGGCATCACGTAATAAACGGCCGGTTCGGTATTCATTGATGTAACCATTACCACCGAGTGACTGAATGGCTTCCAGACAAACCTGAATGGAATTGGTTGAGGCGTGCAACAGGCAGGCTGCGGAATCAATCCGCAATTGGCGGCCAGCATCGTAATCTTCCGCGACACGATAAGCTAAGGCACGCGAAGATTGTAACGCGGTATACATATCTGCCAGTTTGGCCTGCATAACGCCAAAACTGCCGATCGAGCGGCCAAACTGTTTGCGTTCGCGCAGATAAGGGATGGTATCGTCGATAGCTGCCTGCATCAGGCCCAAAGGGCCGCCGGACAGTACCACCCGTTCGGTATTCAAACCACTCATCAATACCTTGACACCCTGATTAACTTCGCCAAGGACATTCTCAGCCGGGATTTCACAATTATCGAATACCAGCTCACAGGTATTGGAACCTCGCATTCCAAGCTTGTCCAGTTTTTGTGCTTTACTGAAACCAGGTGTGCCGTCCTCGACCAGAAAAGCCGTCATGCATTGCGAGCCGGCATCCTTATCTGCAGTTCGCATATAGACAATAGCCAGATGAGCTTCCGGGCCGTTGGTAATCCACATTTTGCTGCCATTGGCGATCCAAATATCACCTTGTTGTCGGGCACGGCAATTCATCGAGCCAACAACATCGGAGCCGGCCCCGGGCTCTGACATGGCCAACGCACCGACCCATTCGCCGGAACACAATTTGGGTAAATACTTTTGGCACTGCTCTGGATTGCCGTTTTTTTGCAGGTTGTCCAAGCATAGGTTGCTATGTGCGCCATATGACAGGCCCACTGAGCCAGAGGCCCGGGATATCTCTTCCATGGCGATCAGGTGTGCAAGATAACCGAAGTCGGTGCCACCGTATTGTTCAGGCACGGTCATGCCCAGCAGGCCCAGTTCGCCGAGCATCGGCCACAAATCTAATGGAAAGGCATTTTCCTGGTCAATGCTTTCGGCGCGTGGCGCCAGTTCTTCCACGGCAAACCGGCGCACGGTATCGCGCAACAGTTCAAGTTCTTCACTGAGAGGAAAACCAATATCCATTATTTATACAGTAGCCATTCGTTATTTTGGGGCACCATCCCTACCAGGGAAACTATGTGAGCGGCCCATGAACGGCAATTTCAACTTGCCGATAGCCGTTATGCGTTCTTCCGCCACCCGGTCTGCTGCCTGTGCGCTGGTGATGCCATCGCGTTCAGCAATGTCAAATATTTTACCAACGTTATAGTAGATGGTGCGCATCATGCGCATTGCACGTTCACGATTATATCCTTCAAACTCAATAGAAACGTTCATCAGTCCACCGGCATTCACCGCATAATCCGGTGCATATAAAATACCACGGGCTTCCACCTCGCCACAGATTTCCTCGGTGGCCAGCTGATTGTTGGCGGCTCCACAGATAATTTTGAACTTGAAGCGGGGTAGGGTATCTTCGTTAACAATAGCACCCAAGGCAGTCGGTGAAAAAACATCCGCATCAACATCGTATATCTCATCAACACCAACAGCTTCGCAGCCCAGCTCTACACATTGCTGCACAGCTTCTTCGTTGATATCAGATACAAAAACTTTGGCGTTTTCGGCCCGCATCAGTTTAACCAGTTCATAGCCGACATGGCCGCAGCCTTGGACCGCATAGGAATATTTACCGACATTTTCGTTGCCAAACTTCTTCAACAAACTGGCACGCACACCTTGCATGGTGCCGTAGGCAGTAAATGGTGATGGGTCACCACTGCCGCCGTGTACCTGATGTACACCAACCACATTACTGGTTTCGCGGAATACATATTCCATGTCATTGACATCAATGCCAACATCTTCTGCGGTTATGTAACGGCCGTGCAGCGATTCAATAAAGCGGCCCAATGCTCTAAACAAGGCTTCTGTTTTATCTGTGCGCGGGTCTCCGATGATGACTGATTTACCACCACCCAGATTCAGCCCTGCAACTGCCGCTTTGTAAGTCATACCTCGGGATAATCTGAGTACATCATCCAGCGCATCCTGCTCGGTTTCATAGGGCCACATACGCAAACCACCCAATGCAGGCCCCAAAGTGGTGTTGTGGATAGCGATAATGGCCTTAAGGCTTGCGTCTTTGTTGTGGCAGAACACCACTTGTTCATGTTCGGTTTGATGCAACTTTGCGAACAAATCCATGCAAATCTCCATTGGTGCGAAGAACAACATGCTCAAAGCAATAGCATTTTTTGAGCGATCAATTCTGGTTAGTATTTGAAATCACGATACAGGCAGGAGTCAAATCCGGCTGCGCCGCATAGTTTAACCCAAATACGAATTATGAGCAGACTTGATATGTCAGGATTTTGATAAGCAGTGCATTTTTCAAGTTAGAGCGTGCACGCTCCAAAACCGCTATGAACTTATGACCATACCACGCCATCTGCAAAGTAATAATGCCGGGTTCGGCGAGTTCATTTGTACTCATGGTAAGGCTGATCTGGCTAGCAAAGGCATGCAAGCTCTACAGCCACAGACACTTACAGCCACAGACACTGGTAAACCGGGCTAAGCAGCGGCGTAATCGCATGATACTTTGCAGAGACGTTATTGCGCCCGAAAACGTATGCCATTGTCTGCCCCCAGCGACTTATCGACAAACAACATTGGAATGCTGAACCCGGCATGATCATTTGACTGGAATACCAGTTTGCCCTGCGGCATGGCAAAGCGCGGTGTGCTCTGCCATGGTGTTCAGGCTTTAGATAAAACGCAAGCGTACACTGTTATCACCCGGCGCTCTGAAACGCCGCCGCCGGCGACGTTCGCGGCGTTGCAACTCGTCACATTGGGCGTCGCCCATAATGCGCATAATGCCCTGTTGAGGCGTTACTATGTTTATTTTGTGTTTGTTCATGGCTATTGACCCAAATTAGAGATAAAACAGATTTCCTATTTACTTTTTGCAATACTGCGCTACACGCAATAGCATGATAGGTCAATAATGTTGAGGTAAATATTGCGTTATCAAGGAGGAAACATCAATATGGTTGATATAAAAAGAAGAGAAGAGTTGAATGAAGCACTAGAGCTGATGCATTTCGGGTTTCGTAAGCTGATTGAAAAGCCGGATCAACTCCTGGCGGCTCGTGGAATGCACCGCATGCATCATCGTTTACTGTATTTTATTGCTCGCAACGAAGGCTTATGTGTGAGTGATCTGCAAACTACTTTAATGATCAGCAAGCAGGCATTGCATCGGCCATTGAGCATGCTGATCAAGAAAGGGTTGGTAGAGTCTGCGGCATGTATGGAAGACGCACGCATGCGCAATCTCAGTTTGACACGAAAGGGTAGAGCGCTGGAAATACGATTATCGCGGATGCAGCGTAATCAATTCAGGAAGGTTTTTATGCAAAGCGCACCCGAGGCAGAATCAGGCTGGCGGAAAGTGATGCGAGATCTGATTAAAGTTGATTCGATTAAGGGTTGAGCCTGCAGCAGTAAATATTTAAGCCGATCCGTTTGAAAATGCCGGCAAGCCCGCAGGCTTGCTGTGGTGTTGTCCGTGTTGATCGAGCTGACTTGATGGGGCAACCAAAAAGCCGATTATTGCATCATAACCAATGAAAACTGGCTAAACCGTACTTTTTGTGCGATGAAAAACAGGGTTCGCTGCCTGGGTAGTACTTCCGGGCCATGAATAGCAGTATCCTGTAGTGCTAAGGTCAGCGCATAAAATTACAACATACGAGGTTACCCCCTATCATGAACATAATCCGATTGGCACTTATGCTGGTGTTCAGTATAAGTTTACTTGGCTGTCAGCAACCGGCTGAACCCCCTGCTGAAGAACAAGTACAAGCTGTTACAGATACCGAAACCGAAGCAACCGAAACCGAAGTGGAAGTGGTTGATCTGGCGCAGTTGTTTGAAGACTACTTTGAAGAAAGCCTGATCATGAACCCGATCCAGGCAACTTTTGTCGGGGATCCGCGTTACAACGACCAGCTGCCTGATTTTCTAAGTGAAGAATACCGTCAGAAGACCCACGATTTTAACCAGGGTTGGCTCAATCGCATTCAGGCTATCGAGCGTGAATCGTTAAGCGAACAGGATAAAATCAGCTATGACCTGTTTGTTTATCAACAACAGCAAGCCCTGGAAGGTGAGCAGTACCCTGGCTGGCAAACGCCGATCAGCCAGTTTTTCAGCCTGCATAACTTTTTCGCACAATTGGGTTCCGGGGTCAGCGCACAACCATTCCAAACCGTGAAAGATTACGAAAACTGGTTAAAGCGCGTCGAAAAAATGGTAATCATCAATGACAGTGCCATCGCCAGCATGCGCATTGGTATGCAAAACGGTGTCGTTCAACCTCGTATAGTGATGGAAAAAGTATTGCCGCAACTGGCAGCGCATGTTGTTGATGAGGCAGAGCAAAGCATCTTTTATGGACCGATCAACAATCTGCCGGAAAGTTTTTCTGAAGACGATAGAAGCCGTTTGACCACTGCATACGAACAGGCTATCAATAATCAGATAATCCCTGTGTACCGCAGCATGCACGATTTTATCCAGGATGAATATCTGCCGGCGTGCCGGACCACAGTTGGCTTATCAGCGATACCCAATGGTGTCGACTGGTATAACTATATGATCAAAACCCAGACCACCACCAGCATGACTGCCGATGAAATTCATGATTATGGTTTAAGTGAAGTGGCACGTATTCGCGGTGAAATGGAAGATGTCATGCGTGAAGTAGGTTTTGAAGGTGATCTGCAGGAATTCTTCATCTGGCTGAAAGCCAATGACGAACTCTATTACACCGACAAAGAAGAACTGTTGCAGGGATACCGTGACTTGCAGGCCAAGGTCAATGAACTGCTGCCTAACCTGTTTGATATTGCGCCCAAAGCCGATTACGAAGTGCGTGCGGTTGAAGCCTTTCGGGAACAGTCGCAGGCCGGTGCCTCTTATCAGCGCCCATCACCTGATGGCTCCCGTCCGGGTGTTTTTTATGTCAACACGTATAACCTGCGGGCTCAACCTAAATACGGCATGGAAACCCTGTCCCTGCACGAAGCCTCTCCCGGTCATCATTTCCAGCTGACCATTCAGCAGGAAATTGAAGGCATGCCCAGATTCCGCCGTTTTGGTGGTTACACAGCATTTGCTGAAGGCTGGGGTTTGTATGCAGAATCAATCGGCAAAGAAATGGGCATGTTTACAGACCCATACCAATATTTTGGTCGGCTGAGTGATGAAATGCTGCGCGCTATGCGGTTGGTGGTTGATACCGGTCTGCACTCAAAAAACTGGACACGTGAACAGGCCATTCAGTATATGCAGGACAATTCAGACATGGCCGAATCGGATGTGGTCGCCGAAGTGGAGCGCTACATTGTGATTCCTGGTCAGGCCCTGGCTTACAAAATAGGTCAGCGCACTATCAGTGAACTGCGTGCCCAGGCCACTGAGGAGTTGGGTGACGACTTTGATATCAAAGCATTCCACCGTCTGGTGTTGACGGGTGGGGCAATGCCAATGGATGTATTACGTCAACGCGTAGCTGCCTGGATTGCGAGCGAAAAAGCCTGATCCGGTAAGGTTAAACTGGCTTGTTACGGGAAGCATTAATGCTTCCCGTTTTTTGTGGTACTGAATAAACATCCAAGCGGGCTTTGACTATTCACAATGGACTTTATTGAAAAGGGTTTTTATTCTGTTAACAGTGCTCCTGGGTTACCAGGGTTCATGGACCGGGCGCGAGATTCATCAGCCGCTGTATAGCCAATACCTCGGCAGTGGGTTTGCGCAATGTGAAAAGCAAGTCTCAATAAAGGGTTATTCAGCATGCCAACCAAAAAAACCACCAAAAAGACCAGTACAAAGGCGAGTCCAACAAACCGCCAAAAACCCAGCAAACAGGCGGTAGTCATTATTCATGGTATCGGCCAACAACAGCCGATGGATACTACCTGGGGGTTTGTGAAAAGCATGTGGGTGCGCAATTCCCGCATTCATAAACCCAACACCGCCGCAACGGTCTGGAGCAAACCGCTTTCCGGTGACTTGAATACCGAGTTGAGAAGAATTACCACCGGTTACAATACAGGTGGCTTGCGAACCGATTTTTTTGAGTTTTATTACCAGCACCTGATCAAAGATACGCGTTTATCGCATGTATTCAGTTGGGCAAAAACACTGTTACTGCGCAGCCCGGAGCTGGTTCCCAAACAGTTGCGTAGCGCTTATTGGCTGTTATGGTCGATGTTGTTGTTAGCCGCCACCCTGATCGGTACAGGTACGGTAGGCACTGACGGGTCGTTATTTAACACCCAATCGTTTTTGGGATTGGTGGTGCTGGGAGTGGCTAACTATATCCTGACCAAAATTGTCGGTGATGCAGCCCGCTATCTGGTACCGTCACCGGAAAATCTGGAAATCAGAGACCAGATTAAAAACGCCGGTGCAAAGCTGCTGCTCAGGCTATCCAGGCTTGGCAGTGAAACCGAACAAGGCAACGAATATTGCCGGATTATTGTGATGGGTCACAGTTTAGGCAGTGTGGTGGCATACGACATCGTGCAGCAGGCCTGGATAAGCCAATATGAGTTATGTGGTGATGGCGGGCAACGCAGCAGGCTTGGAAAAGCCAGGATTGCATTGGAACAACTGCTGCGCAGTGATAATGTTGATTGGCAACAGGCACAGCCGTTACAGCGTGCCTACTTTAATGCTTTAAACAGCAAACCTGAGAGCAATTGGCTGATTGAACATTTAATAACCTGCGGTTCGCCGTTGGCGCATGCTGATATGTTAATGGCAGATGATAACCAGGAGTTACAAGAGAAAATTAATCTGCGTGAACTGTCCATCTGCCTGCCGTTACCGGAAGGTTCAGGTGATAGATGTCGATTCACGTATTCCAGTCATGATACCGATGGCACTATTCCTCATCATGCGGCCGCTTTTGCCGCTACCCGCTGGACCAATATTTACTTTCCCAGCAAAGCCATTCTGATAGGTGATGTGGTTGGCGGGCCGGTTGGGCATTTGTTTGGCAGCGGTATTCGTGACCTGCCAGTGCGAACAGGTGAACAGGGTGGATTGCTGCTGCACACGCGGTATTGGAAGGCGAATGATAATGAAGCCAGCCACCTGAATGCATTCCGTGAGGTGCTGGATTTGGCCGATACACTGGGGAAATCAATCCAATAAGCCTGGCTGAATGCTTGGCTCATCGTTTCATTACAAACGGGCTGCACTGACACAGTAAGCTTTTAGCACCAGGGTTAATCGGGCATTGCGGACTATATTTGTAGAAAAATCCATTGAATATTCGATATTCAGTGCAATATTGATCCATGATGAATTGGAATGATCTTAAATATTTTGTCGAATTAGCACGTTCCGGTTCAGTCCGGGCAACAGCCACCAAATTGCAGGTCAGCCATTCGACCGTCTCGCGGCGTGTGGAAGCCCTGGAAAAGGATTTAAGTGTAAAACTGTTCAACCGTTTTCCGGAAGGCTTTGTGTTGACTGCTGAAGGTGAGCACGCGCTGGTGCGTGCCCAGGATGTTGAAAACGGAGTTCATGGTTTTGAACTGGAACTGCTGGGCAAAGATGCTCGCCTTTCCGGACAGGTGAAAGTGACCTTGCCGGAACCGCTGGCCAGTTATTTTCTACTGCAACATTTGCCTGCCTTCAATCGAATGTACCCGGATATTGATGTGCGTTTTATTCCCTCGTATAACTGGCTGGATTTATCCAGACGGGAAGCTGACGTGGCTATCCGTTCGGTGGATAAGGCACCGGAACACCTGATTGGCCGGCAATTACTGGTGATGCACGATGCCGCCTATGCCACCCGCGAATACCTGGATCGCTATGATCTGGATGACCCCGATTCCGGTGCCTGCTGGCTGGGTTGGGATGATAATGTTGTCTATCCATTGTGGACCAAACCCACCGGCTACGGGCACCTGCCTGCGGTAGGGTCAATGCCCGATCCCAACCTGCAGATAGCAGCTGCCAAAGCAGGTATGGGGATTGCCTGGTTGCCGTGTTTTATGGGTGATCCGGACCCGGAACTGTTTCGGCTGCCACGCTGCCCTACATTTGCCCGTTGGAAAACCTGGATATTGACCCACCCCGAATTGAGAACCACTGAGCGGGTACGTCAGTTTGTACGGTATACCTCAGAATTGATTCTGCAGCATATCGATTTGTTTGAAGGCAGACAGCCGGGCCTGGGATATACCGCTAACACCTAGCATTGTGTAGGAGCGGATTGCATCCGCGATAAACCATATGACATTCGCGGATACAATCCGCTAACCCTCTGACCACCGGCTATTGATTGGTCGAATCGCGGATACAATCCGCTAACCCTCTCACCACCGGCAATTGATTGATCGAATCGCGGATACAATCCGCTCCTACAGCGCCAACTCAAACTATCTAATCCACGCTCATTGCCAGTACCCGGCTGATATGGCTCAAGCCCAGTCCGCTTTCTTCTGACCAGCTATTAAAAGCTGCCTGGACCGCTTTCAGATCCCGCTGTGAGGTTGGTGTTTGTGATACCACCTTGGCGATATGCAACGCTTTGACCACATCGCCGGACATAATAAAAGAGTTCATTCCCATACCGCGCAGACAGTATTGTGCTGATGTGCCGCCCAGCCGGGTGGCGCGTTTCTTCAAATCGATCAGCAGGCCGGTAAAATTGGACTGTGGCCAACTGGCGAAGTAACTGCTGGCTGAGCCATGTTGTTCGGCAACTTCCAATAGAAAACTAGCATTGTTTCGGGTAGCCAGCAGTTTTTTATAATGCCGGATCAAATCGGTATTGGTGGCCATTTCATCAATGGCTTCGTCCGGTAAATAGGCGACAGACACCGGGTCGAATTGTTTAAAAACCTGTTCGAATGCCGGCCATTTATTCTCCACCACACGCCATACAAAGCCTGCCTGGAATACCGATTTGCTCATTGCAGACAGCCAGCGGTGATCAGGTATTTTCTGCAGTGCGGTTGAGGTTTCAGGTTTGGTCCTGGCTAATAAAGCCTGTAATGCCTGCGAGCCGCCTTTACGGCCCGCAGCACGTGCGTAGATGGTTTCAAATGTTTGCATGGTCTAATGCAGGCTCCAAATACGAAAGCCAACAGTTTAACGGTTACCCAGCTAGGGACTAAATCCGTTTATTTCAGCATCAGGCAGTCATTGGCTCAGCATCAATCAAAAAACCATCCTGATTGACCAGCTTACCGGTGCGCACATGGTCTTCCAGACCTTTAAGCATGCCGGCCAGGCCCTTGCTGAATTGTGGCTCAATCAGCATTTTTCCCATAACCCAGCCAAGTGGGCCAAACTTGGGTTGAAAGTTGAAGATGACCTCAACCTTGGTCTTGTTTGGGTTAATCGGTGTTACCGCAAAACGGGCGCTGCCGGCTTTAATCGGGGCTTTGATGTCGTACAGATCCAGCTCATAAAAAGCGCCTTCCTGAAAGCGGGTGATCACCTCTTTAACACTGCCGCCGGCAGCAAATTCACAAATCCGCTGAGCTCCCGGGCCAATAACAACATCATTCAGCATTTCGGAATGCTTCACTCCGGGGGCAAATTTATAGATGCCACCATAATCCGCCAAAGCCGCCCATAATTTATCGGCGGGCAGTTGGATGATTTTACTTACCTGGACTGTGTGCATGTTTGAGTCTCCAAAATATGTTTACGCAGTTAGGTTATGTGGATTTTTATTGCAGAAAGAAGGGCGGAAATTGGGTTCAGTCGGTGCAGATATGCACCAGCGATGGCTGTTTATTATGCAGGAGACGATTGTATTGGTGGTTGGTCTAGCCGGGTGCTTGATTGTAAATGAGTAATATCTGCTGCTGCGATGGTCGCTCAGGGTGATTGATGTAAATTTCTATTAAGGCCCAACTTACGCCATCCCAGCACTGCCAACAAGCTAACCAGCAAAGTTAATGCCCATGATCTTAGTGTAGGCACTTGTCTGGTTTCGAGAATTTGAGCTCTGCCAAATACTACGTAACTTTCACCCGAGTCATCCCCATTAGGGTCGGCAAAAGAAGCACCAACTATGATGTCATCTACACCGTCACCGTTGAAGTCACCCGCGTTGCTTACTGAGGTGCCGGTATAGTCGTAGGTGTTAATGCCATGCATGATAAATCCGTTATCCCCGTTTAAGGTGCTTAGCTCGAACACTGAGCCAAATGGGGAAGGTGAGCTGTTACTACCAAAAATCACGTAGCTTTCACCTGAGTTTATGTCATTGGGGTCGGCGCGCAAAGCACCAATGAGCAGGTCAGCAATTCCATCACTGTTAATATCACCGGCGGCGCTGACCGAAATACCCGAGGCATCAGCGAACTCAACGCCGTTAATAAAAAAGCCGTTATTACTATCCAGAGCACTCAGTTCCAGTTCAGCAGCAAATGGAGCGGTATTGCCAAAAATCACATAGCTTTGGCCCGAGGCACCGCCATTGGGATCAGCTAGAAAAGCGCCGATGATCAAATCGTCCAAGCCGTCAGCATTGATATCACCTGCGCTACTGACAGAAAAGCCTGATAGGTCGCTATCTGCAATACCGTTTATGGTAAATCCGTTATTACCGTTTAGCGCACTAAGATCGAGCATGCCGGGAAAAGGGGAAGTGCTGCCAAATACAACATAAGTTACACCGGAGTTTTCACCATTGGTATCTGCATTCGAAGCACCGATGATGATGTCTCCCAAGCCATCACCATTGATATCACCGGCTGTGCTCACTGAAGAACCTGAGCGATCAAAAGAATTTGTGCCGTTCAAAATGAACCCGTTGCTACCATCCAGGTCACTTAGCTCAAATACCGCACCGAATGGTAAGGGTGTCATGCTATTGCCAAAAACCACATAAGTTTGGCCAGAGCTAATGTCGTTACCATTGGCAAAATCTGCGCCGATGACAAGATCTTGCAGGCCATCACCATTAACGTCGCCTGCCGTGCTGACCGAGTCTCCAAAATTATCCGACAGGTTAATGCCGTTTAATGTAAACCCATTATTGCCATTTAAGGCACTGAGCTCGAGCACGCTCCCAAACGCAGTGCTGCTGTTGCCAAACACCACATAGCTTTGGCCGTTGTATTCAGCATTTGTGGCTCCGATGATCAGGTCATCGACACCATCGCCATTGAAATCGCCCGCAGTGCTTGCCGATTCTCCTGAACGGTCATAATTGCTAACGCCGTTTAGAGTAAATCCGTTACTGCCATTTAAGTCACTGAGCTCAAATACAGAGCTTGATGGTGAAGTTGTTCCAAAGACTACGTAACTTTCCCCTGATCGTTCACCATTAGGATCAGCAAAAAAAGCACCGATGATCAGATCATCCACCCCGTCACCGTTAATATCACCTGCTGCACTTACCAGGCTGCCTGAGTTATCACTAGGGTCAATGCCGTGTAAAACAAATCCGTTGCTGCCGTTCAAATCCGATAATTCCAAAACCTGTGCAGCAGTATTGCCAGTTCCCATTAACAGTGCACTGCCAATAGCCAGCGACAAACAATTCCGGCGGGCTTTATAGGAGTTGGTGTTCTCGTATTGGGTGGTAATAGGTGAAATAATTTTTAGTCCCTTAATTTGAGTTGGCATGTCCTTTACGCCTATTGGTAACACTAATTTAGTTGTATTCCAAGCTATGAATTTGTACCACAATTGTAGATGCTAGTGTCGTCTGTAATCAACTTTGCTTAATTATAATAGGATCGAAACATCCTATAACCCTTCATCGTTGTCCATAATTTATCAGCGGATTACATGTAGGAGCTGGCTTGCCTGCGACCGAGGTTAACTGTGACGTTGGGTCGCGCCCGAGGGCGCTCTTACAATCCATGTCGTTGTTATCCTTTCCGGATGTTATTGGCCAGACAGACATTGGTTAAACACTTATCACGTTGCAACCGCCTCGCTTGTGGCGCACCAGCAACCACTTAGCGGTACAATAACAGGCTGAGTAAAACAGTTGCCGAGCAGGCATTTAGAGACATTGAGAGATAGTTCATGAGCACCACTGCTTCCGATTTGGGAATCAAACGCGAAACCGAACAGGACAACCCGCTGAGGTTTGTCACTGCTGCCTCGTTATTCGATGGCCACGACGCAGCCATCAACATCATGCGCCGCTTGATCCAGGCGCAGGGTTGCGAGGTGGTGCATATGGGGCATAACCGTTCGGTGGATGATGTGGTGCGGGCCGCGATTCAGGAAGATGCTGATGCAATAGCCATCAGTTCTTACCAGGGCGGACATGTGGAGTATTTCAAATACATGGTGGATCGGCTGAAAGCATTGGATGCCAGCCACATCAAGGTGTTCGGTGGTGGTGGTGGAACCATTACTCTGGATGAAATTCATGAGCTGCACGAATACGGTGTAGAACGCATCTATCACCCCGATGATGGCATGAACATGGGGCTGGTCGAGATGATCGAAGACGTGGTTGAACGGGCAGAACAAGCCCGTCAGCTCGAATATGAACCTGACAGTGTTGAACGCGACGAACATAAAACTGTTGGCGCGATGATTTCCGCACTTGAAACCGGCAAGATCGACAACGATCGACTCATTAACCTGCGCAAACAATGGCAATTGGCGGCCGGGAACACACCGGTGGTAGGCATTACCGGTACCGGTGGTGCAGGTAAATCATCGGTAACCGACGAGCTGTTGAACCACTTTTTACAGCACTTTCCAGAGATGCGCATAGCGGTGTTGGCAGTTGATCCCACCCGCCGTAAAACCGGTGGTGCGTTACTGGGCGATCGTATCCGTATGAACAGCCTGCGTAATCCACGGGTGTATATGCGTTCGATGGCCACCCGGCGTCAGCATCTGGCCACTTCGGAAATGCTGGGTGATGCCACCTTGTTTTTGAAATCACTGGGTTTTGATCTGGTGATTGTCGAGACTGCGGGGATTGGCCAGTCCGATTCGGAAATTGTCGATCTGGTGGATTTTCCGGTATATGTGATGACCTCCGATTACGGTGCGGCCAGCCAGCTGGAAAAAATCGATATGCTGGATTATGCCGAACTGGTGGTGCTCAACAAGTTCGACCGCAAAGGTGCCGAAGATGCGCTGCGCGATGTCAAAAAACAATGGAAACGCAACCGCCTGGCATTCACTATGGATGATGCTGAGGTGCCGGTGTACGCAACCATCGCCAGCCAGTTCAATGATCCGGGAATTACCTGGATGTTCAGTAACTTGTGCCGGTTACTTCGAGACAATTTAAAGCTGGATCAGGCCCAATGGTCACCGTTGGTCAACACCGACCAGAAAGAGCCCAAAGCGGTATCGCTGATTCCTGGTGCGCGGATTCGTTATCTGGCGGAAATCGCAGAGCAGGGGCGTTCGATTAACCAGTCGATTGACACCATGGCAGAAAATGCCAGTCTGGCGCAAAGCTATTATGAAGCGCTGCAGGCTTTGGGTGACACAGAGTTGCCGGCACCATTGGCATTGTACTCACACACCAGTCATGCAGATGATGGCAGTATCACTTTGCTGCGCCAGCGTTACAATCAGGCGCTCAATTCACTTTCACCGGATGCCGTTGAGCTGTTGCAGCAATGGCCGGCACGTGCTGAGGGTGTGGTTGCTGATCAATACACCTATACGGTGCGGGGCAAGGAAATCAAAGGTGACAACTATAAAGTCAGCCTCTCTGGCAACAAAATTCCCAAAATTGCACCACCCAAGTTCCGGGATTGGGGTGATTTGCTGAAGTTTTTGATGAAAGAAAACCTGCCCGGTTCTTACCCGTATACCGGTGGTGTGTTCCCTTATCGCCGTATCGGCGAAGATCCCACCCGGATGTTTGCCGGTGAAGGTATGCCGGAACGCACCAATAAGCGTTTTCATTATCTGTCAGCCGGGCAGCCCGCAGCGCGTTTATCCACGGCCTTCGATTCGGTGACCTTATATGGTGAAGACCCGCATGAGCGGCCGGATATTTACGGTAAGGTAGGTAATTCAGGCGTATCAATTTCCTGCCTGGATGATATGAAGCGCTTGTATTCCGGCTTTGATCTGTGTCTGCCGACCACCTCGGTATCGATGACCATCAACGGCCCGGCGCCGATGCTGCTGGCAATGTTTATGAATACCGCGGTCGATCAGCAGATCGAGAAGCACCTGAAAGAGCAGGGCCAGTGGGAAGCTGCTCAGAATAAAATAAAAGATATATTGAACAATGACTTGCCGCGTTATCGTCGGGATATACCTGAACATAACGAAGGTCTGGGATTGGGTTTACTGGGGGTGACCGGCGATCAATTGGTTGATGCTGAAACCTATAGCACTATCAAGGCTAAAACGCTCACCAGTGTGCGCGGCACCGTGCAGGCTGACATTCTGAAGGAAGATCAGGCGCAGAACACCTGTATTTTCTCGACCGAGTTTGCCTTGAAGATGATGGGTGATATTCAGCAGTATTTTGTTGATAACGCAGTACGCAATTTCTATTCAGTTTCGATTTCCGGCTATCACATTGCCGAGGCCGGGGCCAACCCGATCAGCCAGTTGGCGTTTACCCTTTCGAATGGTTTTACCATTGTGGAATATTATCTGGCGCGGGGAATGCACATTGATGAGTTTGCACCAAACCTGTCGTTTTTCTTTAGCAACGGCATGGACCCGGAATACACCGCTATCGGCCGGGTGGCGCGGCGCATCTGGGCGCGGGCGATGCGCGAGCGTTATGGTGCGAACAAACGCAGTCAGATGCTGAAATACCATATCCAAACCTCCGGGCGTTCACTGCATGCGCAGGAAATCCAGTTCAACGATATCCGCACCACTCTGCAGGCGCTGTATGCCATTTTTGATAACTGCAACAGCCTGCATACCAATGCCTATGACGAGGCGATTACCACCCCAACCGAAGAAAGTGTGCGCCGGGCGGTGGCGATTCAGTTGATTATCAACCGTGAGATGGGCCTGAATTTCAATGAGAATCCCTGGCAGGGCAGTTTTATTGTTGATGAGTTAACCGACCTGGTGGAAGAAGCAGTGTATGCCGAGTTTGAACGGATCAGCGAACGCGGCGGTGTGCTGGGTGCCATGGATACCATGTATCAACGCGGCAAGATTCAGGATGAATCGTTATTTTATGAAAGCAAGAAACACGATGGCAGTTTGCCGTTAATCGGTGTAAACACCTTCCTGCCGCCGAAAGGTCAGGAAGAGGAAACACCAGAGATTGAATTGATCCGGGCCACCGAAGAAGAAAAGCAGGACCAGATTACCGGGGTAAGGAATTTCCAGAACCGGCATGAGGATAAAGCAGGGCAGGTGCTAGCAGAATTGCAGCAGGTAGCGAGGGACCGGGGGAATATATTTGAATCTTTGATGGAGGCGGTGAAGGTGGCTAGTTTGGGGCAGATTAGTGAGGCGCTTTATGGGGTTGGGGGGGAGTACCGGAGGAATATGTGATACATTGCTGTCGAGCTAGTTGGTTTTCTAAGGGTAAATTTAATAACAATGCCTGGTTTATTTTTTAGCAATCAAAAAAAATTAAAAAAACATGACTGGTTACGAAATAAGCCTATAGCTCATAGAGGGTTGCACGATGGCGTGATTGTCTATGAAAATACAATAGAAGCATTTTCAAGGGCGATAAGTAAGCATTATCCTATCGAGCTAGATGTAAGACTCACTCGTGATAACCAAGTAATTGTTTTTCACGATGCGAGTTTAGATAGATGGTTTGATTCTAAAAAGAAAATATGCAATTTGCGATTGAATGAATTAAAAGAATATAGCAATAATTATAAATATACTATCCCTACGTTAAAAGAGGTACTTTTGCATGTTGACGGAAAAGTTCCTGTGCTTATTGAGGTAAAAGATAGTGATAAGGTGGGTATTTTAGTAAAAGAAATACATAAATTGATTTATAGATATAAGGGCGAATTAGCATTGCAGTCATTTTCATATAAAATTCTTAGAGAAATAAAATCATTAAATTTAAATATACCATATGGGTATTTATCTTCTGGCAAAGAATCAAAAGTAAAACCAATTTTTTTCTGCATGCGTGAATATTTAAAAATACTATTAATAAACCCTGTTTTTATAAGCTATAAGCACGATAAATTAGAAAAATGGTATAGCTTTGCGCTTAGAAAAAGGTACATAGTTATATTATGGACTATTAAAAGCAAAAATGATGCCTTAGCCGTGCCGAGTAAAGCAGATAATTTTATCTTTGAGGGTTTCGGTATTTAAAATTATAGGGAGTGACGCATGTCAGCAATTTTGAATTCTATTATTGGAGCAGTATCAGCTGCAGTTGTTATTGCAGTTTTCAGATGGTTAGGTTTTGATTTTTTTCCAAAGCTTGTTTTTTTTATAAAATTAATCGGCTATTCAATATTAAGAATATTTGGCAGGAAGTTTATTCTGCTTTATACTGACTGTGAAGGCTCTAGGACTGCTTCAAAGAAGGTTGCTAATAATATTTCAGGCAAGCGCGTAAAGTGTCTTGTGCTAACAAATCCTGAGCAATTTATAAATTATCCATTGTTTCCTTTTCTTGTAAAATCAATAATTATATTGATCACTAATGTGAGCCAGTTGAGTTCTGATAAGAATAAGAAAAATAAAATTCAACTTAAAGTCGCAGCATATTGTAAAAAAGGAGGGCGCCTGATACTTGGCCATGATGCAATATACTGGAGGACCTATAATAAGATATTTCAGGAATTGGCAGGTGGCGAGGTCACATCTTTTCACACTGTTGAAGGCGAGTTGATTCGCTATGTAAAGCTAACTGATGATATAGATGATGTTAATTTAGCAAAAAAAAGATTCATGAATAATGTTGGAGCCTTTGAGCAGCTTGATGACGGTTTTGCTTTAAGAGATAAAGAAGTATTGCTTTCTGGTAATTGGGCTGATAATGTTAAATTTCTTTATGTTGCAAAAATAAGACATAATAGCCTGAAATATAAATATTACCCTGTAGTTACCATGAAAACTTTAGATAAAGGGAGTGTTTTTTGGGTAAATACCGGTGATAGTAGACCTGGTAATCCGCCTTTTCCAATATCAAGTCCGGACCCTGATTTTTTGAAGATGCTTACAAGTTTTATCGACTGGTAATCCAGTGAGTGGTGCTGTATGGAAATAGTCATGGACACCCATTATTCATCAAGAGATCAGAGCCAAACTTTTGAACCCCTGCAACCCCTGTATGGACAGCCATTATTTTATTCTGAAACTCTCCAGGCCCTGGAATAGTCGATGGGAATAGAGCAGACAACCATAAAACCATCGCGCCTATAACCCTGGTAGATAAGATTTAGGTTGTTTCGGGTAATAGGCTTTTATCGATGATGCTCAGACACAGCGGGAGGCTGTGCAAAGGTTATTGCTGTAATGATGTAGGAGCGGACCTGGCCGCGATCCAGCGCCACGCTATGTTATGTCGCACCCAGGTGCGCTCCTACAGATCAATTGCCGCTGTTGTTATTACTGTATCAGCGTTGCAGACTGCTTTGAAATCCAGCCTTCCTGGCCTTGCGGGTCGCGGATCAGCATCCAGCCATTTTCGGTCTGCGCGACCACATCCACAATGTTGCCCGAGGCCAATGAAAATTTGGTAGCAGTGCCGGTGGCCGGTGCTTGCAGCGCGTTCACTGAACCAACCGTGATGACCGCGCGTTGACCGCCGCTGCCTCCTGCTGGCGCCGCTGGTGTGGCTGCCGCTGCTGCGGGTTGTGCATTACCGTGACGCAGATATTGAGCCGGCGTTACCGAAATAACGTAATCCACCGACCTGTTGATCACTTCACGCAGGGCTTTTTCACGTGGTGTGTTTTTCCAGGTGCTTAGCCCGCCACCCAGTGCGCCGCCACCCCAATAGCCGCCGAGTGCACCACCGACGTTATAGTCACGGGCACGGCCTTCAACACTGGTCGCTGCCAGTATCCGGCTGGTGCGGGCATCGATAACGCGTAAATCAATCGCCATGTGAGCAGAGCTGGTGCCACCGGTCACCGCGCCCAGTACCCTGCCGCCAAATCCGCCCAGCCCGCCTTGAGTGCCTCCGGCGTTGCCTTCAAATTCCGTCACGGCGGCAACAATCAATAGTTCTGCGCCTTCAATTTCGCCAATCGCTGCGGCTGTATCCTGACGGATTCGGCCGCTATCGCCCAGATCCTGTTCGTACAACACAACGTCAAGGCTGTCACGTTCCAACACGATATAACGGCCGGAGTTAACCAGGGCAGTGGTTAACATATCGGCCATTCCATCACCGATCTGGGGGTTGTACCAGCTACGGCTATCGGATGATTTGTTATCAAAGCGCGAGACCGCAATGCGTGCCTGAGGGCCGTCATAGGCCACTGCTCTGGCATCGTTTAGATCCTGCGCGGAGGCTGACGGGATTATGCTGGAAGGATAGGCTGCCAGTAACAATGAAATGCCGATCAGCAAGCCTGAAAATTTGATGAATAGCCGCATAGTTAGTTACCTCTCTGATTCAATATTCATTATTCCCTGCAAATTATAAGGGAGAAATCTCGGGACACCCACTTCGTGGCCCCAGAACATAGTCATAGGCACCCATTATTTATCAAGGGTTCTGTATCATAATTAAACTCTCCACCGGAATATGCTTCTGCAGCATTCGTACTTCATCATCCTTACCTGTCATCGCATAACGGATCAAAGACAACGGCATCCAGCCATAACTCATTAGTTGATCGTGAAACGTTTGCAGTGAAAATGCCTCACCTTGCTGCCAACGGGCATCAGCCAGCAGCTTCTGCATTTGTAGATGGCCGATGGTGTAGCCGAGTCCGTAACCCGGTGGGCGGCGCAGGTAGATTTCGGCATCGACGCGGGCAACGTTTTTATCCAGGCCGGGGGTGAGCTGCATCCAGTAGTGCATCACTTCGTCGGTGGTCATTTGGTTGAGCTGCAGTCTGACATCACCGATGCTGCGCACAGCACGAAACAGACCAAAGTTATAGATCAATTCACGGGTTCGCGGACGGTCGGTGTAAAAGCCCAGTTGCAATGGCATTTCCTCCAGATACACGGCCCAGCCTTCGGCGCGTGCACCATCGTACAGCTTGCTGCGAATAGGGTGCTCCAGGTGTTCGCGCAGCATGCTGTCAAAACGGTGGCCGGGTATAACAGCGTGCCAGTGATCGGGTGAAGGGTCGCGGAACTGGATGTGCTCCCAGTAATTGGGACCACTGGGCCGCTTAATCCAGCGCACGTTATAGCCCATTTCCTCAAAGTCAGTCGGGATATAATCCGGTACGGTGATTAGCTTCTGGCGCTCGATAAAAGCTCTGATATCGGCATCCACACCAGCAACACGCTCGGTATATCCCGCCTCATCTTTCGGTAGTTCCAGCTTGGCCAGATCGCGATTCTGGTGCTCAGCCAGCGCATAGTTGGCACGCAGACGATCCAGTTCACGCTGTGACATCAGCAGAATATCGTCGGCATCGTAGGGCATCATTTTGACCTGCTGCAGATACCAGTCGAAAGCATTGCGGCCAACCCCGGACTCAGTGGTCAGTTGAGGGTGCTGTTGTTGCAGCCACTGCTGGAACGACTGCACTGCAGCCAGGGCTGGATTGATATGCACCAGCAATTCCGGTTGGGTCTGCTGTGCGCGCTGTTGCAAATCCTGATACCAGCCAATCACACCGGCCGGTGGCACCTCGCGATGCGGATGCCCGTGACCAACACCATCCGGGTTGGATAATGCATAAAGTGCAAGGTCAGTGTAATCGACAGTGGCTTCAGTCAGGTTTGATCGAGCCTGCTTGCTTAAACGCACGATTGATTGCAAACGCTCCACCAGTTCATCGTGTTGTTCAGCTTCGACCGGCAACTCAGTAAATGCCACCCATAACATCCGGTCAACATAAAAACCCGGGTCACGAAACCAGGGGCGTGATATCTGCAGGGTAAAGTCGTATTCATTCATCTGGGCACGTACGGCCAGGTAATCGGCCTGCTGCTCGCGTGGCCAGGTATCGGCTGGCAGGGTTTGTAGTTTGTCCTGCATTTTTTGCAGATCGGCGACCCGTTCGGTTACGCTGTCATGAGTGGCTCTGCTGGGGTCAAAGTCATTGCGCCAGTCGATAAACTGTTGATGGATGGTAACGAGTTCTGCATGGTCAGTTGCAGCATATGCGTTACTGAATAGCAGTGTTATGCACAATATGCCCAAAGCCAGCAGGCGTCGATGAATGGCAGTTGGCTGATAAATTGTTTGCATGGTGTCTGACTCCAAGGGCCGTTGTTGTTGGTTGGTAACCCTTTGGCTAAATACCATCATAACAGCCTGATGAAATGGGGCAGCTGTATTTTGGGTGTAAACAGAGTTGGGATATTGATGGTTCTAAATATAACCGCATCACTTGAAAATAAGCTGCGGCTACCCCAATGCTGCGTGAACAGTTGGTTGGGGCATAAGAAAAAAAATTTGAACTGTGTAGAATAAATGCCATGGCTGATGTTCAACTGAAATTCCTGAGTAAAAAACTATTTATAGCTGGTCTTTTAAGTACATTGTTGCAAGCTTGTGCAATAACTTATCGAGATGTTGGCATTGAGCTGGAAAACCATGTGCAGATGCAACAAAGCCATATGGATGGTTTGAGTTATTGGGTGATCGAATGGAGGGGAATAGAAGAAAATAACTTACCAGGTAAGTCAGTCCAGACATATAGAGCCAAAGTATCAAAAAATGAATGCATAGATAAATTGGATGCCAGGTATTCTTTAGTGCCAGGAAAAGTTTATGCTGCTTATCAAATTATTGAATGTATGAAAAGCAAAGGGTTTGAGCCTTATTTGGAGGCTGCTTCTACGCTAACTGATAAGCAAGAGCTTGAAGATATCACTTATGTTGAAATAGCTGAAAATTTAGAAGGTACGGTTGCTTCTTACAAATATGCCAGTGGCTCTAATAGCTGGCATTTCAGCTGGAGGTCAGCACAGTATGATGAGTCTACGGATGGCATGTTTGAGCCAGTAGATGACGCACTTTTGCTTAAAATAAAAACATCAAAAAATAAATGTATAAATGCACTAAGCGAAAAATACCCAGTAGCGCCAGGGCTGATTTATGGTGGCTATCAATTGATTGAGTGTATGAAAAGTAAAGGTTTTATACCTGTTATAGTGCATATATCTATCATTGCGTGATCGAGAGGTTATCAGGATGGATAGGCAAACCATCAGCATATATATAATTTCTGTCGCAATACTATGTACTTAAAATGAAAAGTTGAATGTAAAAGCAGGCCAGCTTTATGCTATTTCTCAGCAATCCATTGCTTAAATTGAACTAACCTATTGTCTGGCTACCATTCGCATTCCAAACCGCTGTTGTTTTCAAAGCCATCTCCAAAGGGAACTGGTTCTATCTTACAGTCGGTAATGATCGCACTTGGACCACGCCAAAATGAACCGGCACTAGTCGCAGTGCCGGATATGAAATCGAACCAGGTGGAAATCATGCTGAATTCGCTCGGGTCGATAAACGTCGGTTCCAGAACGAATGTTGCCTGAATGCTTGCATCAATAACCGTAGCAAAATCTATTTCTACGCTGGCAGTATTTTGAATCAAGCTGCCTGGTGCATGGTATAGACAGCAAATGCTCTCGTCGGTATGAAAGGAAAGCAGATTGCCGCGGTCGTACAAGTAGTAATCGATAAAACTGCCATCATGAAAATCGGCAAAACTACCGCCTACAGAATTCCAGATAAAATCTACAGCCCCGATTTTGCTGGTTGGTGGTTCAGCGAAATGAAAGGATATTACGGCTCTTTGATCAGGGTATAAATTTACGTTAGGTGTTGTGTCACCAGCCATCAGCAGTTTGGGAGCCAATACAATGACCGCTAAGTACATCGCATGGAATGGTCTGAATTGGCTTCTGACAACAAGCATAAGGTACCCCTAAGATATTCTGTATTGAGTGATAATTATACCAAATCATCTGCAGTCACAGGATATGACAAATCGAAACAGACATGTTTAAAAGATGCTCATTCCATGAGTATTTTTGCCTGTCTCAACATCTGAAGTTCAGATTACACTCTTTATTCAAACCCTCTCACATCAACGGCATTGAGACGGTATTTGTGATTCATGAGCCGATATATTTTCACAACGCCAGGTAAAATAACCACTTTCATCAATCTCGGGCACCAGCATAATCATGGCTTCGTCTAAGTCACTAATATTGTCATTAAAATATATTTCTATTGCCTGGGTTTCAGCATTGAACTGAATCATTGCGTCTTCGGCCTCGAAGTAGAAAGACTCAGATTCTTCTATCGAAGGGTATCGGTCATAGGTGGTATAAAATTCTGCAAGCATCTGTTTGAGCAGCCCGGCACTTGTAATTGTGTCCATAACCTTTGCTCTAATCGTATAGTCCTGATAAGCCGGTATGGCTACAGCTGCCAGAACACCCACGGCTGCAACAGTCGCAACGGTGCCGCTGCCGAAGAAATAATCGACCATCGACTGCTCATAATCAAACTGCAGGCTGGTAATCTCACTTGCTGTTTTTACTTGTAAACCCAGCCTGCCTTGATTGGGTAGTTGTAAATCTTCTGCCAGTGGCATGCTCATAAGATTAGGGTTTACGCCAGCTATATCACTGAGGATTTGTATGCTTTGCAAATAAAATGTGTAGATTCTTTCCGGCAGTTTATTGCTTTCAACCAGTATAGATAGCAAAGTGCCATTCCAATCAACTTTATGTGCTGACAGCCATTCATCCAAAGAATATTTGGATAGGTGTCGTTGCCTGCTGATTAATATCTGTGGCACTGAAGCGATAATCAGATTGGATTGCTCTTTTTGCCAGTAAAGGTGGGTGCTGTCTGCGTTGGCAAGCTGAAATAACCAATCAATGTGATTCTCGAATTCTTGTAATCCCGGTGTCTGCTCAATAACCAGCCTGCTAAGGCTGGGGAAATTATAATGGGTGATTTCAGTGCCATCGATTATTTTAGTATCAAGTTTGGCGCCAAGGCTATCGACTGTCCAGGCTATCATTTCATCAAACGCATCTGCATCATCGATGGGTAAAGCAAACCAGATTCCGGCCTGGTCACCGACAACTACACCACTGGGTCCAAAGGCTGTGCCGAGCATTTCTATATCAAAATTTAATAGATCAAGTAATGATTCTCTGAGTTCGTTAAATTCTGCTTGAAATTTAGCTTCATCTGTGGAGGCTTCATCGATCAGAATGATTTGTTCTACATGGTCTTTATTGGGAAATGGCAAAGTTGCTGCGAAACTGACAGGCAAGCTGACTTTAACGTTTCTTACACTGTCTGAGCTTTTGAAATGCAACAGGTTTTGTGAATCACCTGCTTGTTTCAACATGACTCTGAAACTGCTGTGTCCATCTTTTGTGGCGCTGCCGGCATAAACAAACTCGGTGTTATGCAGGTTAAGATTTTCAAGTGAAAAGCGGTCATTGGGTGGTATTAATGATGACAGCTGTTGCCATAAAGTTCTGGTATCTGCCCAGATGGCCAGATTGGTTCCTGTGGTATCAAAGGTTTGTTCAAATGCATATGCATCTGTGCGGGTTTCAAGACTGCCATCTCGATACTCACTTAAATTAGATTCAGTCACAGCCTGGCCAGCATACAGTGCTAATTGTTTACTGTTTGCGTCAAAATAACCCAATACATTCAATTGGCCTGCATTGAGTTGGAATGCGCCTTGCTGATCAGGCTCGCTGGTTATTTGGAGTTGCCCCTGGCTGATTGTAGTCAGGTGATTAAGCATGGTTGAAAATTGTTCAACAGATTCCAGGTCAAATTCGGTTTGAATCAGAAATTCAGGAGTCATCACACCACCAACGCCTGCAAGTATGGCGAATTCAATTGGGGCTGTTTGTTTGTTCAGAATCAGCTCTATTAATTCACGGACGGTTTGATTATCGATTTTGTTCAGCAGGTTATCGTGTAAGCCTTGAGCAATCAGGGCAACTTGCTGTTGCATGGGCTCTGCCAACATGGCGGGTTGCAAAGCATCGCTTTGTGGTTGTATGAATGTACCGAGCAAACTGGGGATGCGAATATAGGCTACTGCTTGCTCCGGCAGGTTACGTATCAACGAAGCCTGATGCGGGACAGGCAGGTTAATGTTAGAACTTAAATGATCAAGTGAGTTTGCAGATAGGTTGCTGCTGGAGGAATCTTCCCGATTGCAAGCAGCCACAATTACAAACGCAGATAAACATAAAATAGCAGTTATTTTTTTCATTTCAGATCTTAAGTGTTAGCAGTGCTGATGTATCAGTATAGCAGCGCAATTAGTCAGAAATTAGGACAGGTAGAATTCAAAGTGGTTAAACGATGATCGTGTCTTTGATGTCAATTGATGATAGTGGATAGACTTGGTATCAGCTGGTACCAATTATAAATTCTGAGCCGGCATTGATTTAATTTGGCAGTAGGTTTGCCCATAACATGGTAAATGCGAAATTCTTTTGGGATACATGCTCGATCAGCAGTTCTGGGGAAATGCATACATTGTTCTAGTGACCTGATCGGAAGAATATCGGAAGGTGACTTGTTATGTTCGATTGCTATCATAGTTTACATACAAATCGCTGATGATTTCGAATCAGAAATAATTCAGAATAATAAATAGCTATTGATGAGGGTAATATCATGTCTACAGTAACCATCGCGCCAACATTGAATTCACGCCTGGCTTCGGCATGTAATTGTGCCTATGGCATTTCGGATACCACCGGCTGTTATGCGCCGCCGGCGATTTATGATGTTGCGGTCAATTGGTCGGCAACACCAAAAGCAATCGCCGCAGCCAGCAGTCCGGGCGGGAAGCTTATCAATGCAGCACTGGTTGGTATCAATCAGGACGGTATTATTGTGGCGTTTCGCGGTACTATCCCACCAAGCTGGAAGGTGGCCAGCCTGGAAGACTGGTGGCAGGATATAGTGGATTCAGAACCCATTTCTGCACCGCCATTAAAGGGAATGGTGCACAGTGGTTTTTGGCATGCCCTGCAATCCATATATGCAGGTGTGCTGGCTGAAGTGCAGAGTTTACAAAGCAGCCATCCCGGGATGGCGGTTTATGTCACTGGTCACAGCAAAGGTGGACCATTGGCATCGATCGGTGCAGCGTTGATGTATTTGCAGAACGGCATTCAGGCAACTTCGGTGGTGACATTTGCATCACCTCTTCCTGGCGATCAGCAATTTGTGAATATGTATCCTTCAGTATTGCAGCCAGTGACAGCCTTTGAAAACTATCTGGATCTGGTCCCGTTTTTACCACCGTCCAAGACGTTTTTTGAAGACTTTCAACCGATTGCCGATACCTGGCTGGGTAAAGAATTTTGTAAGTTGTTCCCCTATATATGCAATGCTCTGAGCAATGCCAGCAAGTGGGATTATGCATCGCTGGGAGACCTGCATTATGTGACGTACAGCGGTACAGTGGTTGATGCCAGTGACCCACTTGCAGCACCGGATTACCGGCTGGTTCAGATATTGCTGACCCTGTTCGGCCTGAATAGTGACCTTACAACATTCGCTGATCTGGCCGCCCAACCAGCAACCAGTTTAAGCCATTCCGGTTTGAGCCGGATTGGTGCAGCACACTGCATCGCCTGCAAAGCCAATACACCGAGCGATTTCTGTGCCGGTGGATATATGACCGGGGCAGGGGGGGATCCTATTTGTCCAACTGGTAGCTGATAAAGTTACCTATAACTGTCAAGTTTATTACTGTAGGAGCGGACCTGAACGCGTAAATTACTTATACAAGAGTTATTAGTTGCCTTGGGAATGCTGGATTTCAGGGACTAGTGCTTTATCAAGCCAATAGATATGCGGGCAAGCACAGGTCGAGTACCTGTTTATGGCTGAATCATTCGCACTGGATAGCCTGGGTTTTGATTTACATTAAGCAGCCTTATAACAGAGGTGCTTGCCTGTTCTCGTTTTTACAGCGGCAATCATAGACGCTCACATTTTTTTAAAATCAGCACAATCATTCAACGCTATCAGTATGCGGTTACGGCTACATGGGTTGAGTCTTTTACTTGTGTATCAAGGGTGAATCTTACGCGACTCACAGGACAAGTCATTCATCAGCAGTGGTGAGAAGTTAGCTGCACAATCCCATTCAATTAAAGTTCCATCCATCGCTTCATGGGGGCTGAGAATTATCATTTTGTTTGTGCCGAGTGATTCCCTTAGCCTGGCGATCACAGCGCCCTCTTCACCAATTTTGATGGAGTCGATTTGTTCACTGTTGGTTTGTCGAGGGTCAAAACCCAGTGCTTCGAGTTTTTCCGGCCATTCCTGTTGTTGTAAATAATAATCAGCCATCATGATTTTAATCGGGGTTATTGCTGTTAGTGCCTCCCCCAGCTTTTGTCGAAGCTGCAGCATATCCTGCAGGCTCATATTGCTGCCATCCTGATAGGCGTCTGAGCTGAAGCGGCCGGTGAAGCTGCCCGGGCGGACGGTTTTTTCAGTCAATATCTCACTTTCATCGGGGCATTCAGTATCTGAAAAAATGATATTGCCATTCTCATCTTTGCATTTGAAGTAATTGGAGGCTTCGCCTGGTGTAGAGATCATATAAAGAAAAACGATACAAAAACAGGCAATTGTGAGTTTTTCAAGCATCATACGAGAGGACCAGTGTACTGAGTTGTTACCCGGATTATAGCCTGTGGCATCTGTGCCGGCACGATATCGCTTGACGTGTGGCCATTCGACCAAAGGCAGCGTTTGAAAATCAGGTGAGTTCAAACAATGAGATCAGGCATGCTTCATGCCTGACTCAATGCTGCAATCCTTGAACAGTTACAATTGTGTATCGTTAATCGTTGTAGTGTTTTTCCCCGCAATAGTGCTGGTAGCGCTTATAAAGCTCACCATTTGAGGGTTCTATATCGAGCTTGCGCTCACCGCTTGGAAAAATTTGGTGTGAAGGCACTGATACCTGCCAATATTTATAATACAAACGATTTACACGTGCTGCACATTCATCTGAAGTTTCCGATGGTTGAATCCAAATTCCATACGTTGCATCAGCTTCATCAGCTTGCCAGGGCCCCTGCGGGTCGAGCCATTTATTGGAATCCTTGGCTTCGCCGGCGCCGTATTTTTTACGTTGTTCGGGTGTTGGTCCAGGGCCGGTACTGGGGCCGCTAGTTGGTCCACTACTGGTGCTGGGTCCACTGGTTGGTCCACCGGTGGGTTTAAACAGGCGTGTAATATGCCCAATTCCATGGCTACTGCCTGGGCCGCAGTTAATTTCGACGGGTAGTCCCACATTGGCATCCCAGGCATTGCCTTTGGCTACCGTTAAGGCATCAAAAGTGGTGGTATCACCCGGTTCGATCAAACATAGAAAGAACCCGCTGCGAGTGCCCGATGTAGGGCTGCTGGTCATCCGGCCACGAATAATGACAAAATGCTCATGACTTGGGTGCACGCCCATGCCCACCACTTCACCAACAACAAAACTAGCCGATCCTCCCGGTGGAATAAAATATGGAGCAGTAGCACTGGCGCCGGTGCCAGGCGTCGGAAACGGAACGGCCAGAGCAAGGGCAGCTAGATACAAATAACATAATCCAAATAATATCGCTTTACCAAACATCAATATTCCCCATCGTTGGTTGTCGACATCAATCAGTATACACCTTGGCTGGATTTCAATAGGCCAAGTAGCAGCGTGCTAAATAACTGGAACAAGTGCAATTCATGTACGCCACTGCGTAACTAAAAGCTGCTGATTTACAACAAAAGCAGGAAAAATCTTACAAGCATCTGATTGAATCTCCTACGCGGTAAGTGATTGCTTGCTGTTACTTTATCGACGGCTTTGATTTAAAACCTGTTTCGTATGAAAACGTAAATTGCTGAGCAAAAATCGCGTTGCGAATGACTATATTGATAATTTGGCAGGCCCTTGCAAAGGTTAATCAATATGTCGAAAAAAATATTTGCTAAAAAAGTTGGTTGGTTATATTTAGCAAACTGGTAAATTAGCTAGAAGACCCATAACCAGATGCAACAAGACATTATTCCGGACTTGAGGTTAATCGTTGCATGGGTACTACATCCCTCTGCCAGCGGCGTGGTTGCTGACCGCGAAACTGAACATCCATGCTGGCAATAATATTTGCCCCGGGTGGTGCATCACTGTCCAACTGCAGGTTGATACTGCCGGCCGATTGCCGTTGCGGTGTGATCGGCTCACAACCATCACAATAGCCATTGATCTGCAGCATTTCGATAGTAACCGCAGATTGACCGGTATATTCAGCCACGCCGGCCAGCCAGCGAGGCCGCCCGGCGCCATCGTATAAATAGGCAATGATGGTCAGGTTATTAGCACTCTGCTGCAAACTCAGCGCCCAGCCACCATCCTGTTCACCGGCATACCAGCCACCGCTGAGATTAACCCCATTGTCAGCGCCGACCGCTACCACCAATGGTCTCAGGCAGGCAACCGGCGGCAAACCTTCGATTGAACGCTTGATGCGCACCGAGTTAGTGATCCGCTGCTGGTCAACAATGGCACACGCCGGATCGAATGGGCCACGGTGAAAATCCAATTCGATGTTGGCAGCCGGTTCATTTTGGGTTTGTGAATCGGCACTCAAACTATGCCGCTTCAGCTCAATATTGGTCATACCACGCTGGCGTTGCCCAATACCCAGAGTCCATTCGGGTTCGCCGATGGCATCAAAGCCGTACCGCAATGCCACCAGTCGATCACCGGCGAGATGCGCATCAATACCGCCGCCGGGCCGCTGTGGTTCAAAATACATGCCTGCACGAACTGCCCTGAAGGGGGTTGGTTGAGCAATCAGGCCACAATCCAATGCTGTCTCCAAGACCAGATCGCGCCCTGCACTTAAATCGTCCCGGGTGGGGACAACCTGAATATCCGGCACAATGCCAATGCGCTGCGTCGGCCGACCATCCGGGTAGAACACCCCCAGACCGCTGAACATCGCATTACTGGATTGCGGCAGAAGAATCGAGGTGATGTTCCCGTCAGCGCCTTGAGTCTGACTGCCGATGGTAATTGTATTGCCAAAGGCCTGCAGAATCATTGCTGTGTATTCCGCCTGGCTTAAGGTGATTTCATTCACCAGGATCATAACCCGGCCTTGATAACCGGATGGAAAACGGCCGCCCAGTGCTACCGTAGAGCGTTCGAACTGGCCGGGGTTGCTCAAATTACCGCGATCAAACTGTGCAACGTTGGTCGGTGTGTTGAACAAACGGTCAGCGATACCAAAAAACGTACCATTGGGATAATTTCGCAAATCAAATACCAGCGCATCAGTGTTGGCCAGGCTGTTGAACATTGCGACAATATCAGCGGGCTGTAAACGTGCCATATCAACCACGCCGATGTCGCAACTGCCATCAACTGTAACGCTTCGCCAGGCAGTACCCGGTGCTTCCAGCAGCCGCTGATCATGACTGAAAGCAGCCGATACCTGCACACTGCCGCGCTGACCTGCTGGTGTTTCATATTCAATGCTCACCGGCACCGGTGATGCAGTGGTCAGCAATAAACGGTGCAACCAGTAATCACGGCTAACCGGATTTGAACCGTGCTGATCCAAACGGCGTTCAGCTTTCAATTCTGCCATTGGCCGTCCACCAATGGCCAGGATCTGATCGCCGGCTTTTAATGGCGCTGCAATTGATAATGTTTTGCTGACAATGGTCTTACCATCGATGCTTTTGGCAAGCAGCGGCAGGTGCGGATTGATTTGCAGCGGATAAGCAAGCGAGTTGTAATAAGAATGGCCATCATTAATGCGATGATGAAAACGCGCCATGGCCTGATGGAATTCAGCGGATGTATTGGCGCTTAACACTGCCGCTACAGATTCCTGTAACACCAGTCCCCAATCAGTGCCGATAATGTCTTTATAGGGGAAAAAATACTCAATAGCCCCCCACAGGCGGAACATCGCCAACAAACGCTGACTGCGAGCTGGAAACGTGGCAGTGTCGATAAAGCCATCATCAGTCAAAAAGTCCGGTGCTGGGGTGCCGTTTAACTCGATGTAGCATTGAGCCTGCGGGCGAACCGCAGCCAGATTATGTAATTGTTGCTGCAACTCTGGTGTTAGCGCTGTTGCAGCGATCCAGCCCGGTCCCGCCTCAGCACCATTGGCGGGTATTGTGCCTGCCCGTTGCAACATGCTGGTAAGCCGCGCGGATAAGTTTTCGGCTGACATGTTGGCTTGGATCAACGGCAAAGTATCCAGCAGGATTTGATCCCAATTGGCCTGACAATTGGTGATCAGTGGATGACGGTATTTTGCTAAAGACCAGACTTGGGCGGCATGCAGCAGGGATTGTTCCACTGGCAGAGGTTGTGCCTGAGCCACTACTGCAACCAGCATTATGGGCAATGCTAATAACCGAAAGCGTAGCCGCTTAAACAGCATAGATTTCTTATATATCATCGGCCTGTCGGTTACATCAAATCTACGAAGTGCTGCCAACTTTAGCATACTGTTGCGCATATGCGAGTGCAGGGTATAAATGGATGAAAATATAGGGCGGATTAGGACATCCGTGGTTTACACACAGTGGCAGCCCATTTTTTTGGGGATATTATCTTTGGGTGTTTGCTGTAATGTGTTTAGTTTCGTCCTGGGTTGGTCGCGGCCAAAGTCCGCTCTTACAGCTGGGATCCAACCGTTGCCATTAAGCCCTAGAAGTAATGATGGGGCACATATTCTTCCAGTGTTCTATTGATTCAATTGTTTAGCATTGATGGCGACTGGTCTGGATAAAACAGAACCCACATAACCGAGCTAAATTTGGTGGTGGTGATAATTGCGGTTGCCCATGACAGCTGTTATTTTGTGCCCATAACATCAATAAGTATGGGGTAGGTGGATGAAACGGCAACTTCTTTGGCATTCAGCGTTATTCGTCGCTTTAATAGGTTTCCAGACTTTACTGAGTACGATATCAGCACAGACGCAAATGTGTTTGTCGACATGTGATCACTGGTGGCCGGAGGACAGGCAGGATATGCCGGATCGGTTGTTGGCTGCTTGCCAGATAGGCTGCGACCTGAAAAATCAACAAGCCAGTCAAAGGGTGTTTGATCATCGCTGGGATAGCGGGCAGGTGACGCGCAGTTGTAGAGAATTACCGGAGAAGTTTGCTGTAAGCGGTGGTGCCGGCGAGCAGTTAATTAAAGTCTGTGAAGGGGAAAACCCCGCCAGCCTGGGTTTTCCGGTTAGTTTGTTTCCGGAAACGACTGTTACGATTCGCAGCTTTGATTCTGTAACCAACGAGCAACTGCAAAACATAGCCAATCGAATGCAACATAACGAACAGGTGGCTGAGATCAGAACCAATGACCAGTCAGCCTGCGGTGGTCCCAATCAGCGGCCTTGCCATCTGTGGGAGCGATTCCCTTCCTGCCGTGATGGTCTGATAGAAAATTTCGACGCCAGCAGCTGTGTCTGGCCGGAAACCAGTACGCTTGAGCAGGCAGTCAATGGTTTTGCTGATGATTACGCCCGGTATATCAGTGCAGCAACCAGGCTATTGGGTCTATTATCGAAAAACGCTGACTTTTTCTCCAATGGAGAATATTTCCACTACTTGCAGCAAGGGGATATACAAACAATCATTAAAACCCTGGCTTCTGATAGCAGCCAGACTTTTGTGGAAGAAGCCAGAAAAATTATCCAATCCGCCGGCAGTTTGAGATTCGAAAGTTTCAGTATCGGATTGACCCGCGTTGCAGCGCTGGGTATCGGCGGGGCAGTGGAGGATGGTCTGGTGTTTGGTATGAATACAAATCAGGGTAATCGTTACATGGCCTATAGTCTGAGCGCCGGCCTTTCGAGTGGAGTGCAGTATGGTCTAGTGGTGGGTTTTCACCTTAGTCAACCGACAGCAATTTGTGGAGAAAGCAAAGGCATCAGTTTCTCGGTTGATATTCCAACCAGTCCACTGAGTGCCGGTATCAGTGCAGGCTTCGGGCCGCTGGCTCAGGCTCAAATACTGGCTGATTACAATAATTTTCAGAGCATTTCGGCCGGTATTGCACTGGGCGTCGACCTGCCGGTTATTGATACTGTTGTTCCGGCCAATCTGGATTTCAGCACCAGCCTGACATTGGTACCGGGTTCGACCGAATGTGCCTGTGGCGGGTTGGGTCAACGACCATGCAGTCTGATAGAAAAATTCCCTTCCTGCAATGATGGTTTGGTGGAGGATTTTCTGCAGCATTTATGCGTGGCACCATGATAAATGGCAAGCGGGTCAGATGCCTATAGCCCGTAGGCATAAAAATCAGCAGGTCATTGTTTGATGATATGCTGATGAGCAGGTGAAACAAGGTTCAAACCAAACAGCCCGCATATTCTTTGCGTTATGGCCATCAGAAAAAATTCGTGATGCCATCATTAATCGCCGTCAGCAGCTTGGGCAACTGACACAACGCAAAGTACCAGACCATAACCTGCATTTGACCTTGCTGTTTCTGGGCAACCAAAGCCGAACTATACTGCCGGCGCTGAAAACCGCGGTGGATGCTATCAAAGCAGACCGTTTTTTATTGAAACTGGATGAATTCGGCTGGTTTAAATTATCCCGGGTCGCATGGCTTGGTGGTGCTCCGGCAGAATCAGGCCGGGAACTGATAGAGGCACTGGCTTCAATCAGCACCACGCTTGGTATGCGCTACAGTCAATATCCGTGGAGCCCGCATGTGACCCTGTATCGCAAGGTTGAGGAAAAGCCGGTGTTCCAGCAACCCGAAACGATACTTTGGCCGGTGCATGACTATGTGCTGCTGGAATCAATTCCAGGCAAACCGTACAAGGTTTTGTATCGGTGGAAACTGGGTTAATAGAAAAACCGAGACACTATTCTCTCAAACTATTGCTCAAAGCCTCTACAGAGTTCTGCCGAAGTCGAATATCAGGTGGGTGGATTGGCGGTGATTGTCCATCCCTCCGGCAAGGGAGTAGCGGATTCGCCGTTATAAATTGCCACCAACTGGGAAGCATTAAAGATGTATTGGGTCCAGCCGCTCCCGGGGGCCGGCCAACTTAGGAAAAAGGCCACGAATGACGTGTCACTCTGGTTTTGAATCTCAAGATAGCCGGTAGTCAGCCAATTCAGATACCAATCCCCGTCGGAGGGAGGAGGGTTCAATCCATAGGGGCCGCATGTGGGCTCCTCGTTGTAGCCACATGGATGATAATAGAGAGTTAGGTAATTATCGTCGATGTCATTATTGATCTGCACTGCCCATCCGGATTCACTCATCATCGCTCTCCCATTTGCTGAGCGCCCAGCCACTGCTCAGTACCAATTGCTTGAGCATTAGGAAGCATAAACACCCTGTTTGAAGACCTGAAGGTATATCACCTGACTGTTTTGTGCAAAAACAAAGTGGATAAAACATCTATTGTCTTAGCATCGAGTTTTACATCAATGATGTATTTTTCCAGATGGATTGTTCAGAATTAATTACCACAATAGACTCGTGTTAATCCATTCATCATCTCGTACATAGTCAGCCGTCTTGGCGGTGGGCGGATAATCTGCTGCTGAAAATTGGCCTTAATATCGTTGTGCGCCGGATCATCAACATAAGCCAGTATGCGCCGCGAACAAGTGCACAGCGGACCTGTTACCGGTGGGCTGCCAAATGCCAGATTAAACATGCGCCGTATATTGGCCAGTTCACCGACCATGCCGGATATGTTTTCCTTCATCCACGCCAACCCCACCTGGCCGGGATAGCCGAACAGATCGCTTTGCTCAATAGTGGCAAACAACGCCCGGCATTCTGTTTCGATCATCTCACGCCCGGCCGTCCGTTCCAATTCAAAAATATCCAGTTCAGCTTGTCGGTATAGTCGCAGCTGCCGGCGCGCCTCTACCAGGTTACCGTCTTCTATCGCTCGAGCGCCTCTGCGGTCGGCATCTTTCAGGCGGTTTTCAGCCTCACGCAGCCTGCGTATCGCATTGTTGCGCCCGGCAGCCAGATCCAACGCATGGGTTAACTCATGCCAGATAGTGGCTTCCGGGCAAATGCCGGTCAGGAAATTGTCACCATTCAGGGTAATCGTATCGGTGCTTGGGTCATGGAAACCTGCGCTTACTCCTGAGCTGTTTGGAATGGTGCAGGCTGCTACAAATCCTGATGGTGCTCTATTCAGCATGGTAGTGAGCTTAGCGCACTGTGCTGGAAAACGGGGTTGTCCGGCGGCATTACGGGCATTACAGATTTGATCGCGAAAACGTTGGATACGCAGACGAACACAGGCTTCAGGTGTCATTTGATTGTTACACGGAGCCTGCAACTGCTGACCGGCACGCCCCCAGGTGAATCTGAGGCGCTGAGGTTGCCTGCGCGGGGCTTCCTGACGGAGCAGCCCACGATCTCCGGCAAATGGAAGTATTTCAATACTGTATTCCAAAGCTTGCTCACGAATCTCCAGATCCCGGGCTATATCTCTAAGCGGCGATGCTGCATTAAGCTGTTCAAACTGCTGTTTTAAGCCATTTGCCGTCTCTGCCGGCGGTTGCTCAAGCAACTGCTCGAGCAGTGCACGGTTAGCGGTTATGTTTTGCTGATCCTGTTCAGCTGTCAGTTCCAGCTGTGCAGCAATCCGATCCGGCAATACCCAGATGAGCGCAAAGCGTTCACCAGTGGTAATTCGACCGGCATCCTTAATTGAACCATCCGGATAGAATACGTTGACACGGTAATACACAGGATCACTGGTGCCGGGGGCAACCGGCCATTGAAAGGCCTGATCAATGCTGACATAAATTTGTGGGTCGTTATAGTGTTGTGCCGGCACCAACTCGACATGCCACAATTCATCAGGGATATGGTACAGGTTGCCGATATTACTGACGGGTGCGGTGGAGCAGGCGGATAAACCTGCTGCTGCGGATGCCACCGTCAACATCCTTAGTGTCAATGCGAGAAAACGAAACATCTTGCTGCCTCTCGATTGTTAATTGATTATCTAAAATATACTAGCAGAAAAAAGTTGGCAGACCTATGTCTTTAACTCATATAAACCAGCAAGTTAGAGCAGGTTGCTGATTTTTGCATCTTTGCAGGGTTACCAGAATAACCATCTTCGAATACCACCCCATAGCCGTAATAATGGCTATCACAAACCATCTCTTGATCGATACCGTTAGAAATTCAGCCGGGGTGTTATCTTGAATTTTGTTGTGCCTGGAAGAATCGATGGCTTGATTATTACTTATGCGTCATAGCTTTTACCGTACTTCTTTTTGACCGCTATACAGGTTTCTCCTTCCGGGTTTTTTTGGCATTCTTCAACAAATAGTTTGCAGCCCATTTCCACTCCAGCCCTAACCGAGGGTCTATCAGACTCGTCCCATCCTTCCATTTGTTCTTCGGTTCCCATCACAACACAGTTGCCGTAAAAGCTATTGGCTTCCGTGCACCCGGTCAAAGTCAATATTGAAAGAATTGAAGCAAGAATTAATGACTGTTTCATTTTTCTGAAATTACGCATGAGTAAAGTTAAAGACATAAATAACAGCAGCTCAACGACGATTATGAACAGTGTGTCAAAAACGCAAGTTCAGGCAAGCATAAACTATATTTTCAGTAAAGCCTCCAACAGAGTTGAAGGCTTTTACATTTGCACCTGATATCCTCCGGTTGGTTTGGCCGTCGAATATATTCAGGTCAACACCGCACATCGGTTATTAACCTTCTTCCCATATTGCCTGGCTAAGCAGAACGACACCCTCATGGCTGATATCAATGGTGTCTTCAGGTTCATCATCAATGATCTGATTTCCCTGACCTGTCTGAAGGTAATCATTACCTGGACCCGGTGAGACAAAAGCCTGCCCGTCGCCAAGATAAATGCTATCGATGCCATCATGGTCAATCAGCATCAGGCTAGCATACTGTGCATTAGCCAGTTGCAGTTGATCATCGCCGGATAGGTCACTAACCAGGACGCGCGCATACTCACCTTCAATTTCGATTACATCATCTCCGTCACCGCCTTCCAATACCAGGTTGATCAGCTCTCCCTGCAATTGAAAATGAATGGTTTCCATTGGCGTATCAGGCCATTGGATGATCACTTCCCCAGATGATGACTGAATCAGGATAGTGTCATCCTGGTCGGTTCCGGCAATATGCACATAACTCTGTCCATCAGATACCGCCAGCAGTTGCTCACTGTTGGCAACCATCTGCATAGAATCCTGGGTCATTTCTATTATCTCACTGCACAGCAGGTCGCTGATCAGCATATTGCCGTTAATAAAGGTATCACCTAGGTTGGGATTGCCATACATATCATCATTTCCAGCGTAGCCATCATGGTGATCGGCACCCGTTTCACCAAACATCAAGTCATCACCGGCACCACCCAATAACAGGTCGTTGTCATCACCTCCGCAAAGAATGTCGTTTTTCATGAAACCATCGAGTTGGTCTTTGCCGGGGCCGCCTAACAATATGTCGGATCCATGAACAAGATATTGCCCATCACCTTCCATGTAATCATTGCCACTGCCGCCGGCCAGGAAATCATCGCCTGGGCCGGCGATCAAAACATCATCATCGCCGCCCCCCAGCAACAAATCATTGTCATCTTCCCCCCAGAAATGGTCTTCGCCGGAGCCGCCCCACAACAGGTCAGCACCTGAACTTGTCTGCACCCAGTTTTCGCCCGTAAGAAAATAGGCGATATCATTTCCATAATCCATTTCAACAATACTCTTACCCCCGCTGCTATACAGATAGTCATCACCAAACGAAGTCAGTATGGTTGAATCCACACCGGCCAAATGAAATATGGAATCATCACCAGAAAAAGTTTGAATAGAGACATGCTTGATCAAGCCTGCCGGAAATATGTTAAAACTCTCAGCGCCTGTACCTGCTTTGGTGATCAATTGGAACAAGCCGCCTTTGGACTGGGTTATGACCGTGTCCCGTTGGTTGGTTGTATCAATACTGAGTTCACCATTTGCATTCAGAGTCACTTGAATTTGTGCCTGGATTACACTGGAATAAAACAAAATCGTCAGTATCAGCAAATAACCCTTTGAAATGCATATCTTTAATGCCTGCATAAATTTCTCCACTTGAATATGCGCTGTTGCGCGCCCGGTTAAATTGAAACCCTATCGTTGGCATGGCCGCATCAGTCATAACAAGCAGGCAGCCGTACACATATATATAAAGCGGGAAACTCAGTATTTGTGTGCCAATATCAACAGGTTTGTCTAGGTAATAGCAGATGTTGCACGGCCTACAAGGCAGCAGTCATTGTCGTAGACAGGTAATCAGGAGCAGTCGTTGATTGGTTATGGATGAGCTGGGTTAAAAACGATTAGGTAATCGATGCAGTGTGATGCGATTGTTTGCGGGAGCCCGGCAGGTTGAGCTGAGCGAAGTTATTGTTGTTTGCAGTTTGCCTGGAGCCAGTCCTGAGCATGCAGTGGTGCTGATGGGGTAAAAATAAATGGATTTTAATTAATAAATTGTTATTTCATTTTATCGCCTGATTTTTACGTATTCTTAATTTCTATTCCCTTATAGTGCGGCTGCAAGTTAGATGAACAGTCTAGTTAATCTGCTTGTTTACTTCTTAATTTTAAATTGAACTATCAAATTCATTCATGGAGGAATGATTATGCACTTGATTACTAAAAATAAATTAGCTTTTATTGCCATCACTGCTGTATTTGGTTTTGCCGGTATGGCTAATCTGGCCATTGCAGAACAACCATTAACCCCTGAAGAATATGAACAAGCCGCGTTGGCGCTTCCTGAATTGGATGAGGGTATTCAGAAACCTGGCCAAACCCGGGCAGCTGCTTCTATGAAGTGTTTTGTGGACACGCCGGCATTTGACCTATTCACAACGGGCTATTGTCACAGCAGTGGTAACCCAAGAACCACAACAGCAGTATTCAGGATTGATAATGAGCCGGCAAATTTCACCATTTTGTGGTCAGATAGTCGTTGCAGTTCAAGCAGTGATACTTGTTTCTTGCCAATCAGACATTTCCAGCAGATTACTTTGAGTGCAACGGTATTGAATAATGCTAATAATACTTTCAGCACAACTTCCGCAACTGCTCATTATGAAAGTTTTGATTGATACTTAAGAAGTATTCATGAAACTTGCCCGGGCATTACTTATGCCTGGGTATTTTTATATAGTATGTATCCCTGTGCAGGTATTTAGTATTAGCGTATGGTTTATAGTTTGCGCTGATTAAGTGCGGTAAATTACTGCATAACCAATGCTTATTTTTTCTTGGTCATTTGACCCGGTCGGGTTTTCCTGGTGTTTCGCTTTTTCTATTTGAACTATGCCCGAGTTATTTTTGCGAGTCGTTAACCTGTTGGGTCATGATTGTTTTTCTGATAAGTGCATCGTTATAGTTACACCCCACATCAGCTGATCTGGCTGTTGAGTAGAGCAGGCGTGAGCGACTGTCATTGGTTCTGCCCGATAGAATAATTTAAACAGGAAGCTGGTAGTTAAAAATGAAACGGTAGCCAAAATATTATTTATGATGCTTGTTAAGCAGCTATTTCCTTATATTAAGCCAATGATAAAACCTGGATATTATTATTGCCTGTAGTTGGGGCTTGGTCCACCGTACGTATGTAATAACACAATGTGTCGATGTCGACAATAAAGATGCGATGAAATAGGGGTAATGCCGGGCTTGTCGGTTGCAGGAGAATAATCAGTGATGCAAATCTAAAAAGACTCGTGTTTAAGTGGGTGTTTGATTTTATTTTTTGTTGGGTGCGGAGCTAGCCAACAAACATCAGAAGCGATATCAAATATTGATGCTATTGAACAGTTGGATGCCATGCAGCCCAGCGAGCGATGTGGAATTCAAGCGCAGAGTTGATTGGTGATATTAGTATTCAGGTTGATGCCTATGTCCATATGGCCACAATTGCCATTACACTGAAACCCAGTGCCACCATGCAGAATTTAAGATACAGACGCTGATTTTGAGAAAACTCATCGTTCAAAATGTCCAGCAGAGCAATATAAAGAAACGTACCGGCGGCCAGGGCATCAAATAGTCCTTCAAACAGCAATGCTGTATTAGCTGAAAGAAACTTTATCAAACCCATGCCTAAGGCAATGCCAATGGATGTCATTAGTGAAAATGACACCAGCATCAATACGGCATGTTTCATGGGTATGCGGTTGCGCAATAAGCTTACCCCAAGCGCGAAAGCAGCGGTGCCTTTATGGGCAACAACTGCCAGCAGTATGATCAGTGCCTGGGTAACCACTTTTTCGGTACCTAGTGCAATGCCGGTGATCAGTGAATGCACAGACAACACCAACATCAGGATATATGGATAGAGTGTCATGCTTTCGCCCGAACTCGGGTGTTGTTTTTCTACGGCATGCTCACGATTGAGCAACACTTTTTCCAAAAAAAGTATCAGCAAAAAACCCAGGCAACAAATTAAAACAGACCAGGGGTAACGGTTGTTGCCAATGATGCTGAATGCGCTCTGGGCATCAGGCAGCATATGGATAAGTCCAGCGCCCAGAAAAACGCCGCCGGCAAAGGAATTGCCCACAGAAAAGAGTAGTTCGCTTTGCGCGGATTCGGCAACCTTGCGAGCAGATAATCCGCCGATAATCCCGGTCAGAAAAATACCGGTAATGGCAATATATTTAAATAGCAGCAGATTCATCTTACATTCCGTTTTAGCTAACTCAACACTATCGGCCATTCGAGATTGGGCGGGAATTCATTAATATTATAGTAAATCTGGAAGCGGACAAGCGGCAGCCGCCGATCAGAGCCAGGATGATTTGACTTAATCTTTTAAATAATAAGTTATACCCGCCAGTAGCCAGCGGGTACAATCGTAGCTGTCTTTCAGCTGATCACCACTGTTTGAATATGCCCAATTTTTATTCTCGTCGCGATCTCGATTTTCTGGTTAACGATTATCTGAAAGCCAGTGAGCTTTGTCAGTACCAGCGTTATGCTGAACATGATCCAGAGACTTTTGCTGAGATTCTGAATACCGCTGAAAAACTGGCGGAAGAACTGTTTTACCCGCACGCTGCCAAAAGTGATGCCAATCCACCGGTGTTTGATAATGGCCGGGCGATTTTAATACCGGAAATCAAACAAGCGATGGATGCTTATTGCGAGAATGGTTTTATCGCTGCATCTTTTGGTCCGGAACATAATGGCCTGGGCTTGCCGGAGCTGATTGCATATGCTGCGACAACCATTTTTATGACGGCCAATCTGCCGTCAACGGCATATGGCACATTAACCGTTGGCGCTGGGCGCTTGATTGAATCCTTTGGCAGCAAACAACAGCAACAACGCTATTTACTACCGATGGTGGAAGGTCGTTTTTTCGGCACCATGTGCCTTTCGGAAACCCATGCAGGTTCCTCGTTAACGGATATCCGCACCCGGGCTGAATTACATGAAGATGGCAGTTATCGCTTGTTTGGCAGCAAAATGTGGATATCCACGGGGGAACACGACATTTCAGAAAACATCATACATATGGTGTTGGCTAAATTGCCCGGTGCGCCGGCTGGTGTAAAAGGCATTTCGATGTTTTTGGTGCCCCGGCTATGTTTGAATGCTGCAGGTGAAGCTGAGCAGCGCAACGATGTCACACTGGCAGGCCTTAATCATAAAATGGGCTACCATGGCTCGGTCAATACCGTGCTTAATTTTGGCGATAACGGGGGTGCATATGCCGAGTTGATCGGTGAACCCCACAAAGGTCTGTTTTACATGTTCCAGATGATGAACGAAGCACGTATCAGTGTGGGCCTGAGTGCTGCAGCGCTGAGTGTTGCGGGTTATCGGGCTGCCTGTGATTACGCTAAGGATCGCCGCCAGGGCAGGCACCTGGATTGCAAGGACCCGGCATCACCGATGGTGCCGATTATTGAACATGCCGACATCAAGCGCATGCTGTTGCAGTCAAAGGCTTATGCAGAAGGCGGCCTGGCTTTGTGTTTATATGCCACCCGTTTAATGGATGATACTCGCGTATTGCAAGGCGAAGCCGCCAAGCGGGCTTTTGCGATTTTGGATTTATTGACACCAATCGTTAAATCCTGGCCATCAGAATTTGGATTGCGGGCCAATGACCTGGCGATTCAGGTGCACGGTGGTTACGGTTACACCAAAGATTACCCGGTTGAACGTTTGTATCGGGATAACCGTTTGAACAGTATTCATGAAGGTGCTAAAGGCATTCACGGGATTGATTTACTGGGCAGAAAAGTCTTGCAGGACCATGGCAGGGCACTCGCTTTGCTGCTGGAGGATATGGACGACAGCATCAAAGCAGTACGTGATGATGTGTCAGCACGAGCATTACATCCGTTTGCCAATGCCCTGGAAACGGCTTGTGCATCGGTTTCAGATACCAGCAAAAAACTATTGGCAGGTGTTGCTGCTAAAGGGCTGAAAACCAGTATGGCCAACGCAACCATTTATATGGATATGCTTGGGCATGTGGTAGTCGCCTGGATCTGGTTGCAGCAAGCACATATTGCTAATCGGCAACTGGCTGCTGACCCAATACCTGCTGAGAGGATGTTTTTGAATGGGAAACTTGGTGCCTGCAGGTATTTTTATATCTATGAACTACCCATGGTTGATACCCAGTGTGGTTTGTTGAACCAGCTTGACGAGACCTGTTTGAATGCTGATGAACAGTGGTTTGATATGTAAACCCGGATGCCGGTTAATTGAATGAATTAACTTGAGTTTCAGCCAATGCCTGTGTGAAGTCACACAGGCATGTTATGGATATCAGTTTTTGTGTGCTGTGTTAGTTTACTGGTGGTAACGGCACTGCCTCGAAACCAGTCAAGAAAAACTCTTCTCCCAACTCACCGCTTAAAGTCGGTGCGACGTAAACATCAATCGAGTTGCCACCGGCACCTTCATCGCGGGTATCGGTAAAGATGGCAATTCCATCACCGCTGAGACGGCTGATATCCAGACTGCTGTAATCACCAAACTGGAAGCCATCTCCCGGGGCCGGTGAGCTGACGTCAGTAATTCTGACCGGGTCGTTGAAGGTGACAGCACCATCTGTGGAAACAGCGTGATAAACATCAACGCCATCACGGCCGGGGAAAGCCCGGGTATCATAAAAAATTATGTTGACGGTGCCATCTGCGGCAAGGTCCAGCCAGGGTTGCCAGCGGTCGACTGAGTCGACATCATCAACAGGGTGTGGGTTGCTGAAATTCCAGCTGGCACCTTGGTCGTCAGAGTAAGCAACGGTCACTTGAGCATGGTTGGTTGCCGGGCTGCCTCCGGAATCTGCAGTCAGGTCGCTCCAGGCTACATACAAACGGCCATCAAATGGGCCACCTGAGTTATCAACATCGATTGAAGCAATAATCGCAGAACCACGGTTTGCCTGGGATGGAATGAAGTAGTTGAAACTGGCGTTGGTATTAGCGATTACGGTAGTCGGGGTAAAATTGATACCGCCATCGGTAGACATGTTAAAGCGAACGGTGTTGGTCGCAAAAGAAGGGTATACGTGATAAACCACGCCGTTGCGATCGGTAGTAAGGTCACTGCCGATACCCAGTGGTTCACCGTTAAAGGTGAAGATGTTGTAGGTATCTCCAAAATCACTGGAGACGCCGACCTGCAATACATTACCACCGTGCCAGGTGACATAGACATTATCCTGGAATGGTGAATCTGGGTGGATATCAACGTGCAGGAACTCTTTGTCGTTGAAGCCGGCTGGAGCTACCAGTTCGCGGCGTGGGTCGCCTGGAGTAATGGACTCAAGCCCATCCCAGCTTTGGCCATTATTATCCGAGCGATAAATCCAGATTTGGCCGCCACCCAGGGTTGATGTATAAGCCAGGGTGCCATCCGATGACCATTCTATGGTGGGGTCACAACATTCGCCTCCTAATAAGTCAGGCGCTTGAGTCCAGGTGTTCCCACCATCATCGGAAAAATACATATCCTGTCCGCTGCCGTTAACACCGGCCAGTACAATATCAGGGTTGATCGGGTTAACCGAGACAGCTGATTCAGCAGCGCTGCCAACCGGGTTCACCAGGACATTGCTATCTGGTACCCGTAAATCATTTTCAATAATCTGACTGAAGCTCAGGCCGTCTTCCAGGACTACCTCAAAACGGTCGTTGATTCTTGTTAAGCCACTGTAGATCAAACCATCAATCAGAAACCCCTGATAGCGTTGCAGGAAAAAATTAAATGCTGACAAGGGGTATTGTGCCGGCCCGGTTCGGCGCAGACTTGGGTAATCACGTCGAAACTGGACCCGATAAAAAGCCGGAATCGGGGTAAATTGTTCCGCTTCGTTTGTGGATAGCAGTGCCAGATCTTCCAGCGTTAATTGGTAATTACGATCATCCCATGCCCCAATGGTAGCCAATGCCTGATAATCAACTCTGTTATCAATTCCACGCGAGTTATCAATTGTCTGGGCATGGCTGGAAAGCGCAAAAGCCAAACACAACACTAGCAATAAACAGCTCTTGTTCATTTAATCGTACTCCATGCAATTAACTAAGAGAGAATATGGAAATTCGGGCAATACTATACATTAGTATTAACCTCTAATTGTAAATTTAGCAGGCGCCGGATATAGCTCAGGTAAAAAATCAGTTGATATATGGGTTTCTGGAAATCAAAAAGCCCGGTCTTTGATGAATCTATCAGCCTGGAATTACTAATTATCGCAGTTGGCTGTCTTTACTGCCGCGTCGATTGAAACCACTATTGGCTTTTCGATCAGCATCCAGAGATTCCTGGCAGCTTATACACTTGCGCACACCGACCAGTGCTTTCCGCCGTGCATCGGGAATAGGTTCGCCACATTCTTCACAGGTTTTTAGGCTATCACCAACCCCAATCTGGCTGCGCGCCTGTTTAATAGCGTCTTTAACGCTGGCATCAATTTGATCCTGAACGGCACCATCGCGAGCCCAACCACCGGCCATAGTTACTCCTGTTTGCGGCTGTTACTATCGAACTAAATTAGCATGGGTGGGGCAAGCCGGTCAAAGCTCCAACCCCCTAACACGCTATTTCATATTTATTGGTTGTGAAACCGCTGACTGCCGGGTGGTGGCTGATTCGCGCTGATCGCCGGTATCTTCAGACTATCCGGATTATTGGCCAAACAGGTTTTTCAGAAAAGTTATGTGCAATTGATTATTAATCTCCTTCGCTGCGATTACTCAACTGTTAACATAACTGCAGTTTTAATTAGAATAACAAGCTTGATATTCTCAGGCAGGGCGAGTGATTATGTCTACCAACTTGTTTCGGCACCTCATTTTATTATTATTGCTTGTTGCCGGTAGCGTATTTGCTGCGGGTGATTTACAAGCAGGCGGTAGTATTATTTCTCTGACCACACACTGGGTTGGCTATACAGCAATCATTTTGTTTGTATTGGCTTATGTATTGGTGATTGCAGAGGAATTCACCCATCTGCGGAAGTCAAAACCGGTGATCCTGGCGGCGGGATTGATCTGGGTGATTATTGCCTATTATTACGGCAGCATTGGTGACACCCATATCGCAGAGCTGCAGGTACAGCATTATCTGGTTGAGTTCGGTGAATTGTTTTTATTTCTGCTGGTTGCGATGACCTATGTCAATGCGATGAGCGAGCTGAATGTGTTTGAAGCATTGCGTACCTGGTTGGTCAGCCGGGGTTACAGTTATCGGACATTATTCTGGATTACCGGTGCGCTGAGTTTTTTTCTGTCACCATTAATTGATAATCTAACCACTGCTTTGGTGATGTGCGCAGTGGTGCTGGCAGTCGGTAAAGACAGCCCTCGCTTTGTTACCCTGGGTTGTATCAACATTGTTGTAGCGGCTAATGCCGGTGGGGCCTTCAGCCCATTTGGGGATATTACAACTTTAATGGTTTGGTCTGCTGGCCATGTAGAATTTAATACATTTTTGCTGTTATTCATTCCTTCGGTGGTCAACTACATTGTTCCGGCAGCGATGATGCATTTTGCAGTGCCTGTTGAAACACCATCCGCAGTCAGCGAATTGATACCCATGAAGAGGGGCGCCAGGCGGGCCATGTTCTTATTTATGTGCACCATCATTACCGCAGTCAGTTTCCATAATTTTTTACATTTACCCGCATTCATGGGAATGATGACTGGATTGGCTTATCTTAAGTTTTTCGGCTATTACCTTAAAAAGACCCACATTGCAGTGCCCGGCAGTCCGGATCCATCTGCCCAGGGCGTGGCGGGTGATGTTGCGGCATTTGATAGCTACCGACACGTTGCGCAAGCAGAATGGGATACCTTGTTGTTTTTCTTTGGCGTCATTATGTGTGTTGGTGGCCTGGGTTTTATTGGTTATTTAGAGCTCACATCGGTGCTTATGTATGGTCAGTTAGGACCAACTTATGCCAATATTCTGGTCGGTGTTCTGTCTGCGATTGTAGACAACATTCCTGTGATGCTGGCAGTGCTGGAAATGAACCCGGAGATGGGTCTTAACCAATGGTTGCTGGTTACCTTGACTGCCGGAGTAGGCGGTAGTCTATTATCCATAGGCTCAGCAGCAGGGGTCGCCTTGATGGGGCAAGCGCGCGGCAAATACACTTTCTTTGGTCATTTAAAATGGACGCCTGCAATTGCAGTGGGTTATGCCCTCAGCATTCTGGTGCATCTGTGGCTTAATGGTTCAGTCACATAATCCAAATATGGCAAGCTGACTGGCTTATTGTGTCTGTACCGGCGGCACCAACAGCAATGCTTCACAGCTATCTGCCGGTGTCAGTCGGGATAGAGGGATAACCCCACTGGGACCGTTCTCAAATGCATAGCTTAAGCTGGCTGTTGAACAGTCTTCGAATTCCAGTTCTGCTGTTCCCGGTGATAAGTTTGTAACCGGATCACTTTGGTCAAAGCGGCCGTCTTCGGCAGTGAATATCTCCAGCGTGGCCTGGTTGCCGGTGATCGGCCCTCGTAATGTGAACCAGCGTTGTGCCGTGCCGCCCAACTCATTAAAAGTAAACCAGGCAGCAATCAGTAAATTTCTTGATTGAATGACTTCAATAACCAGTCCCTGGCCAACCGTTGCAGGGTTAAACCATGTACCACCCAGACCTGGATTGATGATGAAATCGCCCTCTGCCTGTGCACCAACAGTTTCGATAACCCGATAGATCCTGTTAGCCTCAAGGTTCGGGTAGATTTCTTCAATACCAGAAGGCCATTGGATACGCAGGGATTGGATCGCCGTGGCATCAGCCAGCCCCAGGTGGACGCGCATGTCTGACTGGGAACGATCGCCGGTGGGTGAACCGGTAACGTGACGCATTTGGGTGACACTGCTGCCGTTAACTGTGGCGGTTATAAATAACCTGGCACCAACTGCAGAGCGGTTCGAAGTGCGACCTTCCAAATTGAACATGATCCAGTGATTACCGTTGGATTGATCGTTGCGCAACAAAAAATCATTGGCGGCATTGGTTACCAACAAATCCATGTCCCCATCATTGTCGACATCGGCCCAGGCACCACCCATGCCTAGCGCTGACAAGGTGGCGATTGCGCCAACTTCGTTACCGGTGGTTAAGGTGAAACCCTGAGGACCGTCGTTTCTGAATAAACGGCCAGGTCCGCCAGGAGCATTGGTAGAGGTATTTGAAGTGACTGTATATAAATCCAGATCACCATCATTGTCATAATCTGCCCAACCACTGCCTTGCGTGGATACGTTATCCATAGCCACCGCGTTGCTGGTAATTTGAGTGAAATTATTGCCGCCGACATTGCGGAACAAAAAATTGGTACCGTCGAAGTTCCCCAGTAGTACATCAAGGTCACTGTCGTTATCAAAATCCCCCCAACTGGCTGAGTAATCCAGGCCAAAATGATTGAGTCCGCTGTCGGTGATTTCTGTAAAGCCTAAACTGCCCGATTCGCTGAGCATATTCTGGTAAAGTTGATTTTCCTCACCACCATGCGGCCTGCCGCTTTGCGTCAACAGGACATCCTGGTCACCATCATTATCATAATCCAGCCAGTTTGCCTGCGCCGCTCCGGGCATTGTGCCGGGTTTAACAAATTCAGCCTCAGTGGCTTGGAAATTGCCACTGCCGTCGTTCTCAAAAAAGTAGTCATCCAGTTGATAACCGTTTTCTATCACATGCAGATCCAAATCACCGTCATTGTCATAATCCACCCAGCTGCTGGTATAGGTGTGATTGATGAACTGCACATCATCGACTGGCTGATTCAATATTCGTTGCAGTGTGTAATCAGGTGGGCCTGAATTTCGAAAAAGGAAATTCCCACCAGGGTTAGCAGGTGGTATGCCTTTATTACTAACATACAAATCCAGGTATCCATCGTTGTTGTAATCCGCCCAGGCTCCACTGGAACCATTGTTGGCGGCAGCTGTAGTGATGTCGCCGCTGTTAACACGTTGAAAACCGCCACTGCCATTATTGAGAAACAGTCTCGGTATAGTGGTCCCCTTTGCTACATAGATATCAACGAAGCCATCATTATTAACATCACCCAGGCTTATTCCAGCGCTGAACGAGTTTTCTGAGGTGAAATCATCATTGACAATACGCGTAAATGGTTGGGCTGTTACACACTGATTTGCAACCACACACAACAGCAATAAATAGCCGGCATATTTCATGATTATAACCTCGAAACTTAACAAACGACTCACTGGCAAAAAGGCTTAAGCAGCTGATAAAAACTGGCAGTTTGCAAATAAAGAGCAAACTACGAAAGAATTCATAATACTATCACAAGATGCTTGTTTGACGATAATCGTCAGTATGGTAGGAGGTTGGCCATACAAGCTTGTTTATCAGCCTGTATAGATTCGAGTAATTGGTGAAGTGGTTACTCTTTTAATACCAAAGGCTGACTAAACCGGCAGGTTACCGGCAGGATTGAGTTTGGTGATTACGGTAAGTTATAGCTATGTTGAAATGCCGGACAGTCATTGATCTGCAAGGCTTTGGTCATTGTTGGGGAGCAAATCATGTTGAAATCACGTTTTTCTATTTATTTTGGGCCGTTCTCATTGAATTACGGCACACCATCTGAAAACAAGGCTGTGAACGGAAATGCTGTTGACACTCAGGCTCTTATCGATACTGCCATTGATAATATGTTTGCAGACCTGATGGCTGCTCCGATTACCGATGTGACTTTGTGGTTAATGCACTTCCCGCAAACCACTTCACCATTTGCCAACCAGCCTGATTTGCTGACCATTAATGGTGTGCCGATTGTGCCGACAAAAACCGCTGGCGGTGATATTTGGTCGTTGTCACCGAATCTGCCGCAAAAAATTCAGGCATTGCGTACCGCAGGTAAAAATGTAGTAGCCAGTATGGGTGGTTATGATGGCTCAAGCACCTTCCAGCAGATTGCTAAAATTGGCGTAGACAATTTTATCCAGCAATTGGAAACACAATTATTCAAGCCATATCACGTTAATGGACTGGATATTGACCTGGAAGCCGGCAGTACCATCAGCTGGTATGACGCGTATAAAAATAATGCTGCAACGGTGGTTGAATTATCCAATAAACTGGCTGCTGCAGGTTATGTTGTCACCCACGCACCGGCCTATGATCTGAGTACTTCGTTTTATACTGATAGCTGCCCCGGGTTGCCCAATGATATGCCGATATTACAAGCTACCTATAACGCCAAAGTGCAGCAACAGGCTATCAAATGGCTGAACACCCAGTTTTATGCAGGCGGTGATCCGTCCAGTTCACAAGGCGCAATCACCGGGTTTGAAACCATGGTGAATAAACTTGCCCCGCAAGCTGCTAATACAGGCATTACCAATCCCCAGGAGTTTTTGCTGGCCGGATTCTGGCCCAAGGTTGATGATCCTAAATATCCTTCGGGAACCCAGCCAGTGGAAGGTAATACCCCATTGAATCAACCACCTACTGTTGTTGTAAACGCATTAAATGGTCTTAAAGCAAAATACCCCAGTGGCTACGGTGGTACATTCGATTGGTTGTATCAGTATTTCATCAGCTCACAACAAGGTTACAAAAGCCAGTTGCATGATTGGAATGTGATGTCGGGAGGGTTGTGAGACGATGGAGAATATCCGGCGTTAGACAGCAAAATTGCTCAATTTCCGCAGTTCCCGATTGAGAGCTCAAGCAATGCCAAGCTGATTTGGTTCGCCATCAATTCTGCCTTCGAAGTTGGCGAGGTAATGATGATTACATTACCTCTCAACGAATCAAGTTGCTCAAGCCCATGCAATATCAGCTGCCACCTGGCTGAAAACGATCCATCATTTCACTCATGGCAAGTTCCAGCGTTTGTAAATCGGCAGCAGGCAAACCGTTAATACCTGACAACCCAACAGCACCCAACGCCAGGCATTCGTGTCCTGGTTTTGTATTTTTCGCCACTTTACAGTTTAAATCGACAGTTTGTGCGTGATCACAAACAGCATCCGAATGCAATCCAGGGCAGGCTGAACGATGCTTGCGGACAACTTTTTTGGCTTTATTCAAATTTGAATAAATACCGTAATCAGCAAGATATTGTCTGGCAAGATGATCAGCTTCAGTCATTTGCCGGTCGTTTAGTCGGCGGCTGATCAGACGATGATAGTGGATAAAATCTTGCTGGCTGGCTTCAGCAGCTACATGTGACCAGGCATAAGCCTGGACCAGGTCCTGTTGTGCGCCTCTGGCATTTTGATACATCACTGCAAGACGGTGTTGAGAAAACTTATCACCATATTCGGCTAGTACCCGATAAAGTGTGTAGGCTTTTTCGTATGCTTGTTGCTGATATAAATCGCCGGCAAGCGTCTGCATCTGGGCAAAAGCAAGTTTGGCATCAGCGCCTGAACGGCTGATGTTTGAACTTAAGCAGCTATCGGAAATTGTAAAAGTAAAATCTTTGCCGGTATGATCAACAGTGCATTTTTGTGCATAAGCAGGAGCCATGGTCAAGCCGGAAATGATCAAAAAAAAGCCTAAAGTTATTCTCATAGGTTGGTTCTCTTGCGTAGTTCACGTAAACATTAGTACGAATGTATACGTATTGTCAAATACAATCCATGATTAAGCTGATTTGAAAGCTTGATTAAGAACCGACTAAGTGCTTGAAGCGTGACCCCAAGAGTTGATTACTGCAGCCTTGTTTTGGATGAAATTTACAGCCCAGAGAGCTGCTATAGCGGAATTAATCACCATAGTCCGTCTAATCATCACGGACTACAATGTGTGTAGGTTTATATTGTGCGGAATTGTTCGTCAAGCAACCTGTGGGTATCAGATGGTCAAACAATGTGGGATAAGTTTTTTGCGCCGCCTGATCAGCACAGGTCTGATGGCCTTGTTGCCAGCCGGTGCAGCCATGGCACAGGCACAGGATGGCTTTTTTTCAGAATTATTGGAGCTGGTTCCGTCCGGAACACAGATGGTATTAGGTGCCGGACCGGAGATTGGTCCAGACTACGTCGGTTCCAACGAGTATGAAATTGAACCGGATATTGTTTTTTTTATACGCCTGGGTGATGCGTTTACAGTCGGCAACGATGGTGCTGCACTGAATATTCTTGGGCTTAAAGGCTTTCAATTCGGGCCTGTGGTAGGTACTACCGGTGGCCGAAATGAAACCAAAAATCCAGATTTAGCGGGTTTGGGCAGTTTTGGTACCAGCTTGGATCTGGGTGTGTTTGCCAAAGTCAATGTAGCTGATTATTTCACTGCCCGGCTACGTTACTACCATGCCGTTATTGGTGGTAATAATGGTGGTTTGTTGGATCTCAGGCTGTCAAAACTGCTCTACCAGAAGGATAATTTATCCATAGTTATGGCGGTGCGCGGTAGTTGGGTGCAAGGTAATCGTGCGCGGCAGTTTTTTGGTATTTCAGCCGAACAATCGTTGAGTTCAGGTTTGCCGGAATTTGCGCCTGGCGGGTCCTTTCAGGACTTGCGTATTGATCTTGGTGGCCGTTGGGAGTTCACAGACAACTGGAGCTTGAATGGCTTTACCCGTTACTCGCGATTAATAGGGGGTATCGCCGACAGCCCGATAGTCAATCCACTGGGGTCACGAAATCAATTTACAGTCGGCAGTTATGTGGCTTATACATTCAGTTTTAATTAGCACAACAGCTATTGTAACCATCCAAAACTAAAGTTAAGCCGGTAGCAGGAATCATTTAGTATGATGTGATTTTAGATACGCCGATCTGACAACCATGCAAACAATTCATGTTGACCTCAAGCTTAATGCGCCTGCTGCGTTTGTATTTGAACAACTTGCAGATCATGCTGGTTATGGGCAATTTCCTGGCGTTAAATCAGCCAAACTGCTTAAGCAAGGTCAACAAGAACCGAATGGTGTGGGAGCAATCAGGCAAATTCATACCGGCCCATTTATCTTTGAAGAAATCATTGAACAATATAAAGTGCCAACAACATTGGCCTATCGGATTACCGACTCTCGCCCTTTGCCGATCAGGCATCAACTGGGTTTGATCACTATTGCAGCGTTGAATAATCAGCAATGCCGGACCATCTGGCATTCAGAATTTGAGATTGCGGTGCCGTTGCTGGGGCGTATGTTGGGTCCCGTGTTTCGCATGCGTATGGAGCAGGGCTTCACAGCAGTACTGCAAAGCATAGAGCGGCAATATCAGCGTTGCACTTCAACCAGTCTGGTTATACGGCGTGATGACCTTCACCAGCATCATCTGGCGTATCAGCAACCACCCAGGCTGAAGACTGGTGAGCTTCGCCTGGAAATTGACCGATTCGCGCTGACTGCCAATAACGTAACTTATGCAGTGCTGGGAGATGCAATGTCTTATTGGGAATTTTTCCCAGCCGACTCAGGTTTAGGCAAGCTTCCTGTATGGGGCTTTGCGAATGTGATTGAATCGAAATGTGCAAAGATTTCCGTTGGCGAACGCGTCTATGGGTTTTTTCCATTTGCATCTCAACTTGTGTTGCAACCGGCCAAGCTGAATAGCTATGGTTTTGTCGATGCCAGCCCACACCGGCGTGAATTGCCGGCGGTGTACAATCATTATGTAAGGGTAGCGGGCGACCCGGCATATAAGCTACAGCTTGAAGATCTGCAGGCGTTGTTTCGGCCGCTGTTTTCTACTGCATTTTTGCTGGATGATTTTTTGCTGGAGAAAAACTTCTTCGAGGCCGACACTTTGGTTTTATCCAGCGCTTCAAGCAAGACTGCATTGAGTTGTGCATTCTTATTGCGAAAATACCGGGAAAGCCGTCGTCCTTATCATATTATTGGTCTTACTTCACCAGATAACCTTGATTTTGTGAACGGGCTTAATTGTTATGATCAGGTGCTGCCGTATGCGCAGATAGACCAGTTAGATAGTCAGGTCAATACAGTTTTTGTGGACTTCGCTGGCAATGTGAAGCTCAGGAAGCTGGTGCATCAGCAGTGCGGTGATAATTTGAAATACAGCTGTATGGTGGGAGTCTCGCATTGGTCGGAAAGCAAACCAGGCGATCCATTGCCGGGACCGGAGCCGGTGTTGTTTTTTGCGCCTGCACAAGTTAAAAAACGTTTAGCGGAATGGGGTAACGATAAATTTGCCGGACAGCTGAGTAAAGCCACACAGGCTTTTTTCGGTTTTGTACAGGACAAGATTGAAATCCAGGAAATATCCGGGGCCGAAAACGCTCGAAACACATTTGATGAGTTGTTGAATGGGCAGCTAAAACCTGATCAAGGTTATATTGTTGATTGGAAAGGTTAATACGCTGCGCATTCGCAGCTGACCAGTCATCAGCTGGTTATGGAATTTTATGACAGCTCAAGGATTAACTCAGGATCGCCTGTGATGATTGGCGTATTGCAGTAGTAACAATCCCAAGGTAATTAAAATTAAGAAAAATAAATGCACCGACCAATTTGCAATTTCCTGAAATAAATTGGCCACGTCGGTACCTTTGCGCCATAAACCGGATTGGTATGCATAGATCAAATCAGCCAGTGGGGAAATGATGGCAAAAATTACAATGTAAATGAACCAATGATTTTCATGGGTTATTTTCCACAGCAAAATAAAGCCAAGAATAAGCAGTAAAATGTCTGCTAAAAAAGGGGCGGAAGCGGTAAGCCAGGTCACATTTCCCGTGTGTTCTACATAACCAAAGTAAAACCCCAGCTCAGCATGGATACCGGGTAACAGGTTTATCGTTTTAATTTCAGCGCCTTGATACAGTGCTGCAGCTGCATGGCTGGCTTCGTGACGGATTGTTGTCCATAGAACAACAATAACCATTAATAATAGTCGGCTGGCTAGGCGCATCAGTGGGCTGGCTATGCCGGAGAGGGTACCAATCCAAACACCAGTAATGTCAGCCCAAGCCACTGAAATACCAGCATACCTATGTGGATGAACAAGCCGATTTTGACCGACTTTCGCCACCACACCAGGTATGCCCAAGGCAACGTCATCACAAAAAATGCAATCCAGCTCCATGGAGCAATCAGGTGCAGTATTGAAAACAGCAAAGCATTATAGGCAGGTGCCCATTTACCCAGGTGTTGTATGCGCGGTAGCAGAAAGCCTCGTGCATAAAGTTCCTGGGTGAAACCGCCGATAATGACGACTCCAACCAACATCAGCCCCCAAAGCATCAACAACAGCTCTCGCGAGAGAGAGGTAAACATGCTGGGGTCCGGATGCATTACAAACCATTCCGGTACCCATGTAAAAATGCTTCCCAAAAGTAGTTCGGCAAGCCTGGGGTCTACACCTACGATCATGCCAATACTGAAAAAAATCACTGGTAATCCGATCAGCAGATATTGCCACCATGGGATCGAGGCGGTCCATGGAAATGCAGTGGCGAATGTTAGCCGCGCACCGGTTTCCCGACGCACATGCCGTAACATGATGACCCAGGTTACGGGTGCTTCAACTAACAAAATCGTTAATGCCAATGCGAAGATGTTTGGAATACCTTGACCAGCTAACACCCAGGCTAGTACTGCGAATACAGGTAAGCTGGCTAATCCAGGGGTTAATTGCAATACAGCAGCCTGTTTTGCGCTTATCGAGAGTTTATTGTGGTGCTCGGTGAAAGTTGATTGAGTAGTATTCATAGCGATTCCAGCCCCGATCTGTAGCTGAGTTGGTATGCATCGGTGCTAGTTGAAATTAGTATCTTGAATAGGAAGTAATGCATAATATAGTTTACTGGTTAACTATATTTATGTTAACTGGTAAACTATTTACAAGTCAACTATTATTGGTTAACTATGAGCCTTAGCAAACAAGACTACATGCTGACGTGGGTGAGCCTGGTACATGCTGGAAGCTATCTTCCGGGTGCCTTGAGTCAACACTTGCAAGAACAATTGGGTATTACACTATCTGAACAAGACCTGCTGAAACAGCTGAGTGTAGCCGGCGGAGAATTGAAGCTGGTGGAATTATCCCGTCGGATTTTTCTGTCAAAGGCGGGAGTTACTAAAATGATGGATCGGCTGCAATCAGCAGGCTATGTCGATAGAATCCGTTCGCAAAATGACCGCAGAGTAGTGCTGGCGAAGTTAACAGGCAAAGGAAAACAAGCGTTTGATGATTCACGCAAACTGTTAGTCCCTTGGGTCGAAGCAAATATACGTGATCATTTAAGCGAACAGCAATTGCTTGCACTAGGTGATGCTTTGCAAAGTTTGTTGCGAGGTCACCAACGTTGGGAAGGTCAAATGGCACATTTACAAGGTAAGTAAAGCAACGATAGTCTGGCGTATTTCAGGGGTTGTTTATCAGGTTTGGGGTTATTGACAGTCAATGAGTTTGCCTGAGAATGGTGTCTCCAAATGCGACTATCTTGCGTATTGATTAATAACAGGCGCAGTTATTAACAATAGTTAAGAGGAATCGATATGCCAAACCTTTGTGCAATAGACACTATCAGGCGAACGCAGATTAATAAAAGTTTTGGCATTATGCTTTGCATATTTGGCTTGTTGAGCCTAGTCGAGGCACCGGCTCAGGCGCAAACTGTCTTATCAGAGTTTTCCGGCAGTCAATTGCTCGGCTTATATACTGCCGATTACGATCAATTGATTGTTGTGCAAGATAATGGCGATACCAGTAAGTTGGCGCATACAACGGTTGAGGGGAAGCTTGCCAGCCGTGTCTATAACTGGCCGGAAGGCAAAACACTGGTTGAAATCAGACGTAATTACGAACAGGTGCTGGCCCAAAATGATTTCGAAATTGTCACCGTTATAGAACGACCCAAAGGGTTGGCTATCAATCAAGTCAGAGGTGCCAATCGCGGCAATCGTATTAATGACCGTGCCTATAAACCTCGCCCGCAGGGGAGCACTCTTGATCGTGTGGTCACATTTGTTGATCATTATTTGCTGGCACAAAGAACTGAACAGAGCAATCAACGTTATGTGGTGTTGTTGATCAATGAGCGGGATCAGTTGTATGCAATTGATGAGTTGGTGATTGCCGGGATGCAGACCGGCATGGTTGTGATTACCGAAGATGCATTACAAACCGGGCTGCAGCAGGATGGCAAAATTGCCATTTATGATATTTTCTTCGCCACCGGCAGCGCCAGCATTGAAGATACATCGAATAAGGCGCTTGATGTCATAGGCAATTTTTTGAACAGCAATCCATCGATCAACATTTATGTTGTGGGACACACCGATGATACCGGTAGCTACCAGAGTAATATTCGCTTGGCTGAGCAGCGTGCTGATGCAGTAGCGGCAAGCTTGATCAGTCGCTTTGGCGTTACTGCAGAAAGGTTGAGGCCGCATGGCGTTGGTCCTTTGGTTCCAATTGCGAGTAATACCAGCGATGCGGGCCGTCAGCAGAACCGTCGGGTAGAACTGGTACAAAGGCTTGAATGATCCGGAACTGCCAGTAACAGCTGTACGGTTATTTAAAGCAAATGATATAACTTAATTGTGTTGTGATCTGGTTTGCTTTTAGGTCAGGGATTAGAAAAAAATCACCATTGCCCCCGTAGTTATAGTTAATGGCTGCGAACAGTTCTGGATATTCTGAGATCGATAAGCAACGCCCATCACAGACCATCCAACCCCTGGTTTCGATTGATAAGACAGTTTCGCTAATTTCACCAGCGTAGGCTAATACTGCACCGACCGGGACGTCATTATTTGGTTTTATCATTGTATTACCTCAAAGAATGTAGTTTTGTATGTTGTCAGGTTGATGACAAATAATAGGCATCGGAAAAACGATTCAAATTGATTTGAGACTATTGTGCCTGCTGATTGGTGTTACCACTAATCGCAGCTTGTACAAACCTGATACTATTACGCTGCACTGGTAAAGGACTACCGCCACCAGGAGGTGTGAATGAAACGGTTTGTTGTCATCGTTTTGCTGTTGGTTTCTATTGTTGTCGTACAAGCACAAACCATGGAAGTTACAGTACAGAACGACTCCATTACTAAATTATCCGAAGGGGCTATACAGGCTGGCTTTGTCAGCGGTGAAAGTGCGGCTGCCTGGCTGGACTCTCCCTGTGATGGCACTATTGTAGCGGTGCAGGTATTCTGGCGGTCATTGGTCGGAGGTGCTCCTCAGACTATCGAAGACTCAATCGAAATTTTTGATAATGGTGCTTTCCCGATTCCGGGCACGCTGCTGGAAACGATTAATGCCCCGGTAATGACGGACGGTGTTTTCAACGAATTTCGTTTTCTTGACGATCAAATGGTAATTCCCCTGCAGGTTCCGGTGACCCAGAATCAGCGTTTTGTGGTTTCTTTTACCTTTGCCGAAGGCCCTCAGGCATCCGGACCAAGTGTGATTACTGATGCCGATGGCTGCCAGGCCGGGCGAAATGGATTGTTTGCGATCCCTCCAGGTGCCTGGTTTTCCAGCTGCCTGCTTGGTTTGAGTGGTGATTTTGCTATCCGGGCAGTGATTGAGTGTCCGGTAGTGGCCAATGAAGCCGATCTAAGTGTCGTAAAAACCGCCGATATGCCGACCTATATTGCCGGTCAGGACCTGGGTTATAGCATCACTGCCCGAAATTCAGGACCTACCGCGATTACTGCAGCAACTGTAATTGATTTTTTCCCCAGTGAAGTGACCAATGTGCAGTGGACCTGTAGCGGCCAGGGCGGAGCCAGTTGTCCAGTGGGTGCAGGCAGCGGCAATCTAACCCAGTCGGTCAACCTGCCTGTCGGCGGCAGCCTGGTCTACGATGCCATCGGCACGGTGATGGTTGGCGCACAGGGAGATATCAGCAACACTGCACAAATTGTGGTTCCGGTTGGTATTACTGATCCGCAAATGGCCAACAATATGTCAACTGTGGTGGTAACGGAGGCTGGTGATGGTGAGGTTTTGCTTATTGATGGTTTCGAGTCTTGAATAAGCCGGTTAGCAGTTAGCCGTTTATAACAAACCAATATCCTGCAGTTGTTTTCGCCAGCTGACCGGATCATCCGGGATATCGTATAAGTTGGTAATTTCACGCAATGCCTGGTATGCCCAGAGTTGGGTTTGTTGCTCCGTTTGATTGGATTCCACAATACCCAACAAGCCGGGTACGGCCAGATAACGTTCAGCAATTTGTAGTGTGCCCGATTGCGCCAGACCGCAGAAAGCGCGTTCGCGTACCAGTGCTGAAGTATCGTTGATGGCGATCTCCAATAGTGGATCGATAATTTCAGTGCCACCAAAAATGGCTAAGGCATCTACAGCCCAGCGCCGCAGATTTGTGTTTTGCTCATACGTGGCATTCAGCAACTCGTTGAATATTTGCTCACGATCAATTCCGCGGGCACCGAGTGCAGCGATACTCCATACTGCCCATGGTCCGGTGCCTTCCGGGTCGTCAAGCCAGCGTTGCTTTAACCGATCTACTTCAGTTATGGATTTTTCCAGATCGTATTGAGCCAGATGCAACTCAAAAGCGGCCATACGGGTTTCAATTAATGGGGCATTGATGGCAGTGGTGATTAATGTCGCCAGTCGTTCACTGGGTTCGATTTCGCTGCGCCACAGTTGCGCATTTTGGGTGACATATGTCGAGGCCCCCTGATAGTGATTGATCGCCAGTTCCAGAGCGCGTTCGGCCCGCTGCTGAACCGGGAGCTTTTCGACCATGCCGATATAAAACGCATCAAAGTGTGGGTCTGTGGCCTCACCGCTTTCAAATAAGGGTTGTGCGATTGAGCGCAACTGATCAAATGCAAGCGATCGCAAATTACCATTGGTAGCGAATACTCCGATGGTGAGCAAGCACAAGACCAGACCAATCAATCGATGCATAATGAAGACCTTGAGTTCATTTCAACAAGCTACAGTCAGCTGCAGAGCTTGGGTTTAACCTGAACAATACCTGCATAAAACTGACAACCGACCGTTAAGGGAACATTATAGATTCAAACCCATCGCGAATGATGGTTTCTGAACAGGATGGGGTGTCAATTGGATCAGTCAAGCCTGTCCAGGCCTGGACCAGTTGGTTCCAGTCCTCGCAATCCACATCCATATCCATGTCAAAGTCGCCGATCGTACAAAACTCAGTTAATGAGCCACCGCCAGGGCCGGTGAAACAGGCTTCAAAACTCAGCTGATCAGCCTGGTCAACTTGGTTATTGCCGTCAAAGTCACCAAGACAAACATTTGCTGCCAGGCGAAACCCCACATTAGCAGCTTCAGCGGCCATATTGAGAGCCAGAGCAAAAGACGTGGGGCTGGACATGAGTACTCCCGCATTCGAAAAATCACCACCACGTGCAGTTCGCGTTGGGGTGTCGGGGTCAATAGGCGTGTCGGCTGTTTCGGTTACCTCAAGTATATTACCGGCCATATCTGCCATTCCCCACGGGCTCAATGCTGTGGCGCTACCAACTGAAGTAACATTGCCGTTTTCGCCATTCCAATCGGCACCGCTGCCGTAGTTGGCGATATTTGTTCCCGGGTTGGCAACATCGCCTACCGCGGTTGCTGAAGCCTGACCCGGTAAACTGTCGTTGCTGGTGGGGTAGAGCCAGTAATCGGGCGTACCGCCACCATCAGCAGCAGGATCATTCGGGTCAAAATAGGCTGCTTTGTACCATTCATCATGGGTTGGAATATAAAACAATGACCCAGGGCTGCGAATGATTTGGTCAGCCGGTACGGAAAGATCATATGCGCCGTTTTCTGTTGTTGCCGGACTCTGTGCTCCAACCGGGCGGCCGTTGTGATTCCAGTTTGCGTAGCGTGCTGCATCCTGCCAACTGATGAAGTTAACCGGTTTGTCACCAAAGCTCTCTTTGACGAAATAGGTGAAACTACCAGGTGTGCCACTGCGTAAAATGCCGCCGCGATCACTATCATTCATATCGATGTTATACACACCATTTGGATCGTCGATCGCAATGGCATTGAGAAAGTCGACCCACATGCGGTTGGTTGTTTCGAATTGGCCCATACGGTAAAAGTTGGGGACGCTGCCCAGCCCGGTGGTGTCAACTGCGTTATCCGGGTTACCGATCATTGCTGTAACCAGGCCGGTGCCATCACAAGACAGGTTTGGTGGTTGATCTTCAAGTGTCACGTTAAAAACAAAAGGTGCATTTGCAGGTGGTGCCCAGGGCGGTTCCGGACGCCAGGTGCCCACTTCCACCCAATAGCTTTGTCCTGCCTGCAGTTCTATCGCCAATACTGGATCGGCATTCGGTGGTGAGCCCGAGCACTCGTCATCGGCAACCGCAATTTCAACGCCGTCCACCCAGCCACATCCACCGGAATAGACACGCAAATAAGTATCACCCGAGCTATCGCACATATCGATGATGTGGGTGCCGGTTTGGGTAGCGTCATAACGGTAAAAAGCGTCGAAATATGGTTTATCGACCACATCGTTGCTGCAGGCGGTGGAGCCATTAATGGCAAATGGTAAATCGGTAGTGGTGAATACAATGGCGCCGTCGCATGCTTCGTTTATGGGGCTGACACAATCTCCAGCCAACACCGGTGGCCCGCTTAACAATCCGGTTGCCAGAGCCAGTGACAAGCTTACCCATGACAAGAGGCGGTAATGATGATGCATTGTGCTGTCCCTCGCTTCATGCATGTTGGGCATTAATATATTAAAGCAATTAATTCAGGACTTCGTGAATTCACACAATAAGTGCAACACTCGTTCCATGATGTACCTCATAAGGTGTCTTCCAGTTTAAACATTTCCTCGGTTGATTGTTCAGTCGTTCAACGATGCGTCGTAGTTTTTGTGAACTCAGCTTAGATAAATCCG
>JAJFKX010000013.1 GCA_021772985.1 Gammaproteobacteria bacterium
TGCATAGCACCAGCAACACCAAAATCAAAAAATACTTGGGATGTTTCATTCAATAATTTACATAATCTTAGGCGAGCAACCCAAGATCAACTTGGGTTTGGTTGTCGGATTCACTATGAATCAAATGCCCGAAAAGGGCAAACAGCGCCCATTTGGTCTGCTACCTGGATGTGTGGGAAAGTGCCGTACTTTTAAGTTAGCTGAATGAGTGTTGTATACTCAATGCGAACATTTAGAGCTCATGGAGTATGTACATAGAATGTTTGAATATTTAAAATACCCCAGTGTGATCTTAGGCAATAGAGCTGTTATTAGAAAATAATTAGTAAATTAGAAAGAAATGACTAACCACCAAAAAGTAAAGGAATTTTATCTTTGGGACTATGAAGGAACTCTATTCCCAATGGAAATGTGTCGCTTATTGGTAGATAAAAATAATAAGTCTCTTTCCAATCACATTTCTAAGATTGCTAATCCAAAAGAGAAAGACTTTTCTTTTCTATCGCAAGAAACAGTCTACGCAAGCAAGGCTCAACATCACCTAAGAAGGACTATGAAATTAGATCCGGTGGCTGAGTATTACTTGTATGAAATGGCGTATAAAAATAGGGCAATTTTCCGAAAAAGTATAAGCTCGTCCAGAGAAAATTTCGGATATAGATTTTTAGATGGAAAGCCTCTTTCAATTCATGAGAGCTACAAGAATTTTTGTAAGAGAAGCGAAGACCTAAAGAAAGAATTCAAATACTTTATAAAGTTTGATATTTCAGCTTATTTTAACTCAATCTATCATCATGATATGACGAATTGGTTTTCCTCCCAAAAAACCGAGCAAGCTGACGTTGAGTTGTTTGGGAAGTATATGAGGGAAATCAATACTGGGTTTTCTATAGATTTTCTTCCTCATGGTCTTTACCCATCAAAAATGCTTGGGAGCCACTTTTTATCTTATATGGATCACTCTGAACTGGTGAAAAGTGAAAACATGATTAGGTTCATGGACGACTATACCCTCTTTTCAAATTCGAAAGACACTCTAATCAAAGATTTTCAAACTATACAAAAATGTTTAGGGCAAAAGTCACTAAACCTTAACACTGATAAAACCGTGCTATTTTCTGAAAAGGCGCTCTCAATTGGGGATGAGATTGATGATATAAAGGGGCAAATTATGGAGAAAGTTCATATAGAATCTGGATATGGAGTAGGCTATCATGAATATGAAGAAGCCATAAGGGGGCTTTCTGAAGAAGAAATCGAATATTTGGTAAACCTCATAAATGAGGATGAGGCCACAGATTTGGAGGCTAGCTTAATACTTGATTGTATCCACGAGCATACAACCAATTTCACTGATTACCTTCCTGAGTTTATATACCGATTCCCTCATTTATCTAAAAAAATCTACCACAAGTGCAATGATGTTACGGAAGTTGAAGAACTATCTGAAAAGTTTAAAACTCTCCTTAGTGGAAATAATTCGCTAAATGAATATCAGCTTTTTTGGATCACTAAAATAATAGAAAAGTATTTACTTAAAACAGCTCCAGCTGGTCAGCTTCTAGCTTTGTTGTATGAACATACAGATGCAACGAATATATCTATAGCAAAGATTTTGGAAATACCCGAAAAAAGGTTCGGAATGCCTGAATGGAGAGAGGTCTATCTCAAAAATGGATCTAGTAGCTGGCTAGCCTGGGCATCTGCGATTGGTATGAGGAATGATACTAAACAATACAGGAACTATTTAATGAGTTACTTTTCCAAAGCAAGCATAATTAATTCTTTAATCGCAGAATGTGTTATTGAGAATTAAATATCATATAACTAATGATGAATTTGTCAGAGCTGAATTAGCGATAATGACCGTTCAGGGCAACTAGCTGTCAAATGTAATCGAAACTATCCATTAGCAACGTCAAATTAAGTTTAGCATTTTACAGCTAGGCGCCTTTAAACTTTAACCTGAAGGGCTATCAGGTGTCGTTAATTTTTGAATCCAAAAATCATATTTGATATGCTGGCTGCTAGCTTGATTGAGCTTTTAGTATGCTTAAAATTATCATAGCTGCCCTATTCGGACTATCATTGACCGGTTGTGATCCAATAAAAATTGTAGCTAACGACTGTTTAAAAGTTTACAGGCTAAAAGTTTATAATGCTTCACTGATAGACACATCGACCTGGAAAGTGTCTGGCTATAATATATTAGAGTCACGTATAAAACGCAGAGCAAAAGAACAAGAGCTAGCGCAAGAAAATCCAGGGTACGAGAGAAAACGGATAGACCCAGAATCTGGGCATGGGTATTATGACATCATCAGTGTCCGGATCAGAGCAAAAAACTCGTTCGGGGATTCTGTGTTTGACACAATTGTATGTGCAGTTGACGATGAGGAAAAGCTGGATTTAGATGAGACGCAAATATATTTAACCGCCCAGAAGCTCAATAGAACTCAAGGGTAAGTAGTACATGGAAGCGAATTAGCATATAGATTATTCTTATATTTGCTTACCTTTATATCACTTATCAAGGCAAGATATAGGACAGGCATGATTTAAAAATAGGATCACTCAAAATCTTATTGACTGAAATCTTATAAACCCGAGCTACTCTCCTCGATGGCTATGAAAATGTGGCAAATGCAACGTCAAAACCATCAGCATCTCTGGATTGGTTGAACTCCAGACACGTCAAGCCTCGGCAGATGCCGATTAACTTACTTTTGGGTTTATGGATGACTAATTGAGCTGCGGAAACAGCCGGTTGGCTGCAGCGATGCCTTTTAGAAAACTTGCGCCCAATTGATTGGCGGCACTGCGGATAGCTGTGACTTTTCCAATCACTTGGGAAAAGCCTTGTTCCTGCCTGGACAGGTAGCGAAGTAGATGATCCGGGGCAATGCCTAGTCTCAGCAGTATTGGCGGTACATAACCGGCAATTTTACCTCTCTTATGCGGATGAATCGCACGCCCGCTCCAATCAACTAACTCCAGGTAATCGGTTAGTGAGAATGGTAAGCCTTGATCGTCATCCAATCGAGCGGAAAAACCGAACAGGCTTGGAACCACTGTTGATAATGATTCGTTATTGATTTCCTTTGCTGCTTTATCTTTTGCTAGTTCAGCAATGCGCTGTTGTATCGAAGTGTATTCCGATTGCTCTGGCGTATTGGCCATACCAGCACGGATCGGATTTAGATCCACATAGGCCATACAACTTATCAGGGCCTGCTCATCTAGCAATGCCTGTGACTTGAAACGACCTTCCCAGAAGTGGCCAGTGCAGCTATCTTCGGCATTGGCCCTGCAGGCTATGTCATGATTCAAGCCTCGCATAAACCAGGAAAGATCAGCCAATCGCTTGCGATATAAATCGACCAATTCCGATATCTTCGATAGTTCGCCTGCACTCAGGAATTCACCAGCTCGAAAACGTTGAACCAGCAGGTTCCCTGCATACAATGAGCACCAGCGATTCAATACCTCATCGTTCGACCAGGTATCTGTTATTTCTGGACTCAACTTGATCACCAAATGGTAATGGTTGCTCATTACCGCATAGGCACACACCTCAATAGCGTACACCGATGACAGCAATGCCAGACGCTCAACAACCCAGCTCCGGCGATGCTCATACGAACGCCCTGAAAATGAATCAACCCCACACAAAAACGCCCGCCTCACACAACGACCAATGACATGGTAATAGGGTGTGGCAGCCATTGAGACGAGTGATGAGCGGGCAACAGTCATAGGACAATCCAGAAAATACTGAAGCTAGCATAATCCAGCGATCATCAGTTGGGCATCAGCAAATCGGCATATATCGTGTAGGATATGGTCTACGCAATGTGCCTGTCCTGAAGTCACTGCCGTCTACGCAATGTGCCTGTCCTGAAGTCACTGCCCCGACAGGCGCATAATGCCCCAATCGTCTCTGTCAAATAAAGGGCCTAGGCTTTTTACCTCTGACCACCCGTCTGGTGTGCGGTTGCCAAGCGGATATGGGCACCCACGATTCAAATCCCAAATACATATGACCTGAGCAAGCGTTATGGATGTCTGGTCTTTTCGTTGTTTACAAATTGTTGGCAGAATTGGCTGTGGTAATTACGTATATAAACTGGCACTTAATAAACCTATTTATTAAGGAACGCTGTTTTAATCTGTCATGGTCGCGAGCGAGTATCCAGCCATGTTATTGAAATGAAAATGCCACTCTTGCATTAACAGGAACAATAAGCTTTGGATGATCCAAAGCATCTTTTGATCTCTAATTCAGCGTTTGGTGTGTAATTTTCTTTGCCAGGTAGGGAGAAACCATGTTACCAAGAATCAAGGATATTACAGCACAAACTCAGCAGTTGGTCAGTGGTCCGGTTTTCGCATGGCAACACTATACTCGTAAAGGTAATTTGTGGAGCTGGTTTTTGGAATTGATGGGTTTGTTGAGCCGGCGCGAGTTTATCACTGCAAAAAGCCCGGCTGATGAACTGTTATTGTTTCATCGAAAATCCCCAGTCCACATCTGGAAAGTAAGCAATATCACGCAACTGGTGAACCACCATATTGCTGGCAAATCCTATGGCTGGACGGATAAAGGCTTTGGGCCATTCAACAAGAAACACAATATTGCAGCAATGGCGCCTACAGGTAACCTGCTGTATTTTCGTGGCAAGAATTTAAACTGGTCTGTAAAAGATCTGACTACAGTTACTGGCCAACAAATCACCGGACCGGTGACACACTGGAAAGCGGCTGGATTAAATCACCTTGCCGGCATAGGCACTGGAGATGAACTTGTGGTGTTTTCAGGGTCGGGAAACAGCTGGGTGGTGAAGAACCTGAGCAACGACACAGGCTTGAATATCACTGGTTCATTGACCAGTTGGATGACAACCAATGGCCCTGATCAGGTTCCACACATTGCCGGTAGAACGCCGGGCGGTGATTTGATTGTATTTTGGTTATCCTCAAGTGGCACCTGGAAACACGTCAATGTCTCTGCTATCACCAATCGTACGGTATCCGAAGGTCCATGCAGCTGGCAAACATGGAATGGTCCATATCTTGTTGAACATTTGGCCTGCAAAGGTTCATCTGGAGAACTGCTGGTATTTTGGTGGTCGCCGCAAAATAATTGGCAGGTTGTTGATGTCAGCAGGATCAATTGTGAGAAAATAGAGGGCATACCTGAAGTTTACCAACAGCGGGACAGTGACGGCGAAAATGCTGAAATCCTGGCCTTCAAGGCTGAGCATGACAAGCTGTATATCAACTGGTGGAAACCCTCTTCAGACTGGGCGCCGGTTAATCTCTCAGCCGCCACCGGTGAACAGGTGCAGGAAGATCCGGCTTGCTGGAGTTCCTATTCCAAACGCTATCACCATTCGCTCGAATACGTCGCTGCACAGGGAGAAGATTATCGGCTTCTGCTGTTCTATTTCGATCGAAAACCCAGACGTATGGTCGAGCATCTGATCGCACCCTATGAAAAACTGAAGCGATTGCGTGGTGTAGTAAAAGATATTTTAATTATTTTGTGGGATTGGAATGACCCTGCACACCCTCGTCCCGACAAGACAGACCTGGATAATATTATTTTTGGCGCTAGTGACAGTGCCAAAGATTATTTCCACGAGAACAGTAACGGTCACTTTTCAATTGGGAAAATCGATATGCTGGGTTGGTATGATGCAAGAATCGATGACCATAACTATTATCAAACCAGTGATCCCGGTGATGCAAATCAGGATGGTTTTGAAAACCAGCACCATGTGAAATATAAGGAAGCCATCCAGATTGCCCATGAAGAGGGCTTTCCATTTGCCAACCATGATACTGATCAGAATGGAAAGTTAAGTATACAGGAGTTGCCAATTATCCTGATCGTGCCAGGCAGCGGAGGACGGGGTTTCTGGAGGGGCATCAATGAAGTTGAATACCCCAATCAGGTACCGCTTAACATCAATGGCCTGGAGTTTGATTCGTTGTTGGAAATTTATTCAACACCGAATCCCTCTATAGGAATATATGCACACGAGCTTGGTCATGTGTTGTTGGGTCATGGAGATATGTATTGGGAAGGACTGGCACCGGGAACATTTATGAAATATGCGCCTGGTATGTATTCTGTGATGGATGCACATTCAAGAGGCGGTCATTACGATCCATTTGCGAAGATGAAATTTGGCTGGGTTTCACCCCGAATTGTGCTGAACTCGGGCTGGTATGATTTCACAGCTATTGAAACTAGTTACAGGGTCTGGGTATTAATGGACCCAAATAAAGGAAATAATGAATACTTTATGATTGAAAACAGAAGCATTGCGGGTACGTATGATCATCGTTTACCAGATGAAGGATTGGCAGTCTGGCATATTATCGAAGATCACACTGTTTACAATGCCCTGCCATGTCCTGCTGGTATGGACCCAGTTGTCTGGTCCGCAACGCAGCAAGGTAAACAATGGTCGCGTCTTGGCGTCAGAATGATTCGCCCAGTGATTACCAGTTTTGACAATAACAAGGCGCTTTGGGATGGCTCTGACCCTGAGACAGGATATGATCTATTATCAAATGATCCAAATCCAGATCATTCTGAACTACGCTGGGCTGATGGCACAGCAAGCGGATTTGAAATCCGTTCGATCTCGGCACCAGGAAATGTGATGAGGGCACATATTCAAGTTCCATTCTAGTACTATTGCGCCTACACGAATTTAGACATATATGGACGCCTCCGGCAAACGGATATGGACACCGTGAATTCACGGTGTCTATTCTATCTTTCTCATCTCATCAGGCATTAATTACTGCAGGTGTGAATGAATAAACGTTGCGGTTCATCACTCGCCAGGTCTGAGGTCTTCAATAATTTTGGCATCGACCCAGTAGATATCGATGTTGTCCCCTTCAGCCCCCCTATTGAACGTAATGTATTTTCCGTCGGGTGTTACAGTGGCGTAAGCTTCCCATTCATCTGTGTTGACTTTAGCCCCCATATTGATGGCAGCGCCCCATGACCCGTCTTTTTGGCGGAAACTGATGTATAAATCAGAGTCACCAAACCCTTCTGCTCTTTCGCTATCCCAAATCAAATAGCTTTCATCGAGAGCAATATACGGATGAGCAGTCCATTCTCCGGTGTTAACGATAGGACCAAGTTTTGTCGGTGCCTGTCGCTTTCCATCGACTATCTTTGAGATGCGAATAACATCATTGTTTTTATAGTCATCGAAAACGTAGGTGCCCTTTTTTGATACCGACAGGCGCATAATGCCCCAATCGTCTCTGTCAAATAAAGGGCCTAGGCTTTTTACCTCTGACCACCCGTCTGGTGTGCGGTCGCGGTATCCCTTCGCCATATACATACGGTTACCATCTGCCGAGATAAAAATTTCACCTGTACGGGTAAATTCGATGAATTTTTGCCATTGATTGTTCTCGTAGTTGAGGCCGACAATAGTGGCCTTTTCATATTCCCCCCCATTAGTGGTGAAGTAAAACTCCTTCATGTCTGACCCAAATACACCCTCAACTTCCCATGCATCCGTTGAAACAATGCCCGGCGCAAAAACTTCCGCGGTTAATCCTGGGGGCTTTTGCCCTAAAAGCGGCCCTTCAATTGCTGGAAAGTCCCGACCATAGCTGGTGTCGCTAAGGGCCAAAACTGACAGAAATAGGCCAAATAAAACATCAAATCGCTTCATCTTAGTTCCTCAAGCAACAACATCTAGAATCAATGGATTGGGTTGAAATTAAAAACTCCAGACACCCATCTGTTTTATACAATACCCAACTCAACCATTATGGGTGCAGGGTCTTTCACCCATTTTTCACCGTTTAGTACCTGCCTGAGTTAAATCGTTCATGATCTGAGACCAAAAAGCCCAGACACCCATCTCTTTTATAGAAATAGCCTACTCAACCATTATGGGTGTCGGGTCTTTTCATAATGTATTTGTGGAAAAACTGCGGCGCAGTGTGAGCTATGAAGCAGTGCATCTGAATGCCTATGAGTCAATGCAACAGGCCAAGACCAGGCTGGGCTGGTTGTTTGGCTAGACGTTTACAAGCAAACATCAGGTGTTAAAAATGACACCGAATCAGATGTATGATATTACTGTTGAACAAACTAGGTTAGCGGCATAATTTAGGTGAAAATAACGCCTAAGCTACCTGCCTAAATATCGGGGTACACTTCTATCGTTCTATTTTTAGGTGCGATTATTAATCGGGGATTACAATATGAATCACGAAACAAGAAAAAATGCATCCTATCGTCAAAGTAAATTCAAAAATATACTCTTCCAGCTAAAATCCCCCTTTCTTTTCAGGAATTCAGTGTATTGCCTGGAGGAACGTCGAAAGAACATACAAGTTTATAAATTCGGACTAAGCGATACAGAGCCAGGTCTACCTGTATCACTCGAAAAAGTCCGTGACACGATTCTGACACGAGGCGATTTCAAGGCGGTCTGCGTGTTTCGCGGAGAAGTGTTCGTGTTTTTCGATAACGACGCCGGAAATCACACCTATGAAATCTGTTACAAAAAGACCGCCGATCCGGATACTGAAAAATGGCATCCGGAGGGCGATGCAAACGGGTTTAAGACCGGCTTAAAGGCCGACTATGTCACCTGGGGCCTGAAAGGTGCAGTTCACTCGTTGCGGGTGATCGAATTCAACAGCAAGATTTATCTGTTTTATTCCAAGAACAATAACGTTCACTGGGCTACATTCGATGGCACCGACTGGAAAGAGATCGGCGCGATCGGGCCAGCTGGCAAACCAAGCGAACATAAATACATCCCGATCTTCAACGTCACCAGCGTCTTACACAAAGGAAAGCAGGTCATTTGCTTCGCGGGTTTCTTTCAGAACTCTGAAAGGGATCATATGCGGATCAGCTTTATCAACGCCGAAGATACAATCGAACATGATGTCGCCAAAGTAAAGCTGGGCCACGATCAACGCGATGACGACCAGTTTGCGCTGGCCTATGGCAGCCGGACAACCGGTCCGCAAACCAGCGTTCTTCAGATATTCGTCAACGGGCGTGGGAAAAACCTTTACCGCACACACTACGACATTGACAACAAAGTGTTCGGCAATTGGACAGATCACAAAATCGAAAGCTCGCGCAAAGGCGGTATCAGCGACCCGCCCCTGAATTTCTGCGATACCCTATCGGTTTCACAAGCGAACGCTGACAACAAAGGGCTTCGAACCAACATTGTTGTCATATCCAACGGTGTTCAGAATATTTCCGGCGGCTTTTACAATTATCCGATCATTACATCCTTTCCTTCTGACAGGCTCGAGCTGGACCATGAGCACTCGATCAACATGGCCACCCAGCCCTACGATCACGAAGTCGGGACATGGACGCTGATTGGTGTCGTCGAAGGGGTTCCACCCTATTCGCGAAATGGACACCCTGAGCCGGAAAGGACGTCGAAAGTCGAATATGGGCAAAGCAGCTCGATCCAGCATCTGTTCAGTCAGACTGTTGACTCTTCTGTCAGTGTGTTTGCGGGCGGAGCGATCAAAGATGTCGTTAGCGTCACCGGCGAGATGCGTACCTCATTCGCTGTGACAGGCGAGTTATCGCGAACCTTCAGCAGCAAGTTTGCAAAAGACCTGACCAATGGCCTTGAAAACCCTGACGGCACAAAAGGGATGGCCATATTCTCGATCCCAACAATACGGAACCGGAATTATCTACGAAAACCCGCGACTGGTGATAATGTTATTGGAACATTTGCACTGACTCAGGTGACTGAGGTCGACATCCAGGACCGATTCTATGACCTGGAGAAACCTATTGAAGGTATGTTGGCTCGACCCAAAAGTGACCAGTTGTTGGATTGGGGTGAAAACAGCGTACGAAACTACCCTGACATCCCCTCCGTGAAAAGCAACTCCATTCAGGCCAATGCCGGTGGCGCACCAAGGTCCGTGGCTTTAAACGAAACCATCAAGAAGTCGCAGAAAACCACTGGTGTGGTCGGTATATCCTTTAAGGCGTCAGCAACCATTTTGGAACTTTTCAAAATCGGTGGCTCAACCGGAGTCAGCATCGCAACCACCAACTCGATCACATCGACATTCACGCGGTCTATCACGGCGAAGCTGGAATTACCGATACCAAATCCAGCTGGTGAAGACCAGGGTTTGGACAGAATAAATGTTGTGGCCCACTGGTATTTACCGCCCGAGGACATTGAGTTGGAACTTCCCAAAAAGCCGCACTGGATTCCAAATCAGTATTTCAACCGGCACTTCGCACCCTGGTGCCTGACATGGCAGGTGCTTTATCCGGCCTCGAGCCCCGAGACTGATGACCGCATCGAATTCGCAGATTACTACGAATGACGCACTGCAGGCCTGGATTTCCCGGCGTCATAGGTTATCCACATCAGCGAAACCAGATGGGAGATAGACAACCATGTCTTTAAATTACATTTGAATGACAGCAAGTCCAGGCACCCGTCTGTTTTATAGAAATACCCAACTCAACCATTATGGGTGTCTGTATTCATCTGTTGTTGCCACCTCATTTCTAAAAGCACCAGGTGTGATCCCGGTTATTTCTTTGAAAGCTCTGGTGAACTGGCTTTGATCTGAGAAACCCGATGAATAGGCGATCTCGGCGAGGGTCAGATTATCTTGCATGATCAACTGCATTGAGTAGTGAACACGTTTCTCCTTTAGATATGTGCCTACCGACCTTCCGTGATACTTACGAAATGTCCTGGCCAAATGCACCGGGTGTATGCCGACCTCGGCTGCAAGTGCCGGGCTGCTGTGGTTTTCCAAAAACTCGTCTTCCAGTTTTTCAACGACTCTCGCTATCCACTTAGGAGGGCTTTTACTAGCAGGTATCGCCTTCTTGGCAGCATAGCCCAGCATTTCCAGAACCAGTCCCTCAGCTATCAAATCAGACCCTTCTGCCCAGTTTCTGAATTCGTGACGTAGTCGATTGGCAAGGAAAACGAGGTTGGAATTCTTCTCCGAAAACTCGTCAGGAACCTTCGCGTAGTCGGAAAACCTGCTGAGAAGATCATCTTTGATATACACGGAGAACGATCGCCCATTTGATTCCGCCATACCGTCTGCGTGTGAGAATTCCGGTGGACGCCACAGAATGGTATTCGGTGTGTGGTTAAAGGACTTGTTCCCCAGCTTTTCCTGATAGTCGCAATGATCGACCAGCGTGAAGCAGGCTTGTTGATGCTCGTGTTCCCGGAAGCTGAAAGCGTCCTGGTAGATTTCTTCCGTAATTTGTGCGAAAGCAGTACGGCGTTTCAAAACAACCAGGTTATCGTACTGATATTTTTCCAGCGTAGACATTGAATGTTTTATCGTTTTATTTCAATTTCATGTTTCAGACGATCAATAAAGGGTTTAATTTCTTCAATACCAGGGTCCGTTGATTATGTAACTGTATAAGTACGTTTATAGTCAGAGACTCGATCGGAAAACATGACCAACAGTCGAAACATCACCAGCGAGAACAAACTTTTACGCCTTCACCTGATTACCATATCGCTATTTTTTACGCTTTGCCTCTCCCAGACGACGATCGCACACGCAGCCACGGCCATGTGGGGCGATTTAACCGCCGGCCCCCACGATGTCGGTTTCAGAACCCTGTTCAAATACGACCTTTCCCGCGACCCGGTACCCTATTCTGATTGGGATGGCAGGCTCTACCCAACAGATCAGCAACCCGGCAGGCAGATGCAGATCAACATTTGGTATCCGGCGAGTATCACTACCGGCGATCAAAAGCTGACGTTTGGTAGCTATGTGGATCTGATGGCCCGGCAGACGGATTTCGGTCCGATCAATCAGGAAAAAAGAGAATTTGCCAACGAGCTGTTCATCTCAAAAACCAATGCCCTTGGCGGCAACGGAACCTTCACAGCTGAAAAGCTTGATGCCCTCAGAAAAATGACGACAGCAGCCTATAGCAATCCCGGCCCGATACCCGGGAAATTTCCGTTGATCGTGTTTCCAAACGGTGGAAGTCCGGCGTTTCAAAGCATTATGAGCGAGTTCTTCGCCAGCCATGGATTTATCGTGGCAACCGGCGCATTGAAAGGTCAATATGGAATGACCGAAGACATTTCCGCTAAAGGGTTTGAAATCGCTGCTGACGATTTGGGTTTTCTGATCAACCACGCCCTGGAAATCGAACAGGCAGACCCGGAAAAAATTTGCCTGATCGGCAATGCCATTACAGCTTCGCAGAGTGTGGCGTATCAGGCCCGAAATTCCAGGATCGACTGTGTAGTCAGTTTGGATGGCGGATTTCCCAGTCGATTTGACCAGAGTATCCTGCAGCAAACCGCCTTTTATGATCCTCAGGAGGTCAACAAACCGATTTTGGTGATCCATGTTCCGCATCCCTCTATAGATCCTGAATACCTCAATCATCTTAAGTACGCCAGGCAGTTCCAGTTTCGCTTTCCACAAATGAGTGAATTTCACTTTCTGAATTATGGGGCGCTGGACAGACTGGTGCCCGGGATTATCGGGGAACCGAAAGGCGATGTCGGCAGGGGGTTTGAGCTGGCAGCGATTTATTGCCTCAGATTTTTTGAGGCGTTTTTGCAGGGCAACCAGGAAAGCGAACGATTCCTGTTGAGCAAGCCGGCGCAGGATATTTCAGACCATATCGATAAAGCCGAGATCAAGCAGGCTCTTCCTTCACCGCCGAATATCACAACAGTTAAGAATGCTTTCTTGGATAATGGAATCGGCTATCTACAGGAAGTCTACCGGAACCTGAAAAAGGACAATCCGGCGCCGTTCTCACCATCGTTTTACAGCACGGTGAAAGACTGGCTAGCCTATAGAAAAGACCCCACCTATGAAAACCGTTATCAGTTGTATCAACTGGCGCTGGATAGCTATCCCGATTCCGCAGCGGTCAATTACGACCTGGCCTATTTCGCCCTGAAAACCGGGCGCGATGAAATCGCCAGGCAGCTCAATACAAAAACACTGGAATTGCTGGATACCGACACATCGGAAAACCTTACTCAAGCGCGAAAGGCGGAAATGAGAGAAAACGTACTAAAGGACATTAGCACGCTGAATCAGAAACATGAGGATGAGAAATGATAAAAATAGGGACATGGACACCCTGGATCTCCTCAAAATAATGGACACAGTAGTTAAGTGGCAGTAGCTGCCACATCATAATCATACGGTGTTTGATAAGCCAAGCTGGAGTGAATACGTTGCCGGTTATAAAAAACCTCAATATATTCAAAAATAC
>JAJFKX010000014.1 GCA_021772985.1 Gammaproteobacteria bacterium
ACATTTTTTGCTAAATCGATACCGAGTAATTTAATATTCATGATGGACGTCTGCTCACAATTTGTGACTGGGTATGAAATACCAGTGTGGCGCATTGTGACGCCGGTTAAAAAGTAGCAGGCGTCCATCTCATCACCCACATTTCCCCGTAGGGTGGAATAAGCGCAGCGCATTCCACCAAATGTCGCAACAGATAATCACCCTATGTGTTTTGGTGAAATGCGCTGTGCTTGTTGCACCCTACTTTCATACATATTTCTAATCAGAACCATCTCCTTTCTTGGCAGCCACAAACCTGCCCGTTTCACCATTATATTTAATAGTGACACTGTCCACTCCACCACCAAATTTCAACACGGTTGGCACACCAGGGACCTCTGATATGACAAAACCCGACCCCACTCTAAACATCAGTGCTACCGCAATAGTATCTTCAGGCGTAAATATCGCCTCTTGTCCACGCAAAACACTTTGCGCATTCAGCGGCTGATATTTCTTAATATCAGCATCATTGACAATTACTGTTTGTGCAAGGCCAAAGGTCAACTCGGGCAATTCAAAATCCTGATTGCGTATTCCATACTCACCAGGACCGATATTTGAAGCTTTTACCGGTGTCTCAAAGACGCCGCCTTTAAACGGATACCATAATCCCGGTTCAGCCGCCTGATCCGCCATCTTCACAATTATTGCACCATTAACCGTTTCACTGCGAGAAGCATAAACCGCATAGCCGTCCAGCCAGACAACCCGGTTTGTCAGTAAGGGGCTCAAAGCAACCCAAATCACGCTTTGTTGAGTGATAACAGAAGTTTTCAGTATGGCAATCTGCCCTCTGACCTCCAGGATGGTTGATAAATCGGAATAATCGAATTCAACGGTCAGTGTGAATACCGGCATTGTTAACTTCCCTGCTTTGATCTCAGTTCAGTATGCCACAACCGGAAGGACTCGCTTGCCCGGCGCGATTGCCAAACCATAACCTACAGTTCACAATCCCGGGATTGAATTCTGCTATGCTTCCGCGCCGAAGTCAGATGTGTTGCTTGCGCTACCCGTCTTGCCATTGACCTCGTTGAAACCAGCTTAGGACACCCATGATTCATACCCCAGATAGTTTTTCTTCAGTGCGTATTCGTTTGCTTATTGGTTTACTGGCATTGCTGCCGGTTTATGCCTCAGCCACCAATGTATTGGTGCAAACACCGTTGGGCGATTTTGAAATCGAACTGCTGGACGATGTTGCACCGGGCACCGTGACGAACTTCCTGAATTATGTAACTGATGGTGATTATGAGGGTAGTTTCATACACCGCAGTGACAACAACTTTGTCATCCAGGGTGGCGGTTTTAACTTTATCAATGGCAATTTGGGGAATGTCTCCAGAGACGCGGCAATTGCCAACGAGTTTGGTCTGTCTAATTTACGTGGCACGTTGTCGATGGCCAAAACGCCTGATAATCCTAATAGCGCCACCAGCGAATGGTTTATCAATCTGGCTGATAACTCGGCTAACCTGGATAATCAAAATGGCGGGTTTACGGTGTTTGCCCGGGTTGTTGGTGATGGCATGACAGTTGTCGATGCGATCGCTGCATTGCCGGTTGCCAATGTAGCTAATTTATTTCCGGTGTTGCCGGTGATTGATTTCCCCGGCGGGGTGATTAACTCAGAACACCTGGTGTTCACCAGCTTCGAAGTGGTTCCTGAAGCACCAGGCTCCGACTTCAATATCAACCTGGGCATGGCCGGCTCCTGGTTTAATCCGGATACCAATGGTCAGGGTTGGGTATTTGATGTGGTCGATAACACTACCACCCAGTTGCTGGCAGCAGCCTGGTTCTCATTCAACAATGCCCCACCTGGAGCAGATGACAACGCTGGTTTCGGCAGCCTGCAGCAACGCTGGTTTTCAGCCAGTGGGCCGTTTACCGGCAATACTGCAGAATTACAGATATTCTCACCGTCCGGCGGCGTGTTTAACGACCCCAACTTCCTGGTCGACCGAGGCGAGCCTGTTGGCACTATGACCGTCAGCTTTTTCGATTGTATCAACGGACAAATCATATTTGACTTTGATGCACCCGAGGTCACTGATGCTACCGTTGATATCCGGCGTATTGCATCCAGCGCACTTTGCCAGGCCATTGTTGATGGCCAGTTAACCATAGCTGAGTAGCAATGAATACCACCTGCCGTCGGGGCTAAAACCGGCGGCAGATTTTAACCCAGGCCGGCTTTGGATATCTCCATCCAAACACACCTAAACCCCGCAATTTACAGTTCGCGACTTGTCGCTCAAATTCTGGTATGATTCGCCGCCGAAATTCAGATTGTATTGCTCAATCAATTTGCTTCTTAATCGGTGGTGATCGTCAATTCCGGCGCTCGATCAAAATCCTGAATATTGGTACAAAATTGTGATTTCAACAGCAAACCTGTCGATTCAGTTCGGCGCTAAGCCTTTGTTCGAAAATGTTTCCGTTACTTTCGGCAACAACAACCGCTATGGCCTGATCGGAGCCAATGGTTGCGGCAAATCGACATTTATGAAGATTCTGGCCGGTGAACTGGAACCAAGCGCGGGCAATGTTTCGACCGATCCGAACGCACGCATCGGCCAGTTACGTCAGGATCAGTTTGCTTATGAAAACTGCCGGGTTCTCGACACCGTGATGATGGGTTATGAAAGGTTGTGGCAGCTTATCCAGGAACGTGAACGACTGTATTCGCTTCCGGAAATGAGTGATGAAGAAGGTATTCTGGTTGCAGATCTGGAAAGTGAATTTGCTGAAATGGATGGTTACTCAGCTGAATCACGTGCTGGCGAGTTGCTGGAAGGTATTGGGATTCCCGTAGAGCAGCATGAAGGGCTGATGAGCGCTATTGCACCGGGCTGGAAATTTAGAGTATTACTCGCCCAGGCGCTGTTTTCCGATCCGGATATCCTGCTGCTGGACGAGCCGACCAACAACCTGGATATCAACACCGTTCGCTGGTTGGAGCAATTCCTCAGCTCAGCAAAATCAACCATGGTGATCATTTCTCATGATCGCCATTTCCTGAACAGTGTCTGTACCCATATGGCAGATCTTGATTATGGAAGGGTGCAACTTTTCCCCGGTAATTATGATGAATACATGACCGCGGCCACTCAGGTACGCGAGCGGATGTATGCAGACAACGCCAAAAAGAAAGCCAAAATTGCCGACCTGCAGGCCTTCGTCAGCCGTTTCTCTGCGAATGCCTCAAAAGCACGCCAGGCAACCTCGCGCGCCCGGCAGCTGGAAAAAATTGAGCTGGAGGATATTAAACCTTCCAGCCGGGTCAACCCTTTTATCCGTTTTGAACAGGACAAGCCTTTGCGCCGGTTGGTGCTGGAAGTTGAAAACCTGAGCAAAGGTTTCGATGAGGGACCGCTGTTTAACAACCTGACGATGAATATCGAAGCGGGCGAACGGGTGGCCATCATCGGCCCCAACGGTATAGGTAAAACCACCCTGGCACGCTGCCTGATCAAAGCGCTTGAAGCCGATAATGGCGAAATAAAATGGGCTGAGAACGCACAAATCGGCTATGTATCCCAAGACCATGCGACAGACTTCACTGATGGTTTCAGCCTGTACGAATGGATGAGTCAGTGGCGACCAACCGGTGCCGACGACCAGTTGGTCCGCGGAACACTGGGAAGATTGCTGTTTTCCAAAGATGACAGCGAAAAATCTGTGCAGGTGGTTTCCGGCGGCGAACAGGGCCGTTTGCTGTTCGGCAAACTGATTCTGCAAAAGCCCAATGTCATGGTGATGGATGAGCCAACCAATCACCTGGATATGGAATCTATTGAGTCGCTGAATCTTGCCTTGGAAAATTACCCCGGCACGCTGATATTTATCAGTCATGACCGTGAGTTTGTGTCTTCATTGGCAACCCGAATTATCGAACTTACATCGGACGGCGTCATCGACTATAACGGTACTTATGAAGAATACCTGAGCAAACAGCTTAACAGCGAAAAAATCAGGGTCGCTTAATACAGTTAAACAAAGCAGCTGTTCTGCTACTGCCTGGCATTTAACAATCCAGGCAGCAAAAAGCGGGCTATGTGCACTTACGTTATTTTGCGGTAATGCTCAGTCGGCAGCATCAACCCCCTGCCCCATTTGTCGGTATAGCCGCGACGCCATCCAAAACATCAGCAAAACACCGGTAATCAATATTCCCCATAACAACACTTCATCCCAGGGTATTTGCTGTTCGGTTTCCTGGGCAACAGGCGGGCCACCCAAAGCATAAACACTGCCGAGCGCAGCTGAAGCCGTCGCGTCAGCTGCCTGCACCCCTTCCGGAAGATTACCCAGCCAGTTCGATTGGCTGGTTTTTATCGGTGAAACATTTGGATTGCCATAGGCCAGTGTATAAGGCGGCTGCCCCTGCGCCAGGAACAACAATCGTTCCGGACGCCAACCAAGCCGCACCGCTGGCGCCCCACCAGCAGGAAATTGTTGCGGATACTCAAACCGGATCAACCAATGTGGATCACGTATGCCATCAATTGTTTGGGGCTCACTGCTCACCATGCCTGCCTCGGCATTTAAGCGGAATTGTTCAACCCGACCACGTGCAGTCCAGGTTTTATCTTTGTCTGCTCTTGAATATAACCGACCGGCATAATATTCATTCTGCCCCTCCTGTATAGCCACCAAACTTAACTGTTCAAGTGGAAATTGACCGCCGGTGTTAAATCGATATGCACCGCTTTCCAATGTATCGTCCGATTCAGCATTAAAGGTCATGGGCAGCAGCAAATGCTGCTGGCGCATGCCATCGGTCAGTTTACTCCAGGCATAGCCACCGGATATAGCGGTTACCTGCAACGAAGGCTGTTCCGACGGCCAGCTTAAACGTAAATAATTTGAGCTGGAGGCTGCAGCAACATCAATATGACTTTTACCCAGACTTTGACCTGCATAATCCAGTCTCGACAAGCTTTGATTTGCGGTTACTGACGACCATTGCTCAAGGTCGTTGCTGGCTGATACCTGCAAGCCATTGATAAAACCATATTCCGGCTCGGCCCACTCAAACATCAACCGTTTAAGACTGGCCTGCTCGGCGGCGGCATTGGCTTTGCTGACATCAATGATATAAGCGATCACCTGGTCATCTGCAATCGCTTGCTGGTTTTGCGATTCAATATTGATTAATGAACCATCAGCGCTGCGCTCGATTTGTAACGATAAGCTATCCAGATCAGTGCGCGATCTGCCATAGACAGGAAAATATGCCAATGGTTGCTGCTGCTGATACTCACTTCGATCCACCGGTTGCTCAATTTTATGCGGGACAATTTGACCGGCCTGATTATAGACCCGCAAGTCACCGCCACCACGTCGCAATGACTGCCGATAATAACTCTCCGGCATGCCTATCCATTGCAGCGCACGGTTATCGTCCGGGGTGATATCAATGCCTTCAGCAAAATCCTGTGGCGTTGGTTCTGCAGCTGACAGAGCAGTGCTGAGCAACAGGATCGGCAACAGCCACACATGCCGTTTCAACTCATTAACCCGGAATACAAACAAATTATTCTTCAACATCAGCTAACTCTGCTTTTTGTTTTTGACCCGGCGGTATCGGTGAATAATAACCAATCACCAACAACAACACGCCGACCACAATAAACGAGAAAATCGATTCCAGCGTGTTTCTATCAGCCAGATCCACACTGAACAACTTCAGCACCACTACACCCAACAGCACCGCAGCCGCTATCCATACACCGCGCCATTGGCGCCTGGTCGCGATCACCATCACACTCAATCCCAACAGCGTCCAGAATATGGATAGGCTGGCCTGGGTCAGTGCAGAATCATAAAAACCATCCGCACTAAACGGTACCCCAGCCCAATGGTGCAGACTGCGTAACAGCATGGCATTCAACCACATGAACAGCAAACCGGCGATGCTTATCAAATACAAAGGCCGCCAGGCTTTGAACGGCGCCTGCGCTCCTACCTGCCGCCACCAGCTCAGCAAACCCAGTAATACCATCGCTTGCATAATATCAATAGGATTGAGCACCGGCAGATACGGCAATGGTAACGCAGTACCATCGGAATGAATATTCACCAGCACGCTCCAACCCAGCAAACCAAGCAGCAACAAACCGGCCACCCAGTACAGATATGCCACCCGATGGCTACTGATGGGCCAGCGTTGCATGGTTAACGTTGCACCAACTGCCAGCAATGCAGGCACCGCAAAAACTGCCACCTGCCAGGTTTCCTGTAACCGCCAATAATCTCCAACCAGCCAGATGCACTCTGCCGTCAGCAGCACTACCAGCATTAATGCACCAATCGCATGCAGCCATGTCAGCCATTGCGACAAACGCAAACCATCTTGATCTGAATATTTCTCGCGTTGCCACAGCAGTGAATAAAACACTGCAAAAGCCAATGGCCAGACCAGATAACCACCCGCTGCCAATGGGTGTCCTGGGCTCTCAATAGTCTGCAATATCAGCAACCCCATAGCCACTGCCAGGCCTATAACCGCATAACGCAAACTGTGCCATTGCAGCTTGTTCTCCAATAAACCCAAGGCTGCCACTGACAAGGCAACAAACCCGACGGTTGCGGTGATCGCGTCCAGCAATGGTAAATGGGATTCATATTCGAGAATTTCGCTGATACCGTTGATAAACCACCAGCTGAGCCCCCATAGCAATAGCGGTATGTTGGCCAGGTATTCCCAGGTTTTATGCTCGCGGTATTTACGCAACAGGTAATAGCTGCTGAACAGGCCAGCCAGTGCAATCAATACAGCACCTATAAACACACTATTGAAAACCGGCTGGGAATGACCTTTGAGGGTGTGTTCTGCCAACAGTGCCAGGCCACCGCCAAGCTGTAACAATATTCCGAATGCAATGCCCAGACTCTGCCGCTGGCGCACACTGATCCACAAAATACCGGCACCTTCCAATGCCCAGGCTGCGGCGATACCGTTGCCGTCCAGTGCAAATGGAATGGTTAACGAGGCGAATATCACACCCAAGGCCAGGAATGCTTCGCTCAACAATCGGTAATTTTGCCCGCCAAATCGCCAGCATTGCAGCGCCAGCAGCATATAAAAGCCACCGGCAGCCAATGCTGACCAGGCCAGGCCATATTCATAGTCGTGCACCAGGCCGGTTTGTAATGTGAAGGCGATCAAAGGGGTGCCGAATACCAGTGTGCCGTCCACCAGACCGCGTAACCTGGTCGGCTGCTTGCGGGCATACAGTAACGCCAAGGCTACATAAAAAAGGAAAAACACTATCAGGAAGGCTTGTGTGCTGAAATAATGCTCAGCCTGATATCGCTCTACACCCCAGGCTGCGCCAATGAAAAAAGTAAATCCAAAGCCGATCAGATTCAACGGCCGCCAGGATTTATACCGGGCAATCAGCAGGATGCCGATATTCAGTAACAGGTAATAACTGAATAATACTATGTGGCTGCCCTGGCCGGTGGAGGTTAACACCGGTGCCAGAAAACCGCCTACAGCTGCCAGCACCGCCAATGAGCTGGCATTTTGCAATACCGCCAAAACGGCCGCCAGGGTTACCATCAGCAACATCACCACAATCACAATCGCTGCGGGTAACAGGTCATACAACCGCAAAGCAGCATACATGGTCAGATACAGCACCCCAATGCCACCACCCTGCATGATCAATGCATAAACCCGACGGCTTAATCGCAGCCGCCAACCGATCAACAGCAAAACAATGCCACCCAACCCAACTGCAGCCAACCGCAATTCAATGGGAAATACATTGCGATCGGCGGCGTATTTCAACAAAAACGCTACCCCGAAAAACAACACGATAATACCGACCCGAACAATCAGATTACCTTCGGTGAAATAACCTTTGATGTATTCGCCTAGCTTATCCCCAAAATCCGGTTCGGAGCGGGAACGCGAGGTAATCTGCACTGCTTTTTCACTGGCAGCTGCAGCGGGCGCTTGATAGCCAACATGCCCAGCATTTTCTCTTGCCGTTGCCGGGATAGGAGCTATGGGTTCTGTTTCTGGCAGCGCTGGAGTTGGAGTAACTATCGGTTTAACCGGTTCCGGCTCGATCACAGGAGGTTGTTCCTGCTGATCAATTTCAGATAACGGTTCCGGCCGATCTTCAGCTGCCGGCGGTTGTTCTGCGTGAGCAATTTCAGATCCAGCTGGATGCCGATGGGTTAGTCCATCAACGCGCCGGTTTAACAGATCAATTGAACGCTGCAGCCCACTGGCCCTGACCAGCAGGTATACAACCGCTATCGGCAACGCTATCAACACAATGCCTAAAACGAATACAAAAAACTCCATCCATCACTCCCATCTGTTTTAGTTATTACGGGATTTGGTCATAGAGTCTGCCACGAGTGGCTTGTTCATGCGAGCAAAAGCGTAAGCAAGTTTTTCCGGCCCGATTTGATACAACAAATCGAGCCATTTATCGCTGGCTGATTCACAATGCAATTTCCGCATAGCGGAAGCTGTTTTTATAGTGGGGTTTTATATGAATAGCAGCGATTGTAATGAGCCTATTTCGGCTGCTCAATACACATGCACCCAAACACTTTGGTTTGGATGCGATTATTGCAAGGACTTACACTAAATCAATGGATTGTCATTGCTATTAACACGGAGTAGTTAGTTAAACTACTCCGTGCGCAGTTGAACTATCTATTTTGCCAGTGCTTTCTTAATCATTCCGACAATGGCCAACAAAACACCACCGCCAACACCACCGCCTGCTATGCTTCCGATAATGCTGGTGATATCCATGCCACCGCTGCCAATATCCATCCCAAACATACCTAAAAGCTGACCGCCAAGCCCGCCGCCCAATATACCTACAATAGAATTAACAACAGTCCCTAAAGACAGGTTTTTCATCAAAGAACCGGCAACATTCCCGCCAACAGCGCCGCTGACCAGTTGAATAATTAATGGTAATAAACTTTCCATAATACTTCCTCATTTATAAGTGGTAGTGATTGATGCAATTCGTAAATTTGCACTCTGATTATTATTTAACCACCCCAAACCTATTCCTGTTTAGTTGATAAATATACAAAAACCAAGACACTTTTGTTAATGCTGATGTATGCAACAGCAACATCAAGCTCATTTATTTTGTGTTTAAGAGTGTTTTGTATAGTTACTATCAATCTTAGCATTGCACCCGTCCGGCTAACAGCAAAACAGCCTGTGCGTTGATTTTTGAAGATCATTTTTCAAAACCTGATAATAGCTACTCCTTTGTTTTTATAGATTTTTATTAGCCGGCTTTCTATTTGTTAACAATGAATACAGCTGTTAGAGGACCTTTAGTTGAAACTGATAAAACCGCCACAGTGTGTGGTTCGATATTTAAGTGGAAATGTTTATATTGAACAACTTCACTTCACATCACTGCTGCCACTCAGCTAAAATCAAGACCAACCAATGCTCGGCTGAGTTGCAAAGCCATGATTCGAATTCCGGCATTCATACTGATCATGATATTACTGTCACCGGTTACTTTGCTCGGCAGCATCGGCTACCTGCTAAAGCTATTTGCTTTCAATCGCTCAAAAGGCATTTCCGGAACAGCTTACGAACCTTACCTGGGACGTATGCTGATGCATGACACGGGCGTGCGAAACGACATGGCCGGCAGAAAGTTGATCTCAACACTACCGGCAATGAACGCCTTTATCTGGATGCTGTTGGCCGGCCCTACTATTCTGGCGGCTCGAGTCTGCGGCTATCTACCCTCTGGCTTACGCTATCCGGCGCCACGTAGGGCAGGTGTTTCAGCAGTGTTATCACTGCGGACCGAGATGTTCGACACTACCTTAAATGAATCTCTGGAGAGTGTTGAACAGGTCGTTATTCTCGGTGCCGGCTGGGATACGCGAGCTTATGCGCTGCCCCAAAACTCGAATCACCGCGTGTTCGAGGTCGACGCACCGGCAACCCAAAAAGCCAAGCGTGCGGCACTCAGCAAAGCTGGAATCGACAGCTCTCACGTAACCTTTGTTGCTACTGACTTCAATCAGCAACCTTGGTTGGAAACACTGCAGGCACATGGTTTTGATCCAGCAATACCTACTTACATTTTGTGGGAAGGCGTGACCATGTACCTGGATCAAGAAGCTGTCGCTGATAGTTTACACAGTCTGACAACGCTTGCCGAAGGCAGCGTGATTGCTTTTGATTTCTTTTCCGAGGAACTGGTCAAAGCGAAAGGACCGTTTTTCCTGATCGGCAGGTTAATCACCCTATCCTTCGGACTCATATATGGTGAACACATTATCTGGGGTTTTCCTATGCGTATTAAGGCTGGTGAAAGCATGGTTGAATATCTGTCTAAACAGGGGCTTGCGCTGAGCCAATTTGAAGTACTGGGTAGCATCAGCAAAGGCAAAGCACCTGTTTATGGTTTCGCATTAGCAGAAAAAAAGCCCAGAAAGCCATAATAATCAATCCAGTACAAACACTATTTATTCAGTATCCGGCAAGCTGAATGTTATGAACACCTATAAAAGCATTCAACCCTGAACTTCAACCTATACTATTTCTTACCCGAGATTTTAGTATCAACAACAAACTTAATAGACTGAAACCAGCAATAAGCCTGATGAACCCCAGGGCGTGTTACTCAACTCACAACTTTGAACCATGCCCGACGACATTAGAATCAACCTGAGCAAGACCGGTAAAAGTATTTAGTAGTTGATATTCAATTGCTCTCCTCACTGATTCGACAACGCTTAATATTCAGCCATATGTCGCCCTGATTGTAGTGCCGCACCAATTATCAAGCCATCTGATATTAATGTCGGCAAGGGTTTATTGACTCTTGTATGTATCTCGACATTGCGCCATCACCGGCTTCACTTGGTGGTTGCAATTCCCCTGGCTAATTCGTACCACTCATTGTTACCGATAATCAGCATCTCCTCATCGGTTGGAAGAACACTTAAATCCAGGCATTTTGATGTCAATGGGTGTTGTTTACCCACGCATAAATCAAGTGCTTTACGGGTTTTATTCAAAATATAATTTCCACGGTGCAGCATGTTTGCACTAAAAATAAGTATGTCGCCAGCTTCCAGCTGAATCAACTCAGCTCCGGGCAGCTCTTCGCTATTTTTATGCCCATTCAATTCCATTCTTACGTTTTTTTCCAGCTTGGTATCCCAGCGACTGTGTGTCCCTGGAACAAGTTCAACACCAGTCTCTGCTATCAGCGGAACCCGAACATGCAGGCTGAGCATATTACCCAGTTCATTTTTTTGAATTTCTTCGCTGATTGGATTGTATTGTATGTCGCGGTGCCAATAAGGAAGCCGACTCCCCTGATAAGGGTTAAAAAACAGTTGTGAATTATGAAAATACAACCCTTCTCCAAAAATATTTTTTATTAAGCTGGTGAGGCTTTTCTGGGCTATAGCTTTGAAGAACGATATTCGCTCTCCAGGCATACCTTCGAAATATGCACTTTTGGTTAATGAATGCATATTAATTAACTGGTATTCAACGGCATCAGACTCATTCTCAATTAACCACTGCTGGTAAATTCGATCTACTTTTTCTACTACAGCCAATATTTCTGCCGAAGAAAAAAACTGACGGATAACCAGATAGCCCTTATTATCGTATTCAGTCCTATATTTCATGTTGTATCTGACGCTACCGTTTAGTATGTCATTCAATTGCAATCGCCAAACGTTCTACATTAGGGCAGAATAAACCGGCAGGTGTATTATCGGGACATTCCAACTTACCGCAAACGAAAACTTCATTAATGCAGCGACACACCAAACCACTCAAATCTGCTTGTGTTTCAGAATAAAGATTCAAATCCGTCTTTTAATAAAGCTTCACCATTACGCAGCACGATAATTTCATTGGCCAGTTCATCCAGCAGCACCAGATCCAGTAGCCGGTCATTATCAATATCCATAAATAAGGAACAGGAAGCTGCCGCCGGGGCATCAAATTCATTGTGAAAAACAAAATTGCCGTCTACATTCTCAAATAACGCCCAATCACCACCAAAACTGGCGATCATCCAATCGAGATCACCATCACCGTCCAGGTCACCCAAGTCAGTTGCTAATGCGGTTGGATCTACATTGAAAATTTCAGGCGCGCTTAACTGGCCGGTCCCATCTCCAGTTAGTACTGCTCCATTATTTGCACCGCCGTTGGCCTGGACCACATCGAGATGTCCATCATTATTGATGTCACCCAGCACCATCATCCAGGCAGTACCGCCACTGTTTTGATTTTCAATCTGGCTAAAGCCTGACTGGCCATCACCTGCATAAACCCAAATATTGGGGCTGGTGGAACCACCAGTCACCAAATCCATGATCCCATCGTTATTCATATCACCAGCAGCCAGTGACCACTCACCACCATTTGTGCCGAAACTATCGATAACGGTATAAACACCACTGCCATTATTCTGCAGTAGCGAAATGGTGCCGGTGGTTCGGTTGGCCGTAGCAACATCCAAATCACCATCACCATCCATATCCAGCACGGTAATACCCCGTGGTTGTCCATTGACTGTTAATTCCTGCTGCGGGCCAAAACTGCCATCCCCATTACCCAGTAATATCGACGCCGAATTACCTGTGGTATTAGCAACCGCAATATCCATATGCCCATCCCCGTTGAAATCCCCCACTTCCGAGGGACTGGGCACACTGCCGGTACCAGCTGTCGGCGTCACAAAATCGTCGAACAGGCCTGTGCCATCTGCCCGGTTGCGGAAAAAACGCAGATCGTTGGTATCTTCATTAACCGAAGTAATATCAAGAAAACCATCTTCATCCAGATCCGTTGCAATACCACCATAAGGCCGGCTGGGTGAACCGGTAGCGATACGATCCAGCTCTTCAAATACCAGATCAGCCGGTGCACTGCGCACCCAGAATTGGAAACTGTAGCCGGCATCCCTCAGTGCAGTTCCATCCTGCCCCATTAATTGATTGGATAGCACCACCGTGACTTGCTCACCGGCAGAAAAAGCCTGTTGCGGTGTCAGCACCACGGTCTGGTTGCCATTTTCGAAACTGTAACTGCCACTGACCACACCACTCCAGCGGCCGTAAGCCCAAAATGAATCTGTGCTTACCGATGTGGTATTGATAGCCCGGTCAAATTGGATTCGGATAGCGGAATTTTCAGATGCAGCAATAACATTCGCCAGTGGTTCAATACTGGTTACATTCATTGTTTGGGCCTGTGATTGACATATCACCATTAGCAACGTTAAGCACAACAATAGCTGTAGCTTGAGACCGGCATACCTCCTGTAATACATATCCAACTCCACTGAATAAAGACAAGCAGTACAATGTAAATCAACAAGTTACTGAATACCAGAATATGAAGTATTCTGTTCGACTTGGATCATAGGCTTAGCTGTGCATAACAGTGCAAACCGGCTGCTACCACGACGGGCATATCTCGCCAATAGGTTTTACCATCGGCTGTCCATCACTGCATTGAAAGGCCTCGCGAAACTCAGGTAGATGCAATATGGTGCCATTCACCATTGGCGCTGCCCAGGCTTTAGAACTGAGACCGGCAGCCATTGCGCGCCAATTCCCATCGGTGGCTTCAGTACACCAGGTTTGTGCGGCGGTGAGCAGGTAACGCTGCAACGGTGAAAATCCTTTCACATTAGCTTCATCTTGCCTGGTGGCGTGCTTGCGATAGGTTGCCCAGGCAATTCTGTGTGCGGCAATTTCGGTGAACTGCTCAGAAACCACAAATTTTCCATCGATAGGAATGCCGGGTGCATACTCAAACTCTGAAAACTGTCTGGCTACACACTCACCGCGTTGCTCGAAACGGGCAGCATCTTGCTCAGCCCACCAATTTCTATACTCGCCGGTGGCATCAAAATTTCGCCCGCTTGGATCAAAGCCATGGATCAACTCATGCGCCAACAATACGCCAAGCCCTCCATAGAGCACAGCCGCATCCTGTGCCTGATTTTCATAGTGCAGCATCATTGCCGCAGTCACTACGATGGCGTTTTCCGCTGCCCGATAGTAACCACCTACCCAGGTCACCGGCACACTCCACCAGTTAAGGTCCGGAGGTCTACCAAGGCGCTCGAAACTAACCCGACGCTGTGCTTCGCCGGCACGGCGCACATTGCCATAATAATCATCCGGTCGTATCACCAAACGCCGATCGTCCAACCACACATCAGGATGCCCGACACTTAACCTTGTCGCGTCAACTTTTGCCAAAGCCTCCTGCTTCGTATCGGCCTGCATCCATTCGGCCTGCTGGATACGTTCACGCATCACCGCCTGGATTTTAGTAAACATATCTTCAGCCCGGTCACGCATTTCAGATTGAAATACCCGATCAACAAACAGCCGACCCAGCACACTGGGCAAACTGATCTTCACCGAATCAAGACACTCTTGATCGCGCGCCGGTGACTCAATCAATTCCAGCAAAGTCCGGCCAAAAAACCCAAAGCGCTCATTTCGCACTACTGCCGGCAGTAATTTGCTGCGTTCGCTGATGATTTGCCAGCGCAGATAAGCCCGCCAGGATTCCAGCGCTGTTTCAGTCAGCAACTTATCAAGGTTCCGCAGATAACCGATATCGCTGGGATTGACGCGTCCACTGGCTGGCATCCCATAGGCTCTGAAAAAGTCATTCCAGCGAAACTTCGGCGTCAGTGCCTGCAGCTCTACTTTGGACATTGGGTTTTGGGTTAAAGCAGGGTTATTGCGCATTTCACTCTTGGCCAAATAACCACTGGCTAATGCCTGCTCCAACCCAATGACAGCATCAGCATGGCGGCGGGCTTCCGTTTCAGCCTCTCCGATTAATCTGAATACCTCGGCTATATGGTTTACGTATTGCTGCAGCAGTTGAGTCGATTTATGATCGGTACCGGTGTAGTAATCCGGGCCGGGCAAGCCTAAACCGGATGGGCCAATTTGCAGCGCAATTTGCTGTTTTGCCGAATCCACTATCGTATCTAAAGACAATAGCGGCTCACCGTCTTGTGAAAACCAGGGGAGATTCCGATGCAAATTGCCGAGCACGGCAGGCAATTCTGAGATCGAATGCATACTGTCGATCAATGCCAATTCCTGCCGCAACTGGTCAAGACCACGTGATTCAATCGTAGCGGTGTCCATGCATGCAAGGTAGTAATCACCAACCTTCTGCTCATCAGGTGTGCGTTGATCATCGGCAACTGCCACCTGCTCGATCAGTATCTTCAGGTAGTCATCTATCTGACGCGAATATTGAGTGAATGGGCGAGACCAAAAACTTTCATCGGGCGGCATTGGATTGCCTGCATGCCACCCTCCACAGGCATATTGGTAAAAATCTGTGCAAGGGTCCAGCAGCTGATCGATGGCTGTTATATCAAAAGGAGGCATCGATGGCAGTACCAATCCGGATGGTTCCGTTGCAGTTCCGGTATCACCTTGAAGCCGAGCCGAATCCGGCATGATCAAAACCAATAAAAATACTGTAATTAGACAATTTATGTTTCTTATTGCCATTATTTACTCTTAATACTTATTAACAGCCAATATCACTATCCGCTCAACGAATAGCTACCGATAACCAACTTACAACGTCATTCCTGGTTAACAGCGTTAACTACATTGATTGATTCCAAAGCCTTTAAATACTCATGAACCATCGCATGCGAGATTGGACCATAAATAGCCGATACAGTATCGCGTATATCCGCTACCGTTCTACGACCATTAACCAGATTAAGCACTTCATAACTATAATCTCCACCGCTTCCCCATATACCCTGGTGCTGCATTAACGCCGGCTGGGGTGCATCAGCTGGATAGTGATCTTCAAAATAGTCATACCCAAATACCGACATCGGGCCAAGTACTGATGGGTTGCGCTGATAAATCCGGCTTGATGGACCACTATCTGGCGGAGCATTGGTTACAGGCCCAATCAAGTTTTTGAGTGCATCTGAATGAGCTGCAAACGTTTGATTATAATTCGCATCCGGTTCAGCAAAACGTGCTACTGAGGCGGCCACACCCTGTTCAAATTGTAGCGACTGGCGGATTAAATTTGCCCGTTCATCACCACTGACCTGATGGCGTTTGGCGTACAGGTCAGCCATCCGGGATAAACTGCGTTGCCTGATTACTTCACCAACTTCAGATAAGTTACTGCTGTCCATGTTGGCCAAAAATAAACCACTGGCAGCGGCAATAAAAGCCACTCTTTTGAGTTTGGTCGCATCAATATTACCCGGCACATCAAAATTGGTATGGATAAAGCGATCCGGCCAGTCATTCATATAAATAGCCGGAATCGAAAAGCTGCCCTCTGCATAAATTTGGTGATCGCTGCCGGCGGTATATGAAACCAGATCGGCTCGCAATGGTTCCTTCCCACCTTCTTTGGAAACCAACGACATTAATGGGTTACCGCCATCAGCCAATTGCGCTGATTGTTCATTAACCAACAGTGCAAAGTGCTCAGCCACATCATTGATAAAACTGGGCACACTAGCTGGACCGCGGGTAACGTGAAAAGTCGCCTTGGTATTGGGTCCGCCACCAACCATATCCAGATGAATCGCGGCCTTGATGCGTTTGACATTATCACCTTCACTGACCAGACGGGTTAACGTGCCTTCGATTTCAGGTGGCCAAACAAACCGCAGACTACGTTTGGGTGGCTTAATTTTGCCTTCGCTAATCAGTTTTGACAGGCTGCGGGCAACTTCCAAAATGGTGGCACATCCACTGGCATTGTCATTGGCACCAGGACGTTGATGATCAAGGTGACAGCTGTAGACAATTTCTTCTTCATTCAGCGTTTCATCCTGACCACGAATCAACGCGCTCAATACCTGATAGTTACCTGGGTGCTTGCCCGCTTTAACTTCGGCTTTCAGCCGAATGGTTTCACCACTGGCCAGACGCGCCTGAAACGTACGGGCTTCTTTCAGCGAGACCATAAAAGCGAAACTCGGGGTATCAGCAAAAGTATTGAGGTGCCCCCAGCGAACCAGGTTTTCATTTTCTTTCCACCAACCGGTACGCTGGTTTTGCGCATAGCTGATCAGGCCCACCGCACCATAGGTATCAATAGCCAGCGGCGCTGCAGCACCTGGTTGGGCAGCAACCAATACCAGTTTACCGCGCACATCTTTGCCTGCATAATCGGCTTCGGAAGTGCCATTGCCGACATCAATCAATTCTGCTTCGACCTGTCCGCTCTCGCTATCCTGGGCTAACCTGACAGGCATGGTTTGCCAACTGGCGATGCGGGTTGAGCCAACATTATCGTTGAGCTCCCATAACTCAGCAAACTCTACATCCCAGGGTGGTCTGGAGCGTTGTGTGCCGTAGAATATTTTTCCATCAGCGGGATATTGTTCTATGGTAACTTGCTGCAATCCGTAACTTTCCGCCTGCTCAGCCAGATGCTGTGCTGCTGCTGCAAACCCCTGCGAACCACGCATGCGATGCTGGGTGGCAATGAATTCCAGGTTGCGTTTGGCCGTTGCTCCGGAGATTTCTTCGGATAAGGCATGTAAAGTAGCGTTATCCAGCAGTAATGGCTGGGCCTGTGCCATTAAACAGCCAGCGCCACCAAACAGCACCCCTATCAACCCACGTATTCTCATCTTTTTCTCCGCCAGTATTATATTCTTTGCGGACTATAGCATTGCCGGTTCACGTGAATGGAGTTTCAAAGATACCGGATCAGCCAGGATGTGCGTTTGTTATCTTAAAGGGATAATCGCTGAGTCTGATTGAGGTTTCTTTATTTCAAAAATCACACAGGATCATAAATGCTGACGAGCTTGGGGGGCTTTGCAGAGATGTTTGCATGCCAAGTCTCCAGGATCCGAATCTGTATCAGATATCAGCGCAAACATGCATAACGAAACTCGCCTATGGCTTGTTGCCCATGAGCGTTAGAGTAAAACTGCATATAATGAGTTTATCGAACTGTATAAACCCATATCTGATATTAATAAAACCATGCTCAGGAAAAAGACCATCAGCATTATTGGTTTATTTGGTTTAAGCTTGTTCATTGTCAGCCTGGCTCGGGCATCGACAATTTCAGCGGCGCTTATAGTGGAATGGGTCATTGTTGTCGTAGTGTTTGGCATCCTGCTGTTACTGGTGCAGTTTGTTATTCAGCGCGTCAAGCACAAACCAATCAAAGTCCAGGCTAACCACCTGAACCCTCGCGAAAATGATGTTTTATTATTAATTTCCGAAGGGCTCACTAATAAGCAGATCGGCACCCGGTTGCATATTTCCGAAAGCACCGTGAAAAAGCATGTAACCTCTCTATTCACTAAGCTGGGTGCCAAAAGGCGAACCGAAGCTTTACAGATTGCCAGATCACGCGGCTATTTTTGCGATTAAGTAACTGGGCCCAAAGTCTACTTTGTTTTTTGTCCTTTCGGACCATTGTCATACAACTCAGCTCTGATCCATTATTTTCTGATTCAATAGGCAATCAGGAGAATGTTTTGCTGCACGTTTTAAAAATACTGGCTGCGGTGATAAGCGGATATATGACACTGACGCTGATCAACATGGGAACTGTATTGTTAATGTTTCCAGCTCCGGGGTTTCGAGAAACAGCATTGGCATCAACAACAGTTATGGTCTTAGTTGAAGTGGCTATCATTGCTGTCACCAGCTTTATTATCGGTAAAGGTCTGCTGCGTCTGTTCAAATTTCAAACCCGCATACCGTTGTACTTCACGCTCGGCCTGGTCATCTGTGTAACCGGTCTGAATATTTATCTCGGGCAAAGTGTCGAACCACTGTGGTACAAACTGGTATATCTGGTTGTACTGATACCCGCTGCCTGGTATGGCAACACCATTTGGCCCGCCACCGGTCCACAGGTTATTGCCTGCCCAACCCACAACAGCAGCAAAACTGCAAAAAATAAACAGACACACGCCATAAATATGGAGCAACAAAGGGCGCTTTGCTCTACTCATACCAACCCAAATCATTATTATTTTGCTGAACAGTCTACCCGAAAATGACCCACTTGGCTTGGTCATGCCATTGGCCGCTTTATACCATCTTCATTTGTATTTTGACCCGGATAATGGCTGTAACACTTTAGTCCACCTGATCAACAACTACAGCGCAACACAGGGTATCTAAAGACAGTTTCTTTGCCGCCAACAGACACATCATTGCACTTGCTTTTCCCACCTTGCCTGCGAAACCGACAACCAAGACAACACTGTATGAATACAGCATTACCCAATACTTAAACCCCGGCTGCCGCTGCTTGCAGTATGCCGGTTAGCAACACAACTGAAGGAGCAACCAGATGCGATCAATACTTGAGAAGGGCATAGAAATGTTAATCAAACAGGCAGCGAAAGATAAGATGTCTGCAGCGGAATATAATAATTTTGTAAATAATCTGCGTAGAACGAAAATAACACACGGAGGAGGTCACAGAAGCTTATATGTTCAGATTGCTGATGAAGCAACGAAAATAGCGGATTTTGCCACCGGCGGCGGTTACAGCGCCGTTTCCGATGAAGTCGAAAAGCTTAAAAATCAGGCTGCCAACCGGATTAAATCCATGCTTGGCTTATGACCGGGCAGACAAGCTTAAACTTCTTTACTCAACCAATATTTATTGCCTGAGTCCGTCCTGCTATTTACTAAATCAGGAAAATGCTATGGATTATCAATACGATGCCTTTATCACTTACCGTGGCAGTCATGATTCGGCTGAAGCCGGTGCTTTATACAAAATTCTGCAGCAAAACAAACTCAAAACCGCGATTGACACGCATGAGTTTTCTCCCGCCGAAACCTTTCTGGATGAAATGGCCAGGTGCGTCCGACAAAGTCGTTATACCATTGCGTTGATATCTGCCGGCTATACCACCAGCCACTACACTCTGGAAGAAGCCATCATGCAAAAAATCCTGGACACCAGGGAACAGCGCCGCAGGCTGATCGTTGCTTATATTGAAGATGTCCAGGCCCCGCTATGGATGCAAAGCCTGGTTGGAGTGCGTTTGCATAAGGACAAAGATTCAGACAGTCTTCCGGAGTTGAAGCGGTTGATCCGGGTTTTAAAGCTACGTGGCGAAACTGGCAATGCCGAGCATATCGAGGCCATTAATGATGAAATTAACTTAAACCTGAAAACCCTGCCACACAAGCTATTAAAGTACGGCATTTACGGAGCAGCAACCTATGGAGCCTTATCCGCGCTGGCCAACTCATCCAGCGAAGCTGCCGGACTTGTCCAACTTGAGGATGCAACCGGCCTGGACGCGACCGATATCACCGATAGCGCTGCAAGTCATGTAAACGAAACAGCCACCGGCGTGGTTCGCACTGCTGCCAAGACGCTGAAAAATATAATCGATGATCTCTGGTAGTTTTTCACCGCTCACCAATAGCTTGCTAAACACTGCTAATTACCGCTTATCATCAACATCAAAACACTTTGACAAACCGACCCACGGTTATCTGAATAATAATTGCCTGTCAGCCCGGCATCATTACACAACTGGGAACACACCATTGGCAAAAGACCAGCCTTGATCAGCGTCATAATTGATCGCCCATGTCATTACGCCGCCATATTGCTTGCTCTGCTTTACATCGCCGGAATTGATATCCTGGACCACATCAGCTGGATTGGATAAACCGGAACCTGCAGTACTGTTTGCCGGCTCACCAACCACTATTTTTGTAGCGCTGGGTATAATTTTTGCCAGCGGGTCAAAGCTTGCGGTAATAAAGCCAACATCAGTGTCCTGTTTGCCATCAAAAACAGCACCGCCAAATTGATTATATTCCTGCACCAGGATGGCATCGAATTTAGCCTTAATTAAAAAATCCGTGGTGAAAATATTGGTCGGTGCAAGCGCCGCCGGCCCGCCGTAACCTCCGGCAATTTGTGGTGCAGCAGTCAGCAGGATACTGCTGTCTTTATTGCGTAATTCGTTGATATAGCTTTCCAGATACGCGCTATCAACCGTTATGCTTTCAAGATCCAGATCAACACCATCAAAACCGTACTTTTGAATTAGTGCAGCGGTGTTGTCCGCTGCCTGGGTTACATTTGATCCAGGTGAAAAAGTATTATTTTGACCGCCAAAAGAAAGTAATGCCAAGCCATTGTTAGCATGTATGTTCTGTATTTGTGTGCTTAAATCAGCCTCGCTAATGCCGTCGGGCAGTGTGACATTATTTGAAGAATCAATAGCCCCAAATGCATATACGAATACATTGTAATGGTTCTTAATGGCATCCGAGATCATACCGTCAGTTACATTTGAGGGCGGCGGAGTGTAGCTGTACGCCATTACGTAACCTACCAGTGCCCTGTCCGGCCATTTCGAAGATTGTTGCATAAATGCCTCCATGCTATATGTGTTAATCGACCAATACCGTACCAGCCTTTGCTCTACCTATGTAATTTCAATATCCTGACTATAACAACCAGAGCTGTTACTGAAAAATTTGAATCGCTTACTCATTCAGCAGCAATACATTCAATTGCTCAAAATGCAAACGCCGCTGCTTTGCATCCACACGCTGACGCGACAGTTGATCGCCTAACTGGAAATAGTAAAGAACATGCGCACGAAAACGTGCCTCACTTTCCGGGTAACCCGTTTCCGTGAATTGTGATTCCAGAAATTCAAGCCGCATTCGGTCCAGTTTCTGAACTGCTTCAGCGGCGCGGCCCTCCTGATAAGCCCATAATCTCATGGCCACATCGTGCCGGGCATTTTTGGAATGAATGTGTTTTAAAGTTTCCTGAATCCGGCCTCGCGCATTGCCTTTTATCGCTTTAAGCCGGGCGAGATAGCCTTCCTGTGTTTGCTGCCAATATGTGATCATGGCGCACAAGAAATCATCCAGGTTTTTGAAGTGCCAATAGAAGCTTCCGCGGGTGATATTTAAACTTTTGGCAATGCTATCGGCCTTCACGCCTCTGACCCCTTGCTCATACAAAGCCGCCATTCCGGCATCCACCCAATCCTGACGGGATAAATCTGATACTGGCTTTTCCATACAGTACTGTATTGACATTTGTGCAAACTGCTTCTATATTAACATCCATACAGTAGTGTATGTTAATCGAGGATACAGATAATGGATTTTACGCAATTCAATTGGTTGCTGGTCGGTTTTCCGGTGATGGCTATTACCCTGGGTGTATTTGTCTTTTTCGCTTTGAAACGGCAGTGGACCTGGGGAGCGCTGCTGATAGGTCTTGCGCACCTTCCATTTGCATTTATGCACTGTGTTGCCCCATTTCGGGGTTTACTCGATCCCAATTATGTGGGCTACAACTCGGGTCTGATCCGCGCCAGCAACAACCTGGATGTGTTTGTATTTGCAGGTATTATGCTGGTCGGCGCTACTACCTGTGCGGTCATAGCCGTGCAGAATCGTACCGGTTTGCGAAATGCCTTTGTACTGATGTTTGATTTTATGGTGCTGTTGTTATTCGCAACTCCGATTTTCAACAGATTCCTTACCGGAGACTTCTCTGGTGTGCGGGTAGAGTTTGGCGAATATCTTCAGTTTGGAGGTACGGGAGCATTTTTATTTGAATTCGGTTTGATTGCCGTCCCATTTACGGCTGGTTTAATCTGGGCCTGGAGGAAGTTGACTAACGAGGTGATTAATTAGCCAGGCGAAAACCAGAGGTTTTCAACATGTGAGCATGCAGCTTGAAGTAAATCAAGCATCTGTTGGTTAAGAGCATGAATATCTCTATCTATTAATCTACTGGATAAGGCCCATCAATGAAGGTTTTTTCGTGATATCCCTTAACACCTATTTGTCTTGTCAATGGACTACGGTAATCCTGACCTTCGCTCAAACGATTTATTGCTGAATTAAAATCATATTCCGGCGCCCAGGCTAATTTCTTGCGGGCTCTCTGGTTATCGTAAACGCGCCCAATTGACGGAAACATTGCCCATCCGCGGCGATTGTACTCCTGCACGTAACCGGGTACGTAACGGGCCAACACCGAACACGCATCCGTTCCGAGTTCAGCTGCGTCAGCTGGTTGAAAAGGCGTGGTTGCACTGATGATAAAACGGTCAAAACCAATCTGCCGGGCCTTGGCAATCGCCAGTTGATGAGCTTTGACAATGTCCTGTACATCGACGCGGCGAAACAACAGCTCATTCACTTTTAAATTGCGGTCGGAATAGGATTCGTGTTTCTCTGGGTCGTCATCTTGTTCCGGGAAGAAGCGAGAGGTGCGCAATATGATGCATGGAAGTTGCTGGTTTCGATTGAACAGCTGGCACAGGTCTTCAGCAGCAGCTTTGGTCACGCCGTAAATATTCTTGGGTTTTGGCTGAAGTTCTTCAGTGACCCAGACAGCAGGATCACCAACTGCTGGTTGCATTGCATCACCAAATACACTGGTGGTACTGGTATATACGAATGCTTTGACATTGGCTCTGATAGCCTCTTCAAGTAAATTCAGGGTGCCGGTTATATTTGTATCAATGAAATCTTGCCGTGAATGCGTCGCCACATGTGGCTTGTGCAGCGTGGCAGTATGTATGATCGCATCAACACCCACCATACTGTTTCGAACAAAATCCCGCTCTGTGATCGAACCAACATTATCGGTGTAATCCGAAACCTTGATATCGATACCTACAGGTTGGTCTCCATTCGACAATAGCGAGCGGGCCAAGGCTTCGCCTAAATGACCGGCACTACCGGTGATAAGCACTTTCATGGTTTCATTTTACCAACAATCATACTAAAACAGCCAAGCCTGCCACCCAATTGTAGGCTAAATTATTGCAGGTTTTATTTAAGCCAGGGTGTCTTTTCCCTTTTCCCAACCCAGCATACTATCGCCAACCCCTGGAGTTTGCTTGTCGTTTGAGTTCTATAAAAGCTTTTTTGTCTTGCCCGTTATGAGTCCGAAGACCTAAAGTGCTTAAAAAAGATAAAAACGCAGGGTCAGACAACCCATAATATTCTCTAAAGCCATCAATTGCTGATTTTGGCTGGTCATGCAACCAGGTAAACTCCAAGAACCTGATGTGCTCGGCATGCTGATCCCAAGCATTGAAAGCATGTTTGATAAAAGCCGCCTGCTGCTCTTCAGAACTCAAGTTTCCAGCGCCTGAAGGATATCCAATTTCCATAAAATATATGGGCTTGTCAGGATAGACAGAGGCGATTGTGTCGAAATCCCGATAGACTACTTCAGGTTTTTGCATGGTGAAATCCGCTTTGAGCGGGTAATAGGTAACCATGACAACATCAGCTGCTTCATTCAGAATCCGAAACCTGTTTTTATACTCTGTCGTCATGCCGAAAAACATACCTTTAACGCCAATCTTCATTCCTGCTCTTTTCTGGCGGGCGTAGTTGGCAACCTGGTTGAAAAAACGAGTGTATTGCGCCCAGTCTTGTTTGCTGTGTAATACCCCGTCAATTTCGTTACCAATAGCAAGCGTGATTACTTCCAGGTTGGGGATTTGAGCAAGCACATAATCAAGGGCTCTTTTATATCGCCTGATGGTTTCTGGATCGTCGTAAGGTTTATCAGTCAGGTCTGATGGTAGTCGCTTGTTATTGGTATCAATTGGATTGAGTTCCAACGCCAGCTTTATATTGATTGCAGGGTAATAAATATTAGCAATAGCCAAATAGTTTGGCTGCATCGAAAACTTACCAGGCTCTTTCTGAATCTGATCCCATTGTACCGGAATGCTTAAAGTTGTCATGCCGGTTTTTTGGGCCTGCGCTATGGCATTGTCGTAATTTCCGTCAGCAGCCTCATTAACCGCTAAAGCCAGAATACGATCTCCTTTGTTTAGCGGCTCATCATCAACTGCGAAGGTGGAATTACACCAGCAGAGACAATAGCCACCAACAATGATCATTGCGGCAACACCAGCGCTGTATAAATTTGAAACCTTCACCATTTGATTTCCGACTTGACAGTTAAAAAATCAATCAATTTTATAATGTACTATTTAGATAGCAAAACCTGTTTTACATTATATAAACTAAAACTATCGATAGCGTGAATGAGTAACCCGGCCACTAGTGTTTGGAATAAAATCCAGGAAACCATATCCAGCTAATGATGCAGACAGAAATGATGATGCCGGCGCTGATCAAAACCTGATTAATTATACTGGATAAATTCATATCATAAATGACACTCGCTGATGATTTAGCAACGGTCGGCTGTGTGCCGAGTTGAGCATCAATCCAAACCATGACTTCTATCACAAAGGGAGTGATAATAAGCATAGCCAATAGCATTACTATAATAATAAACAGCTTAACTATGGCTGAACGTTTTTGACTGCGCATTAACTTGTCGTGGCAATCCGATATAAATTCATCAATGCATACCGGTTGCTCACTTTCTCTAAAAAGCGCTGCTAATTTGTCATCAATGTCATCACGCATATTGTTACCTGTAATCCAATAGCCATTCACGCAAGCGTATCGATCCACGTTGGATGTGGGACTTTACTGTACCCAGCGGCAACCCTGTTACCCGGGTAATCTCGCGGTGACTCATACCCTCGTGATATGCCAGTACGATGCATAGCCGCATCAGATTGGGTAATTTCATCAAAGCCCTATTCAAATCAATGACATGACCATGCTTGGTTTCTGTTGCTGAGGCTTGTTGCAATGGCTGATCAAACTCTGAAAGCAACGGTTGTTTGCGGGCTTGCTGCAGCCAAACATTGATACTGATCTTTTTTAACCATGCGCCATAAGCTTTACAGGTTTTCAACTTGTGTATGGATCGCCAGGCCTGCAGAAAAACCTGTTGCGCCAGGTCATCCGCCAACACCCGATCAGCACACAGTCGGATCAGGAAATGGCGCACCAGTGCCTGCCTGCGGCGCACCAATTCCTCAAACGCCATAAGATCACCGTTGATAGCCATCGCAACAATTACCTGTTCTGCCGTCTGTCTTAATTTGACAGTCGGCAGTTGTTTAGTCACCGCCTTGTGCTCTAGTCAACTATAGTTTTGTTATTGTTGCTTCGCTGAACCAACAGTGAAGCCAATAGAAATCCGAAAGCCAAACAAACCACCAAGCAAGCGGTCGCCAATAAACCAGCCCGTGCTGCAGGGTCAACCTGTCCATAAACAAGCGACATTGAAAAGAACCCAATTCCCAGAAATAAAGCGACTATGCCAATGACTTTAAGCACCGTATCCAAAGATACTTGCAGCATTGAGGACCTCCCATCATGAAGCACATCATCAATCAGTTTGCTATCCATGACATCACCTTTTTCAATCATCAATCGCAAGGTTTCATGTTTACTTTGCCGCCGGTGTATCGAAGCCCAAATTGAAGCACCTGCTACCACGGCTAAAAATAACCAAAATCCTAATATGTTCATTTATTTACCTTTATTGAATTTGCTGTGTTACACGCTTGTAGACTGAATCCACCAGTGAATCAGGTTACTTTTTACACGTTGACGCTGGGTTATTCCTGGTGATCGTAACTTAACACCTGAGAAAGCACCCACCCTTCGCCATTAAACAACCATAAGTGGGTAAATTTAGCCGATATATTTTCTGCTGGGCCAGCTGATACATCTGTATAAAACTCGTGTTGACCCGTTTGAACAGCACCATACAATTCACCCCGGTCATATAAAGGGTACACAGCTAATGTATCCGGAACCAACCGCCTGAGAATTTTTACCGGCGCTCCACAAATACCTTGATTTATGCTGTCAATTAAAGAAGCTTTCGACTCTGTAATACCATCTCGATCATGATAAAACACAATATCTTCGCTGATTAAATGCGACATCTTTTCAATAGCACAAGCGTTAATTCCAACCGTGAACAGCTGCTCGTCTTTTGCTTTAAGCATTGTAAACAGCTCGTCATTTTCAACAGCGCTTATCTGGCTACCAGCTGTTATTACAACGACACAAAGCATTACCATAGCCTTGCCGCAGATATCCTTCATTACAATTGGTGACGTATTCAGAAATTTCATATCCAATCTATTGCCTCTATGTTTTGAAAATCCAGGCTGCTATTTAGTCAAAAGTATGCCAATAGAGCCCTTGTTAATAGAGATGCACGTAAACCTCAGATTGGATGCAGTGATTTTATCTAGGGAACCTCTGATTTAATCAGGCACGGCCGCGAACTAACCTTTTTTTGTGTAGGACAGTGTCTTTTTGAGTGTAGGCATAGCCAGCTATGTCAAGCTCAAAAAGTGCTGTCATACGCAAAAAAGGGCCGCTCCCCAAGGGGTTACGCCCTAAATCCGCCAATCCTGCGTTGCGTTGCTTGGCAATAGCCAGCTACGGCACTGCGCAACGACGCCTTGTCTTGACGTATTTCGGGCAGTAACGCGGCCGTGTCTGATTAAATCAGAGGCTGCCTAACTTGAGAATAGCTGGCGTTCATGCTCCCCTATAGCATGGCACATGTGATCTCTAGCCAAGTCGGCCGTAAAACGTCATCCGTGCCGAATCCGATAGTGATATACCTGGCTCGGTGTTATATGCCAGCACCACCAGCATACGGGTACGCTCACCTTTTACCGGAGTAACACGATGCATTGAATTGCGCCCCCGAAACAATACCAGCGCACCGGCATCCATTGCCAGGGTTTTGGCTGAAGCCTCACCATCCAGAACTCTCCGGGTAAACTGGTAGTTCATTTCACCGATGTCGGCATCACGAACATCTTTCACGTATTCAAACTTACCTCCGCCGTCGGGATTTTGGATCATTAATGTGATGGCAAACGAAGAATTATCGAAATGCCAGCCCAATTCCTGGCCTTGGTCCGCATAGTGAAGGTTGATCGAAGACATTGCATCGGCATATTCGTGTAGTTCGGTTTCATCAAGTACGGCACACAAAAACTCTCGAAACTCCCGGGCATGATAAAGCGTATGCAATGCGGAGCCGGCGGGAATCTGGTCCGTAGTAATGCACCCTTTTGTTGAACATACTTCACGGTTTCTTGGATGCTGTTTGGAAAACTCCTGGGCAGGCGATTGCAGGTAAACATTATGTTTGTTAACCGTGTAATAGGCCAGGTGTCGATTTGCTTCACCTTCGGTTTGAATGGATTCAATTGCAGCTGGTTTCAAAAAACCCCGGATAACCAGCACCCCCTCTTTATCCAACGTCTGTTTACAACTGACTCGAAAATCGTCGTTTCGTAAAGGGCTCTGTTCAAAACAGACCAGCTCTGCCAATGGTAGATTCATTTTAAGCGCATCTAGTGAACCCTAACCCAGATTAAGTGTAACCATCACCGCCATATGATCCGATAGATATTGCCCATTAACCGGATCAGCACCCAGGGTCTCGATACTTTCTAATGCGGAAACAGCATTGCCTCTCGCCCAGATATAATCGATTCGTTTGCTGGGAGTATATCCTGCACCAACCTTCCAGGTATAACCCTGCTCGCCAACCACGCCTTGGTATTGTTCCATCCACAGATCTGACCATCCCGCATCCACCAGCGGTTGCAATTTATCAGGGATACATGGGACATCTCCACAGAGATTATCCTCAGCTGGCTGATTCAAATCCCCTACCAATAAAGCAGAACCATTGAATTGACCGGCATAGCTGATCACTTCATCCAGCTCGGTGGTATAGCAGTCACCCGTGTCGGTGGTCAGGTGATTGTTGAATATATAAAACAATTCGCCGGAACCGTTCAGATCAAAGGCGGCAAACTGCACTATGCGCCGATTCAATGGTTCAGAATCACAGATAGTGAGTGCCATAGAGCCGGTCTGCTGCATCACCAGGTCCTGCCTGGATAAAATTGCAAGCCCCTCCCACTGGGGTGGGTTATCGGAAGTATAAGCTGCCGCCATGCTGACCTGCAGATTCCAGCGGCCGGTTGCATTCAGCAAGCCTTGAATTTGTTCCGCCTGGTTGGGCGCACCGTCATATAGTCCCCGCACTTCATTCAGACAGATGATGTCTGCGCCTGAATTAATCAGCAGGTCTGCGATCAACGGTAAACGTTGATCCCAGTTGTCTCCATAATTTTCAATGTTGTATGTAATGACTTTCATTGGTGCCCTCTCTGTGTAACTTGAAACCAAGATACCACACCAACATCAGCTATTTCTGACAAAGGAAATACAAGTATCTAAATTCCCCCATACTATTTCCTTAGTCCGTTTGCTAACTAATCAAAATAAATTTCATTGTCATCAAGATAGACATTAGTAGCTTCACATATGTCGATACTGATGGGTTCATCCAAAATTTCGCTGTCGTCTTCACCCAGCCAACCTACCTGGAACAGTTGATCACAGGAACCGGTGTCCTCAAAAAACTCAGCTGTAGCAGCTTCCCCTGGATTGAGGTCATCGTCGAGCCAGTTAGCGCTCCAACCGGAGCCTTCATTGGTATAAAAACCAACAACAATATTATTGGCTGTATTGTTGTAAACATTAAAAAGCCCACTGCTTCCAGATTGCCCAAAAGCAGCAGCCGTCAATGCTGCAGTAACAATAAGAGATAAAACAAGTAAAGTTGTATGTCGCATTCTTAACCCCGGAGTTGTAGATATCGTTGAAAATACCGAGACAGAATATAACACAACTTAACCGCCTGAATAGGCTTAGTAATATTGAGCATCTACTGATAACAATGATCTGCTATTGAATGCATGATAATGAACCATAGACATCCAGGCTTGGTTTTCCAATGCTGCTGGCGGTATTGAAAAATATAACATCCATGCCCGCCTGAATATCCGGACCAGCTAACTGTTTAATAACATGGTCTACAATACTTAAATGACGACGCGCAAGTTGTCATGCTGACTATGCCCACGACTGAGGAATTTCACCATGGCTAAAGAACAGATTCAACAGCTTGAGATGCAGATCTTCGAACTGACACAGAAACTACATGCCCTACGCAAAGACCAGCGAGCTGAACCGGTACCAAATTATGAATTTGATACACAAACCGGCAAGCTGTCACTGCTGGATCTGTTCGCCGGCAAATCAAAGTTACTGGCTATCCACAATATGGGCCAAGGCTGCCGCTATTGCACACTTTGGGCCGATGGTATTAATCCGTTTATCCCGCATTTGGAGTCAGCACTATCGGTTGTACTGCTGTCAAAAGACACACCGGATGTGCAACGTCGGTTTGCGAATTCCCGCAATTGGCGTTTCCGCACCGCTTCCCACGGTGGTGGTGACTACATTAAGGAGCAAACCGTAATGCAAGGCGCAGACAACATGCCGGGAGCAGTCGTGTATGAACGCGAAGACGACAGCATATATCGAAAAAGCGCCGGCATCTTCGGCCCCGGTGATCTGTATTGCTCGATGTGGAATATTTTGGGCCTGGCCGGACTCGGTGAAGCTGAATGGACGCCACAGTTCAGTTACTGGACACGGCCCGCCAAGCTAGATGACGGTGGTGATAATCTTATTGAATAGGAGTTGGCTGAAATTATGGGGGCCATCTTCTACCTGGAATGAAGTGTAATGAGTTGTAGGCGTCCCGACTTCCACCGTAAGCAAATACACCACTTGTTTGATTTGCTTTAATTTGTCTTGATAACCACCGAGCCCGCAATAAAATCATGTAATGCCCTGCGTTTTTTATTGAATAACATCGTTACCAACTCAAGAATAAACCAACCAAAAACAGCAAATGCAACAATAACGAGCAACTGAGCAGACAGGCTATTGGCGAACGTATCAGGATCTATATTTCCGTATACAATCAAATAAGCATCATAGAAATTCAACGGCAATAATAAAATCGGCAGAATTTCCCTAAGCACAGCCTGTTTGTAACTAAGTTTACTTTCACTCACATCCAGCACTTTTACACCAGTAACCATCTTACCTAATGTTTGTCCGTAAGCACCGTGCATCCATACTATGTAAACCACCATTGCTGATGATGAGATAACCAGCCATATATATAGAGGGAACCCTGAAACTCCAGAAGAATATACCCAGTTTTCTATCAACCAAAGTGGCAAAAATATTAACCCATCTATGAAAAGCGCAAAAAACCTTCTCCAGAACGCATGATATTTATCATAAGGCGATACTTCTGTTAATTCAGATACGCTTGGACCATAGCCTTTTAGCCTTCTTTCAATCTGACGCCTGACTTCGGCGTAACGCTCCGGGTATTCCTCTTTATCAATGTGACGCTCGACATCCAAGAGCTCTTCGAACGTGCACTCTTCATAATTTGGAATAGTCATGCAAACCCATCTCGAAATAGTTCAATACTGCGATGATCGTGATATTACTTTTGATGACATCATCATAATCAAGTTAGAGCTTCCTTGCAGTAAGAAAAGCTTACTCGGCCATGTAAGAAAAAACTTACAACTGTAAGGTAAGATTTTGAGCACTCATATCTTTTACACCAACGTAACTATACAACAGAAATACAGTTACAGACATCAAGAAGCATTAATACCACCCTTTACTTAGCCTGTATGCTTATTACGCGTAACTCCACTATAAAGTAGCTCATCTTGTTGATAAAGCCTTTGGTGTAAGGTAACGATACGCATAGATTTCTACATTCGGATTCAATACTTGGCAAGCAGCATATCAAAGCACCTTTGATTCCAATCACAACTCCGGCAAGTATCGCCGAACCACCATTGCCCAGACCAGGATCGAAACCAGAAAATAACAGGCCGTCCAGAAATGTATAGCAGGTTTGTTCACCCAGATCGCAATCAATGCCAATACCACATAATGCAGCACAAACGGCAGGTAATACCACGGCTGGTAAAGCTCACCCGCCATAGCCGCCTTTAAGATGTCCGTGGCAAGCACTCCGATAAATGCCCACAGGAACCAGGTTTTTTTGTGCTCGATCTGGCTTACTCGGGCAATGGTTCGGGGTAAATACAGCGTTATTACGGCGATATAATGAGATACCGACCACAGCACAATCACCAGGAAAAGGTCAAAACTCCAGATTTCCCGGTAACTCCAGGTATACCCCGTCCACCAATTAAGAATCATCACCACAAAGAAAAACGCCGTCAGAATCAGGCGTGTGTAATCTGTGGTGCGGATAGTAATCGCATGTATCGCTCCGCCCAACACGTGGGTTACGCTGATACCAAACACGATGGATACAAAAACAGCCAGGTACTCGAATTCACTCATGGTAATGGATATGTGTTCTTAAACCGGGTGAGATTATAAAGGCATTGTGGGGTTAACGAGACTACGTTAATTAAAAAACCTTGTCAGAATGGCTCTTTATTTCATACAAATTTGAGATCAAATGGCCTGAACCATCTAAATCATCTCTTATTGGACATCCACACTCATTAAGGGCTGCCTGTAGATTCACGTAAAAACCATTGAATCCTGCGTGTTTGCACATTCGCTGGCAGGCAATCAGTACTTACCAAACAGTTGCATTGCGTTGAGATAAGAAGTAGGATTTTGCTAATTATACAATATTTTGCGCAAATATTTGTATTTCTTAAACAAAACTGAGACCTCGATGAAAGATTTCTTTGACACATTTGGACCTTCGTTTTTAGGCCTGCAAATCCTTCGCCTGTTCAGTGAAATTGATAAGGGAGGCAGCAAGGCGCTGGCCGCATTACCTTCCAAGCTGCCATCCCGGGTTGCCTCATTGCTAATCTATTTGAAACACTGCGGACCTGCCAGCAGCTCTGAGTTGGCAAAAGCCCTGTCGGTTTCACACCAGCTTGCCAGTCAACGAATAGATACTTTGATCAAGCAATCACTCGTTGAAAAGGTGAGTGACCCCAATGATCAGCGGCGTAATCTAATCAAACTGAATGCTGCTGGGCTCAACGCTGCCGATGAGGTTGAAAGCTTGTGTGAACTTGCCGATCAAGCCTACCTCGCTCTTTTCGAAGAAATTGATGTTGATCTTTTCAGCGTCGTTATTAAAGCCCGGCAAGCTTTACAAGACAGACCTATCGAGCTGCGGATTCGCGATATAGCAGCTTCTGCCAAAATAAAACCAGCAATTACTCCCACAGATTGAGATATTTTAAAATGACTACCCGCTCGATATTTATTGGTTTATTCATTCTTTTGAGCTCATGCACAAACAATACAGACACTTCAGACATCTCCGGCAGTGGCCCTTTCAGCTTTGAGGAATTGTCCAAAATTGTTGAATCCACACGACAAAAACATGGCTTGCCTGCGTTAGGTGTTCTGATCCAAACCGGTAAGGATGCACCAATAGTTGCTGTATCAGGTGTTCGCAAACTCGGCAATGATCAACGCGCGACCATCTCGGACTTATGGCACATAGGCTCGACGGCAAAATCCATGACAGCGAGTTTGCTTGCAACATTTGTGCAACAACAAAAGATCACTTTTGAATCGACTCTATTTGAACTATTCCCCGAATATGCGGACTCGTTTACCCCGGAAACAAAACTGATCACTTTAGATCATCTTTTGAGCCACCGATCTGGTTTTAAGCCAAATCCAGCTGAATCTCAAGCTGAATTTGAAAAACTTTTTGTTGATATCAACAACCTTCACCAGCAGCGGAAGAAAGCCTTGTTATCTGCAATATCAGAAAAACTGCTGTTCCTGCCTGGTTCGGACTTTTCCTATTCAAATACAGGCTATATTATCGCGGCGGCTGTGATCGAACGTTTAGGCAATAATGATTATGAAACCCTGCTTAACGAGCGTGTTTTAAACCCTCTCCACATTAACCATTTTGGTTTTGGCGCACCTGGAGCCCAGCACACAGGCCCTGAGATAGTCCAGCCTTGGGGACACGTATTTTCCGGCAAGCACCTATCCCCGGTAGCCCCGGATAATATTGATCAGCATAACCCGCAACTTTTTAATTCTGCAGGGAATCTTCATATCAGCCTTACAGATTGGGCCATATATGCCCGTGATCACTTAAACAGTAGAAAAGGTGAAGGCGTTATCCTCAATCAAGTGCTGGTAGAAAAGATAGATATGCCAACCAGCGGTGAAAGTGGATATTCAATGGGTTGGGGGGTGCTTGTTGAAGATGGTGATCCGATTTTACTCACTCACAATGGCAGCGACGGAAATTGGTTTGCTGATATTCGCTTATATCCGTTTGCCGATATTGTACTTCTGGTGGTCACAAATGATGGTCGTGAAGACCAAGAGGCCAAAGCAGCTGCACGTGATATTCGTGAGCAATTTAATAAACGGTACTCACCCTTTCCTTAGTTCTTGCAAAGTATGCAATCTGTGGAATCAGTATATAAAAATCCGGGCAGCACGCCGACTGCCCGGTTTGAATTAACGCAAGTAAAATGCGATTACTTTAGCTGATGTCTCAGCTGAGGTATTGTCAATTATTACGCTAGTACTACCTGAAGGTAACGAGAATGTTTCTCCCGCTTTGAAACGTTTTATCATTTCACCTTCTGCATTCACAGTAACAACGCCTTCTGCAATATAAACCAGCGTAACTTCCTCCCGGTTCAATTGCTTGTTGCCGTTTGGTTCAAGCTCGCTGACAAAAACGTCGACTTGACCAACACTTTGACTATTCAAATCTAATGTCGGCAAAGTGCGACGGTCGATATGCTCAGTCAGCTCTTTTTCAAAGACAATGAAGGGTTCGCCTGTTTGTTGCAGATTAAAATCAATAAATACAGCCTCCTCTGTAGCAGAAGCATTATCAAATCGAAGAATACGAGGCCCGGCAGGTTCATAAAAAGCTTCGCCTTCACGCAATAGCTGTGGCTTTTCACCTTCAACCTGATACAGAATTTCACCCTTGGCAACATAACCTATCGCTGGTGCTGCATGGGTATGAACAGGTGCTATCTGACCAGGAACAAAATGAAAATCTCCTGCCTCAATCTTTACTACTTGACGGGTTTCAAAATTTGCCGTCAGTAACTTGCTGGTACTTTCCTTTGCCTCTGTTACCGCTAGTGAAGTCGTCGCTGACAATATTGCAGCTGTCAAGGTTAAAGTTTGAACTGATTTAGTTAATAATTTCATGATTGATCCTTGTCTGGTGTCCGGTAATACCGCAGGTTAAGAATTACTGCTATATAAACCTGAACGTAACTGGTGTTTATTTATTCCACGCAAATTTCTGGAAAGGTTTATCAACCGGCGTATCTGCCTGATGATTGGTATAATTGCTGATCACTTTCTGTGAAATGCCTAAAATAATCTCCAATAAATGCCGGCGTTGATAACCTGCCGCAAAAAAACCTGCCTGCTGTTGTTCACTAAGATGGCCACGGTTACGTACCAATGCCAATGTCGTCAGGTGCAATACCTGAAGCTTGTTGTTTGCGATTTCTCGACGATTTCGTAAGGCATCAGTAATGTCTTGATCGACTTTCATCATATTTGCAATGCCTGTATGTGCAGGCACACAATAATGGCACTCGTGCTCAACATTTATGGTCTGCCACACCACCGTTATTTCATCTTTATCAAAACTTGTTTGTTGAAACAGCTGATGCAAAAACTGATAGGCCTCAAGGGCTGCAGGTGATTCAGCCAATACTGCATGCAAGTTTGGAATCATGCCAAATTCTTTAATCGATTTTTCCAACAGAGGCTGACTATCCTTTGGTGCATTGTGTTGGTTATACAATTCAAATTTCATCATGCTTTCTCCTGGTTTATTGATAAGTTCTTTGCTGTATCGCTTTGAACATGGCCTTATACTATTCTGTGCATATTAGTTAGTAAATAATCGATAAAGCACTTATAATGTGCATTTATGCACATATGCTTTTATCTATGTTTTTCTATCCTTTGAGGGACCGACTATGAACTGGGATGACCTGCGTTTTTTTCTGGCGTTAGCGAGAGAAGGAACCGTAAGTGGCGCCGGCAGAGTATTGGCTGTGAAACACACCACCGTTGCCAGGCGAATTACTGCGCTTGAAATTCAGCTGGGCAGTCGTTTATTCGATCGCCTGCCAAGTGGTTATGCCATGACTCAGGTAGCAGAAAACCTCTACCCCCATGCACTATCGATGGAAGAAACAGTTCAGGCCGCTGATCGTGAAGTATTTGGTATGGACACCCAGTTACGCGGTCCTTTAAGGCTCACTGCTTCCTACGATGTCTTTACCAGGTTGATTACGCCTAAGCTTCACCAATTCACCGAGCAGTACCCGGGCATCAATCTAGAGCTATCTTCTTCCACCAACCTGGCAGATCTCGCCAGCCGCCAGGCTGACGTAGCGCTACGTTTAACACCTAAGCCACCGGGTTATTTAATCGGCCGAGAGATTTTGCCCCTGCGTCATGGCGTCTATGCCAGCAGCAAATACTTAAAGGAGAAGCGAACTAGCGAAAAACTGATTTTATGGGCGCATGACCATGACATGCCGGAATGGGTCAACGATCACTTTTCCGGTGCCCGAGTTGTTGCCAGAACCAGTGAAATCATGACCATGATGGATGCGGTAAAAAATCATATGGGGCTTGCCAGATTACCTTGCTATGTCGCCGATGCTGAATCCAGCTTGCGTCGTATCGATGTGTCATTAACACCATCGACCTGGGGAGTATGGGTGCTTAGCCATGTGGATTTGAGGTCTACTGCCAGGGTGCGGGTATGCAAAGAATTCTTAATTGATATTATTCAGCAACAACGAGATTTAATTGAAGGACTGGCATCTAAATATTTTTAGAATAATGCAGCCAGGGATGTGGTCAACCATATCGACATCCGGATTATCAGTGCGCATACCTTCCTTGTTTTATTTGGACTCAGACATTACCACCAGGCTGTTATAAGGAACAGGAATTAAATACTTAAGTCCCTGGTTTAATTTTTCTTGGAGAAGATTTTTACCATCACTACCGGGCAGGTGATCAATGGCTGCTGCAAATAAGGCTTTTTGCTGTCGGTCACGTGGCGGCACCCAGATAACATCACCTTTGTTTTCCACATGGCAGTCAAGAAAAAAGAAATAGACATCCGCCATATCAGTCACCTGATGAATAACACCGGTCCGTGGGGTAAAGCCGAGATACGATTCTTTCAAATATGATTGCACCTGTGACTTCAAGCATTCTTCAGGCAACAACGGATTAACGGTGCGGATAGTGTCAATTGCACAATCAACCCGCTGATCTGCAATCAATTGCTGATTATCATCCATTACCGGATGAAACCGGGTGCTATCCAGTTGTGGTTCAGAGAACTGGCTGTCGGCAACCAACCTTACCAAAGCCGCACGATGAGCCTCACTTAATATATGCTCACGATTCGGCTGTTCCCTAAAGGCTTCACGATCTTCATAAGCATGCAGCAATAAATCCAGTCTGGCATTAATATAGGCTGCAGCATCAAGTGTTTCAGCGATACGCTGAAAAACAATACGTATCGGATTCAACATACCTCCGCACTCAAATGTTACGGAACCCTCAATTCACCACGCATATTGCCATTAGATTCTTTGATAACAGTGAAATTATAATTTCCACCCGGCTTAATTTCAGCAGAAAGCAGTATTTGATTAGCGTTCTTGGCAACCACCAAAAGAATTCCGGGATTATTACTGAAATTAAGCTTACCGGTCTGTCCGCGTTTTACGCCCATATCTTTGGACACGGTATATTTGTTGATGATAAGAATTTTAGCTAACAAGCTGCCGGCTAAAGCGTATGTTCCAGCTGTTTGTGCCACCGAACCATATGGACTAAACCGTGAAAAGCCATCAATAAAGGTATCAGCAACTCCAACTTCGCGGAGAAAGTCTTCCATATCTTTTACCTTAGCAAACACATAAAGCTCAATTTTTGAACCTTCACCAAGCCAATCAGGTTTTAAATCACTTGTTTTACTGTGGGTTACAAAAGTATCCATAGTCCAGCCTTATCCTTATATTCTCCCGCGGCGAGTATAGCATGGCAAATTCGGCATCAAATTAAGCAAAGCCACTATCCCTTTATAGCTAAAATACCACATCAATTTAAGCATTCCCTTACGAATAAAATGTGTATGTCCATATCCTTTTAGAACATCAGAGAACAATAATCCAATGGCAACCATAGATACGACTTGTAGCCAGCATCTATTAATTAGAATTGAAGCTGCAATTTCTTAGAATGATCTCTGAAAGAATGGTTTCTCTATCTGTTTTTTCCATGTTCAATAAAGATTTCATTCGTCCGGCTATAAGCAGATCAGCCAAACCGTGAACGATGGCCCAGGTAGCCATTACATCGACCATCGCAGCCGAATCGTGGTACGGATCAGATTTACCGATATGCTGAATGTCTTTCACCAGCTTATCGAACGCAGCAGATGAAGCAGCGTTTAAGGTTGCATCGTTTTTGTCCGGTTGCTGTGATGAAAACATCAATCGAAATAATGCCTGGTTTTCCATGGCAAAATCCACATAACCTAACCCGGCCGCAGCCATCTGGGCTTTGGGATTGGAGGGTGCTTTTTGCTGGCGACGTTGCTGGGTTTCCACAAAGCGCTGAAAACCAATAGCAGCCAGCGCGGTAAGCAAGCCTTTTGCTTCACCAAAATGGTGTGCTGGAGCCGCATGGCTAACACCGGCGCGCTTGGCTACACCACGCAGTGAAAAGGCTTCGATACCCTTTTCGGAAAGCTCTGTTTCCGCCGCTTGTAATAGCGCGGCACGCAAATCCCCGTGATGATAGGATTTTTTGCTCACTGTATTGATAGTTGATGCCTGTATTTCCAGGCTTCAGCATAGACTCAGATCTTGTCAGTGTCAAAATATATCTTGACATTGTCAAGAAAAAGCCTGATTGTGTAATCCTGACAGCGACAAGATGAGGATTCAAAGATGTCACCGGAACAGATTTTTTCGTTTGCTACTACAACTGCGATGATCGGCTGGATAGTGTTATTGCTGTCTCCGTTTAAACCGGGATGGGCTGAATGGATTTCCGGCAGGATTATCCCGGTCACTCTTTCGGTTGTTTACACCACCCTGATTTTAGTCTTCTGGACCGGTGCCGACGGCGGGTTCGGCAATTTGCCGGAGGTCATGGAGCTGTTCACCCAGCCAGAAATTGTTCTGGCAGGCTGGGTCCACTACCTGGCATTTGATTTATTCATCGGCGCATGGGAATGCAGAACAGCAAGAACCGAGTCAATCCGCTTCTGGTTAGTCATTCCCTGCCTGGCATTGACCTTTATGTTCGGGCCGGCAGGTCTACTGTTTTTTACTTTTATCAGAGTAATCAACAAGCAACGCCCGATATCACCAACCCCAGCCTGAAAATTGGTCAAGAGAACATCGAATATGTTACATACGCTTATCCTGCCAACCAATAAGCCCCGGGTAATGGCAACCGTGCAAGAGTTTTTTAGACGCGAACCTGCATTTTCCAGTGCAGCGCTGCTGCTGATTATGCTGATGATTCCAACGCTGGCTGCGATGAGCCTGGAAACACGCACAGTGTTGGGCGAAAACGCCTGGATAAAGCCCTTTAAGTTCGAGCTTGCGCTGGCAATGTATTTGGGCACCCTTGCCTGGTTTGCGGGCTGGCTGCCGACCGGCATGATCAATAAAACCACTTATCGGGTTTACAGTTATATCGTGGTGTTTTGCGTACTTGGCGAAATAGTCTGGATCGGTGGCGCAGCGCTGTTTGGAACGCGTTCACATTTCAATTCTGATTCATCTTTAATGTCAGGGGTGTATACGCTGATGGGTATATTTGCAGTAACCCTTACCAGCGCAGCGCTGTTTTATGCTATTGGTATTGCCCGCAACAAAACCTCCTGGCTTAAACCAACCTTCAGGCTTGCTGTTATCTGTGGCCTGGTTATCACTTTCATAACCACCATCATAGTGGCGGGATACCTTTCCAACAGGTCGGGTCATTTGGTTGGTGGGACAGCATCAGGAGCACATGGATTCCCAATTATGGGCTGGTCACGTGATGCAGGTGATTTGCGAGTAGCTCACTTTTTCGCTGCCCACGCTATGCATTTTATTCCAGCTTTTGGGTATATCAGCACAAAAATAAGCGAAACCGGCTACACCCGTACTGGAGTTATTGGTTTTAGCTTTGCCTATATTGGTCTTATTGCTTATGCATTTACCGGGGCATTAAACGGCCAACCATTTTTGGGGTAAGAAACCCCAAAAATCCTGAGACCCCAAAGATCCTCACAAAATTATGAACTGGATACCCACATCTATATTGAACTCTTCTGACTCAATAAATATGAATTTCCATACCACTCAGCTAATCGCACAATTTGTCGGCTTCTTCTATTGTAAAAGCTATTGAGAAATCCCAATCCAGCAAGATGCCCCACAACTTATTTATACTGCCATGAATGCGTTCAGCAAGATCAAGCGCTTTAAGCACTGTAGACAATCGATCGTTTACCACCTTGGCATTTTCCTGTAGGCGCTCAGCTTCATACACGCGATTCAGACCTCGTTCGGCTAGGTCCCACACCCAATCGGCATGATCAAGCATGTCTTCTCCGACTTTGATCTTGGATTCAATAATTTTAAAAGCTTTCAACAGCATTTTTCGAAAAGGCTCATAACAAGGTTTCCCTTCTGTTTTGGCCATAAAAGCATCAATCGTTTTTTTCGTTGCCTTCTGGAAATCCTTCATTCCATCAACCGTTTTTTCAATGTCATCCCTGATTTTTTCAATCTGCGCGACTGCAGCTTTTGCTTGTTGTAACGGGGTTGGCATAGTTATGTCCTCCTAATCAAAACTAACAAATCTCACCTAGCCTCAATTATACGCTCTAAAAAAACCATAAAAACGAACCGGGAAATACATAAGGTGCGATTAAATACTGATATAGGTGACCGAGTAGTTTTATCGCTAAAATATTACATATATTTTATAGCTCTCTGAAAAACAGAACAGCTGTGTCTATAGCTTATTATTGGTTAGTTTTCCTCGCCACAATCCATTCCAGAACGAGTTCTTCCAGCAGCGCCAATGGCAAACTACCATTGGCCAATAGTTGATCATGAAAATCACGAATCTTAAAATCAGCCCCCAATTCACGTTCAGCAATACCGCGTAACTCACGAATCTTCAGTTCGCCGATTTTGTACGATAATGCCTGAGCCGGCCAAGTGATGTAGCGATCAATCTGCCCCTCTACATCCGCTAAACTGAGAGCGGTATTATTAGCCAGATAGTCAATCGCCTGTTGACGTGACCAACCCTTGGCATGCATGCCGGTATCAACCACCAAACGACAGGCACGCCACATTTCATAGGTCAGACGACCAAAATCACTATATGGGTCTTGATAGAAGCCGATCTCTTTGCCGAGGCTCTCTGAATACAAACCCCAACCTTCGCCATAAGCTGAATGATAGAGTGTTTTTCTAAACTCCGGCACATCCAGTTCCATCGCGATTGAGCCCTGGAAATGGTGCCCCGGTTCGGCTTCATGAAAGGTCAGTGCCTCCAGGTTGTAGAGCGGTTGGCTGTTCAGGTCGTTGGTGTCGAGAAAATAGGTCCCGGAAGTAGTTCCGCTACCATCTGACGCCACATAATAAGCGCCTCCACCGGGACTGGATTTAATGTCAAAGGTGCTACGTGGCAGTACCCCAAACCACTTGGGTAACTGGGCGGCCATTTTGCGGGTGATGTAACTGGCTTTTTCGATCATCTCCAACGGCGTTTCCGCGTAGAATTGCGGGTCGGTACGCAGGAACTCAATAAAATCCTTGAAGTCACCCTGAAAGCCGATAGATTCGATAAGCACATCCATCTCGGCGCGTATCCGACCAACCTCCGATAACCCTTGTTGGTGAATCTGTTCGGGTGTGTAATCAGTGGTTGTGAAGTACTCGATAAGATACTGATAGTATTCCTCACCCCCTTCCAGGGCCGTTATCCCCACCTGCTTACGACAATTTGGCATATATTCCTTGGTAAAGAAGTCATAAAATTTCTGATATTCAGGAATCACAGTGTTCATTATCAGCTCAGTACCGGCTTGCAAAATCCGAGATTGCTCAGCGGCTGGGATATTGTTGGGCATCACTGCTAGTGGTGCATAAAAGACGCTGTCTTCAACCTCACTGACAATGTGCCTGCTGATGGTTTTTTCATAGCCCGAAAAGCTTGCACAATAATGCACGTGCCCTTTTGCCACCGCTGCGCCTAGGTCGACAAGAAATTGATCGGTGTAGCGTGGGTAATCTGCCAGGCTGATCAGGTATTTATCGTAGTCGGCCAATTCTAAAAAAGACATATTGGCTGGCGCACCTGCAAAGTATGATGAAAAGCTGGAGTAGTAATGCATTGGATAGAAGTGATCCAACTGGGTATAACTCTTCGCCTCGGCCTCACGCTCGAACTTGAACAAGCGATACGTAACATCATCTTCGGTGCTGAACCCGCTGGTATCCAGTTTTGCCAAACGATCCAGAATCGAATGATTAAATGCCTGCCTTCTGGCCCGACCTGCCGCAGACATATCCGGCAAATGGCCATTCATGCGAAAGGTGTCAGGGTCTTTACGGAAAAATATCTGCTCCTGATTGGCCGCCGCCCAGTGGTTATCGAGAATGATTTCCAAGCTGTCTTGCTCTAGCGTCTCAACGCTTGATAACGCTGTGCAGCCAATCAGCAAGATGGCAATTAATAAGCTGGCGGCAGTTTTGGTCATATGAATCTCTTATATGAATAGCTGTGATTTAAAGAAGTTTTTTATTAAACGGGCATTTACTAATAATCGCACCATTGTAAATGCAAAAAGCTGGACGGCAAACCGCCTATCCGGCTGCTATACTGAGAAATGCCATGCATATCTTGCTAAATGAAAAGGGGATCATTATGAGTACACTAGCCTTAATGCGTGCAGCAGTGCGTAATATGCAAGCTGAGGTGACCGGCGCCATGTTGGTTCAACTCAGCAGTCCACAAGTTGTCGAAATCCCACAAGACTACAAATTCTGGTTCAATCTCCAAGGTTTGGATATTTCCGATGTGCGCTCAGGGTTTATCAGTTATACCAATGGCGCCTGGTCAAAAATTTCATTTTCTGATCAGGCCATCCTGGGTGCACTGGGTAATGATTTGCTGCGGGTTGAACACGATGTTAACGCGGCAATGGGTTATATCCGTGACTATGGCTATTCAGGACCATTAATATTTGGTGGCTTGCTGCAGCCCGTTTCCCACCCGCAACCGGAAAATCCTCTCTATAACTTCACCCCAAGTGTGGGCAGTGGGGTGATTTATTTTGTGGATGCTGTGACAGGGCAGGTATCAGTTCAGCGATAAGCGACAAATATTACTTGCTGATATTGATCCAAATGTAGGTATTTCAAAGCAATCGAAAATGAACAGCTGATATTCTTGCTGTTTAATTTCTATTGGTTTATTTCTTTAACCTATTGAGAACAGCCAAAACTTATATCGTCAACATGCTATATAAATTTAAGCATTGCCTTAATAATAAAACCTGGGCTTTCTTAGCTGATATCTACATCGCTAAGACTTCACATGCAGATGCCCAAACTGAGTAACATGCGCCTGCCGCAGCGTCCCGGTATGATCCGGACCGGTAATGATCACTTCAGACGGATTGGTTAAGGCGATACAGCAAAATTTATCCTCATCCTTATGGACACTCAAAGAAAGTAGCCGCTTTTGATTTTCTTCCTGCCATGCATGCATACTTTCATATAACGAATGCATAGACCGGCTTTCAAAAAATTTCAGGTTTTGACTATTATTTTTAGTCATAATATTCCCCATAGTCGGTAATGATTTAACTTAACCGTCCATGGCAAATACCTATCAGGCCGGGTTTATCCTTAATAAACCACAACCCGAATCAGAAACAGCCTCACATTGAATATGGATAGGCATTCCCTATCCAAGTTCCCTGACTGTAATGTACATTCGGCTGATTAATCAGCTGTACATTGCTGGCCCGCTCAAATACCATCACAAAATCTGACCCGCCAAACTGGAAGTAACCCAGTTCCTCACCCTTATGTAAAGTCACACCCTGTTCAGCGGTAATCACCACTGAAGATACCTGCGCCATACCCATCGGCAGGCAAGCCACCAAGCCAATCGGCGAATCAATCACCACCAACCCGCGGGTTTGCACAAACTGATATCCGGTGCCATCCAGGGCGTTTAAAACATTAACTTCTTCGCCATCCACAATTGCCGGCTTCACATCCACATCCAGATACGCCTGTCCCTGGATTACCCGGGACTCAAGCACTTTGCCCTGTACCGGCGTATGCCAACGGTGATAGTCAAAGGTATTTAAAAAGCTATGCGTGAATATGCCGCCCTTAAACCGGTCGGCATATGCACTGCCTTCCAACAACTGATGGATCGACCACTGAATACCTTTGATATCCAGCATATTGTCTTCCACATAGATATTCGACTTCTCATTGACCTGCCACCAGCCCACAAAGGTTGAGTCCGCCGGGGCTACAATCATACTGTTATTCCGCAAACCTGCAATCGGTCGCATACCGGGTTTCAGATGCCGGGCAAAGAACTGGTTGAAGGTCAGATAACCACTGGGTGGTGGTGCGTATTCGTCCCAGTTGAACAGTGGGTCGGTGCGGAAGCTTTCGATTTCACTGGCCGAATCAGTGGTATCCAGATAAAGCCCCCAGGCCTGCGCATATTCCACAATCCACTCAGACAACGGCGTCAATTCTTCCGGCTCACAACCCGGTTCAACCGGACTTTGCAGGCTTCTGACCGGCTCCTGGTCCAGGAAAAAGTAAAACTCAACAATCTTGTTATAAATATCCCGCGAATCACCCTGCTCACGCGGCGCCCAAGTCACCAGGTCATTAACGTAATCCAGGTAATCATCCAGCGTTTGAATATCCCGAATACTGGGCACGTTGTGTGACTGGGCATTATCGATAGCTTGCTGGAAGTCATCCTGCCAGTGATTGGTTTCAATTAAATAAATTAACTTATCAACGATGGGATGCATAATGTTTTTCCTTAAATATTTACTTTAATAATGATGTTTACCTGGCCAGTGCGATCTGCGCATTCACCCGAATTGGCGGACCGCTATCCGGATTAGAACTGGACACCCTGTTTGGCACTGTAAAATGTTCAATCGCTCCAGGCTGGAATATCAGACACATCCCCGAACCGCCATAACTGAAATACCCCAATTCATCACCCTTGCTAACACTATTGTCTTTGCATACCTGAATGCTGACCGAGGAAATCTCGGTAATACCAATCGGCATCACACACACCATTCCGATAACCGGATCAGGACTTTCAATAAACACCAGTCCCCGGGTATTCACTGAAGCCCCATAACCCTGCGAATAAGTCCCTGCGGTTGGATCCGACCCGGCTGATTCAGCATCGCTGAACATCAACCCATCAACCACCTCGGCATGTTTAACCACACCATCAATCGGCGAGCGCCAGCGGTGATAATCAGCACCACTCAAAAACGATTGAAAAACACTACCCTGCACAAACCTATCCACATATTGGTTATTCAACATATTAATCAGCGAATACGGTTGGCCTTTCAACCAGAATTTATCCAACGGCTGTACATTGGAAGCAATGTTATATACCGCACCATCGTTGGCCGAGACAATCACCTTGGGGTTATCCGGCTCAGCAATTGGCCGGCATTCCGGTTTGATCTGACGGTGAAAATAATCGTTGTAACCTTTCCAGCCCCAATGCGGTGCAGACTGGTCTGGTATCTCAAACTCATACAGCTTGTTATACCAATATGCTGACTTCGACAGCCAGCCATCTATGCCTTCATTCAATACATATTGGCTATCACTGCTATCCAGGAAACTGCACCAGTCCTGCAGAATGTTCCGGATGGCATCGTTAAACTCGGTATTCCGGAAAATATTTTCCCCAGCCGGGGTCATCATCATGTAGGTAAATAGCGATGACATAGGAAAGAAATTCTGGTCGTTGGGGTTAGGGTTATAACTGGGTGCAGTTGTAGCGATATGGTTCAGGCATTCCAGCAAGTCTTTGACACTATCAATGGTTTTATGCTGTGGTGGTTGCTGGTCAACCATCTGGGTGACATACATCCGCACAATACCATTGGTTTCGATCAATTTGGCCAGTGCTTTAACTGAAGGAATTGTCGCTTTGCTTGCCGCCTGTGCTCTGGCTTCAACAACCTGTTGCTTCAGCTCCCGTTGAAATTGATCAACCGCCGCCCTATTTTTCGGCAGATAACCCGCCAGCCGGCCATACAGATTGTGATACCGGATATCGATTTGCTGGTCATTCATGAACGCCCCTCCTGAATGGTTGCACCGCTGCGATCACTCCGCCATCAGCGACGCTTCCCCTATTTGATTATTTATCAGTGATCACAGCCATTCTGCTGCTCGCCTGAAGTCTTTGTCAAATCACTATTATCGATGACAACCAAGATAAACTGTATATCAATCATCATAATACCCACCACATCATCCAGCGCTTATACAATTTGAATATGCTTTTTAAATACATGCTGGGACAACTCACGCATCTGCATTACCAACTCCCGATAAAATGACCTGTTGGGTGATGCCTTTCTCCAACTCATCGAAATAGTACGGCTGATAGTCTGGTCATTGATGCTCAAAATGCACACTTCTGATTCATCCCGTTGCGCAATTTCGGAGCGTACATATAGCGCAGGCAACATCGCTACGCCCATGCCCATCGCCACCATCTGTCGCAAAGTGTCCAGGCTGGTACCTTCATAATTGGTTTGCAGTTGTGCGCCGAAAGCGTCTGCCAGATCATGCACCTGCCGGTGTAACTGGTGGCGGTCTTCCATGATCAGCATTTTTTCATCTTTGAGCATGGCTGCAGCAATCGATTTATTGGCCGACAAAGGGTGTTCTGATGATACTGCAAGAAATAACGGCTCATCAAAAATAGTGACCGTGGTCAGTGCCGGATTGTTGATCGGCATCGGTGAAATAATCATATCTTGCTGCCCATCGATTAAATCACTCTCCAATCGGGCTGGTACAAGCTCGCGGAAATACAGCTTTAATTGTGGGTATCGGTGATGAACAGCCGGTATGATTTCAGGTAAAAAATACGGTCCCACAGTTGGTGCGACACCCATCCGGTAGGTTCCAAGCGGACCGCCCGATGACGGCTGTGCAGCACGTTGAAGCGCATCAACCGATTCGACAATCTCCCGTGCAAGCGGTAGCAGCTCACGTCCAATCGGGGTCAAATTCACGCCTGACCTGGATCTTTCCAATAATCGGCATTGCAGGGTATCTTCCAACACGGCGATTTGATTGGTGATGGTTGGTTGACGCACTTGCATCCTTTCCGCTGCCCTGCGGTAGTGGCTCTCTTCACTGACAGCAATGAAATACTCCAGCTGGCGAAGCTTAGGTTTTTTGGTTTGCATAGTTTAATAGAAATTAGCTATTAAAAGTTATTATAAAACACTATTGAACTATCATTGTGCTAGCCTGATCATAGCGAGTCAAGAAATGCCATTACCTTTTTTTCCAAGGAATTATCATGCGACACATTGTTCAAGGTGCAGTCAAGTTTCAAAATGAGGCCTTTCCACAGCGAGCCGCGCTGTTTAATAAGCTTGCCGATCAACAGTCTCCGGAAGTATTGTTTATCACCTGCTCTGATTCTCGAATTGATCCCAACCTGATCACCCAGGCCGACCCTGGCGAATTATTTATTTGCCGCAACGCCGGTAACATTGTGCCACCACATTTTCGCCAGGCAGGTGGTATGACAGCATCGATTGAATATGCTGTGCAAGCACTGGAAGTAAAGCATATTGTGATTTGTGGACACAATGACTGTGGCGCTATGCGCGCTGCTATGAATCTTGATTCGTTGTCGAACTTCCCACACGTCTGCGACTGGCTGGCGCATTCGGAAGCCGCAATGGCTGTGATCGACCACAAACATGGGCATTTGGATGAAACACAACGCTTGGAAGCACTGATCGAGCAAAACGTTATCCTGCAAATCCAGCACCTGGCCACCCATCCTTACATAGCCGCACGCCTGGCAACCGATCAAATCCATCTGCATGGTTGGGTTTACGATATCGGTACCGGCGCCATTCGTGCCTGGGATGCCGGCGCAGATGCTTTTGTGCCTTTAACTGAGCACTATAGCGATCTACTGAGCACCTCAGCCTGATTCAGCACAACCTGACAATTTTATAACCAACAATAATTAATCATCATGGAGCAAACATGATCAAACTGGACTTTTCCCATTTGAAAGGCGATATTTTTGGCGGCATTACTGCCGCAGTGGTGGCCTTACCACTGGCACTGGCATTCGGAGTGGCCTCCGGCGCGGGACCTATAGCCGGGATATATGGCGCAATTATTGTAGGTTTTTTTGCATCGCTGTTCGGTGGCACTCCAACCAATGTATCCGGTCCGACTGGCCCGATGGTAGTGGTCTTTGCAGGTTTGTTCGCCGGCTTATCAGGTAATCTGGAGTTGGTGTTTACTGCGGTAATCCTTGCCGGCGTATTGCAGATTGCCTTTGGAATTCTTGGTTTTGGCCAATACATTCGCTTGGTACCATATCCGGTAGTTTCCGGTTTTATGAGTGGTATTGGCGCCATTATAATTATCCTGCAGGTTGGCCGATTACTCGGCGGCGACCCGCCTGGCGATACCTTGCAGGCATTGACCATGATCCCCGAAATGGTTGTGCAGCATAACTGGGCAGCCATTGCAGTTGGTGGCACAGCGCTATTGGTTGGCTATATCTGGCCAAGCCGCTTTAGTACCTTTATCCCGGGCCCGTTGGCCGCGTTAATTATCGCCACCATCGTGAGCCTTATTATTCCAGGCGCACCGGTACTTGGTAACATCCCGACTGGCCTGCCGGAAATTCATATGCCGGTATATGACCATGATGCCGCTTACATTGTTTTGGAAGCAGCATTTATTCTCGCGGTACTGGGTGCCATCGATAGTTTACTGACTTCATTGGTGGCCGATAATATGACCCGAACCCGACATAAGTCCAACAAGGAACTGATCGGTCAAGGCATCGGTAACAGCATAGCCGGTTTCTTTTCCGCCATTCCAGGTGCAGGTGCAACCATGCGCACAGTAATTAACATCCGCGCCGGTGGCCAGACCAATTTATCCGGCATTATCCACTCAGTCCTGCTACTGGCGGTGGTGCTTGGTCTTGGGCCATTGGCTGCAGTTATTCCGCATGCCGCTTTGGCTGGTATTTTGATCAAAGTTGGTGTGGATATTATTGACTGGAGCTACGTGCGTGCCGCACATCGCGGACCACGCTGGGATTTGATATTGATGGCCTTGGTGCTGGGTTTAACCGTATTTGTCGATTTAATTACTGCGGTTGCTACCGGGGTAGTATTGGCTGCGCTGGCATTTGTCCGCCAGGTTGCCAAGGCGCAGGTTGAAGCATTGGAATCAAACCTGGGCAATCACGCTACCAGTGGCCCTGAAGAGCACCAGATATTGGCCGATACGAAAGGCCATGTGACGATATTCGATTTTGGAGGACCATTAAGTTTTGGTGCTGTCGCAGATTTGGGTCACCAATTCCGTGAAAAAACCAAAAAGGGCACCGACGCGATCGTATTGGATTTTTCCAGGGTATCTTACCTGGATGTTTCCGCTGCCCGTGCGGTTGTAGATATTGCGCGTGACTCTGTGCATTCCGGCAAAGAATTATATTTTTCCAACCTTAAACCGGAAGCAATAAAAACCCTGAATGCTTTAGATGCAGATGACTGGTTGCCGGAGGGCAATTCATATAGCACCCGTCTGGAAGCAGTCCGGGCGGCGGCGAATAAAATCAATCAAGCGCATGAGGATTAAACCTATAGTGTTTTTTAACCTCTGAAGCTCAAACTTGAGCATAGCCGGCAGCTTTGCTGCCGGCTGGAACTTTTTAAATTTAGCTGCTTATCTGCATACCCTGAGAGCAAAACAAGAGCTGGTAGTGATTGAAAGGCCACTTAGCCGATCCATTCCGGTAACTTCCTGGGAAGCTCAGATCAGAGATTCCTGGCTTTTTCTGATTTATAAGCTTTATGCTTGCGCAGAATAATTGTTTATTGTACCCACAATCCTGTTGCGTCAGCTTTCATTACTAAGTTCCTTTTAATAAAAACCCTTTATTCACAGATGGTCTATGCTGCTGCCTTATTAACTTAGGTGGCGCGCCTCACAGGTTCACAAAGCTGCCTGCCATAACTGAATTTTGCCTGAAATGCCCCACATGGCTTAGACTATATGCTGATCTGGATAATAAATACGGAGAGCTGCCCATGATTGCGCCCACCTTTTTGCCGACAACAGGAACTCGGTAAATATTCGTTGTGATCTGATCCGCTGATATTGTTTGATCAGTAAGCAGCTGTTAATTGGCTGCATTTCCACACCAACAACCCTTCCTTATTTCGGCATCTACGCCAGGTTTTGCGTTATCCGCAAACCTGTTCCCATGGTTTTTTATGGTTGGGTTAAACAATGACATTGCAATTATCCGATTTGGGTTGGACACCTTTTTTTCAAAGCCAGCTATCGCTGGATGAAAGTACAACATTATTACCTGCCCGCATTGCCGAAGTGCATCGCGGCCACTGGTTGTTATGGACCGAGCAGGGAGAAATTCAGTTACCGCCGCCACGTGCTATCAGTTTGACTGTAGGTGACTGGGTGCTGTTAAGTGCAGATTTACAGCAATTGGTTCGTGCACTCAACAGAACATCATTGCTGCAACGCATCGCAGCCGGCAGCCAGCAGCAGCAGCAATTACTGGCAGCCAATGTAGATACATTATTTATTCTCAGCAGCTGTGATCAGGATTTCAGCCTGGCGCGAATCGAACGTTATCTTAGCCTGGCTTACCAAGCCGATATCTGGCCGGTAGTGGTACTCAGCAAAAACGACCTAAATGATCAATATCAACAGTTGGTTACAGCCGTGCAACAACTCAAAAACGGCTTAATTGTGGAAGCAGTAGATACCCGCTGTATGAGCGGTTTAGCCGCTTTGAGTAGCTGGTGTGGAAGTGGGCAGACCATTGCTCTGCTGGGCTCATCCGGTGTCGGCAAGTCCACACTAGCAAATAGCCTGGTAAATGACTCGGACGAAAACCTACAACAAACTGGTGATGTGCGTGCCCGCGATCACAAAGGCCGACATACAACCACTGCACGCACTATGCTGCGCCTGAAAAACGGTGGCCTGCTGATTGATACACCGGGTATGCGAGAGCTAAAACTGGCTGACTGTGAGACCGGCATCAATGCTGTATTCGATGATATTGAACAGCTGATCCAACAGTGCCGTTTCAATAACTGCCGGCATCAACAGGAACCTGGTTGTGCAATTAACCGTGCACTGGCTGATGGCCACTTAGATCAACGTCGACTGTACAATTATCAGAAGCTGCTTAAAGAGCAGGCTCATTTTCAGAAATCACAGGCACAGCAACGTGAACATGATCGCCGTCTTGGCAAGTTGTATAAACGGGTTCAGCGCGGTAAGCGCCAACAACGCGATTCATCCTAATTGGCTACGTTCTCACGCTCAGTGTGAGAACGAGTCTGCGGCAAAAGACCTCACGTTTTATAGTTAATTTGCATTATGAAAAGACTCCATTTCCGATACCATTACCCACACCTCATATGTTCTCGTATGGCCCATCATGGTATGGTCAACTGAAGCACAAAATAACTATGGTTATAGTAACCCTGGAATGAATCAGCACAGCATGTCCGTTAAAGGGCAATCACCAAAAATCAGTTAGCTAAAGATACCCATGCACACAACCGTCAAACATTTCCTGACAGTCCTCCTGGTTACATCCACTGCTCTATTGAGCGAAGCTGGAATCGGGCAGGATATCCCTTTTGTTAATTGGGAAAATACACCAATCCATCCCATCGACCTGAGCCCGGACGGCACCCGGTTGGCCGTGGCTCACACTGCCGACGCCCGTCTGGAAATCTTTAGTGTCACAACTGGCGTACCAGTATCTCTTGCTTCAATTCCGGTAGGCCTGGATCCGATCAGTGTGCGCTTTCGCACCGACAATGAAGTCTGGGTGGTCAATCATATTTCTGATTCCATCAGCATTGTCGACCTTGCCCATGGCAGGGTGATTGACACCCTGCAAACCGATGATGAACCAGCCGATGTGGTTTTTGCTGGTTCAGATGGGAAAGCTTTTGTCAGTTGCTCACAAAGCAATACAATAATGGTGTTCGATCCCACTGATAACAGCTCTGATCCGCAACGTATTGCAATCAATGCCGAAGACCCCAGGGCGCTGGCGACAAGCCCTGACGGGCTGTTTGTGTATGCCGCAATTTTTGAGTCAGGTAACGCCACCACTGTGCTGGGTGGCGGATTGGAAACTGACTCACCAGTATCCTTCCCAGCTAATATCGTTAACGATGGCGACACGCCTTATGCCGGGATTAATCCGCCGCCCAACAATGGTAATATCTTTGAACCCTCCGTCAACCAGGATTTGCCACCCGCACCTCCGGTAGGCCTGATTGTCCGCAAAAACGACCAGGGCCAGTGGCTGGACGATAACCAAACCGACTGGACTGCTTATGTATCCGGCGAACTGGCCGGGCGCTCAAACAGGCCGATAGGCTGGGACCTGCCGGATCGTGATATCGCCCGTATTGATACCCGTGATCTGTCACTGGACTATGTCCGCAGCCTGATGAACATCGGTATGACTTTAGCAGTCAACCCAGTCGATGGTGGGATTTCATTAGTCGGTACAGATGCTACCAATCAGGTCCGCTTTGAACCTATGGTCAACGGTACTTTCGTGCGTGTACAAATGGCAACAGTGACTGCTGACGATCTCAATGACAAAACCATTAACGACTTGAATGGACATCTGAATTATCAATCACCCAGCATTGCACAAGCACAACGTGATCTGTCGGTCGGGGACCCTCGAGGTGCTATCTGGAATGCTGCCGGCACCCGCCTGTATATCACTGGCATGGGTTCCAATAATCTGATTGTGGTTAATCGTGATGGCCAACGAGTCAGCACCGCAACGAGTATTGAAACAGGTACCGGGCCAACGGGAATCGTCATGGATGACGCCCGGCAACGGGCCTATGTCTGGAACCATTTCGACAAATCCATCTCGGTGATCGACATCCTCAGTGAAAAGGAGATAACCCGCACAGCCGTTTTCGATCCAACGCCTGCGGTAATCAGCGAGGGCCGACCGTTCCTTTACGATACCCACCTCACCTCCGGGTTGGGCCAGGCCTCCTGTGGCGCCTGTCACGTTGATGCGCGCATCGACCGTCTAGCCTGGGACCTGGGTGATCCCGGTTCCGATATGCTCGGGTTCCAACAGAATTGCCTGACCTCCAGGATCAGGGAATGCGAGGATTTTCACCCCATGAAAGGTCCGATGATTACCCAGACCCTGCAGGATATCATCGGCAACGAGCCCTTTCATTGGCGTGGTGACCGGGCCGGCATCGAAGAATTCAACCCGGCTTTCGAAGGCTTGCTGGGTGACGACACACAGCTTTCTGCTGATGAAATGCAACGCTTCGAAGACTTTTTAGCCACAATTACTTTCCCTCCAAATCCATTCCGCAATCTGGACAACAGCCTGCCGGCTGACTTGCCCTTGCCTGGTCATTTTGCCACCGGTCGGTTTGCAGCAGCCGGTACACCGTTGCCTAACGGTAATGCGTCTCGGGGCTTATCGATCTACCGGTTCAACCTGACCGATGGTTCATTGCAATGTGCTTCCTGCCACACTTTACCCACCGGCATGGGTGCCAACTCGGTGTTGCGTTCACTGGGAGTGCGTATTGGCGGCATGCATAGACCAACTGGCCTATTGGGAGAAAACAGCCTGGGCATCGTTTCCATCGACGGATCTAGTAATGTCAGCATCAAAATTCCCCAACTTCGCAATCTGTATGAAAAAGTAGGTTTTGATGCCACCCAACAGGAAAGCCGGGCGGGCTTTGGGTTTTTGCACGACGGCACAGTGGATTCAATTGCAAGATTCGTCAACCTGCAGACTTTTGATCTGAACACAGTCCAGGATACCGCCGATCTGGTAGCCTTAATGCTGGCGTTCTCTGGATCAGACCTGCCCGCAATCAACTTGTCCATTGATGATCCCGCACCAATTTCCAAAGACAGCCATGCAGCGGTAGGACAGCAGGTGAAACTCATCGACTCAAACAACACCAGGCTGGATCTGCTGGCGAGTATCGCAGCAGCTGGTCGAATTGGCTTGATTGCTGACACAGCAACAAACAATGGTCGACGGGGCTGGACTTATGATCCAGAAAGCAATCTGATGCTCAGTGATAATTCAGATGCTGCATTGACCATTAGTGAGCTGCGTGCTGATGCTACAGAAACAGCATCACAAACCTGGACAGCTGTGCCTGCTGAGGTGGCTGTTCGTCTTGGCATAGACCGTGACATGAATGGCACCCCGAACGGCGAAGAATCTATGCACACACTGAGTGGCGGATTTTCCGGCGCATGGTTTGATCCCAGTCATGACGGTGAAGGTCTGCTGATCGAAATTCTGGATAACAATCGCGGGGTTGCCTCCTGGTTTACCTACGACGGTGAAGGTAATCAACGCTGGCATACCGGCGTTGGCCCAATCATCGGTGATACGTTGATATTCGAGAGCCTGCAAGCACCCATCGGCGGCATTTTTGGTGACGATTTCGACCCTGCCAGTGTACAACGGCTCACCAGCGGAGCAGCAGCAGTACGCTTTAATCACTGTAACAGCGCCGATCTTTATCATCAGGTAGATGGTGTGCTGAATATCCAAAACCTGGTGCGCCTGACTTCGATTGCCGGATTGTCATGTAACGGCGATCCCGGCGCTGCCATGGGCATCAGCGGTTCATGGTTTGATCCTGATCACGATGGAGAGGGTTTTGTTGTCCAGGAAATCAGCGCCACACAGGCCCTGGTAGCCTGGTACAGTTATGACAACCAAGGCAATCAGGCCTGGTTCTCCGGTGTTGGGACACTCGATGGCCAACGTATCATTGTCGATCAAGTCAGAATTCCCAGCGGTGGTATTTTCGGCCCCGAATTTGACCCATCAACCGTGGTTGCCAATCCCTGGGGGCGTATCGAGCTTGAGCTGGGTTGCAGCACCGGGGCAATTGATTATATATCCAGTATTTCGTCTTTTGGTAGTGGCAGTCAGAACCTTACTCGATTGACCACGCCCAGCGGTGTGACATGTGCTACGCCTTAAATCCTGCAAACCTAAGATCACAGCAATGACAAATACTTGCACCAAAATAACAGCACCTTACACAATACTTGTAACGACAGTGACAATAACTCAGCAGCTCACTGCACTAAGATCATAGGCTCGAGATATACATCAAAAAGCTTCCTAACTAAAGACTATAGATGATCAGCATTGCCGCTCAAATAACCTTATTGATCTGCCAGGTGAACCGTGTGTATCTCAAGGGCTTTATTTTCAGGCCCGTCACAAGGTAAAGCACTGTCATAGGTATAAGCGATATTTCTTAGCGGAATATCCATGGACTGCGCATACAAAATCATGTCTTTTATTTCTTCTGCTTTGTAGGCTGTCGACCAGGCCGACGGGCGTATTGACAGGTGCATCCCCCATAAGCTTCCACCCGCACAATCAGCCGGGGCAGGGTCCAGTTTTATTTGCCAGTTAAAATTGTCATTAAACGCTCCTCCAATTCCAACACTAACAATTTTGAAACTACCTGCTTCGCTGCTCCAAACTGTTTCAGCATTGGCACTGCTGATAAAAAATAGTGATGTTATAAATAATACAGTTACTGCAAGATGAAATTTCCGCTGGCTGTATAATAGTGGTCTAAGATGGTTAATACTCATTGCTATTCTCCTCAGTAATGAACTTGGTTTTGACAGCTGGAATTTAATTAGCCAGCAGCCAGATCAATGTTGCCGGCAAGCGCGCCTTAAACGTTCCTGTTTCAGCATAAGGCCCCCATTCAACAGGCCCGTTAGCCTTGACTCGAATTTTAATTTGGTAGCTTACTCCTGGCTTCAAACGGCTGGTTTCAAGTGTGTGTTCATTTGCCGGTGCTGTTACCTCGAATGAATTCAGTACTTGCCCGGTGACCGTGTTTTCCAGCACGATCTGATATTTTTCCAATCCTGCAGGGTGGCTGGGCTCGCTCCAACTCAACTCAATTGCCGGAGTGAAATCAGCTATGGTCAGATTGGAGATATTGTCTTTCTTATACTTGCCAGTGAAATCGAGTATTTCGATATCCGGCTCAGATTGACTTATTGAAAGCGTAACGGTTGCCTGATTCGATACCGTAGATCCATCGGTAATCGCATATTGAAAGACCACTTCTCCACCGATAAAGCCTGCTGGTGGGGTGTATCGAAATTCTGGTGGATCGCTTTCTGGAATGGTTTCAAGTGTACCGCTATCAGGTTGAGTAACACTGGGCTCATCGATCCATACCGATGGGCCACCTGATGTATCATTTGCCAATAGCTGCGAATGACTGAAATCAACAAAACCATCAACATTAACCATCAGATTAAGCGCATCATCGATGGCTGTCAGTGATCCTCCCATACACACAAAGCTGGATAGAACATTTACCTGTACCCACGCTTCTGCTGACAAATTACCTGCTTTATCGATAGCCCGGTAGGAAAAGGAATCATCACCCACAAACAAACCATTACTTGGTGGTGTGTAGGTAATTCTTGGGGGCCTGCGTGAAATACTGACTTCACCTTGAGGGGCCTGCACAATTTCATAAATGGATAGACTGTATCCTTTGTCATTGTCCAGCGGACGAATCTCTATAGGCAGATCACAAGTAGTAAACGGTCCATCATCATTTGCGATCAAAGGCCACAATCTTGCAGTTGCAGTCGAACCACCACCGCCATTGTCTGCAGTAATCGTGTAGTCGAACCTCACCATGTCACCATCGTAATCAGCAGGAGGCGTCATCCGGAATCTTTGTGGTGTCTCATTGGGAAAATGCTCAATATTCGCACCAGGCGGTATGGTAGGCTGATCGATACTGCTCACCGATACGGTATCACCTGGAGGGGCGATATCATTAGTGATCAAATCAGCTTCATAAAAATCGTAAACTGAAGCCAGTCCCAATAACCCCACGTTATCATTAACCGCTGTTAAAACCGGCGGGGTTGCCGGTAGTGTCATCGTCGCTGTAGCCAGAGGCGAAGTTTGCGACAAATATCGGAACTGATAGGTAAACCTGACCTCGCCACCAGCAAAACCCGTCGCTGGGGTAAAGTGGAAATAATAAGGCGGGCTGGTTGTTCTTGTCAGCTCGCCTGCATTGGTATCTATCAAGGTATATTCATCGGGGTGGATCGACACCGCGGCGCCTGATGCAGATCCTCCATCAATCGTATCATTGATAAACAATATATTTTGCCAAAAACTATATTGTCCCTGGGCCACCGGGAACGTAAGCAGATCAGGAATAGTAAGATCAGGGTCATCATTGGCAACTAAAATGGCAGGTCCCGGCAAAGCAGGCACATGCATCGTTACGGTGGCCACATTAGAAACCTTGCTGTGATCAGCACGCTCCCGACTCTGATAAGTGAATGTTACTGTTCCACCGGACCATGGATTTGGTGGTGTGTATTTGAACCGAACATCGTTGGGCCCAACACCCCCATCCAGACTCAGAGAACCCACAGAAGGCTGACTATAAAGGCCTTCCGGTATCTCGATTAATACAAGATCAGAATGTGAATCGTTATCGACCAATTTAGAATGGAGTAGCCTATAGTTCACTCCATTACTATTTAACACAGCCGTTTCATCAGGGTCATCACGAGCAATGATGGATGGAATTGCCGGTATATTCATTGTCACCAAGGCAAAATTAGACCGATCCATACCATCTGAAGTGATGGCATATTCAAATGTCACTTCACCTCCGATAAAGCCTACCGGTGGTTCATAAGTGAAAGCCTCTACTCCATCTGTTAACACGCCTTCCGTGAGATTTCTACGTTCAGCAATTGTTATGCCTTCCGATGGTTCATCATTGCTGAACAGCAATGCATAGGGCACTTCATAACTGGCTTGCGGAGCGGTGAATGTCAGCGATGGGTCACCCTCGCCCGGGTCATTCCTAGCAATCAGATCCACCCCGGTGACAGTGACGGTCACAGTCACCGAATCTGAAACAACACCCATGCTCCAGTTACACTCAACCTCAAAAGCGCTCGTTGCCGTTGGTGTATAAGAGAATGAACCCGACGGCAATGACAATGGTTCCGGTAGTTGTTCATTGTTAAGAAAGCCAATACAACTGCCAGCCGCAGCATTTTGCACATTCCACGCAAATACAGTTGTTTGTCCTAAGGTGATTTCCGTAGGTGTTGCCGTCAGTGTAATTACCGGTTCAACATCCGGTTGGTCATTTACAATGTACAGCACGTGATTGGGGCCAGTTGACTCGAAGGCTTGGGCACCATCTGCACTAACCGTCAATGCATCCGAATTGATAATCGCACCGATACCATTTTCTGCTTGTATATCAAACCAGTGATAAGCATAATTGCCCGCCAGCAGCTCCAGTTCGAACAAACCGGATTCTGGCCGAAATACCAGATACTCTTGCCCTTGGTTTGCCAGCACATATCGCAAATCCTCCCCTCCGATCTGGGACACAATCAATTCTTCACTTGGCTGCATGCCGGCGAGGTTTTGGATAACCTCATTGCCATAACGAGCAGTCTGGCCGAGTGCAAACCGGGTTGCTTCAACCGGTGGGTCAAATACCGGATCGGCAGGGCCAATTGGCCCAATCGGGTATACGGTTCTAACCGTATCCATTAATGCAGCGTTATACCCCCGGGTAAATACTTTCCACGGCCAGGCATAGCCACACCAAAGTTCTCGCCCAGGCTCCCAATCCACACAGCTGGGATTATCGATATGATCAGAGTCGAGAATGACGATTTTCTCATGCTCACTGGGATCATTAGCGGGTGGGCTTTGATGGTGCGAAACACCACCTGACACAGCCACCACCTCTGCACTGCTTGCTAAAAGTTCAGCATTAGCACCTCCCCAGGGCGCGCTTAACCAGATCAGATGTTGCTGCATGCCTTCAGCACCTTCCAACGTGCGGATATGATCGGCCATGTCTTCCATCCATTCTACCGTAGCGGCTTTTGAAATCTGGTTATGGCTATCACCACACTCGTTACAAATCTCCCAGATAATGTTGTCGAATTGATTCAGCTCTTGAACGACACGCTCCACATAAGCCTTTTGTACTGCTGTCACTTCACTATGTATAAGGGCATGGACTTCTTCCCCGCCATCTCCATCAATGTCCGGATTAAAACCACCACTCCATGTGGAATTATTGTTAATGTGAAATGGATGCCCTAACCATGGGTCATCACCTTCTTCTGTGCTCCGTTGTTGTATGCTCCAACCATTAAACAACATTACACTGATATACAGGCCATTGGCCTGTGCAGCAGCTACTCGATTTCTCAGCTGGTTAAAATAATTTTCATCGTAGGCATTCAAGTTATAAAGCCCATTGGCTTCTTTTAGATAAGGAATAGGTCGGGTGGTATATCCTGTAGTTCCTTCATATCCCTGTTCCTGTTCCCAATGCCAGCCCCGGGTGAAATTGTGCCCACGGGCGCGCAGATACTGCCACTCTTCAACACCGCAATTGTGCGCTTCACCCTGATTAAAATTGCAACTGGTGGTTGGTGGATTACCTGGGCCATAGTCCTGCAGGTTTTGCCATACATGGGCACCAGCCAGGTACACCGCATCACCTTCTGGATTGATAAAATACCGCTTATTGATGGGATGGACGGATAATAGCGGAACATCATTATTGTCCGGAACGCTGCAAGCCAATCCTCGATGTAATGTGACATTGGCAAATCGAGCCAGCGCACCGGTGCCTGTTTGATACTCAAAATTACAGTCAGATTCAGCAGCCAGTGATTCGGACACATCAAACAAACCATTACCCAGGTTAACTACCGGGCCTGGGCAGTTGGACACACCCATAGATATCGGCAATTCAACACCGCTGGTATTGATATCATTAGCCAACACATCAACAATGGCTTTATCACCACATATGGATAGCTCATCATCGCCTGGTATGGGCACATTACATACCACGCTTATTGATTGTGCCAGCGAACTGTCACCAAACCATCCATTCGAATTATTCCGGCGCATTTGCAAATGCAAATCACTGCTGGTTTCGAAGTTCACATAAGGTGCGGTTATTGGAATATTGAAGGTAGTGGTGTCCTGGCAAACCACATCTACCCCACCAGGCAAGGATTGTGCACTAACACTAAATTCATTGGCACCCACACGAGCCGCTAATTGTACAGCTGCATCCGTGGTCCAGGTTTGCAAGCCGGTATTTTGGGCAATCAATTGGGCATCAAATTCCTGGCCACATTCCATCTTTATGGGTGGTTGATTTACCCAGGCAAGATCCGAGTCCCAGTTAATTCCCTCACAATCAGGTGGTGGCGGGTCGTCAGGACATCCAACAAAAGCATCGGACCAAATAAAATCACCAAAAAATGTATCCCATTCATCAACCATTTGATAAACAAACGCGGGATAATGGTAACCACGGTCGCTGGTTTCCAACGGATTTAAATGAAATGTGAATTCTTTGGTTTCGTTACACTCAATAACTTCCAATTCACCAATTTGCAACCGTTCTTCACTTGGTAACGAGCCTCCTACAATCGGGGGGAAGGGTGGATCTAATGGAGGTAACTCAAAATCTGGCGGGTTTCTGCGTAAGAAAAAGCCAACATCACCCGGGCCTTGATTGGGGTCGGTGATCCGTTGCCAGGCTTTTGTTCCAGTATTCCTCAAGACCACAGTTACAGCATTGTCTTCCCCACATGTAGGTTGATCAAAAAATGGGCCTGATACGACTTCTGCGCCGTATTCCACAGTGCAGGCCTGACCCTGGGCGAGTGCTATATTTATTGAATACATCATCACTACGAGGATGACAAAAGAATATCTTGTTAAAGGTTGAGTCACGAATTTTTCCTATTTTATTACCTTCAATAAATGCCTAGTATTGATATTTATATAACCACTATATGCAATAATTTTATGAATACATTATTGTTTGCCTTTTCTAAAAATAGAAATCACATATTATTGATATTTAGTGATATTTTTAAAAAATCTCAACAATTATTGTTAAATATAAAATATTAATAAATATATCCATATTAATCAGTTACAATTACACAGCACATCAGAAACAAATTCAGAAATGGCTCCACCAAGACTCTGGCCTACATGTGTGCTATTTATTCCCCCTCCAACTGTTACTGCCAGGTCACCAACGTCGTATACAATTCCAACTGGCCCACTGGCATCCTTTGCCAGCTCGACTGCAGCAGCCTGGGGGCCATAAAAAATACCAGTTAGTGCTGTACCAGCATATGGGACTGCCGCTATTGTCTTTTTAAATGCCCTTTTCCCGAACGCTCTTATTTTATTTACATCATCAGCAGGAATAACCAGTTGCTGTGCTCCTCCTCGTCTGGTGGCATTTCCTTCAGACTCAAAGTATTGCCCTCCCGTATCAGGGTCTGTAACTACGGGATGTGTCTTAGCGCCACTTTCAGCACTGGCTTGTACTTCTCGATTAAATTGATTCTGTTCACTTGCATGAACAGGCCCTCTATCTACATTAGGGCTAACATCACTATAGGTATATACGACTTTACCTTCTTTCGTGTCATTTAACCCCGCAGCAACTTCATCAATAACTGTCTGGTCGGCTGATCCTGTTAGTGGAGCACGTACTCCGTTATTATCTTCTTTAAGTTGTTTTGCGAGCTTTTCAGCAAGACTCTCACCCTCACGCTCAAGCAGACGTTGTTCAATAATTTGCTGGCCTGCGGATGGTACTTTGCCTGTGGGATCTACTAAACTCAGCGGATTGTTTCTAACGTAGGCGTACCGATTCCATGACTGTGGATTGATCGCATTCCCCATAATCGGGTCGATACTTAAGAACCGCCCTAGATAAGGAGCATAGTATCGGGCACGCATATAATCCAGATCATCGTTGGCATCCAACTCATCATTTGAATCACGTTCATGCCCGGTAAATAAATGTGTTTCTAACTCAGCTTCCACTCCTGACTTAAATGCAAACCCACCAAATGGAAAATAGTCATATTCAGCAACCACTGTCCCTTGTTGATCGCTGACCAAGCGGGTGCTGCTAAGATGGTCAGCATGAAAATACCGATATTCCACACCTCCAGGCCCGGGATGACGAGCTGCCATAAGTGAGGAGCCGCTGTAAACATAATCACGTTTCCATGACAGTTCGTTGCCAATCTCGCTAAACTCACTCAGCACATTTTTAGCAGCACCTCGCACTGTCCATTTTATTTCATTGGTCAGATTATCCTGCACACCAATACGCTGGTTATCTGGACCATAAATAAAATATCGCGTGTGATTGCTAAAATTGGATGCACTAACCATATTAAAGGCATCGTAACTAAGCACCCGGTCATTCCAATGGGTGATATTGCCAAACTCATCATAACTATAAGAAACACCATCGACTTCGCAGTCACCATCCATATCGCTTAACCGGTTTGTATCCGGGTCGACACAGAAAGGTACTCCTTCACCATCAGTGATCAATTGTGTAATATTTCCGTATTGATCGTACTGTGCGGTTTGAACCAAATTACTAACAACCCCCCTGGTTAAACGACCAACACCATCGTAATCAAATATGTCATTATCTATTCCCGTAATATTTTCTGATTTATCATAGTTATAAATCCCACTACTCCAAATTACATCTTCCATAATATTCGTTAGAGTAATTTCACCTACTCGAGGAATTCCGGATACATCCAGGCTAATGTCCTGCCTATTGCCGTTCACAAAAGACAGTGAGGATCTTATGCCTCTGGAATAAGTGGCGGCTACCAGTGGTTGGCTAGTGTCAGCAACCGCTACTGGTAAACCATGGTTATATTGATAAGTTAGATTCAAAGAGGCCGTAGGACCACCTACTTTGATTGCTGAGGGATAACCAGTTGATTCAGGCGATCCAGCAGCGTTATAACCAAGTGTCATTTCAAATAGCAAATCCCGTCGATTATGAAATACGCCACTTGCATCATAGGCAACGGTAGAAGTATCTGACTGGGTCAACAACCCTGCTGGATGTATGTATTTATACCTTTCGGTAATAACAAAATGATTAATTAAGGTTAAAGCCGGATCTGCCGGATTTGCTGGTATATAATTATGCCGTTTAACCCTGACCAGCTTGCCGGCCCGTTTATCACCACCTGAATTTGAAGCTGCATAGTATGATTCTGTAATGGGGCGATTTTCACCAGCCAACACTTCTGAAGTGATCACTGCTCTCCCCAGGTGATCGTAGCTTGTTGTTAATGTGCGTGATCCCTTGATACTGCGATAGGCGTTACCTAAAACATCAAAGTCACTGTTGACCAGTGTATTTGATGTCTCAACATCACTGCTCCCGATTAACCAGCCTGCATTATTATAATTAAAAGTGCGCGATTGAACACCAAAATCAACTCCAATCAAATTCCTTTTTACATCATATGCATAGTTAACAATCGCTGCCGCACCATTATTGCCGGCAGGTTCAATGCGTGATATTGGAAGATCTCTAACTGGATCAAATATTGTCGTTTTGTGATATGGATTCCCACCGCTGCTATAGTGAGTAGTCACTGTTCTTGCCCCGGTATAAGTGGTAGTGACTATTGCGCCATCCGGGTTAATGATAACTGTAATATTGTCGAACACGTCATAATCAAACATGGTATAACGAGTTCCACTAAAACTTGGTTCGCGCTCAGTAATACTTTGCAACATCAAACGACCAAGCTCATCGTATTGATACAGGGTTCTTAAGGTCTCTACTTGAGACTCGTCAATTGTGGATTCTGTCTCTACTTCAATCTTTCGCAACAACCCATCAAAAAATACTGTACTGTCTGAAACTGGACCATCAGTTGAATGAGCGAGGTTACGGATTGAATTAACCCCTGCACAACCTGAAGCACTACTTATGCAATAACTCAAAGTAGTGGTTGGCAACCCAGGCGTAGACTGAGACGTCAAGCGACCCTGTTCATCATAAGTGTATGTGGTTGCCACCTCATTCGGGGTTCGAGTGACTGATGGCAGCCCGGTATTATGATCAATGGTATTATTGAGCGTCCTTAAAATGACTTCACTAGTTAAAGGGTTAAGAACATCAGTGCTATTCAACCGACCGTTTGAATAGCTAAATTGTTGGTGATAACCGCGTGGTGATACTGCTAATGCATTTACAAGCTCATCTGAACAAAGATCACCATTAACTGCAGCACCTGTCAATGGTGTGATATCAGCTCCATACAACTCTTTAGTGGCTACATTACCCGTTGGAGTATTTCCAGATAACTCCATTTGGTAGGCTGTTACAATATCGTAGGCATTTCGCGTTAAACCGAATTCACTCAGAGTACGCTTACGCAATAAAAATCCCGTGGCCCTATCAAAACAATATTCTGTTTGCGAAGTTTGACCAGCATATTCTGTCTGTATGTAATCAAAGGTTGTTAATAACCACGGGGAAATCAGCTCGGGGTCTTCGTCACCTGTGAGAAATGCATTGTAATTAGTAGATACTGAAAGTATATTTTCAGGCGTTGATGAATCCCAACGTTCGGTTTTTCTAAAATTACCCAGGCCATCGTAATCAGATTTAAATGTCTCAACCGTATAATCCCCATCCTTGGCATAAACTGTACTGGTAGCAACCAGACGTTTTTCCTGCTCATCAGGTATATTTGGCGGAGGCGGGTCAATATTAAGTTTGCCCGGCTCATCAACTTCATAACGAACATACTTTGTTAATAAAAGATTGCTTGGCGATACTGTTCCTTCATATATTTCTGCAGACAGATAAAGCGTATGGTCAATTTCTGTGTCGGGATGAGAACTGGTAACTGTTGAATTACTAAATTCAAAAGGCAACCCTTTAAACCAGTGCGAAGACCAGCCCTGATCAGCATCTGTAATCGTAGTAAAGTCACCGTATACAAAGTAATTAACGGTTTCATTATTCAATGGATCGCGAATAATTACCTTGTCAGCATCTTTTTTATAACGCCATATACCCACCAAAGAACCAGGTAAATCAATTGCTTCAAATATCCGTTTACTCAGAACCCGGTGTGGCCCAGATATCGCTTGTGGGTTTTCGCTGTAACGCCACTCATACCCACCACCCGTTGGAAGTGTCAGCTGTTTAATATGAGCAGGTGCAGCCCACTCCTGATCAAACGGGTCATCCGGCGTACTGATAGGTCCACTGTTGTTATATTGCGAGATCGAATAATTACTGCCATCCGGCAAGGTTACCGATGTGAGTAAAGGAAGGTTAATGGTTACATTTTCAATACCTACGCAAGTACCTCCAAATGCTGTCCAGCGTTCGATATCCGTAGCTGTGTAATTAAAAATATATTCAGCGGTATTCCCACCGAATGTTTGCAATTCTATTTTTGTGACTCTGGTTGTGTTGTGGGGAGGACCGCTGGATACAAAAAACACCTTATGCTCTCTACCTGCCAGGTCTGTTATTGTCAGCTCCCCAGGCTCACTGGAGTCATAATCCAGAACGGTTTGGCCAAAAGAATCATTTATATGCTTGGAAACACTACTAAACACCGCTGTATAACCGTTGGGGTATTCCACCAACTTGGTGGCATTCAAATCTTTCAAGCGAAAATAATCACCATCCTGTGATATTGAAGTTGTATCATTTTCCCCAACAAGGCGAAACGCATGGCTGCTGCCATCACTATCAACAAAGGTATTTTGTTGACCAGCGCTAACCAACGATGGAAATGGGCTCAACCGCCACCCCAACCCAAGCTGCAAACCACCCGGGCTGAATTTGGGCTCGGAGAACTCTTCAGCACCTCCATCGGAACAAACTTTGCTTGCTAGCTTCCATATGTCAGAGCTATAAAACAGTTGAAACTTATACGAGAAACCACCATCAACGGTATACATTTGACCAATTGGAATAGTTAACCCCAGTGCCCCATTGAAAAGATTAATGTTGTCGATATCTCCGGAATGATAAAGCGTTGGCTCAGATGAACCACCAGCGGTATCCGGGTTATCAGAACTGGCAAAAACACTGATCGAAGCCAAACCACAGGTGATTAAAAGCGCTAATAATTTCCTCGTGCTCATTGAGCAAATTCTCCAATTAATAATGATTCCAGCCTTAATCCCTACAGATACTAGCCAGTCAAAAGCATTAATAATTGTATAAACGTAAGATTTCGTAGCAATGCTACAATTGCTATTAAACACTTCAAGCGCGATAGGTTGGCTTACTCTATTAAGCTGCCTGCCTGCATCCACCACCACGTTTTCATATACCAACTTGTTGGTATTTCAGTGCCAATGCTGACTTTATAAGCTTGTCGTCAGCGGCTTGCATCTGATATAGTATCAAGTATTAAGTTAAACTTTATATTTTGATGAGAACTGCTTAATGAATACATCGTTTGGGGAACTTGGATGGTTTTATCTATGGCCGGATTCTGGCTTATTCGCCGGTTCCAACGCTACTAGCAAACTTCACCGCCACTATGCATTGCAGATTACCTATGTACTTAGCCCTCCATGTCGTATAAGAACCAACAACCAGTCAAACTGGAATGAGTGGTACGGGTTCGTGGCATTACCCGGACATCGGTTTCAGGCTGAAGTTAAAGGACGTTTTGTGACTGTGTTTATCGATGTTAACCATCCACATTACTGGAGTTATAAGAACTCCATTTATGCCAGCAGAGCACAAAATGGAATTGCACCTATTCATGTCTCGCCAATACTCATAGAGGAACTTGACGAACTTTATGACTCAGGGTTTACTGATAAGGAGGCAAAAGCATGGATTGAAAGCGATGTTATAAGCATGTTCTGCCCGTCAGGTGGCTTGAAAACCATAGACTCGCGTATTCAAAGCATCCAAAATTACATCGAAAACATACTCCCCAATAAACCATCATTATTAGACATTGCCTCACTGGTCGATCTCTCCAGCAGTCATGTCATGACCCTATTTAAGCAACAGGTTGGGATCACTATTCGACGTTATGTACTCTGGCGGCGCTTGAAACGGGCTTTGGTAAGTATTACCAAAGGTGAAAGTTTAACCATCGCAGCGCATAACGCTGGATTCACCGATTCGGCCCATTTAACACACACATTCGTTCGTATGTTTGGTTTTAATCCATATATGCTGTTTAAACATTCAGCCGAATATATGAAAGCCATACAAGACTAAGTCCTGGGTGCGGTAATCGCAGCATAGCTTACGATGTTAAAAGGTGATTTTTTTAAATAGCCTGATACTATGGTCATAAACAAAATATATAATTTCTCGTGCATTTAAGCAGTCGCGTGTTAGCCACAAGTTAAATCAATCGACAACCCTGAAAATTGATATTGCCACTTAGCTTTGACTGTATTTGGAGACCAACTATATGAGAATGCGTGAATTGGCAAAAAAAACCGGGCTTTCATCAGCCACCATTCATTTTTATATGCAACAGGGTCTGCTACCTCCTCCCAAAAAACCAACACGAAATTCTGCCATTTATTCCCAAGCTCACATTGACAAGCTGATACTGATCCGCCAATTGCGTAACGACGGTGACGGTCTGCCTATCCCTGCAATTCGGCAGGTGCTTGACTTAATTGATCAAGGTACCGAGCCTTCGGTTGCAATTATATTGCAACGGACCATCACCGGCGTAGCTACAATAGGTATGGGAGCGCACGATAACTGGGATAGCAATGCAACTGCAGATACTGCTGAAGAACTTGCAAAACTATCCGGCCTGTCATTTGAGCTTACAATTGATCTGCTTCGGGCTAAAATCATTCTGCCATCTCCCGGTGCAGAACCGGTTTTCAACGGTGCAGACGTTCACGTTGCTCGTCTGCTAAGAAAAGTTTTCGAGTTGGTACCAACATCGGTTGAGGAGATCACAGCAATTGCCAGGTTGATTCATGAGATATCAGCCAGAGAAACAGACATGCATAATCGTGCTGTTGAGCAGATGGGTACTCAGGATTCAGTAAAATTAGGCGGTCAATTGCAGGAAGTAGCCAATTTTTGGCATGCGTACATGTTTACCCGTGTTCGTCAGATAGCCATAGCGGCAGATGGCCTCGGCCCTAAGTCTCACAGTAGCCAAAAAGATCATTGACATAAACCAACCAACACATCAAGCCGTTTCAATACCCAAAGAACCCGGCCCTATATTGGCCAGCTGTGACAAAGACCCTAGCTAAAAAATCATTACCAGCCTGAGGTCAACTCGCTTAATTCGAAACAAAATATTTGCCCATTAAAATTAAGCTGGACAACATCAGGTTCTCAGTTTATCTGGAGGACAGGATTTGACGCCGGAAATCAGCTGGAGAGCTACCCGTATTTGCTTTGAATGCTTTGTAGAAAGCGGAGCGCGATGCATAACCACACTGCATGGCAATTCCTTCGATGGTATATCGCTGTTCACTTGGGTCGCTCAACAACTGCCTGGCTTCGGCCAAACGATATTGCGCCAGAAATTCATAAAAGCCTGAACCGGTATGGTTTTGTATGATTTGCCGCAATTGATTCGAAGAACAGTTAACCATGCTTGCCAATCCAGCCAAATCCAAATCAGTCTGTAGATAGGGCCGTTCAGATTGCATCTGTTTCAACAGCAATTGATACCCGGCTTCCGTTTCACTCTGATTAAGTCTTTGTGGTGTTTCACTCAAGCCTTTCAGGCTGCGTGAGTGCAGTAATGCGTAAACCAAAAACAGGTAGAAACACAAAGTTCCGGCCAATGGGACTACTTCATTGAAAACAGGCCAGTCTGAAAATAGCCAACGGGTAATTTGTGCTATGTGAATCACACACAGCGATGCCAGGATATATGCGAGTGAGATTTCATATGCCTTCAAACGACGCTGGGGATGTTTAATACGCCAAATGACATACATCAGTACAGCAACAATAAAGTAACTGATCTGTAGCCACATGATATTTTCCATACCCAGTGGTGGGTGCATTGCCACAGGTAATATCAATGGCGCAAATAGGTCCAGCAACAGATAAACAATCAAAGGCGCATAAGCCCATATCGGCAAGCTTTTTTTACCAATTGAAGAGACTACAAAACCGAGCAATAACGGACCGTACAAAAGACTCAGTGTTTCTTCTGCGATATAAACCCAGGTTTGTCGACTGACCCAGCCATGGTGTTCCAGGGTAATCAAAGCAATCACCAGCGAGGCACAAATCAACAAGGCACCCAGATATAGTCCACGTATTTGTGAACGGCCATAACGCAGCAGAATTATGCAACCCAGCAAAAAACCGTTTGCCACTCCAAACAGGCTGATCCCGGCAATGGCCAATTCCATATTACTCAGCAACCTCTAAGCACTAACGATACCGTAAGTTTGTATTTCATTGCGTTTATTGTTGGGCTTTCAATAAACCTTGAACATCTTCATCATTCCCGGTCAACTGCCAATGCAACAAAGCTACCGGTATTACGCCTGCAGCATCGATTTCCGCATAGAAATCAGATAGTTTGAAAGCCGGTTCCAACTGCTTTCCGCGCTCTGCCAATAACCGCTCGATCAGGTATTTCCCGGTAATATAACTGGTCCCATAGCCCGGTTGACGAAGATATAATTGCTGCTCAAAACCAAGTAAATCCAGGTCATCACGCATCCAGCCACGTGGAGTCCATTCAACATGAAAATCGCGGGCTTGCTGCATGCTGAAAATATTGGCCTGGGCATACAGTGAACCCAATCCCCGGGCAGCACGCTGGGCCAGCATGATATAGACAATTTCACGTGCTCGAGGATTATCGTCATATAAACCGGCCTGCATCATCATTTCCTCTACACCGGTGGCCAGACCTTCTGCCCGGCTATCGAAAATATTATACAAAGAGGGTCCGCGCCTGATTGGGCTGGGATGCGGCTCGACTTGCATCCGTGCCAGATCAAACCAGTGATAGAAGTGTGTCCATAATGTCATCGGTTCGAAATGCACCGCCGTCCAAAAGAAATTACGGGTTTCTTCCGGCACAAATTCGCCGGTGCGAACGCGAATGGCCGGATCCATGTAATCACGCACCGGCAAAATGTCCTGATCCCGGAGAAAACTGATGTATTGGGTTACCGACTGATCCGCCCGCACAGCATATTCTTCTTCGCTGGAGATGGCCTTTAAAGGAGGTAAATTTCGGTTGCGATGCTCCTCCAACCGCAATGAGGCATGTGCACGATCCAGCTCTCGTTTTAGTAAAGTGACCTCCTCTTCCCAGGAAAGCGGCACCAAATGTACATTTTGCAGATACCAGGTGTAATGTTGTTTGCCAACACCGGATGGCCCGGTTTTGCTTGTTGCTTGTTGTTGCAGCCATTCAGCAAACTGCCCGGTTGCATGCTGTGCATGTTTCAAGGCCACTTGAAACGCATTGCCTGCGCTGCTGGTCTGCTCAGCCAGTTGCTGCAGATCGCTGGCTTGATCAGTTATGTTTTTGATACCCGCCACCCACAAATCCCGGGCATTGCCGGTGAGATTAATACGCGCCTGCTGCAGTAGCGGTGGAATGCTTTGCAGTTCCGCAGTCAGTTTGGCTTCAGCTTCAACTGATAACGGAAAACTGTAAGTCCATAGCTCAATGATCGCTGCATGGGTTGGACCTTCATGTGCCGGCGTGTCGCTTTGGTAGGTCCATATTGAGGTATAGAAAGCCGGATCACGCTGCCACGGACGCAATACCCGAATATTAAAATCCAGGCCATTCATTTCAGCACGTACCAGATGATAATCAACCTGCTGTTCTACCGGCCAATGACTGATATCAAAAGTGCTTAAACGATCCTGATAGCTTTGTAATTGCTGATGCTTAATGCGCATTGCCTCAACCGTATAATCCGGTGCGCCGTTCAAGCTGTCAGGCCTTTCAAATACACGCCAGTCTGTGAACAAAGTTAACAACGCCTGATATGATGTCGGCTTTACCGCCCGGTCAGTGTTATCTGAGGCCTGGCTATCTTGGGTGTTACCCTGAAAAGCTATTGCCAACCCTGTGATTAACACCAGCAACTTAAGCGGCTTTATGAACTTCAGACGCATGACATCTAACTCCTGTGGCTTCAACAATCCTCTTCTGCTCAGGCAATTTGAAAGCATTGGCCTGCAAAGCTTGTCTTATAGCCTGTTAATAGCATAGGAAACAGCAGATTATTGAACGGTTTAAGTACAAACCCAGTATATTATGCCTGCTATGAATATGCCGCCCTTAATGAAACGGCTTTATAAACTGGAGGGAAAAGTGTTGATTAACAAAACATGTCTTTCAATTACTGCGATACAAGCGCGTTATTTTCATTGTTTACTGATGACCACAATCAGCCTGTTATTACTGATCAGTACAGCACAGGCTCAGGATTATGATATCTGTTCACCTGATGGTGTGGCATTGGGCGGTTATGACGCAACCAGTTATTTTGAAGCCGGTGGGCCGTATTTTGGAGTTGCTGAATTTGTTGCAGAACATAATGGTTTGCAATACCGATTTGCCAATCAGAGCAATTTATCCCGATTTAATGCTGAACCCGCACGTTACCTGCCGCGCTACGGCGGTTGGTGTGCAGCCAATCTGTCAATGGGGCAATTGGCCTGTCCGGATTACACCAATTTTAAAATTGAGGATGATTCGCTGCTGCTATTCGAGCACAGTGGCTTTACCAACGGCTTAACCGTCTGGAACACCAACCCACTCGAATACCGTGAGCGTGCCGATCAAAATGCCATCGAACTACTCGGCGAGAGTTTTACACCCTGACATCGGGTATTTTCCAAGTGAAATTCAAGTACGCCGCTGTTACTGCAGCTCTGTTTACCAGTATGTTGTGCTGGTTATCCCAGCCGGTTTATGCCAAACAACTGGTGCTGGGCTTTTTGCCTGAAGAACCAGCGCCGGCGATGGCGCAGGCGCTTACTGACATTGTGACTGAGCACCGCATTACCCTGCAGCCTTTCGCTTCAGTACCAGAACTGCAACAAGCCGTAGTCGATGGGCAGATTGATTTAGCGATTTTGGAAGAACCTGAACTGACGATTGAAGACCTGTATTGGGTCAGCGCATTGTATCCAAGCGTATTGCACATGCTCAGCAAGCAACATCTGGCCGAAGCACCACTTTCAGAACTATTGGTCAGCGAACAGTTGTATACAGGGCCAGAGGGAGGGATTGCCGATCGGCTGGCGCGTTCGTTACGAGATGAGTTCGATTTACCTAACACCCCTACCCTGTTGAATAGCCCATTCGGTAGCGACCCACAAAATTTTTTTATATTCGGCGGTCTGCTACCGCCAGATGCCATCACCCGGTTGTCGGGCTTCAAATTGCTCGGCCTTTCACCTTTAAATCAATGGAAACGAGGCTCAGTGGCTGAAGCCATCGCCTTCCGACACCCGAACCTGTATCCGGTGTTGATCCCTGCCGATTTATACCCTTCCCTGAACGATCAACCGGTGATCAGCCTGGCGGTAACCACTTTATTGGTCAGCAGTCCTCGGCTGCGTAATGAAATCGCCTACGATCTTGCTGCTGAAATCGACGAGAAGTTCACTAAAATTACCAACATTTACCCCTTGGCTGGAACACTGAACCAGGAAGCCGCCAGCCATCAGATGCGCACCTTATCCACCCACCCCGGAACCATCCGCTACTTGCGGCGTGATTCGCCCAACCTGCTGGAACGCTATGCAGAAGTCATGGCCTTGGCGGTAACGCTGTTGATAGCAATGGCTTCAGCTTTGCTGGCTATACTGCGGTTAAGGCGACAACGCCGCAAAGACCGACTGGATGATTACTTCATGCGGGCATTGGCCATCAGCGCCCAAAACCGGGCGGCAACACATCCCGATAAGCTGGTTGTATTCCAACAGAATATCCAGGCATTGCGCAGTGAAGTGATAGGTTTGTTGGTTAATGAAAAAATCGAAGCCGACAATACTCTGTTGGCGTTTTTATTGATCACCGATCAATTATCGGTTGAAGCCCATAATCAATAACTGCAGGCTTTACTCGGCAACATGCTGTGCTAGCTGGTTTTCAATATTCATTCGCCGTCAAAATACCCGACTGCTGAATCAGCACGTGCAATAAATCGCAGAGCTTTGTCTTCATCCTTCGATGCATAACATCCGTATTTTTCCGAATCCGGATAAAAGCAGATTTCCGGACTTTCCATGGAACTAAACGCCAGGTATTTTAATGTTGCATCTGAGCTGTTGATAATCTGATGGGCAGTACCTGGGCCGGTACCAGCAAAAAACACATCACCCTGCCGGATGGCGTATTCCTGACCGTCGTAACGCAATGCCCCCTGCCCCTCAATGATCACAAACAATTCCTCTTGCGCATAATGTAAGTGATACGGCCAGGCACGTTTGCCGGGTTCCAGTTCAACCAGACTGCAACCCATTTGGGTCATTCCCAATTGAGCGCCCAGTCTGGCGGTTGATGCAATGAAGCCACCACCATTTCCGGTTAGCGTTTTTTGTACCTCATTGATATTCAGCATTGCTGGTTTGGCGGTCATGATTGTGATTCCTTTGTTACTCTGGATTTTGGCCCGGTCAGTCGTTATTCGCAAGCCTTTGATCTGCATAGGCTAATATCAATTCCTAGTGACTTATCGGTAAGCAACCTATGGGATTATTGGTTCGCATCGGCATGCCTTGTTGGACGCCGTCCAAGTTGAGCGGCTTTGTCCAGGAAGTCATTCATAATGATCTCACCAACCGGTAACGCATCAATTTGATCGGCACCATCGGTATAACGGCTGCGCAGCCAGTCGACCAACTGCTTCAACAGCTCACCCGTTTCTTGTTTGGCCTCGGATAATGCAGCCCGAGCTATCTGGCTGTAAAAGCGCTGCTGATTAAAGAAATATTGTTCCTGATTGCTGGTCAAGAACCTCAGAACCGATTGGCTGCTTGTTTGATCTGTTTGGGTTAAGTTGATTCCACGATGTGCTTCACGGCACATGCGAACTGATTGCCGTGCATATTGTTCAATCGGTTCAGCAACATTACCGGTATCAATATCAGTCGCTAATAACACCAGCTCAGCAGCCTGGGCAGCATTGAATTTACCTACAGGCATACCCGCGGTAACAATTTGTTTAGCCACTAGCGGTGCAAGCGCGCCCGGCGGTAATGTTGCGTCATCAAATTCCATCGGCCCGGTAAAAAAAGTACTGCCGTAGATCATCCATCGCAACATTTGAAATAACGGTTGATGACGCCGCTGATCCAGGCCGATTGCTACCAGAATCCGCATGGTTTCTTCCGCACTGGCATGCTCGTTATACCCGATACCCACTGGACTGTAACCAGATTTGGTCTGCCAAATATCATGCGCAGCTGCGAACAAACTCAAACATAAACACGACCACGGCCCAAGTTGATGCAAGCCGCTGTTATTGGGCTGACCGGTTGGCTGATACTGAGTCAGAACCAGCAGATGCTCAAGCACATCCAATGAATGCACTTCATTGTGATAGTGGTAATGCCAATCGGACAATGTTCCATGCCGCAATGCCACCCTGGCCAGGCAAATAACCATCGCCCGGTACCCGGTATCCGGCAAATCCGGCAAACCTGCCCCGAAACGCCTGATAATGGCAGCGTTACCCTTTTTTGCTGCAACCAGCACTTGCGGCAGGTGTTTAGCCAGATATCGTTCTGCTTCCGATACGCCTGGAATTTGTAGCTCGACAATATCTATCGGCCAGTTTGTTGTTATATCAAAATCAATATAAGACCTCATAAGCACTATTTTCCCTGTGCCTGATACACGCCATTCCAATTAACTGCAGGTGGCTGTTGCAGAAATTCATTACATCGTTGCAAATAAAGCTGTGTGGGTCGGTCAGTACGGTCATGACTTTGCAGGTCGAATAAAATCTGCCGGGCCTGCTTAAATTCACCTTTGATATACCGGTCAAACATTTTGGTGAACCGTTCTGCCAGCACTTGGTTGTGCTCACCTGGCTGCATTAATTCATAAATATTGACCGGTACGCTTTTACCTTTAACCTGAATTTTATCCAGCGGCCGGACTAATTGCTGATCACTGATATGTGAGCGGATAGACTCGGTAATAATAATCGGCACGCCATAGTATTTACAAGCGGATTCGACCCGCGATGCCAAATTAACCGCATCACCAACAACAGTGTAGTCAAAACGTTGGTTTGAACCCAGGTTACCAACTACCACGTCGCCACAGTGAATACCAATACCAATCCGCAGATCAACTGCGTAATTTGCCTGGATTTCTGCTCGCATATCAGCTAAACGCTGCTGCATGGCAAGCGCTGCCCTGGCTGCCAATATTTGATGATCGGCGATACTCAGCGGCGCATTAAAAATGGCCATAATCGCATCACCAATATACTTATCCAAAGTACCCTTGTTCTCCAAAACGGTATTGGTCATGCTATCGAAATAACGGTTCAGCATTTCCACCACCCTTTCCGGTTCCAATTGTTCTGAGATACCGGTGAAATTACGAATATCTGAAAACAGCACGGTGACTTCACGCCGCTCACCTGATAACCCCAAACTATCCGGCTGAGCCAGTAGTTGATCAACCACATCTGGTGATACATATGAACCAAATGCCCCCGTCAGGAATTTGGTGGTGCGCTGCGAAGTCATCACGTAATAAATACCGAAAGTGATAAATGCAGCCAGCATTGCTGATGAGGGGTACAACAAACTGACCAGCTGACTTTTATACGCCACCAGCCAGTAAAACAACCCAGACAACACCATTACAAATAACAAACTGGTCAACAGCATTTGCCACAAGTGCTTCAACAAAGCCAGCACCAATACACCAATCAGCGGAATTAATGCGATCAATGCAATATCAATCAATACCGTATCCCAGTCCCGGTACAAATATTCTTCCTGCAAAATATTGGCCGCGATAGTGGCATGCATAGACACACCTGGAAAAACCGGGTTTACCGGTGTCGGGATTAAATCAGCAATGCCTATTTCGGTTACTCCGACAAACACCAATCGACCGGCTAATTCCGATGCGCCAACCACTCCGTTGAGTACATCAGCCGCCGAATATATGGCAATCCCAGATTGCTGTTCATTTTGATCGTAAAAGTTGGCTGTCAACCGGCCTTTTTCATCAACCGGAATCCCAAAAGTATCTAATCGAACTTCGCTGATGCCCTCTGGCGCAGCAACCAGTCCTTCACTGACCCCGGCATATACAGCCAATGCACGTAACGCCAATGACGGAAACACTTCATCCTTATATCGCAATAGCAAAGGTGCTCTACGCACCAGCCCGTCAACATCTGTCTCTCTGTTGAATGCCCCAAGCCCGTCAAAATACTCGGCGATGTGGGACTGATTGGTTTCTGCGAATTCATATTTCGGAACATCATTCAGATGACCACCTTCAGCGATCAATTTGATCTTGACCCGATTGTCATATAGCTGTTCCAATGCAGCATCGTCACTTAACCGGCTTTTATAAGGCCTGAAAAAATAGCCCCCTACCACCGGCGCGCCTGGGGCACTTAAGGCCTCAATCAGAGCCGTATCCTGCTCAATCCCCTCTTCGACATTGGTATAAGGTTGCGCAAAAACAATATCCAACGCCAATGTGCCGGCATCGTATTGTTTCAGTTTGCTAATCAGTTCACCCTGTAAACTCCTTGGCCAGGGCCAGCGACCATAGTCTTTGATGGCTCGCTCATCAATTGCAACAACCGCGATTTCAGCAGGCGGCTGTGGCGGACTGCGTAACCGGAAAACCACATCGCGGCTGCGCTGATCCATGCTCTCCAGAAATACCGGGTGATGGCGTTGTTGATACCAATAAGCGGTCAAACTGAATGCAGACGCAACCAGCGCAAATATCAGAACCTGCCAGCGGCGATGCAGAAAACGCACATCCCGGTGCTGTTTGTTACTGGCCTCCCGTACCACAATACATTTGCATCAATGGGCTGCTCAGAAAGCCTTGCCGGTGTTCAGATTCAGCAGCAAAAACCGGGTATCGTTCAACATACTGCGTTCACCAATCAACGTCAGAATACCTTCCGGCCCTATCAGACTGCCGGTAAACAACTCGGACATGCCGCTATCAAAAGTCATTGCGTTCAACTGCTGGCCTTGACCATCAAGCGATACCAGCAAACCATCACTGCTGCCTGGACCTGAGGTACTACCGGCCGCCAATACGAAACCACCCTGATCAATAGCCACACCCCGCAATCGTTCACCCTGGCTGACTGTAGTTGCCCAGATACTTGTACCGGAAGCGGTCACCCGACGGATAACCCAATCATTGCTATTGCTGCTGGAGCCAACCAGCCAGTCACCATTGGCAAATTGTTGCAATGCAAAAATCGAATCAGGAATCTGGGCCAGCATTTGCATCGACCCACCGGCACGGCTGACCGAAGCCAGCCATCCTGTTGGTGCGACATCGCCCTGAAAACCACCAATCATCAGGTCACAGTCACCATTACCATCACAGTTGCTCAATGCAGCAGCATAAGCCGTTTCCGAATCACCATTGTCCTGCAATATCTGAAACAACCGATTGCCGGCATGGTCATAACGTACCACCAGCCCATCAAAGTCACTGCCGTTGTAATTTTCACCAACTGCATACACACCACTCATATCCGCTTGCAAGGCATAGTAAGCCTTAACCTGTGAGCCGATATCGTCAATGATAGTTTGCTGTAATACACCAGCCAGATCATAGCGTAGCAGTACCGCTGCATATTGATTACCCTGCAGGCTGTAACCGCCTACATACAAGCTCTGATCCAGTGGACTTAAAGTGATGCCGTAAGCATAATCCTGGCTGCCTGAATCAAACCGTTGTGACCAGACCAGGTTACCGTCTACATCATATTTCAGGATGCGGATATCATAATTGCCGCCATTCCATCCAAAACCGGTAAGATAACGGTTACCAAAAGCATCAACAGCGACTGCCTGAGCCGATTCGTCCGCAAACCCATCAGCTGGTGAGTCAACACCAAAATCGCCAACTGGAACATTCGAAGGCGGTTGAAAACCCAGATCAGGCGGTTGATCAATGGGGATAGGTGTCTGTTGGGCAATTTGAATACGGGCGGGAATAATCAAGGTCTGACTGGGTTCCTGGTTATCCACCACAGCCAACACAAATTCAAAACTGCCGCCTTGCAACGGAACCCCGGAAATACCCAGGTTACAACCGTTCAACACCAAACCCGGTGGCAAATTTGATTCCAGCAACATGCATTCATACGGCAACTCACCACCTGCAACCGCAGTTGGTGTTTCATAAGGCACCCCAACCAGACCATTGGGGAAAATGATTTGCTGCTGCACCAGACCTTCCGGTAACACATCGAGAATGAACTGGCCGGTGCTGGCGCCTCCTGCGGTATCACCAACCGTTGCATTAAAGTTAAACTCACCTACCGCCTGGGGCACACCACTGATAAAACCCGTATCGGATAATGTCAAACCGGCCGGCAAGCCATTGCCGCCACTCCAACTATTCGGTGCCTGGCCTCCGCTGAACATCAGTTGATAGCCATAGCTGACATTGATCACCGCCGGTGGCAATGACTGATCGGGTATTTGCAATCCAGACTGAACCACCAGAGTGTAATCCCGACCACCGCTGTTGCCCTGACTGTCCAGCGCATCCGCTTGTATATCAAATGTTCCGACAACAGTTGGTTGCCCCTGGATAATACCGTTGTTATGAGTTAACCCGGGAGGCAAGCCGACTAATTCAATAATATAAGGTGGAACGCCATTCAGCGGCACCACTGTGCTTAAATATTCAGCATCGGTATTGGCTGCAGGCAACACATCCGGAGCCAATACCAGATCAGTCAACACCTGCAGACTATAACTGCGTTCCACCATCTGAAGTGGTTCACTGCTGTCTTCAGCGATTATCTGAATTTCCGATATCCCTGCTCTTACAGGAATACCACTTATCAGCACTGCTCTACCAGATGCAGGGCCACCAACAACAGCATTCAAACCGTCTGGAATACCAGCTATCTCAATATCAACTGGATCAATTCCACCGATTGCCAGAATAGTGGCCATATAATCTGTGCCGGTACTGGCGTCTGGCAGGGTGTTGCCATCCGGAGTCAATGCTAATGGTGCCACCACCAGGGTTGTTCCAGTAACCTGATTATTGGCCAGCATCGGGTCAGCCGTATCCGCCGCAATGGTTAAGGTGTTGCTCACCATTTCCTCTACAGCTGCGTTGACCTCAAAGGTGAAACTTAATGACGCCAAATTATTCGCTGGCAGACTATCGGCCTGACAGATCACCATCGCACTCATCGATTCAGCGCAGCTAAACAATTCCGAATCCACTGATTGCAATATCAAACCAGCTGAAAACTGATTTCTTAGAACCAGCTCAACCGCATCATTCGGACCAAAATTAAGTATTCCCGCATCGATCACCAAAGTGGAGCCATTGACGACTTGATCGGGCACCAGCATGGTGACGTGCAAATCTGCCTGAGCCCCAATTATGGTGGTATCTGTTGCCTGATTATTCCCCGGGAACTGATCATCAATCCCAGCAGGAGTGGAGACTCTGGCAGTGTTCTGCAGGGTTCCTTCAAAATTTTCGCTGATGGTGGCTAACACTGAGAAAGTGACAAAACTGTTGGCCACAAAGTTAACCAGAACATCAATATCACCTGTGCCTGAGGCCACACTGCAACTTGCACCAGACCCAGCCGTACATGTCCAGCTGACATCTGCCAGTGCTGGCGGAAGTATGTCAGTCACCCTGGCTGCATTAATGGTATTGTCACTGTTATTGCTGGCAATAATCGTATAGGTCAGAGTTGAACCAGGTGTACTGGATGATTGCCCGTCGGTTTTGGTAATACTCAAGTCAAATGCTGTATTGACTGTCGTTGAAACTGTTGCAGAGGTATTATTCGACAGGTCGATATCTACCGCAGACTGTGCTGTAACGCTGGCCTGATTGAGAATATCACCTGCTGCTCCCTGAACTACAGTACCGGTAATCGTGAATATCAGCTGTTCATCCTGGTTGATCAACACAACTTCGTTGATATTCCCTGTGCCTGCAGGCACGCATTCAGAAAAACCATTGGCAGTACAGGTCCAATTCACATTCGTTAATAATGGCGAAAACGTATCGGTTACCAGTGCTTCCACAAGTATTACGTCACCATCCGGATCCTCAACCGGGTTACCCGCCTGGCCCGACAAATGTTCCACTATGACGGTATAAGTGATCACATCACCAGGATTTGCTTCTGCCAAATCAACCATTTTGCTAATCACTAAATCAGCCATGATTGGCGTTATTTCCGTCATGTCGGTGGAGGAGTTATTAGCTAGTGCCGGATCAACCTCAGGTGGGTTGACGACTACATCGGCAGTGTTCTGCAAACTGCCGGTAAAAGCTGCATCAACCTCAGCGCTGACTGTAAAAGTCAAACTGCTCATTGGATTCAGGCTAACCGCAGCATTGATATCACCATTACCATTAGCGGGGCAACTCGCACCCGGATCGGCAATACAAAACCAGTTGATATTAATCAGGCCACTGGGAAATAAATCAGTGACTGTTGCTGCCGGCACTGCAACATCCCCCAAATGCTCAACCATAATACTGTAATTTAATACGTCTCCAGGACTGGCGGTAATCAGGTTATCGGTTTTGGTAATAGCCAGATCAGTATTCGGAAGCACCACGATGGTGTCATCCGTAGCGACATTATTAACCAGGTTCGGGTCTACTGCCGGCATATCCACTGCCACCGTAGCTGTATTGGTTAAAGTGCCGGTAAAACCCGGATCAACCGTGGCGTTTACCGTATATTCCAGAAAATCACCGAATGTCAGGAATATTGAATCATTAATATCACCGGTGCCCGCGGGTGAACATCCAGATTTTAAACCAGGTGTACAACTCCAGGTAACATTGGTCAGCCCCACCGGGAACATATCAGTGACCGTTCCGGAAACCGATGAGTCACCGATGTGATCCACTCTAATTATATAAGTAAGCAAATCACCAGGATTAGCTGTAGTTACATTATCTGTTTTGCTGATCGTAAGATCGAAATTCTGCACCGCCAGCATAACGCCACTGGTGGCGGAATTGTTGGTCGGTGTTGTATCCAGCAAACCCGGACCCGCGCTGACCGTGGTGGTGGTAAAGAAATCATCAGTGGCCATGGGGTCAACTTGTGCATTGACGTTATATTGCACACTATCGCCATTGGCTATCGAGGCAGTGTCGATAATATCCCCGACATCACCTGATGAACACTGCGATGGCGACATTGCAAAACAGCTCCAACTGACGTTGATCAATTCCGCAGGGAAAGGCGTCGACACATCCACCATGCCATCACCGGCTGGACCGGCGTTACTTACTGTAATGGTGTAGGACAGGAAATCCCCCGGTAAGGCAGAAGGCATGCTGACCATGCTCGTTACCGATAAGTCCAGATCAAATACTTCGACCTCAACTGCACCGATATCACAATCAGCGGTTAAATCACCATCACCGTCGAAGTCTCTTGAAACACCACGCTGATCGTTGTTTTCACAAGGCACCGATGCAGCTTGACTGCCATCAACAGCTGGACTGTTAAGCTGAGGAAGGTGGGTGAATGTAGATCCGCCATTATTCGCCAATGGCCCCAGCAATGGATCCACTCCATTCATATCGCCAGCGGCACTGAACCCACAACTACTATCTGAATCGATATTAAAACCGCCTGATACCAGCACCTCGCCGGTGCAGTTGGTACCAGTAGGGTTATCAATAATGGTGTTGCTGATCATACTGCCACCAGCCATAGAAGCGGTAATACCTGTTTGATTATCTGCAATGGTGACATTGTTGAGCGCAACCGAGCCTGTATTGATATCAATGGCGGTATTCAAGCCAGAAAATGTACTGTTGCGAACTTCAAATGAGGCTTCCGAAGCAATAATCCCCAGCTCTGTTCCGGCACCTCGGAAAGTAGAGTTTTGTATGCTGATATTAGAAGAGGTACTCATGGAGACGCTGGTGCCATTATTGACGAAATCGACATTGTTTATACTGACATTCAGAGCGAACAGGCTAACCGCGGTTCCAGCCCCTGCATTGGCCAAAGTCAGGTTATCAATGCCACCGACATTGTTGAACAACAGCATGGTGATTTCAGGCCCCGCCGGTGCCCGCATGATGGTCGCGCCATTGCCATCCAGAATAAAATCTGCGATTGGCAGATAAATACTATCGAGGTCCGGGTCTGCATCCAGCATATAGACACTGCCTGCTGCCAGACTGATGACATTCAACCCCGGAATCGGCACTTCACAAGCGGCATCAGCCGGGTTGCCGTCGATAATGGATTGTGCAGCTTCATACAAACTGCATAATCCATCACCCATATTAAAATTGACCTGTCCCGGGTCGACATTAATAACCTGTGCCTGACTGAAAACCGGGATCATCATGAATCCAGATAATATTAATGCTTTACGAAATAACCGCATTAATGGCATTTTTGCTTGGAACATGTTGGTTGTTACCTGTAGCTACTCCGAACAATTAAAAAAACATTCTCATCAAATTAAAGCCGTGGCCCCGCACTGGTACCCGATCCGGGCTATCCTCCAGACGGTGGCCTTGGTGGCGGTGGTGCCATACCCATTTCACCCGCCGGTTGATCAGCTGTAGTAGGCGCCGGCGCAGTTGGATCGACCGTTTGATCTCCACCGGAAATAATTGCCTGGTCACCACCAGATCCGATCACTGCGTCTGCATTACTGGCAGTAGCGGCCTCGTCGGCAGCACCAAAGAACCTGGTAGGCGGCCGGATTGGTTCCCCTAAGCGAATACTGATGAAGTCACCTGCTTGCAACAAGGTTGCACCGGGAAAACCCGGATCCTGACTGGTCGCGGATACCACTCCGGAATATACATAAACCGATGTCTCCCGGGTTGCTGCAACCACTTCGAAGACTGTGCCCTGAACCCCCATTACACCTTCACGGGTTTCTACCTTATAACTATCCTGACGGCTGGAAAAGGCACTGGAAACCTGGCTACGCAGGCGACCACGGGTTAGTTGCAATAAACTGCGAGGTGCTGCTCCCGGTGCGTATTGGGCAATCGCGACCTGGGCATTTTCATCCAGGGTAAAACTGCTGCCATCGGTAAATTGGACTTCCAACAAAGCATTGTCGGAGGTTATTAATTCATCGTTACGCTGTATCTGATCACCTAATGCTATCGCACCAGTCTGGGCAGCCCGGACAACCGATACCTCACCTTGTAAACGGATAACTTCGCCTACCACCTGATCATCCTGAGCAAAACCGGAGATGGGCAGCAAACAAAACAACAACGTATATAAAACGATAATCTGCCTGGGTATCATCAATAATTGTTTAATCTTCATTTTAAAACCGCCAGCTCACACCTACTGAAGCGACAAAACGCTGATAATCGAATGCTGCAATACTGGACTGGTGATCTACATAGGTCAGCTGACCACGTAAATACCAGCCTTGAGCAACCTGATAAGTCGAACTGAGGTAATACTCCCAGCTTTCATCAGCGCGTTCGGTCAGAAAGGGAACATTAAGATTGTCAAAATTGATATCGGTATAACGCGCCCCGGCTCCTGCCGACCATTTTGGGGTAAAGTTATATTCGGTATACGTATAAGCCTGTATTTCCTCACGATCCCAATTACTGCCATCGGCATCATAATCGAGGTATTCAACAATACTGCGTAGCGTCCACTGACGGGTCAGGTTGCCGCCAAATAACGCGCCACCACCATAAACTTCTGCGCTGCGGTCATCTTCTGGAAATGCCACCAGATCAAAGTCACTTTTGGCATATCGACCATATACATGCGTATATAGACTATCTGATACACGCAGATACGCTCCCGGTGAAACTGTCACAGTGGTGCTGAATGAATCACCATCAAAACGATCATGGCTGACTTCAGCCGGCAAACGCCAGCCCCATCTATTGAACGACTGCCCGGTACCCAATAAGCCATTTAGTCGGGTAAAATTAAACTCACTGGCCTGGTGATGAACAGATTGTGTTCCACGCCCCTCAGCAAACAACATCCAGTTTCCACCCAGTTTTCTCTGATAGATCGCATCTGCGGTTACCACATGGCGAAAATCTTCTTCATCCTGAGTACCGGTTGGGGCCAGACCATCCGGTAACAAAGCCACGTTGTCGTCGTATTCCAAACGGTAACCAAGGGCAAAACTCCAGGGGCTTTGCTGCGGTTCATCACGCACTTCACCAACCTGTCGAAAGCGATAACTCAAAAATGAATCCGGGCTGCGACGTATGGCTTGCTGGGCAATAGCATAGGCTTCCTGGTATCGTCGGTTTTGCTGCAGGTACTCGATATACTCGGCTGCTGCCTCTTGAGCCAGTTCAGCATCCTCAGATTGCAGTAACCCCAGATACAACTTATCCACTGCGCGCCGATCACCTTCTGCACTTGCGATACGGGCACTGAACAATTGATAGCGGTCATCGTTATTGCCGGGAATATGTGCCAAAGTTGCTTTAGCCGATGCAAAATCACGCTCAGCTATTAAACTGCTCAACAGTGCAGCGTTTACTTCATTATCAGTCGGGTTATTTTCTGCTGCCTGTTTGAGTAACGGCAAAGCTTGATCCGGTTGTTGCAGCTGGTAATACGCCAAGCCCAGTAATCGGTCTCTGTCAGCCGCTGCAGGTGCGGCCATCAGCAACTGAATAACTGTGTTCCAATCTCGCTCGGCATGAGCCTGCATTGCGGCATTCAAGCTGGATTCCTGGCAGAACCCGACTTGAGCCAATGCAAGCCCTAATATAAATATATTTACTCTAGCAAGATTGACTCTTATATAACGGTCAACTGAATACATAACTGATTATAGGCTTCGTACTGCCAAATCGTCAATTTAACCTGATTCGAAAAAGCCTTAATAAAATCTATAAAAAAACAAATAAATACAATATCTTATAAGCAGCCCAAGTGTGTCGCTCAATCCGCCATACAGTTAATCTATTGGTGTTCTCGCGGCCCCGTTTCAAAATAAGCATTGATCAGCATATTGATCAAATTTGAATTACTCCGTTTTGCTATCTTTCAATCGATCGAATCTGATCTAGTCAGATCACTTAAGTTGCAGGGTCTGGATCAGCCATCTGTCCGGTCGCCAATAAAAAGTGTCCGCAATGTTTGCTCAGGTGTCCGACGCCGCAGACAAACAGCTATCGTATTTAAAATATATATATTTATCAATAGCTTAAAATAACGGCATGATTATTGCATGTATAGCTTTGAATATGATTGAAAGCTGGTTGCCAATATGGATGCGCTGAAGATACGTGATACCTCCGCTCAAGATGTGACCTTGGCTGTCAGACCAAATCGACGGCGTTGGTTATGGCCGGCGGTTGGTGCATTGATCGCCCTGCTGTTTTTGGTGATTGTAATCCCTCGTTTCAACCAATGGCTGGCAGCAGAACAAAGCATCAATGCAGAACGTATCCGTACAGCTCTTGTTGAGCGCGGTTCCTTTGTGCGAGATGTGGGTGTGCAAGGGAGAATTATCGCTGCGGTAAGCCCTACTTTGTATAGCCCGGTAACCGGGACGGTCAGCCTACATGTTAAGCCGGGGGATGAAGTGCAGCTGGGGGATATCTTGGCTGAGGTTCGCAGCCCTGAGGTGGACGCTGAATATGAACAGGAATTATCCACACTGCAAAGATTGGGGGTGGAATTAGATCGCCAACATATTGAGTCGCGCAAATCACAATTTGAGAATCAGCAAACCGTTGATCTGGCAAAAGTCCGCTTAACCGCTGCGCAACGTGAAATGCGGCGCGCCGAAAAATCGATCCAGGTCAACGCCATCAGTGATATCGAATATCAACGTTACAAAGATGACCTGGCAACTACCGACGTGGAATACGCGCATGCCACCCAGGATGCATTGCTGGCTGAGGAAAGCCTGGATTTCGAAATGCAGACCCGGCAGTTGGAACTGGAACGCCAGCAATTATTGGTTGACAACCATAAACGGCGTGTTGATGAATTAACCATTCGTGCGCCGGTCGGCGGCATTATTGGTAATGTTCTGGTTGAACAAAAAGCAGCCGTGATACCCAACCAAGCCTTAATAACTGTTGTCGATCTAAGTGCTTTCGAGGTGGAATTGCGCATTCCCGAAACTTATGCAGATGAACTCGGTATTGGCATGAGTGTGGATATCCAATATGCCAATGCTGTTTACCCAGGTCAGCTCAGTGCACTTTCGCCCGAGGTAGCCAATAACGAAGTTGTCGGCCGAGCGAAATTCATCAGCGGTTCCCCTGCCGGCTTACGCCAGAACCAACGGGTTCAGGCACGCATCGTCATCGACGAGTTAACTGATGTATTGAAACTGCCACGCGGCGCATTCGCCGACACCGGCAGTGGCCGCATTGCTTTTGTGCTGGATAGTGAAGGGTTGGCACAAAAACGCACCATTACCCTAGGCAGTCGTTCGGTCAGTGAAATTGTAGTGATTGACGGTTTACGCGAAGGTGAAGAGATAGTGATTTCCAATATTAGCGAATTTGCTGATGCTGACGTGATTCGCATAACAGAGTGAGGCCCAGAAGATGCTGAAAATGCAAAATATTTCCAAAGTTTATCGCACTGATTTAATCGAAACATATGCCCTGCGGGAGTTTGATCTCGAAGTGAATGAGGGCGAATTCATTGCCGTCACCGGCCCCTCGGGTTCGGGTAAAACCACATTTTTAAATATCGCCGGTTTGTTGGAGACATTTGATCACGGTGAGTATTCTCTTGATGGCGAGAATGTTAGTCAGCTGAATGACTATCAACGCTCACGCCTGCGAAACGAAAAAGTAGGTTTTATATTCCAGAGTTTCAATCTTATTCCCGATCTCGATTTGTTCGACAATGTGGATGTCCCATTGCGTTATCGGCGGATGTCCGGCCGAGCACGTAAGCAAGCCATCGAAGGCATGCTGGAAATGGTCGGCCTGGCATCACGTAAAAATTATCTACCGTCACAACTTTCCGGGGGGCAACAGCAACGGGTGGCAATTGCACGTGCACTGGCCGGGAAACCACGCTTTTTGCTGGCTGATGAACCTACCGGCAATCTTGATTCATTAATGGCGCGCCAGGTGATGGATTTGTTGGAATCGATTAACGAACAAGGCACTACCATCGTGATGGTTACCCACGACCATGAATTAGCCCGCCGTGCAGATCGTAACATCCAAATCCTGGATGGACAGGTCAGCGATTTGGCCAGTATTTATCAAGCGCGTACCGAACGCATTGCAGCCGGGGAGTAATCTGGATGTTTACATACTACGTACGACTGGGCATCAAAAGCATGCACCGCAACCCGATACTATCGGCACTGATGGTGGTCGCTTTGGCATTGGGAATTGGCGCCTGCATGACCACTTTAACCGTCTACTATCTAATGTCCGGCAATCCGGTACCACATAAAAGCGATCAACTCTATGCAGTGCAGCTGGACGGCTGGGACCCCAACGCACAGCCTACTCAAGGTCCACAGGATGTGCAGCCGCAGTTAACTTACATGGATGCACAGAATCTGATGAGTGCACAAACACCTGCCCTGCAACAGGCGGCAATGTTTCGTTCCTCACTGGTTGTACAACCTGAAGATGATGATGCTGTCCCTTTTCAAAATTCGGTACGCGCTACATATCACACATTTTTTGACATGTTCGATGTTCCTTTTATCTATGGCAACGCATGGACCCAAGGTGAAGATCAACAGGGCGCCCGCATTGTTGTGCTTGGCAAAGCTTTAAATGAACAGTTATTTGGCGGCGAAAACAGTGTTGGACGTGATATTCGCCTCAGTGATCAACTGTACCGCGTGATCGGCGTCATTGATGAATGGCAGCCGACACCAAGATTTTATGATGTTGTCACCTCCAGTTTTGCCGATGTTGCCAGCTTGTTTATCCCATTCAAAACCGCAGTAGACTTAGAGCTGAACCCGAATGGTAACGTCAACTGCTGGAAACCACTGGATGATTCTACCAATGCAGCGTTTTTGCGATCGGAGTGCGTTTGGGTGCAATTTTGGGCTGAGCTAAGCACGCCAACAGCTGCTGATGCTTATTTTGATTATTTGAATAACTACTCCCGCGAACAACAAGGTTTTGGTCGATTTCAGCGGCCCATCAATAATTTTATTTCTCCGGTAATGGAGTGGATGGATGTAAACCAAGTGGTAAGCACCGATAACCGGGTGCTGGTGCGCTTGTCATTTTTATTCCTGGCGGTGTGCGTGTTAAATACCGTCGGTCTGTTGTTGGCTAAATTCATGGGCAAAGCCCCGGAAGTGGCGCTGCGCCGTTCAATGGGCGCCACCAGGCAGGCGATATTTACTCAAAACCTGTTCGAAGTAGCCACCATTGGCGTACTCGGCGGAGTCTTCGGCATCGCATTGGCCTGGCTGGGTTTAAGGCTGGTGGAAAATATTTACCGTGGTTATCAACACCTGGTCGCCATGGACTGGATGATTTTATTGATTTCAATGCTGATCGCAGTTGTCGCCAGCATCATTGCCGGCCTGTATCCGGTATGGCGGACAACACGTATTCCACCAGCACAATATTTGAAAATCCAATAGGAGAGCGTTATGGAATTTCGTCCCATATTAAGCGCGTTGATGCGCAACAAAGCCGGCGCTTTGCTGATTGCCCTGCAAATTGCAATTACTTTGGCGGTGGTTACCAACGCACTGTATATCCTTAAACAGCGGCAAACACATATCAACAGGCCGACCGGCATCGAGGCTACCGCTGATGCATTTGTTATATATACCAGAGTATTTAGAAATGACATCAATATCGAACAATTGGTTGATGATGACCTGTTAAAAATACGCGCTCTGGCGGATTTACAAGCAGTAACCCCGATTCAATCGGTGCCGGTCAGTGGCGGAGGCTGGGGAGAAGACTTCTATCTTAGCCAGGATCAATCATCCGACCAAAGTGTCGGCTTTGGGAATTTTATGGTTAATCAAGACGGGGTTGAGGCTTTGGGCCTGGACCTGATTGAAGGGCGTAATTTCAGCACCGAGGAAATCACCTTCAGAAGCCCGGTTGAAACCGTATACCCGAGAATTGTCTTAATCAGCAAACCTCTGGCCAATGCTTTGTTTCCCGATGGCGATGCATTAGGGCAGCTGGTTTATGACGAGCTAAACAGCCCTCACCCTACCCGTATTATCGGCATTTACGAAAATATGCCCAATGCCTGGCCAAATGCCACAATGTTCGAGAATTCAGCACTGATGCCACAAATATCAGCCAGTAATGATGTGCGTTACTGGATTCGCGCGAAACCAGGTCGGCGTGATCAGTTAATGACAGAGGTTGAACAGTTGCTGGGGCTGGATCGCAATCGAATAATTCTGGGTAACCGTACTTTTGAAGAGGTCAAGGCACGTACTTACCGTAACGATATTGCTATGGTTAAATTACTCAGCGGCGTGGTTGCATTGCTGACCATGGTAACCGCCATGGGCATCATCGGGCTGGCGTGGTTTAGCGTAACGCAGCGGCGCAAACAAATTGGCACTCGGCGGGCTCTGGGCGCACATAAAATGGATATTTTGCGCTATTTTATGATTGAAAACTGGCTGATCACCAGTGCCGGGCTGGCAATCGGCATCGTCTTGACTTTGGCTTTAAATTACTTTTTGGACACCAATTTCCAAACCGGTCGGTTGGTCTGGTATTACATCCCTGTCGGCATGCTGTTCTTGTGGTTACTGGGCCAGTTGGCAGTACTTGCACCTGCACGTAAAGCTGCTAATACCGACCCGGCACTGGCTACCCGCAGTGTGTAATCAAAACTGGTGATACTTGATTGCTACTCCATTACCTGAGGTTTATTAAACCAGTGCTCCTGCAATGTGATAATGCCAGGCCAAGTGAGTTTATCCGTACTCATGGCACGATGTGCCTGGCCGGGAACTGCATGTTCTTTGTAACAGGCGCAACACAGGCCACGGGTATTGATAAACTTACTCAAAAGGCGCTCAGGTGATGTTTTGCAACTGCAGTGCTATGCCCGAAAAGGGCATACTATTGACTTTGCGTTGCGCCATTTTGCAAAACATCACTGGAACCATGAGTCCGGCATTATCATATTGAAGGAGTACTAGAATGCAGAAAGTACTAATAATCGACGATAACCCGGATGTCAGCAAAGCGCTTAGTCTGATGCTTGAATTGCAGCATATAGATGCGGTTTCTGCCATAGATCCCGAGGCTGGATTAGCCATCGCGCGTAATGGTGGGATTGACCTTGTCATTCAGGATATGAACTTCAGCGAAGACACCACCTCGGGGCAGGAAGGTGTTGTTCTGTTTCACAACCTGCGCACAATAGACGCTGATTTGCCGATAATTTTACTGACCGCCTGGGCAAATCTGGAAACCGCCGTCGAACTGGTCAAAGCCGGTGCCGCCGACTATGTCTCCAAACCCTGGAACGACGATAAACTGGTTACCACCATCAAAAACCTGCTTGAGCTTCGCGAATTGCAATATCGTCAACGCAATCAGCGGCGTGAACGCCAGCAGCGGTTTTCTAAACTGGCGGAGGCTCACAATTTATGCTCAGCGATCTTTGCCAGTGAGGCGATGTATCAGGTTTTAAGCCTGGCAGTGCGCTTTGCCAAAGCGGATTTGCCGGTTCTGATTACCGGTCCCAATGGTGTCGGCAAAGATGTCATAGCGCACATCATTCAAGCTAACTCAACAGTTGCTGAAGGGCCGTTTGTTACAGTCAATGTTGGTGCTTTACCAAATGATTTAATGGAGGCTGAATTGTTCGGTGTTGAAACTGGTGCCTATACCGGTGCAAACACCAGCCGCAAAGGTCGTTTCGAAGCGGCTCATGGCGGCACCTTGTTTTTGGATGAAATCGGCAACCTGCCTCAACAGGGGCAAATGAAACTGTTGCGCGTTTTGCAAACCGGGGAATTCGAACGCCTCGGCAGTGCTGCAACTCAACATGTGCAAGTCCGCATTATCAGCGCTACCAATACTGACCTGCATGCTGCGATCAGTGCCGGACGTTTTCGAGAAGACTTGTTCTATCGCCTGAATGCATTAGAACTACAGGTTCCGGCACTGGCAGAGCGGCGTGAAGATATTTTACCTTTAGCCCGGCATTTTTTAGGTCCTGATCAACCTATCGATTATGGTGCAGAACATGTTTTGCTGGATCACGATTGGCCGGGCAATGTCCGTGAATTAAAGAATGTGATGCAACGGGCTGCTTTGCTGACACAGGGTAAACGTATTCAAGCGACCGACCTGGGCCTGCCGGTTCGTGATGCCCGCTGGTTGAATACTGAAAATGATGATGAAATAACCCGCAAGCAACTGGTCCGCGAGCTTGGCCGCTCTGACGGTAATGTATCGCAGGCGGCGCGTGCCCTGGGAATCAGTCGTCAAGCAGTCTATCGCCGTCTCGACAAATACAACATTGATCACTGATATTGGTGCAGCTGCGCTTTAGCATTTGCAGCCACATTACTGGACGAGATGTTTAAGCTGTATCATTGGCTTTATGCTTAAACAAATGACACAGCCTAGTATCAGTTATGCGTCAGCTGATAAAGGTTGGCCATTATTACAACAAAACAGCACATACTATGCTAGACATTACCAACCATGCCGATACATTTATAGTCATTGTCATGTAGTGAAAATAACTCGCTCGCCAATGCGCAAAATTAAATCACAGGCCGCTTAATTTGAAACGCTGGTTTTCACTCCAGGGTAAATTCGTTTTTGCACTGATCGCCATATTGGCGTTTGCCAATACAATTGCAATCTGGGCTGCCTTATACCTGCGTGACTGGCTACTGGCAGTGCTGGCTGGGCTGGTAATAGCCATATTTGCGGCAATCGCGCTGGTCAAGGCATATTTTCGGCCCATTGAAGAAATACTTCAGGCTCTGCGCTCAGGAGTAATGAGCTTTAAAGATCAGGATTACAGCATCAAAATTGCCCAGACCCGCGATGATGAATTAGGTCATCTGGTCAAAGTCTACAATAATCTGGCCACAACTTTGCGTAATGAGCGTTTCGCCTTATTCCAGCGTGAACTGTTGCTTGACACGGTTATTCAAAACAGTTCAGTAGCCGTCGTGATAACCAATGCACGTGGCTCGGTTGTATTCAGCAATCGTGTTGTACGCCGCCTGTTCGGCAAACACACAGCACTGGAAGGACATATGCTGATTGACTTATGTGAGGCTCGCTCAGCTGCCCTGGCTGAGCAGACCCGCTCCGGACGCGATGGTCTGTTTACCGTGGAGGAAAATGATGAAAGTGAAGTCTATCATTTGACTTGCAGGCATTTTAAGCTCAATGCACAACCTCATTACCTGTATATGTATAAGCAGCTGACCCGAGAAATTGCCCGCCAGGAAGTGGATACCTGGAAAAAGGTCATCCGGGTTATCAGCCATGAATTGAATAATTCGCTGGCGCCGATATCCTCATTAACACATTCGGCCAAGTTGATTGTTACCCGTGGTGACAAAACCGAAAAGCTGAAAGAAGTGTTTGACAGCATCGCCCATCGAACTGAACATTTGCATCATTTCATCGAACAGTACGCACGCTTCGCGCGCTTGCCCAAACCACAACTGGAAAATGTTATTTGGCCCGAATTTATCAGTGACTTGCAAAGCCTGTCTCAATTCAAATTACTTGGTGATGAACTCACTGGCAAGGTTACTTTTGATCCTGGTCAAATGGAACAAGTGTTGATTAATTTATTAAAAAATGCGCATGAATCCGGGTCAAAACCTGACCAGGTGAATCTACGTATTGCTGTAGATAAGGAATCTATTTTGATCGCAGTTGAAGACCGCGGCCCCGGCATGGATGAAACCCGTATGAGCCAGGCACTTTTGCCTTTTTATTCGACCAAACGCTCCGGCACCGGCCTGGGCCTGCCATTATGCCGTGAAATCATCGAAGCCCACGGCGGGCATTTCAGGCTGGTTAACAGGCACGAAGGTGGCTTGGCGGCCATCTGCCAGTTACCCGCCATTCACAAAGACTGATAACTCATCAGATCAATCTCACCTGCCCCTGCAACAGATCAATAACTGCATTAACTGCTTCTCAAACCAGCTTCGAAATCACCTGCACGTCAGTTGACGCCATCCAGACCATCAGGTATTTTGACCATTCGCGTTACTGGTGCTCTGAAGCCATCCGGCAACAGGGTTAAACGGGAAGACGGTCCAAGTCCGTCGCTGCCCCCGCAACGGTAGACGAAGCATCGATCAACAGGCCACTGCGAATTTCGTGGGAAGGCGATCGAGATAGCATCAACAATGCTCTTCGTAAGCCCGGAGACCGGCCATTAACTTTTTCGACGTATGATCGCGGCGGGCGATGACGTGGATAGGCCCGCCTTTCCCCGTAATGTTACTCCGCTGGTGATCCTTACACTGTGTTCGGGTCGGAACGCAGCATGGAGTAATCATTAAGTGAAAATTTCAAATGCCTTTTTATCAACCATTGGGTTGGTTTTTTCTACCGTGCTGCCGGCACAAAGCAGTGATAACAGCCAACCCCTGGATCCCATTGTAGTCACGGCATCTCGTGCGCCGATTGCCATCGATAGAGTGTTGCAATCGATTACCATTATTACCCGTGAGCAAATCGAACAACGTCAAGCAACCCATGTTGGTGATTTGTTGCGTGATGTACCTGGTTTTTCAGTTTCCCGTTCCGGTGGCACAGGCACCCAAACCCAGGTCCGTGTTCGTGGTGCTGAGTCCAATCAACTGCTGGTATTAATTGATGGTGTGGAAGCCAACGATCCAGCCAGTGGTGACGACTTTCGATTCGAGTTTCTGACCACCTCGGAGATTGAACGCATCGAAATATTACGTGGCCCGCAAAGTGCATTGTGGGGCACAGATGCGTTGGCCGGGGTAATCAATATCATTACCCGAGGTGGCAACACTACGGGTGTGGGCAGCAGTGGCAGCCTGTTTCTGGAAGGCGGCTCTAACGCAACAATCAACGGTGGCGGCAACCTGAACTTTTCATCCAATGCCATACGTGGCAATCTGGGTTTTAGCCGGTTCGAAACCGATGGCACCAATATCGCTCGCACCGGAAATGAACAGGATGGTTCAGAAAACACAACCTTCACAGGTAAAATTAATGCCGATTTTTCAGACAATGTCGGGGTTGAAGCATCACTGCGTTATACCGATGCAGAGACCGATATTGATGGCATCGACTTCGCCGTGAGCGGACTGCCGATTGACGCTGACCAACACAATGAAGCCACCAGAATTTATTCCAAACTCAGCGGTTACCTTCACACTCTCGAAGGCCAATTGAAACAATCTGCCACCCTCACTTTTCAGGATACCGACAACGATAACTTTACCGATAATCTGCAGACTACCAGTACCGCCAGTGATAAATTCGGTGCCCGCTATCAGATCGATTACCAGTTCACGCCCAATCATCGTCTGAGCGGGGCTGTGGACCACGAAAATATAGATTTTTCACAAACGGGTACTGCCACAGCTTTCGGCGACCCCAATCAGAATCAATCGATTGATACCACCGGTTTTGTGCTCGAATACGTCGGACATGCAGCTTCTGGTTGGGATTGGAACCTGGGTTTTAGGCGGGATGTCTTCAGCGACTTTGATGATGCCACCAGTTACCAGGCTGCACTGGGATACAGCATTAACCAAAGCGGACGTTTTCGAGCTGCGTTCGGCAATGGTCAAAAAGCACCAACCTTTACCGAACGTTTCGGCTTTTTCCCTGATACTTTTGTTGGCAATCCAAACCTTCGGCCTGAACAGTCCGAGTCATTTGAACTGGGCTATGAGCATACCTTTCAACAAGGCTCAGTCAACATAACCTGGTTTGACCAGAATCTGACCGATGAAATTAATGGTTTTGTATTCGACCCTGCACTGGGAGTGTTTACTGCCGCCAATGAAAACGGCACCAGCAAACGTAATGGTATTGAATTTGCCACCAACTGGAATTTAGGCTCAGGATTCAACCTGAGCGGCAGCTATACCTTTACCGATGCCACTGAACCTGATGGTGAACAACGCGTCCGTGAAGTTCGGCGCCCCCGACACTCAGGTCATTTCAATATTAACTTCACCAGCAGCAGCGCACGGACTAATATTAACCTGAATGTTAGTTATAACGGGGATCGCACCGATCTGTTCTTTCCACCATTTCCTGAACCCTCACAAAGAATCGAGCTGGGCAGCTTCGTGCTGGTCGACCTGACAGCTAACAGGCAGATCACCGATAACCTGGATCTGTTTGCCCGGGTCAACAATCTGCTGGATGAAAATTATGAAGAAGTGCTGGGTTTTGCCACCCCAGGAGCCACTGCCATGGCAGGTATTCGCTATCATTTCGGACGAGGTAAATAGCCATGTGGAAAAAAATAAGCTCTAGACCGGATATTATTTTTGCACTGTTGATGATTGCCTTTGTCCGACTGGTTCCACACCCCTGGAACCTGACGCCAATTGGAGCGACCGGCTTGTTTGCCGGTGCCTATTTAAGCCGCAGCTGGGCGTGGCTGATACCGCTGATTCCATTGGCTATTGGTGATCTTGTCGTTGGTGGTTACAACCCGATTGTGATGCTGAGTGTATATTTCGGATTCGCCGGCACTGCATTGATAGGCGGCCTGTGGATGGCACAAAAGATTAATGTTTATCGTCTGGGTGGCGCGGTGATCAGCGGTTCAGTGTGGTTTTTCCTGATCTCCAACTTTGGTGCCTGGTTATCTGGTATGTATGCCTACAGCTGGAGTGGGTTGGCAGAGTGTTACCTGATGGCATTGCCGTACTTCGGCAACACTTTAGCTGGTGATACCTGTTACAGCATACTGTTTTTCGGTGTGTTCCATTTGCTCTACTCCAATTACGGCAGCAAACAAGTGACTGCTTGATGCGCACTCTGCTGTCCTGGAGTTCCGGCAAGGATTCCGCCTGGGCACTACATTGCCTGCAAGCCACAGGTGCAGCAGAAGTGGTCGCACTGGTTACCAGCATCAGTGAAGATGTCGGCCGGGTTGCAATGCATGCAACCCGGCGCAAACTGCTGCAGCAACAGGCTCAAGCCATCGGGTTACCGCTGCTTGAGGTGTTGCTGCCAAGACCGTGCAGCAATGCTGAATATGAACTGCGCTTCAGTGCCGCACTTAGCACGCTGCGTCGCAAATTCAATGTTGACCAGATTGCTTTTGGTGATCTGTTTTTGCGTGATATTCGTGCTTACCGCGAACGGCAAATGGCTGGATTGAATTTCACTCCGCTGTTTCCGCTTTGGGGCAAAGATACTGCGAATCTGGCCAGAACCATGCTTGCAGGTGGCTTGCAAGCCCGTTTGAGCTGCATAGATCCACGCGTGATGCCGGTTGAATTGGCGGGCAGAGCCTTTGATCAACAACTCCTGGATGATCTGCCTGAGCAGGTCGACCCTTGCGGCGAGAATGGCGAATTTCACAGCTTCTGCTGGTCCAGCCCTTCGTTCAGCAACGATATCAATATTACAATCGGTGAAACCATCGAGCGCGATGGCTTTGTATTTACTGATTTGCTGGAAGGGCCAGAATGACAAGAATAGCTACGCTGCTGCCCAGCGCCACTGACATAGTCTGTGCATTGGGTCTGGAAAAATCTCTGGTTGGCATTTCGCATAGCTGTGATCAACCGTCCCAAATAGTCGAACTACCCCGCTTGACCAGTACCACTGTCCCACAACATAAACCCAGCAGCGAAATTGATCAGTTCGTTCGCTCCTACATCCGTGACTTGCCGAATGCCGATGCAGAACCTGATGAAGATAAACTGGGCTTATATGAATTGAATATGGAGCGGCTCGAACAGGCAGCCCCGGATATTATTATTTCGCAAGGATTATGCGATGTTTGTGCAGTATCCACAGGTGATGTTCAAGCTGCGCTGTGCTCACTTTCATCAACACCAACACTGATTGATCTGAACCCCAACACACTCGGTGATGTTCTCGCTGATATCCAACGGGTTGGGACGATGCTGAATCTGGATGAAGTTGCCTGGCAATGTGTCACCGCTTTGCAACAGCGTATCGACCATGTAGCTGATGCTTATCAGCATACTGTGGCGGATAAGCCTCGGGTCGCTTTTCTGGAATGGCTGATTCCACCGTTCAACGGTGGGCACTGGAACCCCGAACTGGTGACTTTGGCCGGCGGCGAAGACCTGCTCGGCAACCCGGGTAAACCGTCGACCACTTTATCTGAAGAGCAGCTATTTGACTGCAATCCAGATGTATTGGTGATTGCCTGCTGCGGGTTTTCAGTGCCAAGAATCCGCGAGGATATTGCTATTTGCCTGCAAAACAGTCACTGGAAAGAGTTGCGTGCTGTACGTGAGGGCAGGGTCTATCTGGCCGACGGACAAGATTATTTTGCCCGTCCCAGCCCAAGCCTGGTGGATGCGCTGGAGCGTTTGGCGGTAAGCTTGCATCCGGCAGTTGACGCAGGCTTACGAGTAGAAGCTTTCGAGCCACTTTAAACCAGACCGACTTTCAATCATTTATCGGAACTTTACAACTCTTCGTGACTGTATTCTTGCAAGAAAGTCACCAACGCATCAATTTCATGCTCATCCAGAATATCACTGAATGCAGGCATCAAACCCGCAGAACACGGTCCATTTGGGCAGTTTTCAGATATCTTCGCATCGGGATTGGCAATTGAGTCTCTGATCTCATTTGCCGAAGCCATCTCAGCTATCAGGCTGAGATCGGGACCGAAAGTCGCGCTCGACAGCTTGCCCAGGGCATGACAACCGCTGCAACCGCGTGTTTCGAATAGTAATGCGCCTAACTCAGAACCCTGTTTAGCAGCCGAGCCTGCAACCCGCTCACGTAATTCCGGTACAAGTGTATATTCGAACATGCTGTAGAAAATCACCAGCCCGATTAGGACAGCGATTAACCAAATGAGTGATTTGCGTGCTCTGGTCATTGTGCCCGCAGTCTATCATCACAACGAACGAGCTGAATGTGGTAATAGTCATGCCTGGCTGTACCTGCTCAGGAGTATGTACTTGTCTATACCAGGCTTAGCCAAACCCCATGGTCTATTGGATAATTTGTTTACAGTTCAATTTTGTAACCAACAACCCGATCAACTTCAGCAAAGCCCAAGCGCTCATAAAACTGTTGCGCCCTGTGGTTGGTTATTTCAGTATCGGTAGCGAATTCTTTATGACCGTTATCCATACACCACTGTATCAGTAGTTGCATAACCTGCTGCCCAACTCCTTTGTTGCGATAGCCGGACATAAGATATAACCCTTCCAGATAAGGAACCGGGCTGCTGAGGCAACCATCAACGATATTGCGCAATGATAATTCAACCATGCCGATGGGGTTATCCAGTTGATCAACTATAAATCTGCAATACCACACATCACTGGAATGCACCTGCGACATTTCCCGATCATGAAAACCATCATCCAGCGCCTCATAAAGATCACAACGCATCGCTTTCCAAATCTGAAACTCTTCAGCCTGAATTACTCTTAAGGAAGCTTCGATTAACTGTCTGACCATACAGCCAGCTCATTGCCATGTGGATCATGAAAGTGAAAACGCCGCCCGCCGGGAAAGCTGAAGATATCTTTGCATACCGATCCTTTGTAACTGATAACAGCATCACGAACCCGTTCCAGATCATCTGTATAAAACACCACCAGTGCTGCTCCATTTTCAGTATCTGAACGCAATTTGGATTTATAGAAGCCACCATCCATTTTATTATCAGTAAATGATCGATATTCAGAGCCGTAGTCTGTAAAGCTCCAACCAAATACACCGGAATAAAACGCCTGCAGTGCATCAAAATCATCACCCGGAAACTCTACATAATCAATTTTATGATTCTGCTGCATAATTGTTACTCCTTGAAATAACCGTCATTTCAATTGATTCCTATAGCAAATCTGAATTGAAACAGAAAGCCAGATAGATAACCAAGGCCATCACTCCAGCTATAACCATTTTCAAAAGTGTACAGCACTGACATGCTTTACCTCGTATTAAGGCACACAGTTACATGCTGGAAAAATCGACAGCCGAGCCTGTTTCCAGCAAAGTTTTTAAACCACAAATCACCAACGGCCAACCACCTGAAACCAGCTCATACATTTTGGAACCAGGCACAAACTGATCATGAATCACGGTCAGTCTGGTGCCGGTTGCGATTGATTCCAGTGTAAAGGTTACCCGCGTTGGCGGCTCAGCTTGGGTGTCGGGATTACGCGGAAACCGCCAACTGTAAGACAGTTCATGTGGATAGTTGCACACCAGTACCTCACCTTCACAACCCACTTGGTCATTTTCAACCAGAAATTCTACCCGCGAACCCACCTTGAAATCGCTTCGGATGCGGGTTGAATGCCAATACTGCCGGGTAAACTCTGCCGTAGTCAGCCCTTCCCATACTTTCTCCACAGCTGCGGCAATAACCGCTACATAGACATAATCAGGGACGTTTTCTTGGTTATTCATTATTGTTTTCCTCCAAAGCCTGTTTCAGACTGATTATTGCTGCAGCCTTGTTCTGTGAGAACTTATCCAGCCACCGTCGGCTGATTTCTTCCAACGGTACCGGGTTGAGATAGTGCAGCTTTTCTCGACCCTGCCAAAGTGTGACGATCAGTTCGGCCTGTTCAAGCACAGCGATATGCCGGGTTGCCGATTGCCTACGCATGTCCAGACCTTCAACCAGTTCGGACAAAGTTACCCCCTGCTTGATGTGCAAGCGGTCCAGCATTTTTCGCCGGGAAGAAGCCGCTAGAGCTTTGAAAACTTGTTCCATTTCTATTATGCAGTAAATAAGCTGCATATTATTATGCAGTATTTATACTGCATGTCAAGACAGCGTCTTTGACTGAGACATAAAACAACTTTCGCAACCGTGCCTGGGACTGCAAAAAGGAATGAAAGCTTCAATAAAACTGAATATTGTGGCCGTTAGTGTCCGAATGCATCCATTCAGACGAAACCCTGATCAAACAGCATTAGATTCAATCCGAACTCAACTATTGAAACAGTACGACATGTTAAATAAGGCGAAATACATTGTTCAATTTGTGCTATTCCCGCTATTGATCATCGGCTGCATACAAAAACCGACACAAAACCAGCATTTTGATCAAAGCTTAATTAAAGACTTTTCTAATCAACAGTTAACTGATATGTCTAATAGCATCACCATTTATCGTGATCAATTTGGTGTACCACATATCTATGGCCCGACAGATGCAAGTGTCGTTTTCGGCGCCACCTTTGCCAGAGCCGAAGACGAATTTCATTATATGGAGCAGGCATACATAAAACTGCTGGGCAAAGCAGCATCTGTTATGGGTGAAGAATGGCTGGACTGGGATGTGTTTTTGAGAAAACTCGAAATCGAAAAACATTCAAGAATGGAGTATTCCAAGGCGCCATTGAAGATTAAGCAGTTATGCGACGCCTTCGCAGATGGGATGAATTACTTTTTGTTGAAAAACCCGCAAGTCAAACCACTCTTGATCGAAAACTTCGAGCCTTGGCATGCACTGGCTGGTTATCGGCTATTCCATGTCTCAGGTATCGGTGGAGCCAGTTTGCGCCAGCTCGGCGAGCCAGGTGTGCTTGATAAGTTTACCGGCTATCTATCATCTACAATGTGGGCAGTTGCACCCGAAAAAACTGAGTCTGGTCATGCAATGCTATTCATCAATCCTCATATTCCATTGGATGCGCCTTATGAGTTTCATCTACATAGCGATGAGGGTCTCACGGTATCGGGGCAGGTGGCCTACGGTATCGGCATACTCCCCATATCCGGGCACAACGGCCAGATGGGTTGGGCAATAACAGCCAACGAGCCCGATATCAATGATGTGTATATAGAAAAATTTGACCCTTCTGATCCACAAATATATCAGTACGGAAAGTCCGAACAAACAGTCTCAAAGTGGCAAGAACGCATCTCTATCAATACAAAAGCTGGTCTCAGTTATCAAGATTACACCTTTGAAAAAACAATTCATGGTCCGTTGTTTACTAACCAGGATGGACAACGTCTCGCTTTGAAAATTGCCAAATTATCAAAAGGTGGTGTTCTTGAACAGTTTTACCATATGAGTAAAGCAACAAACCTGTCAGCATTTAAACAAGCCATTGCGCCGATGGATATCACTTATAACAATATTGTCTACGCAGGCAGGGATGGCCATATATTCTATGTTTATGGCGGCGCCATTCCCAAAAGAGATGCTCGATTCGATTGGACGCAACCGGTCGACGGCAGCGACCGGGCCACTGACTGGATGGGCTTTTTCTCTTTGGATGAACTGCCGCAACTGGAGGATCCGAAAACATTTTACCTACAGAACTCGAACAGCTCACCCTTTTTCACCACCCATGACGAAAACCCTGTTGAATCACAGTTTCCCAAATATATGTTCCGTGGCGAACAGGATACTCCTATTGCACAGCGCTCTCGTCAGATTCTAAGTAATAGACAAAACATCTCATTTGATCAGTTTTCGGAACTGGCCTTTGACACCTATCTACCAAAAGCTAAGCGGCATATCCATGCGCTCAATACAGAATGGCGAAAGCTTAAGCTTGACGATCCACAAAAAGCTGACTTTTTTGAGCCCGCCTTAGAACAACTTAACCAATGGGATAAAAGATCAGCTGTCGATTCAATAGCAAGCACATTGTATGTGGGCCTGTATTTTGTTGATAGTGACGATGTTGATTATCCTTACCTCAGCTCGCTAGAACTTGTCATGAATCACCTACAAGCCAAATATGGCGATTGGAAAATTCCTTTTGGAGAGGTTCACCGTCTGCAACGGCCTGATCACCGGCAGGCAACTACTTATATGGATGATAAACCCAGCCTGGCGGCACCAGGCTTGCCATTTTTTCTTGGAGCCATCTTTACATTCAACACTCAAAACTCTAATACCGAAAAGCGAAACTACGGCAACCATGGGCATTCTTTTGTCAGTGTCATTGAGTTTGGCGAAAGAGTTCAGGCCCGCTCAGTAATGGCTTATGGGCAAAGCCGCACTCCTGGTTCGCCACACTATTTTGACCAGGCTCCGCTTTACGCCCGAGGCCAATTTAAGGACGCATGGTATGAACTGAAGGAAATACAGAAGCATGCCGTAAAAGTCTATAAACCAGGTAATTAGATCATTTAGTATGGCAGACAGCGCAATCTTGGCTGCCTCAACTTTTTATCACACACATATAGCTGGCTATCGGTTCATCCGTTAGCCGGCCTCATCCGCTTTCAAATAAAATAGCATTATTTTTCCCTGCACCAGCTACACTGGCATTCAGTCCTGCCAAAAATCGTAGCTACACACAATTCATTAAACTCCGGGTTAAGTTAAAATGCGGCCTGAAATATCATGTAACTGGTTGCGAGGCTATAAATGACTGTCAATGCATATAACCTTGCCATCTTGTTAGGTACGTTGCATGGGCTGGTACTAAGCTTTCTATTGTTTGCAACTTCCAAAAACCACAGGGCAGCCAATATACTTCTGGCGCTGGTACTGCTTTTCTACACCCTGCCCGTTTTAAGAGTTGCCCTGAATGACATTGGTTTTTTTAGTCTTTATGATCTGCCGTTCTTATCCATTGAGCTAATTTATGGCTTGGGACCATCGCTTTATCTTTATGCCAAAACAATTTCAGACCCTGAATATAAATTGAGTCGAACTGACTTCCTGCACTTCCTGCCGGTATTATTTGAAGTAATCTATTATTTCAGCTCTTCATACAGTCAGGTTGGTCACCCCACATTCAGCCCACCAAGAAATATTCATCACCTGTTATGGATGATTCAGCAAGCAGGCTCAGTTGTTTCTGTCTTTGTGTATTTAGGTTTAACCAATAAGCTGCTATGGAACTATTCCAGATGGCTCAAGAATAATTACTCAGCCACCCGCCACAGAACCCTGAAATGGCTGCAAACACCCATCATTTTATATTCCACTTTTTTTATATTATGGTTCAGCTTAAGAATTTTTGACGTCATCTATTTTGCTGACAGCTTGAGCATTTTTCCCTATTATCCCTTTTTGCTATTTCTTTCATTTAGCACTTACTGGATTGGCACCAAAGGTTATCTCCAAAATCAAATTGATACCACCGGATACAGCAAGTCACTCTCGAAAAATGACCATCGGGTTGCTGACACTGACGATCAGATGCTCATTGCGATCTATAAAGATTTGATAAAAGTTATGCCCCGGGAAAAACTATACCTGGATAATGATCTTAACCTGACTCAGCTATCCCGGCATTTTGCAGTCAACCCAAGGCTGTTATCCAAAGCCATTAACACCCAGGCGAAAATGAATTTCTATGACTTTATTAATCAATATCGAGTGGAAGAGTTTAAGCACAAAATTGTACGCCCCGAAACCCGTGGCAAGCTAATCGATATAGCTTTTGAATGCGGTTTCAGCTCCAAGGCAACATTTAATCATATTTTTAAGAGCAGCACAGGACACACACCCTCGCAGTATAGAAAGCAATTTGGTCTATTGGCTAAATGATATTTTCCAGTCAATCAAATAACTTGATCTATAGTTATTTGATACTGGCCCGACAAATTCGACGCTTACCTACCTGCATCACCCCCTCGAATCCAACTGGAAGATTCAATGCCCGATCACTGACCTTCTGACCATCAAGCTTAACCGCACCCTGCTTCAGCATCCGAAATGCTTCCGAATTACTACTGGTTAATCCAGCGCCGGTCAGTGCTGCTGCAATACCAATACCTTGGCCGTTGGTATCCAGTGTAACTTCGTCTAAATCATCAGGCAGTTCACCTTGAGCAAAGCGTGCGATAAATGCTTCGCGGGCTTTTGTTCCTGTGCCGGCACCATGAAACCGATCCACCATTTCTTCGCCCAGCAAAAACTTAATATCCCTTGGATTAGCGCCGTCTGTGACCTGTTGTTTAAGTTGCTCTAATTCAACATTGCTACGGGCGCTAAGCAATTCAAAATAACGCCACATCAACTCGTCTGAAATCGACATCAGTTTGCCGAATATACTATCGGCACTTTCATCTATGCCAATGTAATTACCCAACGACTTGGACATTTTCTGCACACCATCAAGCCCTTCCAGCAAGGGCAAGGTCATGATCACCTGTGCTTTCTGGCCGAATTGCGGTTGCAAATGCCGCCCCATCAGAAGGTTGAACTTCTGATCTGTGCCACCGAGTTCAACATCGGCTTTCAATGCCACTGAATCATAGCCTTGTGCAATGGGGTAAAGGAATTCGTGGATAGCAATTGGCTGGTTATTCTTAAACCGCTGTTCAAAATCATTGCGTTCCAACATTCGGGCAACTGTATAGCGTGATGCCAGACTGGCAAACTCTACCGCGTTAAGCTGGTTCATCCATTCGGTGTTAAACCTAATTTCAGTACGTTCCGGATCCAACACCTTAAATACCTGCGCTTTGTAGGTTTCTGCGTTGGCCTGTACCTGTTCAGCAGTTAATGCCTTGCGGGTAGCATTTTTGCCGGATGGATCACCGATCATGCCGGTGAAATCTCCAATCAGGAATATTACCGTATGACCCAAATCCTGAAACTGACGCATTTTATTGAGCAACACCGTATGCCCCAGATGCAAATCTGGTGCGGTTGGATCGAAGCCGGTTTTGACACGCAGTTGTTTACCTGATGCAATCCGCTCACGCAGATCCTCGAGTTGGATAATTTCTTCGCAGCCACGCTGCAATAGCTCAATTTGGTCGTTTACGTTGGTCATTAAACTTCTTATCTACAAGCTGATATTGATGTATTGACAGAAGCATAACCTGCCCCTGGCTAAACTATGCAACTAAACCCTGGAAACCTCATTTACGCATGTTTCTGACCGCAGAATATCGCAAACGAACTGGTTTTGCGTTGCATTATGATTACAATACACACCCATGACCAGCATACAGCCCCAAATTATTCGCATTAACAAAGCATGAGGCGACGTTCACACAATGGCATGCTGGCGGCTAGCATACGCCAGCTATCGATGCAGTCAGCCAGGCTGTTGCGTTCCCGACCCCGGCTCACACTGCTGGGTATTGGCTTGCTGCTTATTGGACTTGGCTTGGGGGTTTTTCTGGATGACTCCAAAACAGCCAGCAAATCTCCGCAAGCCGTATTAGAACACGGGCAAAATTTAACCCTGCCTATAGATAACAACGCATCTGCGCCGGTTAACCTGCCAATACTGCCATCAGATAGCCCGGTTGTTGAAGCGATCAGGGTTGAACAAGCCGCCGAACCATTGACTGATCAACGCAATTGGCAAGCGGTTACGATTAGCAGTGGAGACAATCTGGGGGCTATATTCAAACAACGGGCATTATCGGCTTCCCTGGTGCACAAAATCATCAACCTCAACGATGACACCAAGCGCCTGACCCGATTGAATGTTGGTGAAATAATCGAGATCGACTATGACGATAACGGTCAGTTCAGTGCCTTGCGGCGGTCTAATACCGAGCAGGATTGGTTGATCATCGAACAAACCGGCGAGCAACTATCCTCACATTTGGTTGCTCGTGCCATTACCTCCCGGGAACGGGAAGCCAAAGGTGTTATCACCGGCAACCTGTTTACTTCCGGCAAACAGGCAGGCCTGCGTGATGCGCTGATTATGCAGCTGGCCAGGATATTCGGCTGGGATATCGATTTCGCGCTGGATATCAGACGTGGTGACCGCTTTGTAGTTATTTATGAAGAAATCTGGCGTGATGGTGAATATCTTCGTGATGGCGAAATTGTTGCCACCAGTTTTGTAAACCGGGGAGATACCTTTCAGGCGTTGCGCTTTGATGCCGGTAACGGCACCGATTACTATGCCGCTGATGGACGCCCGATGCGCAAAGCGTTTTTGCGCACACCGCTGGATTTTGCGCTGGTCACGTCCAACTTTAATCCACGCCGGATGCACCCGGTGCTCAAACGGGTACGCCCTCACAACGGGGTTGATTATCGAGCGCCTACCGGTACACCGGTTTATGCCACCGGCGATGGTACCGTCATTGACTCGGCTTACAGCAACCCTAACGGCAATTATGTATTTATCCGACACACCAATGATATTGTGACCAAATACCTGCACTTCAGCCGACGGGCGGTCAACAAAGGCCAGCGTGTTAAACAAGGTCAAACGATTGGTTACAGCGGCTCAACCGGACTGGCCTCGGCACCGCACCTGCATTATGAATTTGTGGTAGGTGGGGTACACCGGAATCCACGCACTGTGGATTTGCCCGAAGCCATTTCATTAAGCGCTGAGCAAGCTCAAAAACTACTGGCACAACATCAAAACACCCTGGCTGTACTGGCAGAACTGGACGCCGGCCAGCAGGCCATGGCATCCAGTATTGCCGCCGGCCAATAACATCAAACAGCACTGCTGATGAACCAGCAAGCGAGCCACTTTGTCGGTCTTATATCCGGCACCAGCGCGGATGGTGTTGATGCAGCTGCGGTCAGATTTATTGATGGCCAATGCCATATCGATGCGTTTCATACCTATCCATACCCGACTGAACTGATAAACCAGCTGCAACCATTGTTGGATGCTCAGCAGTGCCCGGATTTGTTAACCCTGGGCAGTCTTGATGCAAAAATTGCTGATGCATTTGAGCTGGCTGCTCGAACAATTATTGAACAGGCGGGCTGGTCTTCCGATAACGTTGTCGCCATCGGCAGTCACGGGCAAACCATTTGTCACGGCGCAGATGCCAACCCGCCGTTTTCTCTACAACTGGGCGACCCTAATCGCATTGCCTATCAAACCGACATACCGGTAGTTGCAGATTTTCGCCGTATGGATTTGGCTGCTGGGGGTCAGGCTGCACCGTTTGCACCATTAATCCATGCCGCGCTATTTCATCAATCAGGTTATGCCAAAAACACTGCCCAGGCTGTGGTTAATATCGGTGGTATTGCCAATATTACCTGGCTTCCAAAAACCGCCGACAGTCCAATACTTGGTTTTGATTGTGGCCCCGGTAACTGCCTGATGGACGCCTGGTGCCGGCTGCAGCGGCAGCAAGCGTACGATCCAGGTGGTCATTGGGCCGCAAGTGGGCAAGCACAATCCAGTTTGCTGGCGACTTTATTGCAAGATGAATACTTACAGCGCCTGCCACCCAAAAGCACCGGTCGTGAGTACTTCACTCTGCAGTGGTTACTCCAATATTGTTCCCAGCTGAACGAGCTGAAACCGGCTGATGTACAAGCCACCCTGTTGCAGTTAACCGCTACCAGTATTTGCGTCGCCATTGCCAGTTGCGGGCAACCTGAGCGAATCATTATTTGCGGCGGTGGGGTACATAATCATGTCTTAATGCAGGCGCTGGCTGAACAACTCCCCGACAGCACCGTAATCAGCAGCACTCAGCTAGGTGTATCCGCAGATGCGATGGAAGCATTGCTGTTTGCCTGGCTGGCCAAACAGCGTATCACTGAACAATTGATTGATACCCGTAGCATCACGGGGGCAAGTGAACCAGTATTGCTTGGCAGCATTTTTCGTTCACGATAAGCTGGCGCAACAAACAGTATAATTCTTAACCACGGCATGATCTGACCAGCTCTTAAAAATAAAGCCGAGCTTCAGTGTTAGACAGCATCTTTCAATCCTGCTCGACAGTATCCCAAAACATCACTAATCTTGATATCCCATCCAGCACCTGGTTACTGCTTGGATTTAGATCATCACGACATCGTGACGCTAGACTATATAAAGCGATCCAATCTGAGTTGAATTATTCCAAAACAGTACGTTATTGACCTAACTTGCGAAATACGCCTAAGTGATCAAAATCAGGTCCGCAATGCAGTTGCAATTGGCATACGGGCAGCGCGTAACGCTGGTGTTAACCCGCCAAACAAGCCAATCAATAACGCGAGCAATACGCCTTGCAACAGTAGGTCCCGGGTAATGGCAAAGTCAAATACCACCTGGGTAAAACTGGTGAAATTCAAGGTTGATACAGTAAAGCCGTTAAACAACACATAGGCTATGCCGGCACCCAGCAAACCACCCAGCAATGCCAACAACATCGCCTCCACCAGCACAGACACCACAATCGCAAACCTGGAAAAACCCAGCGCCCGCAATGTGGCAATTTCGCGGGTGCGGTCAGATACTGCTGAATACATGGTATTCAACGCACCAAAAATTGCACCCAGCGCCATCAATATGGCAATGACATAACCAATCCCGGACACAAATCCTGACAGCGCTCCAGATTGTTCAGCAAAAAACTCTGCTTCACGCTCCACTGTAACCGACAATCGCGGGTCGGCGGTCAACACATCCTTAAACTCCGCCAACGCATCAATATAGCTCAAGCGAGCGTACACCGAGGCATAATTATTGCCACGCCGGAAAGCCCCCTGCACCACCGCAGCGTCGGCCCATAATTCCGATTCAATAGAACCTCCCTGGCCGCTAAAACTGCCAACCACATCCCAGCGTTCTTGTCCCAGTGCCAGAGTGGTACCTACTACCAGGTCATCGAATTGATCCAGCGCACCGCGCCCAACAATCAATTCCTTACGGCCCGGCTCAAACATTCGCCCATCGAGCAACTGGAAACCATCACGCAACGCCACACCATTTGGGCTGATGCCGCGCATTGGCACATTCGCCGTGGTGCCGGTGGTTTTTTTGCGCAGGTCAACCATGGTGTACAACTCAGCTGACGCCAGTGGTTGTCCGTTAACCTGCAACAGACCCGGCGCCTGTTGAATAATGTCGGCCTGCTCACCGCTCAAACCGGAATTCAGTTCCGAACTGGCGCCGGAACGCAACACCACCACATTGTCCTCTGAGCCCACCACACTCAAGGTGCGCTCAAATCCCCTGGCAATCGACAATACCGCTACCAATACCGCCACTACTCCGGCAACACCTACAACCAGCACAATAGAAGAACCCAGGCGCTGGGAAATACTGCGCAGGTTCTGCATGGTGATTTCAAAAACCTGTCCCATCACTACCTCCGCGCCAGCGCTTCAACCACATTTAAACGCATCGCTCGTACTCCTGGAATCAAACCGGTCACCAAGCCCAGCAACAAGGCCAGGATCAGACCGATCAACACTGTCTGCGGGGTCATCGCCAATCCAGGTAAAAATTGAGCCATTGCAGTACGTGCACCACCGATGATCAGATAACCCATCAACAAACCCAGCAAGCCACCCAGCAATGCCAGGCACAAACTCTCACCCAGCACCAACCTGACTACACGCTGGTCGGTGAAACCGATGGTCTTCATCACTGCCAGTTCATTGGTACGCTCCCGCACCGACTGCGCCATTGCATTGCCGGAGACCAGCAACAGGGTAAAAAACACGCACGCCAAAATGGCCATAACCATCAACCCGATATTTCCGAACTGAGCTGCAAAACCGGCTATCCAGCCTTTCTCACTGGAGGTTTTGGTTTCCGTTGAGGAATTGGCAAAGCGCTCATCGATCAACCGGGTAATACCTTCAGAGTTGGCCGGGTCGGCAATCTTGGTAACAATCCAGCCGATAGAATCCTGACCAAATGCGCGTGCTTCGTTGAAGTAGTCGTAGTGCATATATGCCTGCAACTCATCGGAACCGTCACCAACACCCTGATAAGTAGCAACAATTTCAAAATCCCAGAAATACTCGCCATTCTGTTGCGGGTATATGGTCGAACCCAATGGTAGCCGCTGGCCGATTTCCCAGCCGTTATTGCGCATCATCAACTCTCCTACCAGTAACCCGGTTCGGGTTTGCAACAGTTGTTGCCACTGCTGCTGATCAATCTGAAATTCCGGGTATACCTGGCGCAGCGTTTCCAGCTCAGTAGGAAACAAGCCGAACTGGGCTTTGGGATCCTGATAGTAGGCTCCAAACCAGCTGTAATGTGCGATGTGCTGGACACCATCAATTGCAGATATTCGATTGACATAACTCATCGGCAATGGCTGGATGAACGATACCTTGTGCATGGTAATCAAGCGATCCGCGCCAGCCAGATCCAAACCCAACCGATAGGCATGATTCAAGGCGTTTAATAATGCAAACAGGATAAATGCAACGATCACCGACAACAGGGTCAGCAAAGTGCGGGTTTTCTTACGGCCCAAATTTTTTCGAATGAGGTGCAGACTGTTCATCAGGCTGCCTCGGCCAATCGGCCTTTGTCCAGTTGGACAATACGTTTGGCATAGGCTGCGGCCGCAGGATCATGGGTAACCATGATGATGGTCTTGCCATGCGTTTCATTAAGTACTTTCAATAACTGCAGGATTTCATCAGCGGTTTCCCGATCAAGATCACCGGTTGGCTCATCTGCCAGCAACAGGCTCGGGTCGCTGACAATCGCACGGGCAATCGCCACCCGCTGTTCCTGCCCACCGGACAACTCCCGTGGATAGTGTTTGGCGCGGTCTTCCAAGCCGACAATTTTGAGCGCATTCAACACCCTTTCACGGCGTTCCTGACGTGACATTTTCTTCAACAGCAGCGGCAATTCCACGTTGCTTTGGGCAGTCAGCACTGGCAGCAGGTTATAGAATTGAAAAATAAAGCCCACCTGTTCAGCACGCCAATGAGCCAGTTGACGACTGGACAGATCATCGATACGCATATTATCAACCCGGATTTCACCGGCACTGGGTTGGTCCAACCCTCCGATCAGGTTTAATAAAGTGGTTTTCCCCGAACCTGATGGCCCCATCATAGCCACAAAATCCCCACTGGGAACTGTTAATTCCAGACCGTGAAGCACTTCGACCTTTTCTTTACCCTTGTGAAAATTCTTAACCACCTGGGTAACCTGAACGGCACCTTTGCTCATGACTTCTCTCCAATGATTGTTACGCGCTGACCTGCGGTCAACTCAACGCCCGATAGATCCGCTACGATACTCTCGTTGGCGCTCAGACCGGCAGTAATTACTGCCTGGTCGCGACGCAGCTCTCCTTGCTGCACAGCTCTGCGCTCCAGAATACCATCGTCAACTACGAATACAAAATGACCTCCTGACTCCCGAAATAAGGCTTTAACCGGGATCAGCATAGCGGTTTTGGTCTGTACCGCATCGGTCACCAACAGGCTTTGCTGTTGATCAAGAAAACGCACTTTCACCCCCATATCCGGCAATACCCGATTGTCCTTTTCCAAAAGCGCCACGCGCACACGCACGGTGGCTTTTTGACGGTCTGCAGTCGGTACGATCGCAATCACCTGCGCCGGAATATCCCAGTCTGGGTAGGCATCAAGCACTGCAGTTGCCGGCTGGGCTGCACTGATCCGCTGGATATAGGCTTCGTTAACATCCACTTCTATTTCCAGTGAATCCATATCCACGATGGTGCAGATACCGGTACGGGTAAACCCGCCACCAGCAGAAATTGGCGATACCATTTCCCCGGGTTGCGCCGCCTTGGCCACCACCACACCATCAAATGGCGCCCGAATGATCAACTCGTCAAGCATTCGCATACGCAGGTCGACGTTCCGCTGGCTCACATTGATATCATCACGCTGCGCCTGCAGCCTGGCCAGCAGGCTATCCACTGCCGTCTGTGCAGCATCCGCGTCAGCTTCACTGGTTAAATTTCGGGTTCGCAATTCGACCTGACGACGCAGGCTGCGCCGGGCATCCTGGAGGCTTACTTCGGTTTCCCCCAAGGAACTTTGTGCGGATCGCAACTGTGCTAGGGCCAGCTCCAATTGAGCCTGATCAATGGCATCATCCAGTCGCGCCAGCACCTGCCCCAGCTGTACCGCCATGCCTTCCTCTACCAGCACTTCGGTGATTTTCCCGGTCACCTTGGAAGACACTGTCGCCAGCCGTTTGGCAACCACATAACCGGAGGCATCCAAAACACTTGCACGACTTGCCATCGAACTGATTTCGGTGATCTGTGGGTGTGCCACCTGAACCCGTACAGTTTGCGGCCATAGCAACCACCAGTACAGCGCAGCGGCCAGCAGCACTGGCAGCATAATCATCAATCCACGAACCCAACTTAGCCTGCGCGTATCTGCGTAGCGGCTGCCTGGCTCAATCCGCAATTGATCAATCAGTTCACTCTTATCACTCATGCTGAATGCAACCCTGCTGCAAATCCTTATGACATCCGAGCCGATAATGATAACTGATCATACCCAACCATCCGTAAACCTGTTGCTTCAGCCTGTTCTGACAAATGACTCAGAACTCAAATTGGCTCTTAATTCGCGGCAAAACATCTCGCATTGGTCGTATGGAAAGAAATGCCCGCCGGTCAGCATTCTGGCTTCCGCATGCGCATCAGTCAGCTTGGTCCAAGCCTGTAACTCCACTGCATTAACCAGCGAGTCCTGTTGTCCGCCATAGGCATATAGCGGACAAGTCAGGCGCACTTCTGGCGCAAATACATAAGTTTTGTCCAAGCCAAAATCCTGACGTATCACCGGCAAATAAAGCGCCAGCATTCCAGGATCCTGAAGAATCGCTGGAGGCGTTCCAGCGTATTTCTCCAGCAGTTGTGTTAGTTGCGCATCGGTCAACTGATCAACACTTTGACAGCCGGCAAAAAACGGCCGTGAAGCTAGTGGTGGCGCACGCCTGCCTGATACGATCAACGCATCCGGCCTGTTGGCCATGGCAGTTAATTGTGTCGCCACCTCAAATGCCAGCAATGCACCAATGCTGTGACCGTAAATAACAAAACGATCCCGGGCATAACTATTGATGGCTGCGCTGCTGGCAGCAATCAAGTCAACCAGACTGATGGACAATGGCTCTTTGAAACGGCTGCCGCGGCCCGGCAATTCGATCGCCACCAGCTCAATCTGTGGCTGCAGTAATTCCCGGAAGCGGCGAAACACACTGGCACTGCCACCGGCATGATGAAAACAAAACAACTGGATCGGCGCACTGCTAAAATCTTTTGTGCCTATCAACCAGGCAGACTTGTTCATTACTCAAGCAGTATCAGCACTACTGCCCGGCCTGGATGCCGACCTGAAGTTCGGTGACATGCTGCTGGGCATCGAAACCTTCGCGGTTAACTGCGATTTCCCGATTTTGCCTGTTCCACTCCAGCCCCCGGTTGGCGAGTTCTGCCTGCAGCACCGACCATTGTTCAGATGCCTCCAGTGGTGAGCCCTTGAACACCATCGCCAGGCATTTGAATGGCAGTGTCTGCTTATAGCTGTCTTCACCGGGGTCGACAGGCAGCTGCTCGATTGGTATCGCAATATCCAGATACATGGGTGTTCCGAACACCAGATGATACTCAATCGGTCCGGTTGCAGTTAAATCCAGAGCCGTTAACCGCTTCGGTAATTTGCGTCCGTACAGCCACTCCAATCGGGTAACTTCTTCCACATTTTCGATCATGTGCCGGGTGTACAGGTACTGATTTGCCGGTACGGTCTTTTCCACTATCTGTAAATCTTTCGTTGCACTGTCCGCTGGCTCGACTGCCTGCGCAAACAGCACAGCTGGATTTAACAGCCAGCACAACAATAGCCCACCGACAAGCCGTATAAATTGAATACTCATTTCGGCAGCAACCGTAATCTGTATTTTGTTTCAGCTGCCAGTAAACCGGTCGCTGCCCCTTCCAACCATGCCTGCTGAGCACTGTCATAATAAGCCGTCATTGGATTGCCCGACTGCCCGCCTGGCGTGTTCAAAATAGCTTGTTGCTCAAGCCCCGGCCGGACCACAAACCGCTGTACCGGACCATGATCGGGTTGCTGTGATAGTGGCATATACCGGTCACCATTCAATGCTGCTGCCGGCATATCGAACAGCCCACCGAATCCCGGCACAAACTCACTCATTAAATGCCGCATGTTCAGTCGGTTGCTGTCACCCCAACTGGCATCGCTCAACGCATCGCCGGGGCTGAGCTGATCAGTCGCTTCTATCAAGCTGGTTAACAGCAATTGATGCCAGTCATCAAACTCCGATGGCAGCAAATGTGCCGGCTGCTCACTGACCAGTTTCCATAATGGCCCTTCCAACTGATCGGTTAACTGCTCCAGTTCAAACTCAGGGTATTTTTGCCGCACAATTTCCACATACGGGGCAAACGCCCGGTCCAGTAGCTGATCTCGAAAACCACGGATATAGGGATAGGCTTGTGAGTTGTGTGATGCCAACCCACCCCAGTCGGAAACCCGCTGACCTAACTCAGTGAGTTTGGGGTTATCACTGACACCGGCAACTGTTTGTTGCAGCAATTCTGCCCAACGCTGTAGAAACAATGCGCGATGATCCATCTGAATAGCCAGCATCTGTGCTTCATCAGCCTGCTCCAAATCAAACAACCGATCGCGGATCTGCTGCGCGCGTGCCCCCAGCACATAATATCCATGGCCAATTTTTTCCAAATCCTCACCACCGACAACACGCGCATTGGCGGTCCACAAGCGGCCATTTTCCGGATTATAAATCTGTGGGTACTCCCAACTGAACAGCCACCCTGACCAACCTGCTCCAGGCTCACTGGAACGCTGTAGGAAGTAACCATTGTCATCAAGCCGACGTGGGATTGCACCGGCAATGGTCCAACCGATATTACCGTCGCGATCACCGATGATAATATTTTGCGCCGGAATACCGCTGTCGGCAGCCACATCCATTGCCAACCCGGTGGAGCGGATGGTTTCCAGCTCCAACATACCCAGGTTAACCGCCCGTGGATACTGGGCCACCCACTGGATGGCGTACAGATCACCGGTTTCCAGCACCTCGTGCACAGGCCCCCAGGGGCTGACCTTGAACTCCAATTCGTAGGGTTCTTCTCCGTTGATCGCAATGCTTTCGGTCACGGTTTCCAATGGCTGGCGGCCATTGATGCCCTGGTAACTGGTCTGATCTTCATCAACAGCTTCCAGTAATACAGTGTCGGTCCAGTCACCGGCACTGTTGGTCAAACCCCAGGCAATATGACCGTTACTACCGGCCACCAGAAACGGCAGTCCCGGTAGCGTAATCCCAGCCAGTCGATTGGGTTGCCCAGTGTCCTGATCAGTCCCGGTCAGCAGTTCCATGCGGTAAAACATGCTGGGCATATAAAAACCCAAGTGCATGTCATTGGCAACAATGGCTGCGCCGTTGCTGGTCAGCGTACCGCTCATCGCCCATGAATTGCTGCCGGAAATACTGGCGCGCTCGTGGCTGTCGATATAGCCGGTAGCCTGCCTGTCCCGCAGCGAAAATACATCTGCGCCCGGTATCGGTGGTTCGTCCACGGCCGGGCCATTGATCGGCGCATCCCATTGCCGGGTGCCGCCGGCATCTAGGAACGCCGCAACCGGCTCGGGCAAACTGTCATACAATGCGTGCCGGGCATATTCGTGATCGCCATTGCTGTCCTGCAACAGTACGAACATATATAAGATCACCAGCAGTGAATCAGCGGCTTCCCAGGGCCTGGGTTCCACGCCGGTGATGGTGTATTCCAAGGGTGCTTTATCCAGCGTAGCCAGACCCGCGTTTGCGCCATCCACATAAGCAGACAATATCTGCCTGTGCGTATCTGGCAGTGCCAATAACGCCTGCTCTGCAGTACGACGCAATTGATGTCGGCGAATATTTTCGTCCAGCGGCAACACGTTACTGCCAAATAGCTCAGCCAGTTCACCAGCGCCGATCCGGCGGCCAAGATCCATCTGATAGAAGCGTTCCTGGGCATGCAGAAAACCCGTTGCAAAGGCTGCATCCAGCCGGTTGGATGAAGTAACCCGGGGTACACCCGCTGCATCACGCTCAATCTGAACCGGCGCCTGCAAACCGCTGAATTGCAATTCACCTTCCAGGGTCGGTTTGCTGGATTGCAGAACGTAAAACGCCCAGCCAACAACGACAATTGCCAGCACGATGACAATCATTGCCAGCCATTTCAAAATCCGTAAAAAACGACGCATGGCCACTCCTTTGGTTGCACGCTATCTGATCGAGCTTACACCAGCTGCAAAGCCCCGCACAAGCAACGTCATGCATTGCTGCAAACATCTGATCTGATTGTTTTTTAATATTCGCCGGAGAACCAAAACCAATGTCTGTGAAATGGTTGTATTTTAAATAACCCTATTGTACCATGGGTCGCAATGGGTCATATGGAACAAGATTCTCGTGGAAATAGTCATTGATATCGACGACACAGTGCCTCCGTTTGCACAATTAATTGCACAAATAAAAAATGCGGTACTCAATGATGCTTTACATCCAGGGGATGCCCTGCCTTCGATTCGGCAACTGGCAGGTGACCTTGAACTTAACCATAAAACAGTCGCAAAAGCCTATCGGTTTTTAGAACGTGACTCGGTGATTCAAACCAAAGGCTATCGCGGCACGTTTATTCACCCACAAGCCAGGGCAAACAGCGCGGTTGATCTGAACGCGTGGGTAATGACCAAATTAAATAAAACAATAGCGACATTCAGAGATGCAGGCGTGACGGATTCAGAAATCCGGATTGCGTTCGGCAATGTCATGAATAATCGCAGCAACACAGGAGCCTGAACATGGAGACATGGGCAAACAACCTTTTTTACATTATCTTCCTGGGCCAGATTTTTCTGACTTCCTATTATTTCCCGGAAAAAATACTCGCCAGAATGCGCTATGTGCTGGCAACCTACCCACCATCAACGCACCCACGGCTCTATCCAAAGCCAGCTGAGTACTACAAAACAGGACAAGCAACATTCAGACTTGCCAACCGAATCATTCTGGTGCTTGGCCTGGTGATCCTGTTTGCGATTGTATTCGTGGTCGATCACAGTAGCTTCGCAGATGATGGATATATCTCGGAAGCCTGGCCGGTGGTTTACGGCATGATCCAGTTTCTGCCGTTGGTGTACCTGGAATTTTCAGAGTTCAACCAGTTCAAATTGATGCGCCAAACAAATTCAGCTACCAGCCGAAAGGCGGAATTGCGCCCTCGACGCCTGTTTGATTTTATCTCACCAAGTCTGTTTGGCCTGGCTGTGATCCTGTACCTGACTGCTGTGGGTTTGGACCTTTATTTACACCAGTTTGTGATGAACTGGGGCCAGAATTTATGGTTGACGGGTGGTATGTTGTTCTTTGCAGTCATCGGTGGCATCAAAGTGTATGGCCGGAAATCAAACCCACACCAATCCAATCTGGATCGAGCCAGGGAAACAACTGCTGCATTGCTCTCACTGACTTACCTCAGTATTACGATCAGCATTTTCTATATGTTCCTGTCAGTCGACAACGTATACAACCTGGATTATCTTGATGCTATTTTAATGAGCGTATATTTTCAGGCGATTGTATTGTTATCCATCGGTCAATTGCTTCGAAACCTGAAACTCAAAGATATCAATTTTGATGTTTACAAAGACGACGCAGTTGCTGCTTAGGAAAACGCTGAATTAATCTGATTGGGCAGTCATTCTTGATGTACAACCCGGCGCAGGAATATAGGCTGGCTTTAAGCCAGCCTGAGGCGCTCACGAATTTCAGATAAGATTTCTTTGTAATTAATTTCATACACATGCCCGTCATATGAAGACGCCAGAAACTTCCGAACCCCTGAATCAAAACACAAGCAGGAAATACCCGATGTTGTTGGCCTGAGCACCATTTTCCACTCTCCTGAGTTGGTATTGTAGAGAGCTATTCTTCCATCATAGGCTCCGGTCGCCAGAATCGGCGTATTGAGTGCGGAAGCGACGCATTTTATAGAATGGGTATGCGGAGTCTGGATGACGCTTGCGTTAAAGCCTGCCCCCCACACTCTTAATGTCCGATCTCGACTGACGCTGGCAAATCTGCCGTCATGAAGCGTGGCGGCGCCGTTGGCAATCAGCCCATGGGCTTTGGGTATCTGCCTCAGCAAAGTGAAATCCTGCAAGCGATGAAAAGCGCCCGCACCGGTTGCACAAACGGAAAACAATACCTTGTCATTGACCGCCAATCCTTTTATGGCATTGTCGTGAATTTGCACCTCTTTCACAAAAAGCAGCCGGTCTGACTCATAACGAAACAATAACCCTTCCCCGGTGTAAGTGCCGATAATAATCTGTGTTTTTCCATCACGGCAGAATTTTACGCCGCAATTTAACGGGGACCGGTGTCGATAGAGCACTTCACCTGTCAACGCGTTGAATAGCTCGCCACTTTGACCACCTGTAATCAATAAATCCGTGGTTTCCAACAAAAAATTGCACAGGCTTCCCATCTGCGCTAGCTCTTTACCTTCCACCAGCACCGAACCGGAATCTCCCACCATATAACGCCGCCCCCGGAATGTGGATACCGCGTTCAACCCATGGGTGGGTTCCCAATTTGAAAAGTTCCACGCTCTGGTTTGCCGGTTATACTCGCACCAGGTAGAGCCAAAGGTTCCAAAAACAATACGCTGTTCATTAACTATGGCAATGGATCGCAACCAGACTTCGTTCGGGCATTTCACCACCTCTACTTCTTTCAGTTCCCGGGTGTTAAGCCAATGCCATACTTTTATGTTGCAGTCGTAACTACTGCTGATTATTATTCCTGCTTTACTGCTGCAAACCATGGATTTGATGCCTGCCTGGTGCGCAGCCACGGCATGGATGACTTTTCCGTGTTTGATGACAATAACTTTACCATCATCATTGCCGGCAAATACCGTGTCTCCAAGCATGCAGATTGTGTCGGTTTCCACTCCGTCAAAGGTAAATGTTCGAAGCAGCCTGCCGGTATCAATATCCCACACCCGAACCGTTCCATCGTCACCCGACGAATGCAGCTGTCTAAGTTCCATATTGAATTCCACACACGTCACATCCGAGGTATGCCCCTCAAAAGTATGCAGCAGTGATCCATCAATTGAAAAAAGCCGCACCTGATGGTCTCGACAAGCAGTCGCAACATATCTTGATTGCTGATCCATCACCGCCATTTCCACATCGTCCAGATGGTGACAGTAGATGGTGACCAAACGCATCTCCGGGACTTTCCACAACCTGGCCAAATGATCGCTGCCACAACTCAGCAGATATTGACCACAGCTGCTGAATCGTACCTTGTTGACCAAATGCTCATGGTAGCCGCGATACAGACTTTTGCGTGTCTGCATATCCCACAGAATCACCTGATTGTCATACCCCGCAGTAGCAACCCATTGATTCTCCCAGGTATCGATCCCACTGATGGGTGAGGCATGCTTAATCATGGCGTAGTATGAGGTAAGGCAATTCGATATAGTGCGGAAATGATACTTCGCAAAAACTCTGGGAAAGCTTGGTCCCAAGTTGAATATTTTGCTGCAAATCCTTATTCACAATAAATCTTATCAGTCCCTGATGTTATTGGGCAGAACATAAACAGCAATGCAATCCTTGATCCTGTCTATTAGCAAACTACTCTTCAAGCGTGGCTCGCATATTCCAAACCATACCACTGCCAAATTATGTTCCTTTCCTAAGAGGTTATCACGCGTTCAATAGATGTTAAAGCCGGTAATAATATTTAACCAGGAACGCAGTACGCTCCTGTTATCCAGATAATACCGTCACGGTATCTCTTACCGCATTCAGCAATTAATCTGACTGAGAATATACCCATTAATTTAACCACCTTAAAATACATCAGCAAAGCTGACTTAAATTTCATTTTTTCATTCAAAGCAATGGCTATATTTTGATCAAGCATGGAGCAACAATTTTCTTTTTATCAACAATGATTATTTATATACATTCTTAAAATAAATGTTAACTATTTTACTTATTAAGCATCATCAGAAATATATGACTACTGCATTGCTTGACATGCTACCGGCTAGTTTATAAGATCAGGTGGGGTTCAAGTGTCAATTTTTCTCAGCCCGGTTAAGGTTGATTTAAAAGCTATTTCATTTGAACAAATTTGACTACAACGCAGGAGCGAAACATGAGACAGGAATACATACTCACACCAGAACAAATGGAAATGACCAGAGAGGAACTGGCAAAAGACGTGAAAATGCGAATTGCCCTTCAACTATTGCAAGAATTAGACACTGATATTGATGTCGAATGGATTAGGCAAGATAACAATCCGGACAGTGGTGTAAGGCGTATCGTTCAAGTTGAAGGCTAGCTTATAAGCTTTTCACCTGAACAAGTTTGACAACAGCGCAGGAGCGAAATATGAAACAGAAATGCGGTCTTACACCAGAACAAATGGAAATGACCAGAGAGGAACTGGTAAAGGACGTTAAATTGCAGATGGCTCTTCAAATTTTGAAAGAACTGGACAGTGATATTGAAGTTGAGTGGGTCAAACAGTCCGACCATCTGGTTAGTGGCGATAGACGCATCATCCAAATTGTTGGCTAGCATTATTTTTCTCTAATTTATTGGTTAGAAAGGTTCTGTCAGAGTAACTTTATTGCTTGTTGCTGTATCAGTGGTTTTATTCCGATTTCTGAAAATTGGCATTGGCCGGTGCATAAGGGCTTAATATTAAACTGGTTATTAAATGTTAATGAGCATTTTTACCGGACTGTATTAAAGGGTTCTTATTCGTTATCCAGCACACCTGGAAGCAAACTCAACGTGAGCCTGCTCGCTCCATCTGGGTTTATTGGTTCTGTTGAACCGATCCCAATAATTTCGCCTGCGCGATTAGTTAAACCAAACCTTGAATAGAATTTTGTGAAAATCCAAAACCGCCTGCTCAGGATCGAATACCATGCTCAACATCAGGTGCTGATTGCATCTGATGTAAAAGGCAGAGTGCATAAATTTGATCAACAACTTAACCTGGTTCAATCATCGCCGGTTACTTCTTACGCGCATCCGGTAAATTCCATCTGCCTGACTGAAAAATATATATTTACCAAAGACCGCTTTGGGAATATCGGCAAATGGGGAATGGAGTCGCTGGAACCTCTGGACTTTTTTGACGGCAGGCATATTTGTGACAAGAGCAAATTATTCCCGGAGGAAAAACCTTCCTTAAGCCCCAACCGTGGCATCAGGGTATTTAACGGTAAGTTATTTACCAGCAACGCTTATAACCAGTTTGTTGTGCTGGATGAAGAAACCTTCGAAGTACTTGATATCCGTGACTCCCCCTCAAAAACATTCATTGATTGTATCTGCACCGAACACCCGGATGTTCATGCAATGACGGACGTTAACGGCAAAATATTTATCGGCAATATTGAAACCAATGAGTGGCCGGTGGAACAAGTGGTGGATACCATGGTGGTGCATGGCATTGCCTACGACAAACGACACGATCGGTTCTGGACCACCCAGGACGGCGGCATTGGCGATGACCGGTTTGTACGAACCGGCGTAACCGTTATTGAAAAAGATGGCAGCGGGTTTAAAGAGTTCAAAGTTTCAACTGAAGACAATGAATTTATTGCCTTTAGCCCTGATCACCGCACACTGTTTGTCGGCGGGTTTAATGGCACTATCAGCGTATTCGACAATACCGATAAACAATTCCGCCTCAAGAAAGTGCTTGGCCCGATGGGGTTTCAGATCATTCACGGTGCAGTGGTGGATGAGGACCAGCTCTATGTGCTTTTACAAACCGGCGATGTGATCAGACTCAACGGTGATGGTGAGGAAGTGTGCCGGGCAGAACACAGCAATCTTTGTGTGTGGACGATGGAACCCCACCCCAAAGATGACAGCCTGCTTTACCTTGGTACCGATCAGGGCGTCAGTCTGATCAAATACGGCAATGGTGAGTACGGTTCGATACAAATTGACCAAATCGCAAAACATGTTCACGGGTTTGGTGTAACCAAAGACGTGAAACCACTCCCGGATGGCTCCTACGTTTGTATTTCACGAAATGGCAATGTCATCAAGGCTGACGAACAAGGCTCCATTCAATGGTTCCGGCAGGTACTGGGAATACCACGCGGCATAGCCTTAAACAGAGATTATGATCGCTGCCTGGTTTCCACCGACGCAGGCACAGTTTGGGAACTGGATCTTGATGATGGCTGCGTGATCGATCAAATTGAAGTTGGTGCTCCCTCTTACGGCTGTATCTATACAGACGACGGGCAACGGGTCGTATCTGTAGACAAGCACTCACAAATTCGATTTTATCCGGCTGATTCCCAGCAAATGCTGGGTGCAATAAAAGATTTTTCATACCGGATAAAACGAATGATCCGAGCGAGTAACGGTGGTATTTTTGTTACCGGCCCGGATGGCGTTTTTGAACTGGATGTTGAAAATATGGCCATCAAGAAACAGTTTGGTGAACACCTGGTCAGCACTAAGGAAAATATGGTGCTAATTAACGGCTATGTTTATGCAGGTGGTTACGGCTACCAGATCGGTTCATACCGATACGAAACCGGACAAACTGTAGACCTGAAAGAAACCGAGCCCGACTTTACCAAGGCATTCGCCGCACGCCAGCAAAAAGATCAGCTGCCGATATTACTGGTAGGTGGACGTGGTGGCTTTATCAATGCTTACAAAATTATTGCCGGAATACCCAGCAAGGTTCGCGAGTTCTATATAAGTTAAGTTGCAAGGGAGTTTGCGTCGATGAAGGTAACGCCGGAAGAGTATATCGCTGTGCTGCAGAATGCTTTTAATAAGCACTACCACGAAGGCAGTGATGTATGGAGCGACGATCCGGAAATGCGCGTGGTTCCATCGCTTATTCAAGGCCAACTCAAGTTACCAGCAACAACAATCGCACTGGATATAGGCTGCGGTATTGGCTGGGATACCGATTATTTCTCCAGGATTTACCAACAAGCGACAGGCATAGACCTGTATCAGCATGAAAACTGGGTAACACTTCAGAAAAAAAGATTAAATGTCGCTTTTTACCAAACCGGTTACTTTGAATTTGACCCTGGGCAATCTTTTGACCTGATTCTGGACAACGGTTGTTTTCATCATCAGCATCCAGAACATTACCAAGCCTACCTGGACAAGGTAACAACCATGCTGGCCGCTGGAGGCTGGTATGCCATCTCAACCTTCAAAAACGATACAAAAACAAAATACTGGGATCCAAATGGGAGGCTGCACCGTTATTTTACGGATGTTGAATTCAGTGAAACACTCGAACAGGCCAACCTAAAGGTTCATCATGAAATCGATATCTATCGAGCAGTACATCAGGATTACTATCGTTTAAGCCTATGTCAGCCATTTGCATGAACAGCCCGGAGAAAACGGAATCAGCTTTGCTCAAGCTGTTGCAGACTCTCAATCAGCAAATGGTGCCTGTTCCTGCAGGGGTTTTCAGCATGGGCTCCAGTCAGGCAGAGGTAGATCGGTGTGTCGAATTTTGGACAAGCAGACTGGTCGATAAAAAATTTACCGCTGCACAGTTCCGGCAATGGATTTTAAAGGAGTACCCATGCCACCCTGTGCAGTTGAATTCATTCTCATTAAGCCGGTTCCCAATCACCAACCAGCAATACCGTGATTACATTACCGCAACCGGTGCGGCTGCCCCGGAATCCATACAACGCAATAAACCACAAAATCACCCGGTATGGGGTGTTTCTCTGGATGCGGTTCAGGGTTTTTTAGATTGGTTGAGTATAGCCTCAGGAAAGGTATTCCGCCTGCCCACCGAAGCCGAATGGGAATATGCCGCCAAAGGTCCGCAATCACTCGAGTACCCTTTTGGAGAAGAATTTGACTCTGCGAAATGTAATACCGTTGAAGCCGGAATCGGAGACACCACCCCGGTAACCGACTATGCCCGGTTCGCTTCAGGCTTCGACATTTGTGACCTTGCCGGTAATGTCGAGGAATGGACCAGCGATTGTTATTCCCCCTACCAAGGTGGGACTCTGGTCAAAGATGATCTGGTAGATACGCTGGGAACAAACTACCCGATTACCCGCGGTGGCTCCTTCAAACGAGGCGGTGACCTGGCCCGCTCAGCCAGAAGGCACGGCCCCTACCCGGCCCCGGAATATAAATTTATTGGCTTTAGGGTGGCCATTTCGGCCATGGACACCCATAAATGACTCCAAATTAAGCGGCTTTAGTGAAAAATCATGACCACCCATAACCATTTTGTAGGAGCGATCAAGACCACGACCTGAGTTGGCTTTGAGGTTGGGTCGCGCCCAGGTGTGCTCCTACACACCTGGATATGGACACCTAGTGCCACTCCAGACACCCTTAGCTCTACTACGTGACGATATGCATTTTGACTTGAAAGCTGCTGCAGTCTCGGCTTACCTTCGCAGCAGCCGATGATCTTTTTAGAACCATGAAATAACCTATAATGGTTATCAGCTACCGCCAACAGGGTGCTAAGTAAACGATTGGCTAGCATTAAACAGTTAGGGATCACCCATGACCGAACCATCGAATTATCAGATCAACTATAGCCGGGCTTATCCTCTCAGCAGTTTCGCTGCATATCCAGAATGGCCTCAGCAGAAAACTGATGGTGCAGCCACTGATGTTGCATTTTTGCATTCGGATTATGTTGTCCGGCAAGGTACGGGACTGGATGACGAAATAATCTTTGCTGATGCTTCTGAGAGCTGGCTGGTGTTTTGCCGTGATCAGCTGGGTTTTGATAAGCAAAAGGCAGAGGTGCTGGAAGACAGTTAATTTGAATAAGTAAGCTCTTTGATAATTTGGGGGTAAAAGTGGGCATTATTTTCATCAGCCACTCCAGTCAGAACAATGACTGAAACATCTGAACGCTTAAAAGTCTTTGTCTCGTATTCACGCGATGACCTTGAGTTCGCAGATCAGTTGGTCTTAGCGCTTGAAGATAAAGGTTTTGAGCCCATCATCGACCGGCACGATATCGATGCCGCCGAGAAGTGGAAAGACCGGCTCGCGGCGTTATTGTTTTCCTGTGATACGGTGGTTTTTGTGCTCAGCGAAGTCTCTGCTGCATCACCGGTTTGTCGCTGGGAAGTGGAAGAAGCCGAACGTCTGGGCAAGCGGATGATTCCAGTATTGCCGGCCGCAGTGGATGGAGTCAAACCGCCGCAACAGCTTGCTGAACTCAACTATATTCATTTCTACACCAATCCCAATGTTCCGGGCTCCGGTTTTTATCATGGGGTTCAACGGCTCGAAAAAGCACTGAAAACCGACCTTGTGTGGTTGCGCCAGCAAACCCGGCTAAGCGAGCAGGCGGCGCGCTGGACACAAACAAACTCGGACGATCTATTAATACGTGGAACCGAATTAGAAGCAGCAATCCAGTGGCGGGTAAGGCAACCAAAGGAAACCGTCATACAACCGCATGTCCTGGCCTATATTCAGGTCAGTGAAACAGAGGAACAACGCCGCAAAGCTGAAGCTGCTGCTGACCTTGAAGCGCGTGAGCAGGCGCTGACCAAAGCTGAAGCTGCTGAAAAACGGCGGCGGCGCGCATCTATCAGAGGCATGGTGATCGCTGCTATGCTTACGCTGATCGCAATTAGCGGGATCATATACGCAACAAAACGTTCTCTTGACGCCAACGATCTGAATGCACAGCTGTTTGCAGCAGAGGCAAACCGACTCAGCAGCACAGGGAGGTATATTAACGCTGCGTTGATGGCATTACTCGGCGATCTCACAGCTGAAACAGGACTGATTGAGCCTTTGCTTCGCCCAAATAGGAACTCTGCAACGCGAACAGCATTGGAACATGCTGTGACACATAACCTACAGATAGGGTCTGTGGATACAAATAGCATCACTAGCACCATCGTCTTGCATCCCGATGGCACACGTTTCCTGACAGTGTCTCATGACTGGACCGCCAAACTCTGGCAAATCGGTGAAGATACGCCGCTGCAGATATTCAACGGGCATGATGGCCCGGTCTACTCCGTCGTCTTCCACTCCGATGGCGAACGTTTCTTGACAGGGTCTTCGGACAAGACCGCCAAACTCTGGCAGATCTGTGGAGGCACGCCGCTACAGACCTTCTACGGGCATGATGTCTCGGTCTACTCCGTCGCCTTCCATCCCGATGGCGAACGTATCCTGACAGGTTCTTGGGACAAGACCGCCAAACTCTGGCGGATCGGTGAAGACACGCCGCTAGAGACCTTCAATGGGCATGATGGCCCGGTCAACTCCGTCGCCTTCCATTCCGATGGTGAACGTCTCCTGTCAGGGTCTCATGACAAGACCGCCAAACTCTGGCGGATCGGTGAAGATATGCCGCTGCAGACCTTCAACGTGCATGATGACTACGTCTTCTCCGTCGCCTTCCATCCCGATGGCGAAGGTTTCCTGACAGGTTCTCGGGACAAGACCGCCAAACTCTGGCAGATCGGTGGAGGCACGCCGCTACAGACCTTCAACGGGCATGATGGCGACGTCAACTCCGTCGCCTTCCATCCTGACGGCGAGCATATACTGACAGGTTCTGCTGACAATACCGCCAAACTCTGGCGGATCGGTGAAGACACGCCTCTACAGACCTTCTACGGACATGATGTCTCGGTCTACTCCGTCGCCTTCCATCCCGATGGCGAGCGTTTCCTGACAGGGTCTCATGACAAGACCGCCAAACTCTGGCGGATCGGTGAAGACATGCCGCTGCAGACCTTCAACGGGCATGATTTCTCGGTCTTATCCGTCGCCTTCCATCCCGATGGCGAACGTTTCCTGACAGGGTCTCATGACAAGACCGCCAAACTCTGGCGGATCGGTGAAGACACGCCGCTGCAGACCTTCAACGTGCATGATGGCTCGGTCTTCTCCGTCGCCTTCCATCCCGATGGCGAACATTTCCTGATAAGTCCTGGGATCAATACCGCCAAACTCTGGCGGATCGGTGAAGACACGCCGCTGCAGACCTTTTACGGGCATGATAGCCGGGTCCAATCCGTCGCCTTCCATCCCGATGGTGAACGTTTCCTGACAGGTTCTTGGGACGATACCGCCAAACTCTGGCAGATCGGTGAAGACACGCCACTGCAGACCTTCAACGGGCATGATAGCTTGGTCCACTCCGTCGCCTTCCACCCCGATGGAGAACGTATCCTGACAGGTTCTTGGGACAAGACCGCCAAACTCTGGCGGATCGGTGAAGACATGCCGCTGCAGACCTTCGATGGGCATGATGAGGGGATCGACTCCGTCGCCTTCCATCCCGATGGCAAACATATCCTGACCGGTTCTGACAATACCGCCAAACTCTGGCCCATTCACGCCTTCCTGTTTCTCTCCCCAGAAGAACAAGTCATCGAAGCCTGCAAAAAATTACGCGAGATCGGCAAATCCGCCTTCACCGAGGCCGACCGCCAACGCTACCCAATATTACGTAACCAGTCTCTCACGCCTTGTATGAAGTAAATTGATTCGCTTGCAAGCCTGATATAGGTCAGCTTGCATAACCAATTACTTTAAAAAGCAACAAACAAATATTAACGCATCCACCTTGTTCTCACTCTATAATAATTTTGGTGCATAAATACTGTGATTGTTTTTTTCGTGATATATGGAATATGTATTTTGCACTTGGAAATAAAGCCTTATTACATGGAGTAACTATTTACAAGGAGTAACTAATATGAGGACTAAATTTATTTTGCTGTTGATTCTTCTGTCATTAAGCTGCGCGAATCAGACAATGGCAGCTGGTACCATCACAGTTGTTTTACTGAATGACACTTTGTTCATCGATGGTGATGCTCAAGACAATACCGTGATTGTGGAAGTCGATTCGCTGCTTAACCAGATCACGGTTTCTTCGCCGGACACAATCAGCGGCATAGCTACAGTATTCGGAACTACAGAAGTCGATACAGTGGACATACTGATGGGCAGTGGGAACGACCATGTTGTGGTTGCCGCACCATCTGTTTTAACACCACCATTCGAAGACTTAATCATCGATGGTGGGAAAAACTCGGATGAAATTGTAATCGGTGCATTGGTGGTCGAATCAATTGATATCTTTCCCGAAAACGGCAATGACCACATCGAACTAATCAATTGTGCTGCGACATCTCTGCGTGTTCGCCAATCAAACGGCGATGATAACCTGGGTGTTTTGAGTTGCGATTTTGATGATGTCAATATTGATCTTGGCACCGATAAAGACTGTCTGTATATTGATGATTCAAGTTTTGACGGGCCGTTTGATGCCAATACCAACGAGCAAAAAGACATCACCGTTGCCATAGATAATCAATTCACTGGCGCCACGACAAGCTTCAAAGGTGGCGGCGACAACGATAAAATCTATCTAAGAGGTAATACCTTTACCACCCAGTTAACGGTCAACTCGGAAGTTGAAGATCAGGGAACAATACCAGCACCGACCTGGAGCCAGGATTGCATAGATTTTTTCGAATAAATTTCGGCAAGCCTACACGCTGAAATTTCATCAAATTCGGCGCCATGAAAAATCTTCGTGGCGCCGATTATGTAGCGAATATCAACAACCATAATTCCACACCATATCCATCACCCACTACCAGACTACTCTCACACTCGATTTGCTAACCAAAGTACAATGCCCTGCATCTAAAACTTTTAGGCCATATGCTGCCCGGCGGTCTCGCCCCGACTTGGATAAAATCCACACCCGAATCGACAGCACTGAAACAGGCTGATATTGGGAGAATTTTCAGTGATTGCGGATGATTAAATATGATGACCAGAATAATCAGCACCCTTAGCGTACTAACGGTAATGACCTGCCTGTTGATACTAAATGTATCGGCGTTTGCTGCAGAACCACATGAAAATACCGAACAAGCACAGTTCATGCTGCCAATACCTGATGGCTGGCGAACCGAAACCATTCCCTTTCCACTGGAATTTGCACCGGAACTGCAATATACCGGCATCGAAGAGCTGCGATTTTCACCGGGAATGTTTGATCCATCCAGCGAGCAGTTTTGGACCTATGCGTTCATTTGGTGGGTGCCGGATAGTACCCTGATTAATGCTGATCGACTTTCAGCAGATTTGGAAAATTATTTTTCCGGGCTTAGCAAAAGTGTCTCAGCCGGCAACGGTGTCGATATCAGCGGTGCCATTTTTCAGGCGAATTTTGTAGCACGGCCAGCTACCACTGACCAAGGTGTAAGATTCTCTGGCCAAGTCAATACGCTGGACGTATTTGTAACCAATCAGCCGGTGTCACTGAATGTTGCAGTCAGTGATATCGCATGTCCAGAGCAGGGCCAAAAAGCCCTGTTCTTTGAATTTTCCCCACAACCACAGACCCACCAGGTTTGGACCTCGTTAGCAGACATACGTACAGGCTTTCGATGTAGCAACTAACAACCCAACCGTGCCCAATATAAAGATTCATAAAGCGTGACATTAAGCTTCCGCCAGATTGCTTAAGCAACCCTTGTTCCGTTAATAAGACACGACAACACATGAAAATCATTGCTATTTCACTACTCGCCGTGCTGCTGGTTAACTGTCACAACAACGGTAGTGATACTGACCAGCCATCAATCACCAGTGATGTTCAGCGCTCAATGGACAAACACGCTGCCGAGATTTTGGAAAATCCTGTCATTAACGCTGTATCAATAGGCATATACAGGGGTGGAAAAACCTATACCGGCCATTATGGAGAACTGGATCAGGGCAAAGGCAACACACCAACTGATGACACCATTTATGAAATAGCCTCGGTAACCAAAACCTTTACCGGCACTTTGGCGGCGCAGGCTGTCATGGACGGAAAAATCAGCCTGGATGATGATATTAGAGATCACTTGAATCAGGATTACCCCAAGCTTGAATTTGAAGGAAAACCGATTCGGTTCAGGCATTTGCTTACCCATACCAGCGGACTGCCTGCCAACAACCGGGCAGTGCAGCAGGTAGCAAACAACAATAAGGACGGGCTGCTTTGGAAAAGGCTGTATGAAGCCGAACGTAACTACTCCAAACAAGCGTTCTTTGATCATCTGGGTGATATTCGTATCAAGGTTGAGCCTGGGACAAAGTTTTTATACTCCAATTTTGCCACCAATCTGACCGCGCATATTTTGGAGAATGTCTACGCCAGCAGCTACGCTGAATTGCTCCAGCAGTACATATTTGATCAGGCCGGCATGTTGGATACCAAACTGCAGTTAAACGATGTAGAACAAAACCGCCTGGCCAATGGCTATAACGGCAAAGGTGAGTTGATGCCGCACCTGGCAATAGCCGACGTGTTATGGGGGGCCGAGGGTGGTCTGAAATCTACGCTACCGGATATGCTCAGGTACATACAGTTTCAGCTAAACCAGAACAACCCCATCATTGCTGAATCGCACCGACGACTCCATCAGCTCGATCAGGGTTACTGGATCGGATATTTTTGGTGGGCCATTGATGTTGATGACAGCTTGATAAGTTACCGGCATGACGGCGGCGCAATCGGCACCCGCAACGTGCTGATCGTATACCCGGATATTGATCTGGGTATTCATGTCATAACCAACAACGCTTCCCGAAGCATTTTCCCGGCACTTACAAAACTGGGCGAGGCACTGCTGGAAGATCTGAAACCAGGCAACAATGAACATGACAGTAAACCCACTGTTACTGATTGAATTATCCCCGAACAGAGCAGCTGAAACTGTTTGAAAGTGCAAGCTCATTAACAAGCATCGCCTGGATCTTTTCTCATCAGGCCATCAGCTTTTTTACCCGTTTAGGCTCTCCCGGGTTTATTTAGCCAAACCCTGAAGTATATGTTAATATTATTTAGCTTAATTGCTAAATGTTAATAATTCGGGAGATAGACGAATGGACTGGAACGAGTACACAAATATCTGTACCTATCGTGTAAAAGCAGGTGCAAGAGACCAATTTGTTGAATTACTTCGCAACCATTGGCCAACCCTGCACAAAAGCGGCTTAGCATCAGATACCCCGGCAATCTTCTTTGAAGCCGAGGTTGGAGATGAAAACCGCCACAACGAAACCGGAACAACCTTTGTAGAAATTTTCAGCTGGTCACGCCCTGATGGACCACAGCTGGCACATCAGATGCCTGCGGTGATGGCAGTCTGGGAGCCTATGGGTGGCCTGGTGGAAGAACGGGACGGACGGCCAGGCATGGAATTTCCACGTTTCCTTCCGCTTAATCTTCATGACCTATGATCCAGCAAGTGACCTTGAAAATACCGAGCAAATATTTTCTGCGCTTGCGCACCAGTCCAGGCGTCATATCTTGCTGACTTTACATTTCCGTGGCGGCCAAATGAGCGCCGGGGATATTGCCAACCGATTTGCCTGCAGTTGGCCAACCACAACCCGCCACCTGAACATTTTGCGCGTCTCAGGGCTGATTTCTGTCGACAAAGTCGGGCGAGAACGTGTCTACAAACTGGAACGGGAAAAACTAACCAAAACAATAGGCGAATGGCTCGACTGGTTTGAGCGTAAGCCGGAATAAAGCAAATCAGACCCCCACCTGTTCCTCTGGGTCGTGGGTGTATCAATGCATGCCTTCAAACTGAAGAAAACCCAAAACTTACTTTAAATAAAACGCAATGATGTAAGGAACTTCTGATTTAATCAGAGGTTCCTTAGCTAATAACCCAGTTCATTAAGCAAACCATCCAATCGCTCTGCCAATTCTGTGGTTGACTGATCAGCGTCGCTGTTAACAGTCGACAAGGAATCTTCAGCGGTAACGCCTGCCGCAAACGGGTACCCGGGCAAACCAATCCGATGATAGACAGCTTTCGGATGGATGACCTTCCAATCGAATCCCGCTCCATCCTTTAGCCACGCCCCGACAACAGTATCCGTCTTTGCATCCAGACTTTCTAAACGTTGCATAGATTCAAGCTGCATGTTTTCCGCCTCAATAAGTTTTTCCAGGGCCTGTGCCAGCTCAACCCGTGACTTGCCTGCCACCGCGACCCGCAATGGCCCATCAGTGCGGCTAAGATTAGTCGAATAACAAATATCACCGACATCTTCTGATGTACTCAGCAAAAAATCCCGGTAAATATGAATCAGTTTATCCAGCGAATCCGAACTCCAGGCCGATAAGGTCAATACATGCTCTGCATGATCAACCGACTTGCTGGTCATCATTGAAACGTCCGGTGCTTCACTCAAAACCACATGCGCATTTGCCCCGCCAAAGCCGAATGCGCTCACCCCGGCAATCCGTTCATTCGACGCCGGCCAGTCGGTTAACTGCTGCACCAGTTCCAGCTTAACCCCATCGCGGGCAAAAAATGGATTGGGCTGCCGTACACCAACAGTGGCTGGTATCTGAGCATGCTTTAAAGCCAACGCCACCTTGATTAACCCCGCCATTCCCGACGCTGCTTCCAGATGCCCGAGATTACCCTTAACACTGCCAATCAGGCAGGGGTTTTCCGCTTCCCGGTGATTGCCGACGGCATTCTGCAACGCTTTCAATTCCAGCGTATCAGCCAACACCTGGGCCGCCGCCATGCTTTCGATATAGGTACTGGAATTTGGTGCCAGTCCGGCGTTGGCATAAGCACGCCTGATAACCTCAGCCTGCAATTTCGGATTGGGCGCAGTCAAACCGTTGGACAAACCGTTATGGTTGATCACGCTGCCCCATAACACTGCATAAATTCGGTAACCCTGCTCCAGAGCATCTTCCAGGCGACACAACAACACCGCACCAGCACCCTCACCACGCAAATAACCGTCAGCTCCGGCATCAAATGGCCGAGAGACATCACCGGTCGATACCATTCCGGCCGCCTGCAGTGCACTGCTGACCTCCGGCAACAACATCACCGCTGAGGCTGCACACAAGGCAAAATCGCATTCACTAAAGACCAGGCTCTGACGCGCACAATGCAATGCCACCAATGCCGATGAACATGCGGTATCCAACGCAATGCTTGGCCCGGTGGCATTCAGCCAATGCGAAACCCGATTGGCGGTCAGCCCGCTGGCTGTGCCGACCGTGCTATACAGATCAGCCGCGCCTGAAGCCCAGCTTAAAATCGAATAATCATGCGAAGACACCCCGGTAAACACACCGGTAATGGCGGTTGCCAGTTCCTGTTTGGACAGACAGGCGTCTTCGATAGCCATCGCCGCTGTCTGCAACACCAGCCGCTGTTGCGGGTCCATCGCCCGTGCTTCACGTGGGGTAATCGAAAAATAATCACAATCAAAAGCGAATACATCATCCAGGAACCCACCCCGCCAATCCGGCTGCCCGGAAGGCTGAGGCCCGAATACGCGATCGTGCAAATCCAAACGCCCGGCCGGTGCGATACCGATGGCACTGCGACCTGAGCTGAGCAGATCCCAATAGGCTGCTGGAGAATCCGCCCCTGGAAAACGGCAGCCGATACCAATCATCGCAATGGGCTGCGTCGGGTTTGTCATTGGCTGTTGTTTCCCACTGCGTGATTCCTGTATGCGCCTGCCAGACAGCAACCACTGATTCTGAATGGAAAGTGTTTTTGTAGACTGTTCATGTTGTCACTTATCACTTGCAACGGCCTGGTAAGAACATACGGACCCACTCATATCGGTTGTGAAAAACGCATCGGCAAGTGCGCAAAACCACGCAGGTGCACACCACGCTCCCGAACACTTTGATCAGTCAACAGCACCGGGCAGCTCGAACCGGGTTTGACCAAACGCTGTAACACAGTACGCGCCGCCAACCGTGCGATATAGGCACCCAGGCAATAATGCGGACCCGCACCGAACGGCAGATTGCCGGTCATGTTGCGCTCAAAATCAATTTGATCCGGGTTCACAAACACGGCTGGATCACGCAAACCGGCACCTAAAAACAAATGCATCCGCTCTCCCGCTTTGATGGTTTGCTCAGCCAGCACAGTATCCTGTTTCGCAACCCGAACAATTAACTGTACCGGAGTATCGTAACGCGCCAGCTCATCCACTGCTTTATCCAGCAAAGCATGCTCATTACTCAAACAATCCCAGGCCGCTGGAGCCATGGAGATCGCCAGCAGGCTATTGCCGATCAAATTCTTGGTGGTATCACGGCCGACACTCAACAACATGGTGACAAACGCCAGCAACTGTTCAGCCGGCCACACCAGCTCTGCCTGATCATTTGCCAGCAACCGCGCCAAAAAGCCTTCGCTGACCAAATGCCGGTCAGATTGCGTAATCACCTGTTCCAGCAACAACTCCAGCTTAGCCAGCACCTGCCCAAGCTCGGCATAACGTTGTGCCGATATGGGTTGTTGAAATACCGAAAAAATTTTGCTGGCCCAATGCGATACCTGTTGATCATCAACATTTTTGATACCCAGAAAGCGCAACATCAGCCGGGTGGTCATAGGCACCGCAATATCGGTCATCACGTCCAGCTCTGTCTGGCCCCGAAAATCTGCCAGTAACTGCTCCAGCAAATTATCCGCTTCGGCTTGCCACTGTTCTACCTGTTGTCTGGAAAACGCCCGCGCTACACCGCTGCGCATCCGGGTATGCACAGGAGGGTCGACAAAAAATAACCAGCAACGGACATTTTTCGATAGCCTGGCACGATCATCATGACCTTGTTCCGACCCGGAATGGAGAATGGTATTCGGCACATTATCGACGCTAAAGTCTTTGCTGCTTAGTACCGTGCGAATATCGGTATAACGGGTCAATATCCAATCGTTGCCACGTAAACCCAGGTGCGGCATCAGCGGCGAATCAGATCGCATCTGCTGATAATAGGGATACGGATTATCGAGAAAATCGGCGCTGAAAAAATTAATCCCGCTGGGCATCGCAACTACTCGTTAATTATCGCTGCAACCAGGCTGACTATTTCTCAATCGCCATTGCTCACAACCAATCCTGACACATACCGGGAGGCTTCCTCAATACTCGGATATTCCCAGAACAAAGTGTCATCCAGCGACAATCGCAAAACCTGCCCCAATAACACCGTTATTTCCAATGCATCCGCAGAAGATATACCCAATTGTGCAAACGACGCGGTGATCGAAAGTCCGGACTCAGCTTGGCCGGTTTTACCTGCAATGCGTGCCCGCAACCAGGCACTGACCTGGGCTTCGGATGGCTGTTTCGGTAAACCGGCATCCGTCTCCGGCGCTTCCGAACCCTGCCCGCTATTGAGTTCCGAACGATACAATACTTCCACATCCGGCCTGGCAAATAACTCACTGCATTGCCAGTGCTGAACCTTGCCGCTGGTGGTGCGTGGTATGGTGCCCGTCTGGCATAACACTACCAGGCTGACCGGTACTTCAATGTGTTTTGCCAGAATTGCCCGGATGTTATCTGCTACCGCCTGAGCATCCACTTCCCGGCGACGCTCACGACGCACTTCTGCAACCACTGCCAGGCACTCACCTCCTTCCAGCTGCAACGGAAATGCAGTAATGCTGCCAGCCAGCAGATCGGCATCACAACCGGTCAGCCAGCCTTCTATATCTTCGGCAAACAGGTTCTCGCCACTGACGATAATCATATCCTTCAAGCGACCACGTAAAACCAGTTGACCCTTAATCCACACACCAATATCACCGGTGCGCAAGAACGGCCCCTCCCCTGAATTCAGATAAGCCTGAAATACCTGCTCGGTGACTTCCGGGTCACAATAATAACCAGCAGCCACACATGCACCGGCAATCCATATCTCACCCTGGCTTCCGTCAGCACAGCGGGTACCGGCTTCCGGATCGACCACGATCACCTGTTGGCCTCCCAACGCACCACCACAGGGTAATGTCTCTTGTGATTGCGGCGGCGCATCCTGTTGTACAACTGACAATTGCCGATAAGCAGATTGCTGCGAAACAACCCCACGGTCTACTCCGGTAACAATCAGGGTGCCTTCAGCCAGTCCGTAGCAGGGATAAAAAGCACTGGGGTCAAAACCGGCAGGGGCAAACTTTTTGGCAAACCGCCGCATGGTTCCCGGTCTGACCGGTTCGGCACCGACATAGGCAATCCGCCAGTTGGATAAATCCAGGTCACCCAGCTCATCACCACTGCGTTGCACGCACATTTCATAGGCAAAGTTCGGGCCGCCGCTGGTGGTCGCTTTAAATGTTGAGATGGTCTCCAGCCAGATGCGCGGATTGCGCAAAAACTGTTCAGGCGACATCAAAATACAAGGTCGCTGCATGTAAAAAGGGTTCAACATATTTCCGATCAAACCCATGTCATGAAACAACGGCAACCAGCCCACCACCACTGCATCATGGGTATGCCGGAAACCCTGTTCGATAAGCAATTGATTTTCGATAATATTGCGGTGAGTAACCACCACCCCTTTGGGGTTGCCGGTGGAACCGGAGGTAAACTGCAACAAAGCCGGCGACTCGGGTGTAACCGCAGCTGCCTGCCAGGCCTGCGGTTCTGCAGGAATATCTTCCAGCACTACCCAGGTGACATTCGGTAAACATGCCTCCAGGTCAATTCGGCGTTTCAGTTTTGCTAAAAAACCTCTTTCGGTGATCACTGTCCGGCTAGCGCATTTATCCAGAATCCGCTGCAAACCCTGCACCTGGGTGAGGTTGCGTGGTGCTGATACCGGCACCGCCGGCAGATTGGCATACTGACAGGCAAAAAATGCCTTCACAAAGCCACTGCCGGTCGGCAGCAACAATACTATCGGTGCTGATGTTAACTGCCGATGTTGCAGATAAGCGGCAATCCGGCGGGCTTCGCTGTCCACTTGCGCGTAACTGAGCTGATCTTCACCGGATTCCGCATAGGGGAACCGATAAGCCGTTTGCTCAGCTGCCGCATCAGCACGCCGGCCGGCCAGTTCAACCAGCGTACCCGGAGTCCATACTTCCTTGTTGTGTTGTTGTACTTCCATAGTAATTAACCTTTCTTTGTTGTCTCCATGACACCTACATCATTGTTTACGACCCGGCTGAGCGAATCCTTCGCTCTGGTGATAAAGTCGAAATTGCGCCCTTGATCACTGCTGCAACCTCCGCCACATGTGGCGCCATATGCATACTGATATGGTCGCCGTTGACTTGCTCCAGGGTAAACTGTGCAATCCGTTGCTGCCAGGCAATCTCCGGCGACGGCGGGTCAATACCGGCTCGTCGCTGGGCAGCTTTAATATAGACTACCGGAAAAGCATAGGGTTGGGCTGTATACGCTTGCATTGATTGCATATGTTGTTTGAGCACGCTTAAGTGTGCGTACAGATTGGTTGCTCCCCCACCAGCTTCATTTTGCATTTCCAGCATAGCCTGTACTGCGCTCGGGTCGGATTGCCCCAGCAGCATCTTCAACCAGCTGAATTCGGGCATCTGGTCTGCCAGGTAATGCAATAACTGTAGATCTGAGGAGAACCTGCCTGCGATTTCACCAGCGTCAGGCGTATCCAGCATTATCAATAAAGCAGGTGGCTTTCCTGCTGCTGCCAGTTGCTGGGCCATTGCATAAGCGATCATACCGCCAAATGATGAGCCGCCAAGCAATTTCGGGGTAGTTCCCCGCGCTGACTTGATCTGCGCCAGATAATCAGACGCCAACGATTCCACGCTTGCTGCTGTGCTGTCCAATGTCTGGATACCGGCAGCGCGTACAGCATAAGTATTGACTGTATCAGACAATAATCCAGCCAGCTCACGATAAAGATATACCTGACCGCCAATCGGATGCATCAAATAAAGCGGTTCACTGTTTGCCGTTTCACTATGCGCAAGAGCCACCAGCAACTGATCAGCGTCCGGCTGCCGGTCCCAGCTTTGACGATCTTCCAGATACGCCGCCAGCTCGCGGATGGTCGGTCGCTCCAGCAACGCGCTGGCAGCCACTCGCAAATTGATTTCGCTTTCAATCGCGGCGACTACCTGCAAGGCCTGCAGCGAGGTACCACCAAGCTCGAAATAATTGTCACACACGCCTACCTGTTGCAGCCTTAACGCCTGCGCCCACAATAGACTCAAACTGGTTTCCAGTTCACCTTGAGGCTCCACCAGCACATTGTCCAGTGCCGGTCGTGGATAGCTGGCACCTGTCGATGCTGGTGCAGTGACTTTGCTTATCTCTATATCCGATTGAATTCGAGCATCCAGATCCACGGTGGAAACCAGCACTCGTTGGGTGGCACTGCTAACCAGCAAATCAAACAGCTCCAGACCTTCCAGGTTAGCCAGGCCACGTTCCCGCAAGCCCGCCAGGGCGGCACCAGCCACGCCATCAACTGCCGATTCTGCCGCCATGCCGACATCCCGCCAGGTGTCCCAGTTGATGCTGAAACAATCCACCCCGGGGAATAAATTGCAGTGCTCAGCCAGCGCATCCTGAAAGGCATTGGCTGCAGCATAGGCATATTGACCAACTTCGCCGGTTACTGCGGAAATTGAAGAGAACAACACAACCCGGCCAATGCCATGGCTGGCCGCTGCCTGCATTATGTTCAAACTGCCTTCCAGTTTTGGTTTGAGAACACCGGCAATGGTCGTGGTTGAATGCAATTCCGCCAACTGGCCATCCACACTCCCGGCAGCGTGGATAATGGCTTGCGGCACGCCGAGTTTCTGCTTGATCGCACCCAGGCTTTGCTGCACAGCATCAACATCGGCCACATCCACAGCGTGATATAGCAGACCGGGTTGCAGTTCATTTAAATACTGATAACGGTTTAACTGCTTATCACTGACCACTGTATCCAAACCATCTCCGGTTTGATCGTTAAGCGGGGTACGCCCGATCAGTGCAACTTTGCAGCCTCGGTTGGTGATCAGGTGTTCAGCCAGCAGCGCACCGATACCACCCAGCCCCCCGGTAATGACATATACAGCACCTGTTTCCAGCACCTCCGGCAACGATGGTGCCGGGTAACGGCAGAACGCCCTGGCCCAGCGCTGATCGTTTCGTCGTGCCATGCACAGTTCACCACCGGCATCCAGGCATTCCTGCAACAGTTGTTGTCCCTGCTGCGGGTTTTGCAGGAACGTTTTATCCACATCCAGCAAACGGCACTCAAGTTCAGTATGTTCACGCTGCAGCACCTGTAATGCACCACTGAACACCGCCTGCGCTGGCGCAGCATCAATTGGGTCGGTTACCGGCTGGTTGTTTTCAGTGACTACGCACAGTTTTACCGCGCTTGAATCGAATGCTGCAGCGACCCTGGCAACCCTGCATAACGCCAGCGCAACAGACTCGCTTTCGGTGCTGCCCTGCAACTGCATAGCCCAACCATACAGAATATTACACGATCCACTAAAACCTTCTGCCAGGCCTGCGCAAATCAGCTGCAACTGTTCTGGATCAGCCCCTTCCAGCACCAGCGTCAATGGTTTTAATTCCGGATCCATGGCTGTGCTGGTTTTAAAGATCACTACCCTGCAAGCTGCCGCCAGTAAATATTTCACCGCAGCCAGTTCCACAGCGGTTTCCTGCTCACTGACAAACACCACCCAATGGCTGGCGAGCAGTTGCTTTTCCGTCAACCTGGCCAAGCCCGACCGTTGCATCCAGGCAGGTTGATACAGCCACTGCGCGGCCGCGTTACGCCGTGTTAATGCCTGTTGCCGGTCGGCACCTGCCTGTGGACGCTGTATCCAGTAACGTTGCCGGCTGAACGCATACACCGGCAAATGTAATTTTTTCCGGTTGTGTTGCGGATTGATACCATTCCAATCAAGCACACAACCACGCTGCCAGGCAAATCCCAATAACGCCAACAGTCGTCTGTCAGCAGCAACTTCAGGTTTAAATTCCGGACTGGCAGTCACCAATACCGGCGCCAGCTCAGGATTATTGGCCATCACCAATCTGGTCAAACTGGCATTCAAATCCAATTCGATCACCACATCACTGGCGGTCAACTCCAAGGTCTGCAAGCATTGTATAAACTTGACTGGCTGACGCGCCTGTCGGGCCCAGTAACTGCCATCGGCAATACCTGCATCAGCCCATTGGCCATCCAGGTTGGATAACATCGGAATCATTGGTGATTGCAGTTTAAAATCTGCCAGTAATTGTTTAATGCCAGCACTGGCCTGATCCATATGGGATGAGTGAAATGCCCGATCGGTAGGCAACAACCTGCTGTCGATACCCTGTGAGGCAAGCGCTGCACGGGTTGCCTCAAGCTCCTCGCAACTGCCGGAAATCACCGTAATCCGGGTACCATTGTTGGCGGCTATCTGCGCCTCCGGGCCAAGTTCAGCAGTCACTTCCTGTGCTGTGGCAAACACCGCCAGCATTGCGCCTTCAGGGGCTGCCTGCATTAATTCACCACGCGCCACCACCAGACGCACTGCCTGTTCCAGACTGAACACACCGGCAATACAGGCAGCGGTAATTTCACCCAAACTGTGCCCCAGTAAAGCAGCCGGCCGAATACCTATCGACATCAATAACTGTGTCAGACTGTACTGCGCAGCAAACAGCGCCGGTTGCAATACCATGGTTGATCGAAGCTGTCTGCCTGGCCCACCGGATTCGTTCAGCATCAATTGCCGCAGATCCAGACCGGACTGACCGGCAACCAGTTCTGCACAATGATCGAATGCCTGTCGATAAACCGGCCAGCGTTGATACAACCCGGCACTATGGCTGGCCAGCTCCAGCCCCTGTCCAGGGAACAAAAACACCACCCGACCGGTGCTATTGTGAGTCGCAGGAACTATCGGCTGGCTGTGCGCGAGCTGCAGTTGCTGCTGCAGTTCAGCCACCGAACCTGCAACCACAACGCTCCGATAGCGCATCGCCGGGCGACCACTTTGCAGGGTATAGACCAGATCGGCAAAATCAATATCCGGATCTGCTGACAGGTGATCCGCCAAAGCCTGTTGGCGTTGCCTGAGTGCTGTTTCGGTATCTCCGGATAACACCACCAGCTGTGCTGATCTTTCGGTTTCCGAGACTGCCGATGCCTGTGCTGCTGGCAGATAATCCTGCAGCACTACATGCGCATTGGTGCCGCCTATTCCAAACGAGCTGACACCGGCAAAGCGCTTACCTGGTACTGCCGGCCAGTCGCTCAGTCCGGTCTGAATCCGGAAACGGGCCGGATCCAGTTTGATTTGTTCGTTCAGCCCGGAAAAGTTGATAGTGGGTGGCAACTGGCCATGTTGCAGACTGAGCACCACTTTGGCCAGGCCGGTAATGCCGGCAGCGGTGTCCAGATGCCCCAGATTGGATTTCACCGAGCCCAGTCCACAGACCGCGTCGGGTTCCGGCCCGACTGCAAATACCTGCTGCAAGGCAGCCACCTCAACAGGGTCTCCCAACCGGGTACCGGTGCCGTGGGCTTCTACATAGCTCAACTGTTGCGGTGCAACCCCGGCCTGCTTCAGGGCAGCAGAAATCACATTCGCCTGGCCGGTCACGCTGGGTGCGGTAAAACCCAATTTGTCATGTCCATCATTGTTGACTGCCGAGCCCCGAATCAAAGCATGTATAGGATCACCATCACGTTCGGCCGCTGACAACGGCTTAAGCAATACACAACAACCGCCACTGCCGAATACCGTGCCTGCTGCGTCCCGATCAAAAGGCCGGCAGTGACCATCCGGCGACATGATGCCTCCCTCCCTGAATATGTAGCCGGTATTTTGTGGTACCGCGATTTTCACCGCCCCCGCCAGAGCCATCTCGCATTCGCCCTGGCGCAGACTGGTGCAAGCCTGATGTACCGCCACCAACCCGGTGGAACAAGCAGTACCCACACTCAGGGAAGGGCCGCGCAAGTTCAGCAGATAGGAAATCCGGGTGGCTGCATAGTCCTTGTCATTGGCATACAACAATTCCAGCGGCGATATGGAATTCAGTATTTCGTTGCGGTTCGGCCACAGGTTATAAATCAGGTAAGAACTGATACCAACGCCGGCAAACAAACCAACATCAACCAGCATATTTTGGTAGTCATAACCGGCCTCTTCCAATGTCTGGTAGGCCAATTCCAGCAACACCCGTTGTTGTGGGTCGATCAACTCAACCTCGCGGGCGGAAAGACCGAAAAAGTCAGCGTCGAAATCCTCAATGCCGTTAATCAGGCTGGCTTTGCTGACGTAACTTTTATCACCCAGCAGTTGGGCCGGCACCCCTTGTTCCAGCAGTGAGGCTTCATCCAACTCCTGGATGGCTTCCCGGCCGGCACACAGGTTTTGCCAGAATTGACTGACATCATCAGCCTGCGGAAAACGTCCCGCTATACCAATAATCGCAATGGGTTCATCTGCGGCAACTGCGATTTTCTGCCCGGTTGTCAGTTGTTGCAGATTGGAATTGTCATCGGACATACCAGTGTTACGCAAAAACTGCACCAGCGCAGCGATACTGGTATGAGTGAACAGCTCAACCGGTTCCAGCTCAACCTCCAGCTCGCTGACAATCCGCTGATGGGCTGCGATCAGCAGCATCGAATGTCCACCGATATCAAAAAAATTATCGGTTAGCGCAAAGTTGTCATGCCCCAGCAACTCCGACCAGATCTGTACCAGCTGGTCTTCCAGCTGACCGGTATCAGCTACTGATGGCATTTGTTTGCCTGTTGCTGTGTCCAGCAGTTTTTTACGGTCCAGTTTGCCGCTGGCCAGCCGTGGCAGTTGCTGAGTAACCACCAAGCGTTCGGGTAACATGATTGCTGGCAGCTGTTCACGCAGCTGCGCTTTGACCTGATCAGCTGTCAAGCTGCTTTCAGCAGCCACCGCTGCAGCGATACAGCTTGAATCAGGTTCACGGGTGTGCAGCCATACCGCACTTTCACTGACCCCGGAAATCGCATTAAGCGTGCTTTCAATTTCATTCAATTCTATGCGCACACCACGCAGTTTTATCTGTCGATCGGTTCTGCCGATAAACACCAGTCGGCCATCACGATTAACCTTTACCCGATCTCCGGTACGGTAAAAGCGCTGCATTTCGCCGGCCTGTTCGTCACTGAAAAAGACCGCTTGCAGATCATCAGCATTGCCACAGTAACCCAAGGTCACCCCGGTACCGCCAATTACCAGTTCGCCGACTTCACCGACTGCGGCCAACTGCCCTGACTCATCCATTACCCGAATCCAGGTATTGGCGATAGGCTGCCCAATATGGCTGGCGCAAGCTGCTGTGTTTACCCTGTTCAGGGTCGACCAGATGGTGGTTTCGGTAGGCCCATAGGCATTCCAGAGTTCGGCGGTACTGGCCAGCAGATTTTCCGCCAGGCTATGGTCCAGTGGTTCACCCCCGCAGATTACCCGCAGTTCCGGGTTACCCTGCCAGCCACATTTCAGCAGTAAGCGCCAGCTGCTCGGTGTTGCCTGGCACAAGTCGACAACCCCACTGTTCAACAACTCAATGATCTGCCCTGGGTTGGTCGCTGGAGAGCTATCCGACAGGCATACTGTTGCTCCGGCAACCAGCGGCATGAATAATTCCAGTAAGGCAATATCAAAACTCAGGCTGGTTATTGCCAACATGCATTGGTGTTGCTGTATACCGGGAGCCTCAAGCATGCTTTGCAACAGGTTCGACAACATGGCGTGGGTAATTCGCACACCTTTGGGCTGACCGGTAGAACCGGAAGTAAACATGATGTAAGCCAGACTGTCGGCATCCGGGCTCGGCAGTTCGACAGCTGGCAACAGTTGTGCCGGTTCAGGCACCGCCAACAGCGGTATCGATAACTCAGGTATTGCCGACTGCAGTTCAGCCGATACAACCAGACCAGTGGCGCCTGCGGCTGCCAGCATATAGTCCATCCGCGCCGCTGGCAGCGTTGCATCAACCGGCACCCAGGCACAACCGGCCCTCCAGATACCAAGCAGTATGGCCACCATTGCCGGGGTTCGCTGCAGACAGACTCCCACTACTTGTGGTTGGTTACTGGTCTGCTGCTGCAACCATTGTGCATAGCTGTTGCTGATCGTATCCAGTTCAGCGTAATTAATCGCCTGGTCGGCAAACAACAGCGCTGGATGTTGGTGCCTGTCCTGCAGCTGATTGGCGAACAACTCCACAACCGTTAAATCTGTGTTGACTGTCTGATTGACGTTGGCATTTAAACCTGCCAGCAATGCTGCATCCTGTGCTGAAAAGTAATCCAGCTCATTAGCGTTGAGCTCACCTGCAACAATCTGTGCCATGGCTGCGCAAATTCGTTCCAGCACAAAACAATGATCATGCCAGGCAACAGGCAAACTGCATTCCAATTCCAAGCTATCAGCACTATGCATCAAACCCAGATGCACCTGCCGCTCGGCAGCCAGCCAATGACCATGCTGTGTCTGGAGCAGCGAATCTTCAACTTCATCAGTCAAGCCGGAAATCAATAGCCAAGTAAAGTCTTGCGGTTGCCGGTGAGTCTTGTCGAAACCGTTAAACGCCAGGGGCTCGGTCTGCCTGAGCCAATCGGCCAGCCCCTGTTGATCCTGAGCTGGCCGGTAATATTGAGGTCCGCCAATCAACTTGGCGATAGTGTCATCGGTGGCAATCGGCCAGCTGATAATTCCATGCCCGGCATCAGCAAAGCGGTTCATTAATAAAGCGGTTACCGCTACTACCAGCCTGACTGGTTCAAGTTGGTGTTGCCGGCAATAATCCTCGATATCAAGCAACTGCTGACCAGTCACAGATAGCCGGCTATAGTGCAACTGTGGTGCTAGCTGCTGAGCAGTTTGCCTGTGAATATCCAGTGCCGGTGTCGTTATTGCAGGGCAAGCTGACAGTAAGCCCGCCAGCCAATGTTGCCAGATTGTTTTACCCGGTAATGCAGTTGCCACCAACACACAGCAATCATCGGCCACCAGCAGACTGCCCAACTGATCATTGCTTACGTCTATTGACCGCTTGGCCTGGGCAACCGCAGCTGCTATTGATTGATCCTGGTCAAGCTGACAGCAACTGACTGCAACTGCTTTATCAGCAGCCGACCTGGTGTACATGTACAAATCATCTGCACCATCAATACCGGTACTGAAGTAACCGGGTAATTGTTGATTCAACGCCACAATGGCCGGTTTTAGCTGTGCCAACACAGCTTGTCTATCAGTAGTCTCAGCAAATGGCAGCATAATGCAGAAACAGGGAATATCCAGCTGCTGTTGCAAACCAAAATAACGCCGCCAATGAGGCGGCAACGGCCTGATGGTCTGTGCCTGTATCGCCAGCGAACCGGTAACCTGCTGAAGATACTGTTCCGGTACCGCCGTAATTTGTTTTAACTGTTCATTGCGGGGATCACAAAACGCGCTCAGCACATGCACAAACTGATCAGCAAACTGCTGAGCTACAGCTGCAGACCAGATATCTTCCCGGTATTCCAGCTTGATCCGCAATCGGGCGCCATATTCCTGCACCACCAGCAATATCGCAAACACCGATTCGATCCGGTCTACAGGGCGGGCATTAATGGTCAGATCACCCAATGTCAACGCTTGCTGATCTGCATCTGCCACCAGATAGTTAAAGCCGATGCGCGATAAACCATCCAGGTTCAGATCAACTTCACCACGCAGGCGTAAAATGCCTTCCAGGGCTTCCAGCGATATTATCCGGTGTGTCAGCGAGGCATTAATCATTTCCGCATTGGCTTTGATCACACCGGCAATCCCGCCCTGTTCGTCCAGTCGGGCACGCATCACCACAGCATTGACAAACAGGCCGACCATGTTGTTGGTTTCAGGCATATCGCGGCTGGTGGCAGGCACAATAACCGGCACGTCCGGCTGACCGGTACGCAGTGCCCATAGCAGTTGGAAAGCACTGAGTACCACTGCAAACCGTGAAGTCTCGGTTGCCGCTGCCAATTGCCACAGCTGTTGGGCAAGCTGATCATCCAACTCCAGATGGATGGTCGCTGAAACGGCCTCCGAAAGTATTTGGCTGGATACCCGCTGGGGCAGCAAGGCCGGCATGTCGGCTAACTGACTGCGCCAATAATCGATGCTTTGATCCAGTCCACCGGAATCCAGCAGGTTACGCTCCCAGGCGGCATAATCCGGGTATTGTGGAAGTGCTGATTGGTCAATTACTCCAATCGGACCGGCATAAGCCTGCACCAAATCACGGTACAACAACTCCACCGAACGGTCATCGGCAACGATGTGATGCACCGACATCACCAGCACATGCCGGTTGGCCTGTTCGCGGATCAGCCTGAGCTTAAACAGCCGCCCCTGCTCAAGTTCAAAATGCGGTGCTGCCTGCCGTCCGCTAAGCCGGGTGCTTAATCCACTCAGCTGCTCAGCAGCAAGCCCGCTCAGGTCAATCAACTCGATTTCTACCGGCACCTGGCCGTAAACCATTTGCCGGGCATTACCGTTATGCCATTGAATCGCAGTTCTGAGCGCGTCATGTTTATTGACCACAACGTTCCAGGCCTGTGCCAGTCTGTCCACATCCAATCGTCCGGTTAATTCCCGCACACTGAAAATATTAAATGCACGGCTTCGCGGACTGAGTCGATCCAGCATGAAAAAAGCGTGCTGCGATATGGACAATGGAAACGCAGTTGCGGTCTGTTCACGTGGTTGGCGAATCAGCGGCGGCAATTTTTGCTGCTGATCACCCAACAGTTGTACCAATTCGTCCCGATGTTTCCTGATACCGGCCCGCACGGTTTCACTCATCACATCCTGTGGCGCATCTACCAGCAGCTTGCCATCAGACACCTGCAGGCGGATATCCAGCTCACGCAGCCGCTCGAGAAGATCAGCCACCGTCACATCACAAACCTCTCACGCTGCTGCTGATCACTGTCGATCAACGGCGCTTCGCTTAATAAGCTGTCCAATGGCTTTTGGGGATTGGCCAGCAACTGCGCCAGCAATGATTCATAAGCCTGTGCCAACAGGGTAATGTCTGCACCGGCATAGACTGCTGCATCAAATGCCCAGTTACATATCCTTTGCCCTGGCCGATCATGGATCGCCAGCACCAGGTCATGGGTTACTCCGGCCTGGCTCAGGTTTTCAGACACAGGCTGATAGGGTTGCCTTTGCAGTGCGTCATCAGCAACAGGTTTTGATCCCGATAACCAGCTGAATAAAGTCTGAAACAACAACGGCCGAAACGGTTCCCTATTGATCGGCGCCAACTTCACCAGCTCCATAAAAGCAACCCGGTCATTACTGATCGCTTGCCTGATAGACCCGGCGTGTTGCCGGATTAGATCGGTCAACGACAATTGCAGCCATTCAGCGGCCAACATCACCGGCACTGTATTGACAAAACAACCAACCAGATCACGATTGGGATGGCCACTGCGTCCATCAGTGGTGACCCCGACAGATACCGATTCTGATTTTGAGTGTTGCAGTAGCAACACCCCATAAACGCTGAACATTATCAGAAAATCGGTCACTTTTAATTGTGCTGCTAACCTGCTGACAGATTTACTCAATGGCTGATCCAGGACTTTTTGAAATTCAAACCCTGCACAGCTTTGTCGGGCATCTGCCAGTTCAATACCCAGCTTCAGCGATGCTGGTGGCTGCTGTAATTGTGTTCGCCAATAGTCACGCTGCTGTTGAGCCTCCGGACTGCTTGCCTGCCAATTGGAAATTTCCGCCAGGTCGGCATAGCTGAAACCAATCTCAGACAGCCTGGCTGGCTCGCCTTTGAGATGATTGGCATACGATCGCTCAAGGTCACGCCAGATTATTTCCAGTGATACATAATCAGCGATAATGTGATGGACTACCAACAGCAGCACACATTCCGTGCCGCTTGCAGCACGCTGATTGACTGCCAGATGAAACTGGCACAATTGGTCTTGCGACAGCGCCATGGATTTGGTTGAACATTGCTCAATCCATTGCTGGACTGCTGTTGCATCCAGGTCATTAAATCGGTGAATGTGTAAAGCGATGTCAGGTTCAACCTTAAACAGTATTTGTACCTGATCGGTGGTTGCGCTGAACTGCGCAGATAACATCGGATGTCGCAGCGCCAGCGTGTTTAATGCCTGCTGTAACTTAGCTGTATCAACATCTGGATTCACCCGCACCGGATAACGCAGCAGATGACCAATATGCTCTGGCATAATCCGACTCTGGTAGTAGATAGCCGTTTGTGCCTGGCTGGCCAGGTATGGCCCGACCCTTGCGAGTTGGTCATCATCACCTTTGGGTATAAAAATCGATGCCGACTCTTCGCTATCCAGTTGCTCTGTCAGTTTAAACATAATCTGCTCAACTGACGGCCGCTCCAGCAAAGTTGCCGCGAGCAACGGCTTAGCAAAAGACTGTTGAAACAAGCTGGCTAATTCCATTGCCATGATCGAATCCAGCGCCAAAGCCTTGCCGACCATCTCCGCAGCCGTCAGCTGCGCTACCGAATAACCGGTCACCTGGGCCAGCATGCTCAGCAACTGTTGCTTAATACTTTGATCATTGATTGGAGCTGAAGATTCTGATCCAGCAGTGATTGCCGATTTTATCTGCAAGCTACGCTTGGAATCAGTAGCAATTTTCAGCCTCACTTCAGCAATAGCTTCTGAATGACTGATTATTAACATCCAGCCTTCACTATGCCTTTGTTGATGTGGCAGCCGGGCAATAGAAAATAATCGAGCCAATGGTTCAATGCTGCTCAGTTCTGCATCCGCCGCCACTTGTGCCAGTAGTGTGATAGCCGCCAGTATTGGCGGCTGGTCAGCCTGCCAGGCAAGTTTGGTCGGCTGTCCTGCAGACCCACTTTCGGAAATACCCTTGGTTTCAGTAACGGCAGGTAACTGACTGACCAATAACTCTGTGTCGGCAGTCCTGGCGGGAGCCCGCAACAGCGCTGGTAATCCCGAAACCGTTAATTGCAAAGGCTGTTGCCTGTCCAATAACCGTCGAGGACTTGTACTCAGCAGCAGACTGGTAAGCAAAGGTTGCTCGTCGCCCGTTGACTGATCCGCTTGCGCAACGTCCGGTAGCCAGTCACAGCCAACAATCAGACAATGCGAAACAACGGCTTGCTGCAGATCTGAGCAAGCGCGTTGAATGGCTGTTAATTCCTGGTTATCCGAACCGCTTAATAAAGTGAAAGATTCTACCCCAGGGTGACCGAGCATAAGCTGCTGCAACTCGGATACCGATGCCAACAATCGCCTTGCTGTGTTGTCGCCGGGTACCAATGGTGAAGTGTTAGCTGCTAGATATACGCGACAATTTGCCTGTCCGGCGACCTGCTCAATACCTTGCTGGATGTCGTCTATTCGCCTGAACCCACAATCCCACGCGTGCAAATAGATAGGCAATGTTGCCCCGTGCCGGCCCTGACCCTGCTGTAAAGCCTCGATAGCTCGAATTGCACGTGCAAACATTGTGTTTGCCCTCGCGTGAAACACTGAACCATGCCTCCTTGCATATAGAGCATTTGATTGTAGTCCAGCACCTGTGCAAATTCCATGCAAGCCGCAGTCCGACAAGTATTCAACAGCCTCAGATTAAATCCGCGCAAAGCGCAGGTGTGCATTTTGCAGCTGCTAGTCAATCATAATTAGTAGATAGTTAGGTAAAAACCGATACTGAATGCTTGCATTAGCAGCAGCCGCAACTTAGAGTTCAGTGATACCTGCACAATAGGATGTTCTGCATGTCGATACTTAGTAAAACCGGATTATTAATCTGCATGCTGGCCAGTTTGGCTGCCTGCCAGCAACCAAGCGGCGACCCAGCCGGCAATACCAACAATAGCTCCACGCCGGCAGCGGCAGTTGATACCGGCCCGCTGGTAGAGTACCTGAGCCCTGATACCCATTTTGAAAGCGAGGCCTACTCGCAAATTGCCATTACCCGCAATTCAGGCAAAACCTACTACATCTCCGGCCAGATTCCGATTGACGAAGAATATAACCTGCTGGCAGCCGATGATCTGCGCGGACAGACCAAAGCGGTTTTGAACAACCTTGACATGGCCTTGAGCGCGGCTGGGATTAGCAAGGATGATGTGGTCAAAACCAATGTTTATATTGTCAGCCAGGATTCCCGCGATTCATTTCTGGTGGCCGAAGAACTGGTCGCCTATTTCGAACGTGAAGAACTGCCGGCATCCACCATGACCGGGGTGCCATTTATTGTGGTTGATGGGGTACTGGTACAGATTGATGCTATTGCGGTGACGAATTAAGCGGGGCACCCTACAAGCTAATTCAACATCAGACATCTACGCAACCGGCATCAAACAACCCATCGGTCGTTCTTATAGCTATGCCGGCCTGATACCAACTGCAATGGCTATCAGTATTGGTTGAGGACTGATATTGTCAGCTATAGTGTTGATACCCTCCACATTGCAAGATTCGACCACTTGGTCGATCCCGATTTGTTTTGCAGAAAAAAGAAAGTTTTGGGTGCCCGACATTTATAGTGTCTGGCGAAGAGCCTAGAAGGCCCTTCACCGGGTTTATGCGGTCTTAACGACACGCATTGGAAGAGCTGGCTCCACTAGTAGATAAAATTCAAACAAATTTCCAATTCAAACTCCGCCATCATCAAGTCAAATTCCGCGAATAACAGTTCATCCCATAAAGATGTGCAGTACGGATTGCTTAACGGGCCATCCGGGCAATTGGCTGAGTACTCTGAGAAGGTTGAAAGGAAGTTCTGCTCACCATCCAACACGGCTGATAATTCTGACTCACACCCTCTGCTATATGCATTAGCGTCATTAAAATATCCTGAGCCTAGAAATACAAAACAAAAAACCATTGATAAAATAAATTGCTTACTCATGATAACTCCCGTGTCATCCAAATTAATAAAATGCTGCAGCACTAAAGCTGCCCGCACATTCAATATACAAATCCATGGCAGCTTGCATAGGGCCAAGGTACGAAAACTGACGTATTAGGGATGAAATAACTTTTTAGAGGCACACAATGATGGTTTCAGGCTATTCTTGCCCCAATTTGATGGGCAATATGACAAGCTTGCAGGCCGTAAAAAATTGCACAAGAATTTGTAGAAAGACCTATCTACTTCTATAAACTGTAACGCTTGTTAATCAGATGAAAATTAGCTGATATCAACTAATCGCATGATCTCCGGTATTGCAATAGTTTGTGCTTGAGCGGCCCCAACTGAGCGGCGCTTACGGGAACCCTGGAACCATCATCCATCACCGCCTGCCAGCGTGATGCCCCAATCGACATCAGTGATGCAATGCGTCGAACATTAAGAATCGCTGATCGGTGTACCCGGGCCAGGCTCGGTTCCGACAATTCAGCAAACAGCGAGGAAATACTGCTCCTGACAACGTAAACTCCTGCTGTTGTATGCACCCGCACATAGTTGTGATCTGCCTGTGCCCACACAATTTGGTTTGTCTGAACAAGCTCGGCTCCGCCGTTGTATTTTAATTCAATAAATTGAGCTGAATGACCTGTATGACTGGCTTGCTGGCAAATGACAAGCTGTGACTCGACGCGTTCTGCAACATGGTCAAAATCATCATCGCTGAATGGCTTGAGCAGAAATCCAAATGCGTCCACCCCAAAAGCAGACAGCGCATATTGCTCGTAGGCAGTGACAAAAATAATCAATGAAGAACTGCTACTTAGTTTTTTTGCGACTTCGATACCATCCAATCCCGGCATTTTGATATCCAGAAAGGCAACATCAAATGCAGGCAGGTTGGCAGTTTTTATGAACTCCAGGCCGTTTTCAAGCTCCGAACAAACCTGCCAGCCTGGCCGCTTATTGATTACGTCAATCAGGCAGGCCCGCCCCAGCCGCTCATCATCTGCGATAAGAGCCGATACCTGTACCTGACTCATGGTGCAATACTGATTTTTGTTTCATACCAATGATCGTACTCTTTTTCGTGAATCACCGCCCGCTTGCCATATAGCATCTGCAGCCGCTTTTGGGTGATTTCCATTCCGACCCCCAAGCCTGAGGCCTTCGACCGGTTCGGTCTCAGGCTGTTTTTCAGAGTAACCACAAATGTTGAGTCTACCTGGCTGGCGCTTAATTCAATCTGCACCCCAGCTACGGTGTTCATACCATGCTGCACCGCATTTTCAACAATGGGTTGTAATAGAAGCCGCGGCCAAAGGTTTTCGCCACAATCTGCGGACACTTCGGTCGACCAGCTTAAGCGCTGATCGAAACGCAATTTCTGTAGTTCAAGGTAGGTCTCAATAAAAGAGATTTCATCCGCAAAGGGCGCAACATCGTCTTGCTGATTTTTCAGCACATTGCGCAGCAGATCGCGTAGCAATGTAATTCCGCGGAGTGCGTGTTTGTTATCATCCATGCGGACCAACCCAGCAACCGCATTCAGAGAATTCATCAAAAAATGCGAATCGAACCTGGCTTTTAGCGTATCGAGTTCTGCCTGCAGCAATGTCTGTCCAAGTTGTGCCCGTTCCAGCTCAGCTCGATTGGCTACCCGAATTGCAGCCAGCGTCAGACAGGTGATAATGACGCCCTGGCTAAAGGTTCCCATAAAGAACCATTCGCCTGCCCGGATATTCACCAATGCAGACAAAAAAGAGTCTCCCTCATTGTAAAAGTAGGTGGCAATGCCAGCGCGGTATGGAATTAGCACTAGCCACCACCAAAATGTGGCGATCCCCCAGAGTTTCAGTATTTGGGGCATGCGCAATGGCAGCTTGACCTTGCGAAAAAACCACCCGACAGTGAACGGAGATAGCAGTATCCAGGCCAGATAATAGATCACGGTTCCAGCCCAAATCTGCCAATTGGTTGGTGGTGAGAGCATATTGTCGGGCGTATCCAACAAAGTGGTGATTGAAGCAAGCGTAGCGGCAACCAACCATAAGGCAGTACTAAGCACCACCAGTTGAAAAAACTTCGGAAGGCGAAAATTAAGCCAATGGTTTACAGCTATCATGAGTGATGTTGGTTGATAAATGGATCAGCCGCACGGGTCCTGATGTGGATTGTGCAAGTATAAGTAGAACGAACTCTATGTTACCAATTTCTCCGTATATATTAAGAATAACGCATCATCGTATCAGGACAGGCGCAGCTTACAGTTCACATCCTACTCAATCCCATACTCATTGCCGATATCCAAATCACTCACTCAGGCTTAGCGGCCAACATGGAATACCTGCTGACCGTTACCGGACTTTCTCTGCGCCCAGATTAGCCATTGATGTGCAATCATTGCCATAGGTTACTTAAGCTCAAGGCTGGTGCAGCCCACCTGGTTGATGAATGCAGTGTTGAAGTGAGCTGTGAAGCCCCTCATTTTGAGCTTTCTACAAACCCACATCCGGTGCATCAGGCTCTTTCACCCTCTGCCTGAACAACAGAAAACTCCAATCCGTACCATAACTCTGGCGCTGCCCATGGCAACCCATGCAGCCCCCGGACAGATAACCTTTGCCACCATGATAGGTATTAAAAAATACCGGTTCACCGGGGTTTGGCTGTGGGTTCAAGAACAGCATTTCACGATGTAAATAATCACTGGCCAGGCTGAAGCCATGGGTGAACTGCCCGCTGAAAGACTGGTGCACCGGTGGCGCTTCAATGACCGCACTGGCAGCATAATAAACAGCGGCTGACTCACTGCCTGCGTAATCTACACCAGGTGGCTTATCCAGTGGTTTCCATTGTACTGCCACCAATCGGTAATACTGTAATGGTGAGTCAGGCGCTGCCTGGCGGATTGCCTGCTGGGCGGCTTTGTTAACGGCCGCAATTTTATCCGGAGTAGCATACATACGGCGTTTGACGGCAACATATTTCACTTCAGGAATGTCATATACCGGCTCCTGATAATAATAAATCCCCAACTTGGGATCGGCTGCCGGCAGCATCGATTCCGGCTGGTAATATTGATCACTCTGATTGGTTCCCGCCACCAGACTGACATTGGGGGAATAAGGCTCTGCCGGCCATTTATCCGCATCCGCGATACTGCCGTCAGCATTTTCCAGGCTGACCGTTTTGCCATTGGCATCCAGTTCATCGCCGACCAGACTATCGACCTGCTCAAAAGTTGCCCAGATAAAATAGGCTGCGCTGGGTGTTTTCCGGGTGATGTGAAAGGTCAGCAAACCCCAATCATCGTCACCGCCGCCGGGTTGGTCTGAATCGATATAACAAAATTGCTCATCACGCTTGCGGTAATAACGTACCTGACTGCGTTGAAACCGGGGTTTATGGTCATGTTTGCCCAACCGCCGCCAAGCAGCTTTTAGTTCCATCGAATCGTTGGGGAAACTGATGTATTCAGTATCATCGGGCGCATCTGCCACGGAAGCATCGCGTGGCGGTTTCAAATGAGTGCGCAGATACTTACCGGTGCGGCGGGCGGGCAGGCGAATCGAGTTTTTTCCGTACCAGCCACGCGAAGCCACATACACATAAGCCGGCCGATTGATTTTAGATTCGATCAATATATTTTGACCGGGATAAATGGATTCCGGCGCCGAACCAGACATTACCCGCTGCTGGCTTTTTTCATCCAGATTGTGCCATGGTGCTGCACCGGCCTGCTGGCAGGCAGGTATCCGCCCATCTTTATCAGCACCTGATTCACCCGGCGCATAAAGGTAATCAGGCGCTGCATCGAAACCATAATCGGTAGCCTCTGCTGCATAACCATTGGGGTCACCATGGCCTGGGTAAACCTCAACACGGGCACGCATGGTTTCCCACACTTTTGGCTTGTCACCACCCTCTGCCAATGAAGTGTCGGCGGGTATGCCACGTTGTTTGTCTGCCGCCGGCCAGTTCAAGGCAACAAATTGCTGCCAGGCAAAAATGCTCGCCTGTTCCAGGTTGGCGTTATAAGCCGGTTTGCCATTCGGGCTAAGGTCAACCGGCATTTTGGAACTGATGAAGCCTGCAGGCAGCTCAACCGTTTGCGCCACAGCGTGGTTAAAACACAACAGTGCGACAACCAATATAAGACATATCCTTAACATCCAATTGTCCTGATCAACTGTTAGCCCTCCGCTGCGCCAACTTAAAGCCGTTGCTTTAGCCTGCATCATTTCACCTCCAGTTCCCTGGTTCCAAATAGCTTGAATTCATCCTGAAACGCAGGTTTGACATTGCAATACTCCAGCTTAAATGCCAACCGGCGCAACCCATAATCATGAAACGCCCGGGTCAATTCTGCTCCACGCTGACCTGGAAAAGTGATAAACAGATCGGTCTGCGCAGTCTGCTTATCGCCAATTACCGCATCTACTGCGGCCCGCAGAGTTGCAGCCGGCAAAAACACCGGGTCAAAAATGACACAGTCATACTGTTTGTCAATCACCTCCGGACTAAGCAAATCGAATTGCCGATAACCCGGCAATTCAGCAAACCGGTTATCACAATCGAGCAAGTCGACTGTCCGCCCACGCTGCTGCCACTCTCTGGCAAGCCGGGGTGTGCACAGACAACACACTTGCTGATAATGATCCATGGCATCGACCAGGCGCGTCGCAGTTTTTGCGGTATAAAAAAACTGACCATAATTAAAATTAGGCCGAACAAACTCATCAACCGGATTTACTTTTGTTGAAAACCACTCGAACAAGGATGCACCGGCCAGGGTACGTTTGTCTCGCTGATGCATGCTCGTTACAACTCCCAGCGGTCGCGTAAAGAATTATCCGAAGATACCGGCGCCTGTTCGGCATTACGTAACTCGCGGGTGCTCTCTATCACACGGCACAGCTCGCTGATGCTGGCATGTGTTTGGAACGTGGCGGCTGCAATGCGCACCCCGAATTCGGCCTGTATGTGACTGATCGACTGACTTGCCATCAAGGAATCTCCACCCAATGCAAAAAAATTATCTTCGATTCCAATTGTTGTTATCCCCAGCAGATCAATCCAATGTGACATTAACGCAGTTTCTAATGTGGACATTTGATGTTGCATTGATGGCTTGCGCGTAGATTGCTGATCAGCTACAGCTTGTTGTTGCTCGGCCAACCGCCGGCCATGCAGACGCGCAGCAACAGTTGAAGCCGAAATACTGATAACGCTGTCAGCTTGGGTCAGCATTAGTTCACTGGCCAATTCAAATGCTTCGCCAAGTAATGCCTCGCTATCACTGTCCGATACCCATAGCTCAGATTTAACCAGCAGGTACCGAACCGGTTTAGTCGCTTGCTTAAGCATGGCCTGCAAGCACAGTGTCAGCCCATCCAGTTGGTTATCATCTGATTGCGGCAACAATACCAACATCTGGGTCTGAATACCCTGTCCAGACAGCTGTAATACCTGTTCAACAATCTGTAGCAATTGCTGTTGCTGCAGCAACGTATCTGCTGCCCTGAACAGATTCTGATCCAGCACAAAAAACAGCGTTGCGGATTCACCATCTATAGCAGTCGGCCAATCTGATAAACCACTATCAACAGCCTGATCGAAAAGGTAATGGTGCAGGCTTTCAGCACCACGTTGCTGCAGATGTGCCTGTAACACCTGTCCGATGGAATGCCCATTTGAAAACACCAGACAAGCATGACCGGCAGGAATAACCCGGCGCCATTTCCGCTCAGTTATTTGCCTCGGTAACCATTGTGGATACCAATAGTTACCATGCCGGATGGCTGCCAGCCCGGAGTGCCCACCTGTTAATCCCGCCAATAAGGCCTGAATATCACCAGCACTGGGTTCCTGGGGCATATCGATACAGTGCTGCCTTCGCTCACCGGCGTCTGAGATGTTGTCGATATCTGCAGCCAGGCATATTAGTGCGCGATCATCTGCAGCCAGATGTTCATCACCAACCACATCCCCCAGCCCGGTAACCGCCAAGGTGATACCGGTTACTGTCTGGCCGGCAGCAACAGCACCAATCACCTCCTGCAACCCTATCAGCTCAGCCAAACTTAAGCGCTCAGCTGGTTGCCAGGCACTGATCAGTTGTGCCTGGATAACCAAAACCCGGACAGGCCTGTCGATCTGCTCCAATACTCTATTCAAGCGTGCATCCAATTGCAGATCCTGTCGTCCGGCTTGCTGCTGCTCAGCGTTGCCATCCGCAACAGACACTGGATAACTCATCAGCAGCGATTTGAGCTGCGGATTTTGCGCTTTCAGCATAGCCAGCCAAAATTTAGCCTGGTCACTGGCATCATGCACGACCAGCAGTTCTACTGAGGGTTCCTGCACGGTCAGCGGTGCAGCCGAACGCACCCATCCGAGTTGCTGATAACTGCCTGCTGCTAGCATGCTGCCTGCTCCAGCCGTCGGCACGGGTTGGCTTGCATCTATCCAATGCCGGGAACGCTGAAACTGATAACCAGGCAGGCTGGCTCGGCGATAACCATACTGTTGGTTTTTATCCAGATTCTCGAATAACCGTTGCCAGTCAACCGGCAAACCATGGCGCCAGATCGCCGCCAGAGATTGTAAATACACTGCCGCCCCTGATGTCTGCCTGATGTTCATCAATATCGGTAATGCCAGGGCGTGCTCTGGAAAGGCCGGGTTGGCATTGGCAAAGGCGCATAGGGTGGCTCCCGCGCCCAGTTCCACAACGATATCTGGCGCACTTGCGGATAGGTGTGCCAGACATTCATCAAAGCGTACCGGCGCCTGTAAATGTCGACTCCAATAATCAGCATCCGGTATCCATCCGTCCGGCATCAATTCACCGGTAACATTGGAAAACAATGGTATTTGCGGCGCCTGAAAACTGAAATCTGTCAGTGATTCACGAAATCGGTTAACTATCGGCGCCATTATTAGCGAATGGAAAGCCCGTACTGCCGGTAATAACCTACAGCCCAGTTTGTGTCCGTTGAGGGTCTCCCGAAATTGCTCAATGGCCTGCTGACTGCCAGCCACCACACATTGTTCAGGGCTGTTACAGATCGCCAGTTCCACGCCTTCATTTAATAATGGTGTGACCTGTGCCGCATCAGCGGCCACAGCCAGCATCACTCCTGACTCGCACTCGTTGACCAACTGTCCACGTCGAACCAGTATTGCCAGTCCATCCTGCAAAGAAAAAACACCGGCCACACAGGCTGCGGCATATTCTCCCAGGCTATGTCCAAGACACATATCCGGCCTGATTCCCAGCGTTTTCAGGCTGCTTGCCAATGCCATGGAAACGGCAAACTGCCAGGGTTGCACTGCGGCCACATCATTTATTCCATGCGCTTTTCCAGTGGTTCCAATCACCTGCTGCAAATGTGCAGCAAAATCGAAGGGGCTCAATTCAGCCAATATTTCCAGCGCCGCATCCAGTGCCTCGGTAAAGCTGGCATCAGTGCCATACAAAGCTTGCACTACACGCTCATTGGCGGTGCCCTGTCCTGGAAACATAAATGCCACCGTAGGCCTTTCGCGGGCTGGTTGCACTTCGGCCCCTTCCAGTAAACGGTTGCATTGTGCCAGCAGTTCAGCATGATCGCCGGCCATTATTGCCTGACGGTACTCCCAATGTTGTCGCCCACAACACAGTGTGTAACTGATTTCCGACAGCGCTGGAACGTCAGGCGCCGTTAATCGATGAATGAATGATTTGATCCAATCCTGCAGTGCTGCATGGGTCCGGGCAGAAAATAAAAACAATTCGGAATGACCATCAGCTTCGGTTGCATTGGTGATGGGTGCCTGTTCCAAAATCACATGTGCATTGGTGCCGCCAATACCAAACGAGCTGACTGCTGCACGGCGCGGGGTATCGCCAGCTGGCCAGTGCTGTGCAGCATCCACCACCCGCAGGCCGCTGTTTCCCAAATCCAATTCCTGATTAAAGGATTTAAAATTTGCGATTGGTGGATGCTGCTGATGCGTCAATGTCAGCACCGTCTTGATAAATCCGGCAACACCTGCGGCTGCATCAAGGTGTCCGATATTGCCTTTGACTGCAGCCAATACTGCATCGGCTTCAGGATAAATCGAAGTCAGACTTTTTATTTCGATAGGGTCACCCAACTGGGTGCCGGTACCATGCGTTTCGATTAAACCTATGCTGTCTGCGCTGACCCCGGCTGTATGCAGTGCCTTTTTGATCACAGCGCGTTGCCCACTCACGCTGGGCGCGGTAAACCCGACTTTGTCGCTACCATCATTATTGACCGCCGAACCCAGAATGACAGCATGGATATGATCACCATCACGCTCAGCCGCAGACAACAGCTTAAGCAACACTACCCCACCGCCCATGCCTTTCACTGTGCCTGAACCAGACGCATCAAACGGACGGCAGTGTCCATCTTTGGCGCCCACGCCAGCCTCTTGCCAAACGTGTCCACCGGCCACCGGCACATCAATACTGGCACCTCCGGCCAATGCCATCTCATTCTCGCCCAGCTGCAGTGACTGGCAGGCTTTTGCAATTGCAACCAGAGAGGTAGAACAAGCAGTGTCTATACTCACCGCAGGGCCATGCAAATCCAATCGGAATGCCAATTGGGTGGCCGCATAACTTTTAGCGGTGGAAAGCGCCAGCTGCAAACCACCAAGCTTTCGCAGCAGATCATGACGTGGCTGTAAATTGTGCTGGTAATAACTGCTGTTACTGACACCTACATATACCCCAACAGATCGGCCTTGCCTGGCCAAGCTGCGTGAACTATAACCGGCATCATCGAAAGCCAACTGCGCGCTTTCCAGCAATAAACGATGTTGCGGGTCAAGTAGACTGGCCTCCATCGGCGTATAACCAAAAAACCCGGCATCAAATACCTCGATATCATCAATCACCGCTCTTGCAGGCACAAAATCCGGATGTCTAATCAGCTCCAGCGGACAACCTGCAGCCAGCAAATCACTGGCTGTGAAGTGTGTTACCGAATCGGTCCCGGATTCAATATTTGCCCAGAAATCGTCCAGATTATCGGCCCCGGGAAACCGGCCCGCCATGCCAATCACTGCAACTGCCTGATTATTACTGCTGGTCTCAGCATCGCTGGAAGTCAGCCCCAGACTATCCTGTTCACTGCCCATTCCTGCATCCGGCAAAAGTGATCGTGCCTGTGCCTCAATGGTTGCATAGGCAAAGATATCGGCAACCTCCAGATCAACCGCAAAGGTTTCCCGTATGCGGTTTCTCAATTCGATGGCCAGCAGTGAATGACCACCAGCTTCAAAGAAATTTTCGTTAATGCCGACCTGTTCGCGCTCCAACAGCTCACACCAGATAGCCTGCAAGCGCTGTTCTGTTAAACGCAGACTGCGCTGCATTACAGGCTGGGCAGCAGCTTGCCTGACGACCGGTTGCCCGGCCAGCTTGGCCAGTTGCCGACGGTCGATTTTGCCGTTGCTCAATTTGGGAAACAAATCTACAAAGGTAAATCTGCTGGGCAACATATGTGTAGACAGCCGCTCACGTAAAAATCCGGTCAGTTCAGATTGGGCAGTTTTAACGCCAGGCATCGTTCTCAGAAAGGCTTTCAGCGCCGGCTTGCCGGCCGGACCCTGAGTGGCGATAAGCACGCAATCGCGGATTGCCGGATGTTGTTTTAAGGTTGATTCAATTTCACCCAACTCAATCCGCTGGCCATACAATTTGACTTGATTATCGCGGCGTCCGACATACACCAGATCCCCATTCTGGAGGATACGCACCAGGTCACCAGTGGCATACATACGCCCGACCGAATCGTTGGCAAATGGGTCCGGCAGGAACATCTCGGCGGTTTGAGCTACCTGCCCGTAATACCCGCGCGCCACCGCTGTGCCACCGATAAACAGTTCACCAACCACACCTGTCGGCACCTGTTCCAGTTGTTGATTCAGCACATAAACAGCACTGTTGTCGGTGCTCAACCCCAATGGGATGACCGACTGCCCAGAAGCCCTTGGCAACAGGCAACCGGTAATCGCAATTGCTGCTTCGGTGGGACCATACAAATGCAATAATTCAGCTGGAAATGCGCTGTGGAACCGCTCCAGCAGGTCCAGACTGAGCGCTTCACCACCACACATCACCAGACGCAGATTCAGCGACTCATCGCGCTGACTTTCGGCGATAAAATACTCCAGCATGGTGGGTACCAAATGCGCCACTGTGACAGCTGCATCGCGTATCACCTGCCATAAGTAACTGGGGTCGTGACGACCACCTTTACGGCTAATAACCAACCTGCCACCTACCATCAATGGCCAGATAATTTCTTTGGCGGAAACATCAAAGGTCAATGGGGATTTGAATAACAGGCTGTCATGCTGGTCCAGCGGCCAGTTGCGTTGCATCCATTGCAGATTATTCACCAGTGCACGGTGTTCAGTCATCACCGCTTTGGGTGTTCCGGTTGAACCGGAGGTGTACAAAATACTGACCAGGTTACCCGGATCAATATCCAGATCCGGGCGCTGTTCGGAAAACCCATCCAGCAACTGCTGAGCAGGCATTTCCAGGACCGTGTAAGCCGGGTCCGAAGCAACATAACGCTCAGCACCATGCAATACCCATTCGGCATCCGCCTGCTGCAGGCACAACGATACTCTGGCTGCTGGATCATCGGCGCCAATCGGCAAATAGGCAGCACCGCATTTACCCACCGCCAGCAAAGCGCTGACCAGTTGCATTCCGTTGTCCATACTGATGGCAACAACGCTGCCCTGTTTCACGCCAGTTTCCAGCAACCACCAGGCAAGTTGATTCGCATGCTGATCCAACTGCTGGTAAGTCCATTGGCGGTCTTCAAATTGCACTGCAATTTGCTGTGGTGTGATGGCCACCTGCTGCTCTACCAGTTGATGCAGGCAACAGTTGCCCTGTTCTGCAGCGATACGACCCTTGAACCGTTCCAGCAAATGCTTGCGTTGCGATACCGGCTGCGCCTGTATTCGGCAAATAGCTGTCTTTGGACGGGCGGTCATTTGTTGCAGAATGTGCTGAAAACTCTCCGCCAGTTGCACGATTCCGGGTTCGTCGAATAAGTCGGTGTTGTAGCGTATGGTTCCAAAATGACCACGCTGATCACTCTGGATAACCAAGGTGGTGTCGTATTTGGCACTGGGTTGATTGACCAACTCGGTATTAATTTCCAGGCCTGGCAGCTGGATAATTCCCAGCGGCACATCTTCCAGCACAAACATGTGCTGAAACAATGGTGTGTAAGCAGCACTGCGCTGCGGGGCCACCGCTTCGACCACTTTTTCAAACGGTGCAATGGCGTTGTCCATGGCATCGATTACCTGCAGTTTTAGCTGCTGCAGATAATCCATAGCCTGATCGTCCGGGTTCAGTTTTAGGCGCATTGCCAACATGTTGAGAAACGGACCGATTAGCTGTTCTGCATCGATATGCTGTCGACTGCTGGCAGGGGAACCTATGACCACATCATTGCTGCCTGAATAATGTGACAAAGTCAGCGCATAAGCGCCCAATAGGCAATGAAAAGCCGTCAAACCATGGTTTTTACTTAAGCTGGTTAAAGCCTGCCATTCAACTGCCGGGATACGGAACATATACACACCACCGCTGAACCTTTGCCGCTGTGGTCTTTGCCGTGCAATATCCAGGTCCAGCACCTGCGGCGCGCCAATCAGTTGCCGACGCCAATAGTCCAGTTCACGGGTAACTCCGTTCGTAGCCAGATAAGTCTGCTGCCAGGCAGCGTAATCCCTGTATTGAAGAACCGAGACAGCAGCATTGTCGGTCTGGTGTTGTTGCTGGTTCAGGTATCGATCCCTCAGACTGCTGACAAACAACCGGATTGAATGCCCATCTGAGATGATGTGATGCATTACCACCACCAGCACATGTTCATGAGCATTGATGCGGATTAACCTGATCCGCAAATGCGGGCCGTTAACCAGGTCAAATGGCTGGTCGGCATCTGCCTGTTGCAGTTGCTGAATGACAGCAGTTCGGGATCGCCTGGGTAGCTCTTCGAGGTCGGTTACCGCCAGCTTGAATGTGCGCTCATCAGGCAACTGTATCCAGACTGATCCGCTGCGCTCAAATCGCGTACGCAGAATTTGATGACTATTGATAATACCGTTGATAGCCTGGCACAACGCCGAAGCTTGAAGCTCACCATGTAAGCGAAATGAAGACGATAAGTTATAAGTGGAACTGGCGCCTTCCAGTTCATAAAGAAACAAAAATCTTTTTTGTTCAAAAGATGCCGGGACCCGTTGAGTGTCAGCTACCGCTGTCAGCACCACCTGTGCCGGTAGTGCTGAATTGCGGCCCAACAAAGCTCTCAGCTCCGGCTTGCAGCTTGCCAACTGCTGCAACCAGTTATCAATTTGTGGATCACGTTGTTCAGCCTGATAGTGAATCTGCTCTTGTTCGAGCCAGACTTTCACTCCGGCAGCGCGCAGCTTGGCCAGCAATTGCATCGGCTTCATAACTGTCCTCGCAGTGTTCCGTCGGTATTCGCCAAACCCTCATCAGGTGGTTGTTCTGAAACACCTGCCAACAGTTCCAGCAGTATGCCGGTCTCTCGTACTGTTGGGGCTTCAAACACTGCCCGCACCGGGTATTCCACAGCAAATACCGTCTGGATTTTCGTCGCCAGCTGGACCGCCAGCAACGAATCACCACCCAACTCGAAGAAGTTGTCGGTAACACCAACCATGCTTATCCCTAACACCTCTTCCCATACAGCAGCCAGCTGTTGTTCCTGCTCAGTCTCAGGCGGTGCATAATCAAGCCGGTCCTGGCGGGACATTTCCGGCGGGCTCGGCAATGCCTTGCGATCCAGTTTGCCATTGGCAGTCAGCGGCATTTTGTATAGCTGGATAAACCTGGCCGGAATCATGTAATCCGGCAGACGTGTACGCAAATATTGATCAGCCAGCACTTCATCAAAAATTTCAATGCTGTCGGGCATCCGTGCCATGATCACATCGAAGCCGATAATCTCAGATGCTGACCACTGATGGTTGAACCATTCAACGGCCTCGAAACCATTGATCTGTAACTGCTCAACCCATTGTTGACGAGACAACAGTGGGTGGAGGCTGCGCAAATGTTTGTCCTGAAAAACATCAAAACCCTGTTGCAGCCCCATACCCAGATCAAAGAACGGGAAGAACCTGGTTTCCTCGATCATCAGTAGTACACCACCCGGTTTAAGCAGGCTATGCAAAGCCGATAATCCACTGCCTATCTGTCGAATGTCATGTAACACACTGGCAGCTATGACCAGGTCATATCCATGCGGCGCATGCCCCTGCAACAATGGGTGTTCGTCCAGGTTGAAAAGCGTGTATTTAACGAACTCGAAAGCCTCAAAATTTTGCTTGGCTGCATGCAGGAAAAACGGCGAAATATCTGAGAACACATAGTTCGTATCCGCCGGCAGCAACGGCAACACATGTTGGGTACATGATCCATGACCAGCCCCGACTTCAAGTATGTTCAATCCAGCATTGGCGTTACCAGCTGCCGCCCGCTGTGCCAGCAGTGTTTCTATGGCAGCGCTTACCATACTGTGGCATTGAGCAAAAATTGTCTGGTAACCGGCAACAGTTTCATCACTGAGATACAACTCCGCCGAAGACTCCCGCTCGCTTAAGATACCGAGCAAATCAAAGGCAAGCGGTTGATCATTGCCGGTCGCCGGCAGCACCTGCCGACACCGCCAACGCTGCTCATCCTGTTCCAGATAATCTCGATCAGCCAGATAATTCAGGGCCCGGATTACCCATTGGCGATAACGCGTTGCGATCGCTCCCTTGCCAAGCACTTCCTCAGCAGTGACGACATCACCTGGCTGCTGCAGCAAATTGAGTTGCCTGAATAAACCAATAACAGCTTGTTGATACTGCTGGTTAAGTGCTGGTATCTGCTGCTTCAGCTCGGCGCCAGAGACCTGAAGCTCGATCCTTGGTCGGCTCGCCTCTACCGTAACAGCCTCAGATAAAGCCACCCAGTCATAGGCCTGCTCACAGCTCAGTGTTTTAAATACATTGTCGTCACCGTGATAGTGGCCGGCTTGGCCATCGGCAGTCAAATAGGCAAACAATGCAGCCTGTCGCTCACTGGTCTGATGCAAGCTAACCGCAGCAGCATCTATCTGGGGCAACTGCGTCAGCTGGTGTTCAATTTCACCGAGCTCAATGCGGTGCCCACGAATTTTTACCTGGTTATCGGAACGACCCAGAAACTCGATATCTCCACTGTCAAGATAACGCCCCAGATCGCCGGTTCGATACAAACGTTCAGCAGTTACTGGATGTTCAGTAAAACTGGCTGCAGTCAGTGTCGGACTGCGCCAGTAGCCTGCAGCCACGCCCACTCCACCAATAAAGATGTGCCCGTTGACGCCTGCTGGGCATACCCGCATGGCATCATCCAGCACCAACACGCTTTGTGCGGTCAATGCTTTTCCATAAGGGATACTGGTTTGCGTTTCATCGAAGTCCGTTACCGGATATGCAATCGACCAGATGGATGCCTCGGTTGCTCCACCCAGGCTGATAAAACGCGATGTCGGGCAGACACTGCGGGTGCGGCGCGGCAAAGAAACCGGGACCCAATCACCACTGACCAACAGCAATCGTAATTCAGTTAAACTGTCTGCTTCGATCGCTTCACAGTAATCAACCAACATTTCCGTCAGAGCAGGCACCGCATTCCAAATCGTCACCTCCTGCTCACGGATCAGGCTTAACCAATGTTGAGGCTCACGAGCCAGCGTCTGCTCTGGGAAAACTATTTTGCCACCGGCAGCCAGCAATCCGAATACATCGTATACCGACAAGTCAAAAGTAAACTCTGATATCGCCAGTACCGCATCGGTTTCGGCAACAGCAAAACGTGCATTGATATCCAGTACTGTATTGACTGCGCCGCGATGATCAATCATCACCCCTTTCGGGGTTCCGGTCGATCCGGAGGTAAACATCACATACGCCAGATCCCGGCTAGAAACATCTGCTCTGCAGGTCTGTGTGTCAGCATTCAGACTACTTTCAGTGATCCTGATCAGGTGGCGCTTGCCATTGTCGATTTCATCATCTGCAATATGCGTCTGGGTTATAACAATTTCACACTCACCCAGTGTCAGCAGCTGTTCCCAACGATGGCTGGGGGAATTGGCGTTGATCGGCAAATATGGCGCACCGGCAAGCAGTACGCCCAGGCTGGCGACAACCTGTTCCCAGCCATTGGTCATTAGCAGGGCGACTGGAAGATTGGGCCTGGCGCCAAGCTTTTGCAGTTGTACTGCCAGTGCGATGGCCAGTTGCTTAAGCTGACGATAGTTTATGTCACGCTGGGGACTGCTGATCGCAATACGTTCGGGAAAGCGTTGCGCGCTGTCCAGGAACAAATCCTGCAGCAGCCGACCGCGGCCAAGACTGGCTGACGGACTCGATGCCGCCAGCCACAATAATTGCTGGCGATCACTGAACAATGGCGATGCAGCACCACTCCAACACGCCGGAACATCCGCCAGCTGTGTCAGTAAATCAATGTAAGCGTGATGAAAATACTCCAGCATACCTGCCGGGAATAAACTGGCCACCGCATCCCAGGCAATCATTAGCCCCCCTTCTGACCAACCGACATTGCAATCCAGCCAGGCTTGTGAGGTTTGGGTAACGGCATACGCCGGTTGGGAAAAATCAAAGTATTGGGAAGTGCTTCCCTTAGTATCCGGCCGTGCCCCCAGCATACTGGTAAACACCACCGGCATTTGCGCTGCGGCACTGCCCTGGTGCATGGCTGCCAGCTGCCGCATCACCTGCAGACCACTGTAATACCGATGCTGCATATCATCCAGCAATGTTTGCTGGATACCAGCCAAATGCTGACTGAAGCTTGCTCCCGGCTGCAGCTCAATACCCAAAATCAGCAGCGAAGATAAATTACCGACCAGATCATCGACCCCGGGATGTACGGGAACCCGGTCGGATATCGTCAGGTTGAGTGAAAACGCCGTCGTATTGCACCAACTGGCCAGTAACTCTGCATAAGCTGTCAGTAACACAGCCGACAAAGAGGCACTGTGCTGTACCGCAAGTTTTTGCAGACGGTCGGTGCAACGTTGATCCAGGCGACAGGCAACCCTTTTGAATTCCGGTACCTCAATCCCACCTGGATCGATAGCCAGGGGCAGCGGTGGCGCCGCCGGCAAGTGGATTAATTTGGCTTCCCAGTAACTACGCGCACGTGCATAGACTTCGCTCTCGGTAAGTGCTTCCAGCGTTTCTACGTAATCGCGCAAATGCAATTGCTCTTCAGCACCTGTTGACTGCTCCATTGTTTGATCATCGAGCAACTGCTGATAACAAAGATTCAGATCACGCTCCAGCAACTGGATACTCCAACCATCCACCAGCAATGCGTCAATGCTGATAAATAGTCTGGTCAGACTCGATTCCAGTTTAACCATACGGAACTCAAACAGCGGCCATTCAGATGGATCATAGGCAGCATGCTCCAATTCAGAACGAATCAAATCGATAGCAGCCTGTTGCTGCGGCGCGGGTGCAGCGGATAAATCCTGATTTTCAATAGACAATTCCGGCACTGTCGACAGCACCCGCTGCCGCCCTTGATCATCAACGATCAATCGCAATGCATCGTGCCGGTTAATCAGGTAACTAACTGCCCGGCGAAAAATATCCGCCCGTAGTTCTTTAACATCCAGTTCCAGATATCCATGGGTGGCAATATTGCCCATTTCGAAAGCTCTGGCTCGACCTGCCCAATAAGCATTTTGCAGATCGGTCAAGACAAAAGGCTCCGCTGCATTCTCAATATCCGCCTGACAGACAGGTAAAGTGACAGGTGTTTGTATTAACGGAGCAACTTCCAGTGCTGTTGCCAGATCGCTTAGGATCGGTTGCCTGAACACCAATCGAATAGTACATTCCCGACCGATACCTGCTTCGATCCGATCTGCCAGTTTGATCGCAGCGATTGAACTTCCGCCCAGCTCGAAAAAGTTACTGCCAATGTTCACCGCTGTCACGCCCAATACCTGCTGCCAGATAGCTATCAGTTTTTGTTCAAACTCTGACGCTGCCCGGCTATCTTCACCAGTCCCCACTTCCAGTGCCTTCGCAGACGGTAAGGCAGCTCGATCAAGCTTGCCGTTTGCACCAACCGGCAACCACTCCAGAGGAATAATCGCTGCCGGCAACATATAACCGGGCAAGCGTTCGGCAAGCCAATGTCGCAGCGACTGACAGCCCGCCGAAGTATCACTGACCGCAGCTGAATCAAAAACCACATAAGCCACCAACCGAGGTTCAGAATCCTGAGTTGTGCTGCAAATCACTGCTGCATCAATTACTTCGTTGGCGGCCAATAACGTGGCTTCGATTTCACCGGTTTCGATCCGGAAGCCATGAATTTTGAGCTGATCATCATCGCGGCCAAGAAACTCAATATTGCCATCCTCAAGCAGCCTGGCAATATCCCCGGTTTTGTACATCCTTGCACCATCTCTGGCTATAAACGGATCCGGCATAAAGCCCTGCGCGGTCATTGCTGCCAGCCGCTGATAACCCAGTGCCACACAATCACCTCCCAGATACAACTCACCGGTTTCACCCCGGGCGACCAGCTGTAATTCGTGATCGAGCACATACATCGCAACACCATTGATTGGTTTACCCAAAGGCGCTACCGGACCTGGACAATGTTCAGCGTATTCCCAGACACTCACTTCGATTGAGGCTTCAGTCGGACCATATAAATTAACAATCCGTACGTCACTGCCGAAATGTTCTGTGGCACGCTCCATGCTGTCCCTGGGCAATCCTTCACCACTGCAGAACACATACTTGAGGCTGGCAGTATCGGTTGCGACCGAAGAGCCCAGATAGGCTTTCAACATGCTCGGCACAAAATGTACTACAGTCACCGAAAACCGACCCAGAAGCTTACTGATGGCGCGTGGGTCACGGTGTTGTTCAGGCGCAGCCATGACCACACTGGCTCCGCACAATAGCGGACAGAACAATTCCCACAGCGATACATCAAAACTGATTGGCGTTTTGTGCAGAAAACAGTCACTGGAACCAAACTCATAGTTTCGGTTCATCCACAACAGCCGATTAACCAATCCACGGTGGGAATTGACCACCCCTTTTGGCACACCGGTAGAGCCTGATGTGTAAATTATGTAGGCCAGATCATCACTGCTGACGTCGGCCGGTATCACAGCTGTCGGCTGATTCGCATCCCAATCAATACCGTCAACCGACAGTACTTGAATATCATCATTCAACCAATCTGAACTGACATCTGACTGGCTAAGCACCACTTTCACGCCACTGTCAGTCAACATATGCTGCAGTCTTGCCTGCGGAAGCTCAGTTTCCAACGGCACCATCACAGCTCCGCATTTTAATATCGCGTAAATCGCCACCGGCAATGCCAGCGAGCGCTGCATATAAATACCAACCCGATCACCACGAGCAACCCCGTGATGAATCAATTGTCCGGCGAGCAAAACTGCGCGTTGTTCAAACTCTGCATAGCTGAGAGCATGCTCACCGGCATATACTGCGCACTGATCGGCATGCTGCAATGCAGCACGCTGCAATAACACCGGTAGTGCTGCAGCACCATCCAGGCCCGGCTCCAGTAGAATTGATCTGTCATCATCAAACTTTATTGATTGCTGATCCGGGTTGAATACCGGTGCCTGCGGGTCACCCAGCAGCTGATCAGCAAAACCTACAAGTTCAGTAGCGAAACGCGACAATACAGCGCTATCAAAAACTGCTTTACGGTATTCCAGGCGTGCACTCATGCGCTCACTTGAATGATTCAGCCACAATGCCAGCTCAAACTGTGCATGCAACTTGTTCACAGGTTCTATTGCAACCGCCCAATCACCCACCTGCAGCTTGTCCTGTTGCGCACTTTCCATCACAAAAGCTACCCGGAAAAAAGGTGTCTGTGCCGGATCACCACGTTGTGGAGCCAACTCCTCAGCAACAATGTCAAACGGCACCTGGCCATTTTCCAGTGCCTGATAAACCGTATCCCGCAACTGTTGGCAAACATCCAGGAAGCTGTCAGTTATCGTCAACCGGGTTCGCAATACCACTGTATTGACGAATAATCCGACCAGCTCAATCAGTTCAGGGTTTTGACGTTCAGTTATCGGTGCACCGACACATACATCCATTCCCCCGGTATACCGGCCCAGCAAGCATTTAAACACCGCCAACATCACCACATAAGGCGTTAACCGGTAGTCTTGACAAAACTGCTGCAACTGCCCGGAAAATTCATCTGCGAATGGAATTATCAGTGTCTGTCCAATAGTATCGAGCTCCGCTTGATCAGCCAGTTCACCAGGTAATGGTGTATCACTGACATCCACCAGTTGCGATCGCCAATAATCAAGTTGCGTATCCAGCGCGCCGGATTTAACCTGCTCCGCCTGACCCAGCACATAAGCACACAGCTGATCTATGTTGTGCTGGTCACTGACCGGAATCGATTGACCACCGCAGGCAGCCAGCAATTCATGCATCAACAGTGCTAATGAGTGCCCGTCACAAATGATGTGATGACAAACCACTACCAGCCACGCTTGTTCAGAACTGGTACGAATCAAGCCAGCCCTGATCAGCCAATCCTGTTTCAGCTCAAACGGTGCATTTGCCAGCTTAGTCAGCTGTTCGCCAACATCCGATTGGGCCAGATCATAAACCTCCAATGAAAAAGCATCAGGCTCACGATCAAATGCTTGAAATAGTTCACCATCCTGCTGAATAAAGCGGGTTCTCAACGATGGGTGCTTATGTATAAGTGTGCGAACTGCCTGTATTAGTGTGTCGATACCGATGTCACCGGATATTGACAGGCTCAATGGCAGATTCAGAATCGATGGTTCGGCTTCCAGGTAATGCTGGAACCACATACGCCGCTGCTGATAAGACAGTGGCAACCAGTCATCTGCGGCACCCGACACTGTAGTCGTCTGCGCATTTACCGGGAACACTGGAACAGCTTGTTGATCAAGATCGACTGTTGCCTCGATCAGACTTGCCATATTGTCGAATACCGCAGCTGAGGCAAGCTGCTGTGGACTCAACTGTAATTGCCACCTTTCCTTTAATAACCCGCACAAGCGCATCACCGTCAACGAATCAGCACCGGCAGCAAAAAAATCCATGTCTGGTTGAATATGCTGGATACCCAACAGCTCATGCCATGTGTTTTGCAACCAGCTTCTTACTGGAGACAGGTCACCAGCGGAATGCATAGTTATTGGCTGCTGTGGTGATTCTCCAGCTGGCTTGGCTTCGATAGTGCGTTCGCTAGTGGAAACACAATAATGCTGTCTGTCAAAACTGTAGCCAGGTACGATGGCACGCTGGATACGGTTTTGATTTGCGGCAAAATAACGCTGAAAATCAACCGTCAAGCCTTGTTGCCAAAGTGCTTTCACACCCTCAAGCGCGGCTACCAGGTCATCAGTTTGTTGCAGCGCGTGGCTTCCGATGCTGATGACATGTTGCTGCTGATAGGCGGCGTTATCACGAATGGTGCGCTGCAAACCTGCGCCTGAACCTACGATGACCAATACTGCATCCTGCCACTCCAGCAAGCTGGCGAACCCGGAATTAAGCTGCACCGGTTGACGCATCTGATTGACCCAGTACTCCGTACTGGTGGCCTGCTCATCGGTAATCCATTTTCCGGTCACATTGGAAACCCAGGGTACCTTCGGTGGTTTCAGTGGCAATGCTGCTAGCTGTTCTCTGAAATCTGGCAGAATCTCATCCAAAGCCGAGCAATGAAATGCATGCCTGGTCGTTACCTGTGCTGTGCGGATACCCGCCACGGCCATGCTTGCTTTGAACGCCCCAATAGCAGTTTTAGCCCCGCTAATCACACATTCCCTATCACTGTTGATAACAGCAATTTCCAGTTCTTCCGTTAGCTGACTTTGCAGTTGCTGCTGCCCCATGCCCACCACTAACATGGCGCCAGGTGATGATCGGCTCATCCAGTGCCCACGTGCTTCCACTAAGCTGACTGCATCCTCAAAAGTGATGCTGCCCGCAAGTGTAGCTGCAACCAATTCACCCAGGCTATGACCCAGCATTCCGGCCGGTTCAAATCCAAACGACTGCAAATAGCGACACAGTGCAAACTCATAACAAAACAACGCAGGCTGCAGGTATTCGGTGCCCAATACCGTTGGCTGCTTGGCCTGGCCTGGCTGCCAGGCCTGCAACAACCAATCACGACAGACGACTCGTACGGCATCACTGAGCAGATCGATACCGGCCTGTAATGTTTCACGGAAAACTGCTTCATGGGCATATAATTCGCGGGCCAGACCGGGCCGTTGGCCGGCTTGGCCTGGGAACACCCAAATTTGCCTTTGAGGTGCTGGCGCCGCTGTTGTCACTGCCGGGGTGTTTTTCAGCTGGGCTATCAATTGATCATGCTGTTTCGTCACGAAAGCAACCCGCCAGGGCCAATGCTCCTGCCCGGTATTCAAACTATAGGCGAGTTCCGTCAGTCTACTGTCTGGTTGTGCTTCGAGATGCCCGGCAAGTTCCGTACAGGCATGTTGCAAGGCTGCTTGACTGTGCGCCGCAAGCGTAACCAGTTGCGGCCTCGCCGGTGCCTTTGATGACTTTTGTTGTGCACTTTGCCCAAGCACCACATGGCAATTTGTCCCACCCATACCGAAGCTGCTAACCCCCGCATAAACGGTCTCCCCCATATCCGGCAATGATTGGTTCGCAACAGCCAGCTCCAGTGCTGAACCATCCAGTTTTAATTTCGGGTTGGGTTGTTGCAGGTTCGCAATGGGTGGATAACTGCCAAACCTTAATGCCAGTGTGGCCTTAATTAAACCGGCAATACCGGCTGCCGCGTCCAGATGGCCGATATTGCTCTTCACCGCACCAACCATGATCTTATTGGGCTGTGGTTGATCGAATACTTCCTTTAATGCGGTCATTTCGATCGGATCACCCAACGGTGTACCTGTGCCGTGTGCTTCAATAAAGGCAATTTGCTGTTGCTTGACGCCTGCAGATGTTAATGCCCGGCGAATCACATCAACCTGGCCATCAACCGACGGCGCAGTGAACCCAGCACTGCGACCAGCATCATTATTGATAGCACTGCCGTGGATAACGGCATGGATAAAATCACCATCACGCTGTGCCTGACTGAGTGACTTCAGCACCACTACACCACCGCCCATACCCTTAACGGTTCCGGTTGCCGCTGCATCAAAAGCACGACAATAACCATCTTTTGAACCAATCCCTGAAGGTTCATAACGGTGCCCGCCAACCACCGGGCTATCGATACTCATGCCACCGGCAATGGCAATTGAGCAATCACCGCTACGAATACTTTTGCACGCTTCATGCACGGCCACCAAAGATGAAGAACAAGCGGTATCAACCGTTACCGCCGGCCCACCAAGCGCTAATTTGTATGCCACATAGGTAGCCACAAAACTCTTATCACTGGCCAGTGATAAACGTGTATCACCATGCAGTTTGCGCAATGCTTGATCGGACTGAATAAAGTTGCTGTAATAACTGTTACCACTGGCACTCAGGTATGCACCTATCAGCTCGGCTTGGCGTTGACATTTTTGCCCATAACCTGCTTCCTGCAGAGCAGCATAGGCACATTCCAGTAACAACCGGCGTTGTGGATCCAATAACTCGGCTTCACGGGCCGGACAACCAAATAATGCGGCATCAAAATCATAAGGCTGTTCCAGCGGAGCACGTGCCGCAACAAATTCGCTATTGCCAATCAGTTCCGGGGCTATGCCGGCCTGCTTCAATTGTTCTGCTGAAAAATGCTGAACACTGCATTTTACTGCACATAGATTCTGCCAAAACTGCTCGGGCGTATCCGCGCCCGGCAAGCGACAGGCTATACCCACAATGGCAATCGGTTCATCTTTCGCAATAGTGTCAGTAACCAATTCAGTTTTGGCTCGACTTGGACGTGCAAGGGATAACCGCTCTGCAAGTTTTTCGACAGTGTGATACTGCAGTAACTCCTGCACCGAGAGCTGTGCACTCAATTCCGTTTCAATTGCAGCCTGCACTTCAACCAATGCCAGTGAATGGCCACCGACATCAAAAAAATTATCTTGCCCAGAAAAACTGCTATGGCCCAAAACCTGTGCCCAGATAGTTGTCAGTCGTTGTTTTAGCTCGGCATCCCGATCATGCTTGCTGACTGCTGATTCGAACCGAGTCTGAGGCAATACATTTAGCAAAGCCTGCCGGTCTATTTTCCCATTAACCAGCAAGCCCAGTTTGGTGATCACCACATTACCCGGCAACATGTAACCAGGAAGTTGAATTGCAAACTGCTGTTTCAAATCCTCAACCGTCAGGGTTTCTCCAGACTCCAGCTGCACAAAAGCAGTCAACTGTGGCTCATCACGGGCCGAGCTGGTTTCGATCACCGCCGCATTACTTACCCCTTTGCAGGCTCGCACCATGCGCTCTACTTCCGCCAGTTCAACCCGATGGCCACGGATATTTATCTGTTGATCCTGCCGACCTATAAATTCAAATTCACCATTGAACAGTAACCGGGCCTGATCACCAGTCCGGTACATTCGACTCCCCGGTTCAACAGCAAATGGATCAGGGATAAACGCTGCGGCCGTTTTGGCAGGGTTATCCACATAACCACGTGCAACACCGGCCCCACCGATAAAAATTTCACCACGTACACCAAACGGTGCCGGCTTAAGTGAAGGATCCAGCGCATACACGCTGTAATTGTTAAATGGATTCCCAATACTGGGGTTGTGCAACGGTTGCTTCGAACCAGATGAGTTACAGCGACCCAAAGTGGCGCCTACAGTGGTTTCCGTCGGCCCATAGCCATTATATAAGGCATACCGCTGACCCCATTTACGCACGATTGAATCAGTACAGGCCTCAGCCGTGGAAATGACAATTTTCAAATGTTTAAAATCGGGAGCTGGGGTTGCCTCCAGCAAACTGGCAGCAGTGGTAATCACCTGTATCCGGCTGGTATTGACCAATCGACTGAATTCCACGCCTGGTATACGTTCTGGTTCAGCGGCAATGATCAGTGTCGCACCGGTCAGCAAGGTCATCAGCACATCTGACATTGAAGCATCAAAACCAAATGACGCCAGTTGCAATAACCTGAAACTATCATCAATACCCAGTTCTTCAGCCTGGGCGAGAGCAAAGTTAATCGCACCCTGATGGGTAATCATGACACCTTTAGGTACACCTTCCGAACCGGAGGTGTAAATAATGTAAGCAAGGTTTTTGCCGACCAAAGAAGCCGTTTGTGGAGCGCTAACCTGCTGATCAATATCCAATTGATCCATACACAGCACAGCTGATCGCCATGCCTCGGGAATCAATGCTGCAGTCCGGCTCGACGCCAGTACACAAACAGGTTGGCAGTCATCAATGATCTGCTTAACCCGTGCGCCCGGTAAATTAGCATCGATCGGAACATAAACAGCGCCAACCTGCCAGGCAGCCAACATCGCTACCACAGTTTCCGGAGAACGCTCGGCAACCACCACCATACGCTGTTCGACTTGCACTCCGGCATCAACCAATATCGCAGCCAGGGCATTGGCGCGGCTGAGCAATAACTGATAACTGTAGACATCATTGCCCATCTCCACTGCCGGGTGCTCGGGACGTTGTGTTGCGGTATTTAGAAACCGCGTAAAAATACCCGGCGGGCCGGAATAATCAACTTGCCGGCCATGACATAATTTCAACCATTGCTGATGCTGAATATCCGTTAAGCTGGCAATTTCATCCACTGCAATTGACGGCCTCAATACTAATCTTTCTGCCAGGTAACAAAAGTATTCCGCCATCGCCACAACCGTCCGGGCAGTAATAATCTGAGGCCGAAACTCAAATCGACCATGCAGTTCTCCGGCAATATCCACCATCATCAACGAGACATCAAACGGCACTGCCGATGGCAATACAGTCAGTGGCGAGATCGGCTGATCGTGAATAAAACAGGCTTGCTCTTCAACACCTAACACCAGTGCTGCGGCACCCGGCAGTTTGTGTGCACGCTGTAACACAAACATACTTTGCAAGTCTTTTAGCGGTGTGCCGGCTGTATTGCCGGCCAGTATTTTTGCTTGCTCCTGAAAAGGCAGTTCCTGATGTCGGCAGGCACTCAACACTTGTGTATGCACAAGCCTGGCAAAATCCTCCAACCCGAAAGAGACATTGGTATTCGCTCGGATCAGCACGCTATTAATAAAACAACCCACAGTCCTGACAAAACCCGATGCACGGCGACCTGCCACCGGCAAGCCAACCAGAATATCGGACTGTTGACTATAACGGGACAAGCTGAGCATATACAAAGCCAGCAACAAAGAATTCATGGAAACACCGGCAGAACGCGCTCGCTTGTGCAAATCGGCTGTTAGCTGTGCAGGTAAGTTGAAACCATATCGCTGTCCGCCGTTGTTTCCAGTTCCCAGCTCAGCATGGCCATCAAAACGAAGCCGCGCAGGTGGATCAAGCAAACGCTCTCGCCAATATTTCAACACCACGTTGCGGCGATGTTCAGGCAGGTTTTCCTGCTGCGCCACAAACTCCGTATACGGCAGTGCCCGAGCATGGGTAGACTCAATATCCACGAGATGCGCGACAAAATCATCCAGTAATACTGCAAACGACCACAGGTCCATAATCACGTGATGTGCGATAAACAGTAAGATTATTTCCTGCCCGGGCCTGGTTATGCACTCCAGTCTGAACAATGGCCCTTTTGCAAGGTTTATAGGGGCATTCACCAACGCCTGCAAATCCGCTTTGACAGCCGTCAAATCTCGTTCATCCAACGGGTGATGATGGATGTAACAGTTAACATCTCGAGTGTGATAGCGCTTGGCAAATTGTCCGCCTGCATCACGTTCAAAAGTTGCTGTCAGCTCCGGATGCCGATCCAGCAGTTTAGCGACCGCTGCTTTGATTCGCTCTGCACTACACTGTGCATGCCATTTAAAGCAAACCGAAATATGGTGCATTGAGGAATCCGGTTCCAATGTATGCAAAAAACACAATGCCTGTTGGGTGGCACTCAGTGACGGCAAGGTCTGAACGCTCTCTCTGCCGATTGCCCTGTCAGGCTCCAGCTCCATCACCGCACTCAATGATTTTGCGCTTAAAATTTGCTCAATGGGAATAGTGATACCGCAGTGGTTGTCAATCCGTTCCCGCAAATCAGCTGCTGCCAATGAGTCAAGCCCTAAAGCAGTCGGTGCAGATTGCAGATCAATTTCATCCCGGCTGACTTCCAGCACTTCGGCCACCAGGGTTTTCAGCAGTTGCCGGTCAAGCTGTTTGCGTTGATCTACGCTCTGTGCTGGCATGCTCTATTCCATCCTTGCCGGTATTGGGGGTGGTTTAAGATGCCTCTCCAGACATGCTTTGCGGCGCACTTTGCCACTTGAAGTTTTTGGGATACTGCGTGCCGTCAATAGATGAATTTCATTGATGCGCAATTCATGTTCCTGCCAGACACGCTCGTTGATGCAGTTTTTTATGTGGATATATTCTGTGCGCTCCAATCCCGTCGGTAATACATTGGCCCGCAGTTCCTGAAACAGGTAAACCTTGTCGTTTCCGCTGTCATGCTTGACCGCAGCCGCGGTCGGCCCTAAAGATGGGTGGCTGGCAACAGCAGTCAGCTCAATATCCTGCGGGTAATAATTACGGCCACGTACAATAATTAAATCACTGAGTCTGCCGGTAACAAACAACTCATTATCAGCGTTGACAAAACCCAAATCACCGGTCCGCAGGTAAACTTGCGAATCACCTTTGATGCGTGCCTTGAATACTTTTTCAGTTTCTTCGGGATTGTCCCAATAACCCTGTGCAACGCTGGCCGAATGAAGCCAGATTTCACCCACCTCATCAATCCCACAACGACTGCCGGATTCAGGGTTGACAATACCTAACCCATCATCCAACCAGATCTGTCCGCAACTGACCAATGACAAGCTGCGTCGATCAACTGGTTGCTGACCCGTCACTGATTTTTCGCTGACCGGACTTGCAACCCTGGACACTGTTCCTTCCACAAACCGATCATGATCAAGTTGAACGACGGTGGGTATCCGATCAGATTCACCTCCGGTAACAAACAGGGTTGCCTCAGCCAGACCATAACAAGGATAAAAAGCTGAGGCTGCAAAACCCAGTTGACCGAACCTGGCCGCAAATTTTTGCATTGTCTGTGCACGCACCGGCTCTGCGCCATTAAAAGCCACTCGCCAGCAACTCAAATCGAGATCAGCTATGGATTCCGGCTTTATTTTTGAAACGCAATAATCATAAGCAAAATTTGGACCGCCACTGGTTGTTGCACGATAATCAGAAATCAACTTCAACCAACTGACAGGATTGCTTAAAAAACGCATCGGCGTCATCAATACAGATTGAATACCCAGAAACAACGGGTGTAACACGTTACCTATCAAACCCATGTCATGAAACAAAGGCAGCCAGCCTGCGAATACTGTTGTCTCATCATGCCCGAAAGCAGTTTTGATCAACCGTTGGTTGTGCATGATGTTCCGGTGGGAAACCATCACACCCTTTGGGTTACCTGTTGATCCGGAAGTATATTGCACAAAAGCTGGGGCAGCCGCACACAATGCCGGGAAAATATTTGCCGGTGCGCTCTGCCCGGATGGCAAAGAATTGGTTGAAATGTAAGTAAGCGACCGATCTGTTGAGGACTTTGCATTTGCTGACCAAGCGTTACACCATTCCTGGGTAGTCAGCACCGTGGTTGATCGGAAGTTTTCTGCAATACCTAACAATCGGGTCTGCTGTCGCTGATCCAGTGGTGGACTGACCGGTGCAGCAATAATTCCGGCCCGCAGACAAGCGATAAAAGCCAGGATGAAGTCGAGGCCTGAGGTATAAACCAACAGCACCCGTTGGCCTTGCAGACCACGATTGAGCAAATGCGCCGCAATGATTTCCGCACGTTTCCACAGTTGTGTAAAAGTAACACTCTGAGCGGCTGCTTCCTGGTCATCCAGAAAGGTATATGCGATTTCATCAGCCCGTGTGTATACATGCTGCTGACACACATCGACAATTGTTTCTTCCTGATTCCTTTCCATGGCCATTGCCTTGCGTTGGTGCAACAGACGTCACCAACAGCCGCCTTTCGACAGTCTGTCCTTAGCCTAAAATTCCTTTGCCCACGGTAAATAAATTACTGCTGCAGTTACCGGCGCATATTGAGGCTTTTCCACCTATGATCGTTATAACAGCTATGCTAGTATAGACAATACAACGTGAAGGCGTCCATTGAAGGATACCTTAACAATAATGAACGTATATGCATTGCTCGGAGGTTAGAACGGATTCAAATCTGGCAGCGATACAATTCTTGAAAAGGCGGGATGTTTTTTATTTCCCTGTACAACCACATGATTGTACCTGGAACATACTACACCGCAGCTTTACATGGATCGCCACCAGTTCCTCATTCAGGATGACTATGGTGTATTCCAGTGCTACTTAGCAACCCAAACACGAACTCGCTGTATGCACACGGCCAGTTTGAGCCTGAGATAGTTGACCTTGTCGTTCGATTTGCCAATAACCCGAATTACCGCAGTGCCGCTGCCACTGAATTAATTGGTGGTGGTGACTTCTTCCGCAGACCGGTCCGTCCTGAGGATGTCATGTTTCTGGACTTTTCCGAACCACTGACACAGGAAAACTCCCTGGATCTTGGTGGGCTGATAGCCAACCGCGTATTACTGAATGCATTTGAATGTTGCGTGCATCTGCCCCCGGCCAGCACTGAAGCTGATCATCTCGAAGCTTATCAAAGCTATTATGATCCGAAATCGATGCAACTTGGTTACCTGGTAAGGCCATTTTTACAATGGTATCTGTTCAGCCAGATGTCACTACCGAAACATAAGCATCAAGCCGAGGCCGAAGCCGGCTGGTGTTCAACCAGCGTAGCAACACTGATCAGACAAACTTATACACGGCTGGTAAAACGCCAACAGCTTTTGGCAGGGTTATTGACTAACTCCAACAACCGCATACAAGCCGAAAAGCTTATTTTGATCCAGCATTGCGGCTTACTGGCTTCCAAACAATATGCGATCGCGGGCGCACGTGCTTCTGGAGTGCTTGCTGCCAGCTGGGTTAGTGCAGGTTGCACTGCACCTATTACCCCTGATTTAGAACCGATAATTATGCAGGCTGCGGCAGCGCATGATCTACACATCAAGCCACATCGCTACTGGCAGTTTTATCTGTCTTCTGCGCTGGGTTGCACCAATCTGATTTACAGTTTGTGCAATACCCCTGCTCAAGGACTGTCTGCACTGGCGGCGATTTGTTTATGCCGTTTGCAGCTGGCTGCGTTTCAACAGGCTTTTACGGGCAGTTTGTTGCCTGCTGATACTGATAAACCTGCATTCGACCTGGATCTGGAGATACAGTGTGTGCAAACAATTCTGCAGTCGGCCATAACCACTTATGGTGATACTGCCAGTGGTGCATTTGCTGATGGTTTTTCACAGGCATACAAACAATGGTCACTGTTTGATGATGACCTGGAACAACAACTTAAATGGTTGGGCAGTATTGACCAACACCGTGAAATCGCATCACGAATCATGACCATTGTTGAACGTAACAAAGACAACATTGATCTGGATACTTTTGTAGAAACACTTGAAACTTGTTCCACCACCCATGTCCATGATGAGCATCGGTTGGTGGTGATCGAATCTGGGCAGATGGTTTTCTGGGGTAACCTGGAAATGCGTCTGCACTTATCACCCGGCGAAATGATTCTGGTGCCACGCAACCGTTTACACGGTTCGTCAATAACCACGGATAGGTGTATCTATCACCAGCCTATCATTCCGCCGGCCTGGTTGGCTGAAAATGATATCAGTCTTGTTACATAAACCCGGCGTGCAGATGGGAGAATAAGGATGTCTACCGCGCACTTTCAATCACAGCTTATTTATGGAGACCATGTGGGTGAGCATAGCCCGCCGCCATGGTTATTAACCGCCTACAGCGAGTTTCGCAGGCATTTGACCGACCCTGAATACCCGTGTTTTTTTGGCTCAAGGGCAGAGCAGGCTGGCCACCTTTTTTATACTTATTGTGAACATGGACTGAGTGATTCTCTGCCGAAATCGCTACATCACTTTATAAAACTGAAACAGGCCAGCGAGCATTTCGACACCAACCTGGTTGTATTTTTGGCCCCGAAGCGGCAACAAATGCCTCATAGCTATTACAGTAAGCGTTTTTGGCGCCTGTTGGATCATCTGCATCAACAAGATTCTGAACCTTGGCCGGAACAGACACCAGTTGATCCACAACTGGCCGATTGGCAATTTTGTTTTGGCGGAGAGCAGTTTTTTATATTCTCCGCCAGCCCATCGTACCAACGACGAAAGAGCAGGAACCTTGGAGATTGCCAGATTTTGCTGATGCAGCCACGCTCATCCTTTGCAATATTAAATACCAACGCCAATGGAGCATCTGCCAGAGCCAAAGTGCGTACCCGCATCGCCAATTGGGATGAGATTAAGGCGCACCCCGATCTGGGTGTATTTGGTGATCCGGCATCACGGGAATGGAAACAGTATTTTCTGCCGGATAATATGACTTCCCACGCAGGCCAATGTCCGTTTCACCATAGCCCGAATGAATCCGGGGCGAAAAAGGTACAACAACCAGTAGCAAACAAGGAATCGGTTAACCTGCGAATAGCTTAGACCTGGCAAACCGGCAATGGTGTCTGCCGAATCAGTTGTTAGCTGAAGCGGTGGACGCTACTGTATCTGACTGTGAATTACTGCAATGTGGCGGCAACCTGAGGTCTGGATTTGGGTCTGAATGGATTGCCTGCTGGATAAACTGCTGGTCCGTGAGGTGTTCCATAAATTCGACAAGATCGGCACGTTGACCATCGTCCAGCGTGAACTGTCTGAGCAACCCGCTTTTAGCAACTCCCTGCCCACCTGCTTCATAATGTTTGATCACATCTTCCAGGGTTTTCAAACTGCCGTCATGCATATATGGCGCGGTCACCGCGACATTTCTCAATGTCGGCGTTTTAAAACTTTCCTGCTGCTGTCGAGCAGCCACTCCATCGCTCAGTGGGAGTCCGGTGTTATGAAAAGTCGGTTCAGTAGTCGGCTCCGTTTCGGTTCTTATAGGGCCGGATAGATTCCAACTGTGATGACAGGTGACACAACCAAGCCGACGTGAGTAAAACAAGCGCATGCCGCGCTTGGCACCATCCGATAATGCGTCATGCTCACCAGCATAAACATAACGATCAAATGGTGATTGATAAGAGATCAGTGTTCTTTCAAAAGCAGCCAGGCTTTTTTGGATATAGGCCAATGTGATGGGTTGTTCCTGGTCAGGAAAAGCATGTTTGAATAAGCTCTGATAAGCTGGATCATCTTTGATCTTCGCTGTTGCATCTGTTTCATCGACCAAACCCATTTCCGGTGGTGTGACATTAAACATCGGCACTTTGGCCTGCTGCTCAAGCGATTCAATACCCGCGTCTATCCAGGCAAAACTCGCTGCATAGGCTATATTGGTCAGCGTCGGTGTATTGCGGGGGTGCTTATCGCCGTATATGCCCACTGCATTGGATAACCCATCAGTGAAAGCCAGCTGTGGCTGATGACAAGTGGCGCAGGAGACACAACCATTGGCTGATAATCGTGGCTCAAAAAATAAATGCCTCCCCAGTTCGGCCATCGCCTTTTCAGTTTCCAAAGACGCTTTACCCAGCGGAATACCCCATACAGCTGGTGGTGCAATTCCGGGAGTATAAACAGCTCGATCTTCGGATTCTGCCGACCACAACGGTGGACATAGAAAAATGATTAAAAATATTAAACGGGCGGTCGCAGAGCGACCACCCGCTGATTTCATAACCGGCATCTGTCAACCTGCCTCAACAGGTCACCCGGATGCTCATTTACCAGTTCTGCGCCGCACTGGATGAAGACATCGCCAGAGATTGAGAAACCTCTAACCGTTCTTCAACCCAACCCGCCAATTCCTGGTATACATCGGTCTGCAGCAGTGATTGCTGAGTAGGATCCGGACGCTCCAGCCACATTTGCATAAACGCCAGTAAATCCTGAGCCAGATCCGTATTCTGGTTCACCAACTCAAAGTAAGCTGCTTTGGCTTCATCAAAACGACCCAGTTCAACATAGGCTTCTGCCAGATATTCTACCGTCGGTAAATCCTGCTCATTTATCGCCAATGCTTTACCATACGAATCCAGGGCT
>JAJFKX010000015.1 GCA_021772985.1 Gammaproteobacteria bacterium
AGCCCTGGATTCGTATGGTAAAGCATTGGCGATAAATGAGCAGGATTTACCGACGGTAGAATATCTGGCAGAAGCCTATGTTGAACTGGGTCGTTTTGATGAAGCCAAAGCAGCTTACTTTGAGTTGGTGAACCAGAATACAGATTTGGCTCAGGATTTACTGGCGTTTATGCAAATGTGGCTGGAGCGTCCGGATCCTACTCAGCAATCACTGCTGCAGACGGACGCATATCAGGAACTGGCAAGTTGGCTTGAAGAGCGGATAGAGGTTTCACAATCTCTGGCGATGTCTTCATCCAGTGCGGCGCAGAACTGGTAAATGAGCATCCGGGTGACCTGTTGAGCCAGGTTGACAGATGCCGGTTATGAAATCAGCGGGCGGTTGCTCTGTGACTGTCCGTGCTTTGGATGATCGTGTAAAAATCGATAATTGGATGAAGGTTTTAATATTCTTGCGAATGTTCTTGCAAATGATTCGCAATTAGGTATATGCTAGGCAGACGAAGCGATGGATCGTTTCGTGTATAAAGGAGAGGATGTCCTATGGTCTGTTTTACAGTCCAGCTTTCTATTTCAAATCACTTTTACCGGTGCTGTTTACCTAGTTCAGCGTTAAAACTTGGCTTCTTGGAAGCCGGTTGCCTCAGTTTGCCAAGCAAAAAACCATTTAATTTGGCCAGTCGTTTAAGCGGCTTACTGCTGTTGTGTGTGGCCTTTTGCGGCAATGCCATCAGCAATTCTGGTGAGACCCAACCAACGGCCGAGGTGTTGATAGAACAGGGCGATGAAATCACTTACGTGGTTTCTGTGCCGCAGCAATGCAGGCAACAGGCCTGTGGTTTGATTGTGGATGTACATGGTGGAACCATGAATGCAACCAAGGAAGATCAGGAAACCAACCTCCGCCTGCTTGGCCAGCATGCACAGGAACATGGTGCGCTATCCCCTTATATAGTTGTTCAACCAGAATTACTGCGCAATGATTACCGTTGGCAACAGCATGATATGCAAGCCATTTTGGCGTTTGTTGAAACGTTACCAAAACGATTTGAGATTCGCAGTGGGGACAGTCATTTCGGCGGTTTTTCACAAGGTGGTGAAATGGCGGCATGGTTGTTGTGCAGCGGCAACGATAGTTTCATTAGCTACAGTGCCATCGCCGGTGGAGCAGAGGGCCTTGTCGAATGCATTGATCAAGGTGTTGATCCATCTTCACCACTTTTTTATATACATGGCCGTGATGACCAGGTGATGTCGTTTGCACATGCCAAGGCGTTGTCACAATTGGTCAACGATGCCTCTCATCTGAGTTGGGATGTGAGGTTTTATTTTCATGATATGCGCGGTGGAATTGCAGGCGCGCATTGTGTGCCCGGTGGGCAGGGAAGATTTGGGTGTGGTGAACAACCCATCGGAATGCAGATATTAAAGTTTTATATTGCACAGTCGAAAGCTGCGCAAACAGTGGCACAACGATGATGCTCTGCGTCGTGGTTCTGTTGCGAAGTTCATCAGCTGAGGGAATTGGTTGATGAAGAGTAAAGGAAGTACTTTTTTAATCTACAAGGAGTAGAAAAATGAAAGGAGTTGGACTATGAATACTATACGCATGATCGCTGTAATCGCGATTTTCACCATGGCAGGCGCAACCGGTTTGTTTGTGCCTAATGCACAAGCTCAAGTTGACCTGGAAAAAGCTTTACCGAATGAAGTGTTCCAAAGTGTGCGGGCCAGTAAGGTTTATGTGAATCCGGCAGAATTACCACGTTTTGGTTATTCAAATGCTGTCGTGGTTAACAATTGGACCCGTCCATTGAAGATGGAACCGATAGTTGGCAACCATACCACTCGTGATCTTACCCCCCATCTGCAGTCAGCATTGGATCAGATGGAACAAGCCATGCTCGATATCAATGTCACCAAAGAAGCACTGCTGACACTGGATGTATATTACGAAGCAGGTGGAAATTCTTTCGATAAGATGGTGGCTTTATCCAGCGTGTTGAATGAATACACTGCATCACGAATCGCTTATGAAACAAATCCGCATCGTTTAAATGCACTGCCTGTTCGCAATATCTATGGTGTACTGAATGTATCAGAGCATCTGGGTCTCAATGCACCGGGTGCAAAAATTGCTTTGATCCCGACCGTTCTGGACCCCGCAACCACCACCGATGCACGTTTGTTTGATGTCAAATCTGCACCAGCAAGAGCAGATGGCGAAGCAACCTTTTTGATCGGCGGCTTATTTTCACAAGGCCTGGATTTCAGTATTCCTCCGGAAAGGCAACCTTATGAATTGCTGAAGAACCTGGATATCACACTGCGTGATATAGGTGCGAAAAAAACCGATATTGATCACATGACTTTACTTTTTGCTGATACTTGCGGTATTGCTGCAGAAAACCTGAGACCAATAATGGACGATTATTTTAATGGTGATATGCCGGAAATGTCATGGAAAAGCGTAGAAGTTGCTGGTTTCGCCAGTAATTGTACGTGTGCTGAAATTGAAGGCACCATGGCGCTAACCACAGCAGTAGCAGGCCTAACCAAATAAGACAATATGCGAGGATTAAGAGATGATTAATTTGAAAGCGATAAAACATTATCGGGTACTGGCACTGGTATTGATACTGTGCGGTACGCTAATGGGTACTGCGTTGGCTGGAGACAAGCAAGCCACAGCAGCGGACGAGGATCTCAACAAATATGTTGGCACCTGGGATATCACTGCGGTAATCCGTACATCTGCGGATGCTGATCCAGTTGAAATCAAAGGTGTGGCTTACAAGGAGCTGGTTGGCGATCGTTGGATTGTGAGCCGTTTTGAAGCTGATTACTTCGGCGTGCCTTTCAAAGGGCAGGATGTT
>JAJFKX010000016.1 GCA_021772985.1 Gammaproteobacteria bacterium
AAATGCAAGCTTTATGTGCGATCCAACGCAAAATGCTCACAGGCTTATGGGCTTGCCTCAGAAACAATCAACCATTTGATAGCAGCTTATTGTTTGCCATTAAACCAGATAATGCTTGACGATTAACTAAGTATCTACAAAGCTAATCAATAAAAAAATCTGCCCAGTCGGTGTCGGCAAATTGTGATTTAAGTAGGTGGTAATTTTTGATCGCATCCAACATCCGTCGATCTTCAAGTTTGATCAGCTCCGGGGCAAGACCATGCTGCGCCAGGCTAAGAAAATCCAAGATGGCTCCAATCTGATGATCAAACCCAATGCATAAATCTTCATAGGCAACTTCCAGTATCGGATGGTGGGCAAAAATCTGCCGGATGTGTTTCCGCCAGTTAATCGTTTCCTGAAAATCCTGTTGCATCAGTTGAGCATCCAGACAAATGCTCTGGCGTGTCGCCGGTTTGGGTTGGTACTGTTTGCCTTGTGCCTGAGCAGTGTCAGCATCAATAAATGCCTGCCAATGTCCGGTTTGACGTGCCAGCACCTGGGACAGGTGCCGCCAGACCAGGTTTTGCCGGTATAAGTGGATGATCTTAAGTTGGGGAATTGCGGATAGAAGCTCCCAAATATCCTGCCACACAGGATTGCCGCGATTGTCCGGCCAGGTCTGTTGGATACCGGGATGGTAAGCATGGTGCACAAAACCGGCGCATTCAACGTTATCCTGCTCAGCAAAGGCATATTGTTCAAGAATTTCTGCAGTTGGCAGTGTCAGTGGGTAGGGCAGATCTTGTTTGTTGGGGTTTAACAGTTCACCGGCAACGGCAATTTGGGGATGCTGGTTAAGTGCGGTACGCAGCATGTGCGTGCCCGAACGTGGATAGGTGATAACAACAAAAGGTTTTACCAGCATAACTGCAAGACCCGGCCATGTTATGGCCGGGTCTGATTGGTTACTGTTTATACAGGGTGCTAATCGGTTTCTGATCCCGTGGAGAAATAATTAACTGCACGTTCCAATACCGCATCACCACTTTGCTCACCGATGGCATCCGGATTGCCATAACCACCACCGGCTAAACGGTTTTTATTGATCAGCAGGAAATTAAACAGGCTATCACCATCGCCATTCAAGGCATTGCCATGGCAACCCATACAACCACCCATGGTGACTGTTGGGGTATGTGGCACATTGAGGATATTGGCTGCTGCCCGATTATTGGTGAACACAACCTTGCCGGTTGTGCTGTTTGCTGTCGGGCCTGCGACACCGCCTTTGAACAACTGCACACCAGGCTGGCTGCTTTCGATAACATCATTGGCCAAGTAAAAGTCCTTGGTGGCCGGGTCGACAGGTTCGTTGGCATTTTGCTCGTTAACCGGAATGGCTTGAATACCTTTTAATTCATAATATTGCCATACCGATTTTGCAAACTGGCCGGAGCTGGCCATGGCCTGTTTAACTTCGGCGTTAACCGCTTCAACCGTATTGGTGATAGTAGGTGGTTGTACCACTGCAATCGGACCAGCCATACCTGCGGGAATCTGATAGGTTCCGGGAACAAAGTTATAACCATTGGACTTAACCACATCGCCGGCTTTGGGCAGGGTGATGGTCACTGGATAAGTGCTGCCATTATTGATCACAGCAGATGGCGCATTGCCGGTAGGCGCGTCATATGCCAATTGATCGTAGGAGGTCAGAAAATAGACGCCGGTGTCCTGTCCTGATGGGGTTTTCAGGTTGTCCACATGCTGGAAAGTGGCATAGGTAAAGGTCGGATAATTTTCCATTTTGCGGATAATATGCAAACCAACCAAACCAAAAGTACCCACTTGTGGAGTGGGGTCTTCGTCTGTGCCGGTGTAATAAATCGCTTCGGCAGTGTGGTAGCGGCCTGAATTGAATTGATCATCAGTCAATACCCGCCATGCGGCTTTGATTTCAATCGACTCACTTGTATCACCTGAGTTAGGTGGTAACACCAGATTGGTGGGTGCTTGGTCTTTGCTGGGCGCGGGGAAAAAGGTTTGCACATAATCGTATTCGCCCTGATTCACCTTGGCCTCGAACAGGATTTGATAGTCATCAAACGGATTCGACGATGGTGTTGGCGGGTTTTTCGGGAAGAAAATGGTGTTTTGGCCGATTTGGTTGTTTTCATCCAGATTATTGAAACGCGCATCGGCGGAAGCCACCGTTAATACCTGGTAGGCATATTGTGGTGCGGTCGTCTGAAAAGGCGGTAGTTTGCTGCTTGATTTGGGTAACAGCTCGGTACGGTGTGCAAACGATTCCCAGGTCAGGATATTGGTGCTGAAGTTGGAACCGGCACTTTGACCTGACTGGTAAAAATCAGCGCTGCCTGAAATAACAAAATTACCTTTAGGGTTAACCACGCCACGCACAACGGTATTGACGCCGCTGCCGGTCTTGCCGGATGGCTCGGCAGGTGAGTTAAGGTAAATGAATTCGCGCCAGGCAAAGCGGGCATATTCGGTATGATCCGGTGAGTTAGTGCCGGAATTGTATGCTGGCGGTTCTGCCGGAAGTGCCGGTGGAGTGGCGGTTAAATCTGCTGCAGTTATCGGTTGCCCACCTGGGAATGATTGTGCAAATACACTGCCGCTTAATGCAAAACTAGCGGCAATGAGGATGGCAATGCTGCCTCCCTGTACTGTCCTCTCCGAGACTGGTGTTGCTGATGTTGTCATGGTTCCTCTCCTTTTGAATATGTAGAAACGTTGTTATGCCCTTAATTCTTTGGCTAGTTGGGCATCGTCTAGCTGCACCGCGATTTGGTCGAAGTTTTTCACCAGTAATTGCAAGTCGTCAGCGTTTTGCTTGCGGCTGGTTATCTGTAACGGATGAAAATCAAGATCCAAAAAGCGTAATACTTTATGTTGGCTGGTAGCTGAGCTTGCTGTTTCATACTCCAGCAAGCAATAGGTTTGTCCGCTTTGCGAGATTTGCGCACATATTTCAGCATAGTAGCTGTTATTCAGTTCAATCTCCTGGTACAGCTCGTCAAGGTTCAGGGTTACCTGTGTTAATGGCAAGCCGGGATGTTCGGAGCTGCTGTAGTCCTCCCAGGTGTCGCGCTGTTCTGCGATCAGTCGGGAGACATGGGTTTTGATACGGTTGTTGCGTCGTAAAACAATTTTTTTGATGCCGGGATCATCAAGTAAAATCTGTAGTGCTTCAGGGTTTTGCCAGTGGGTCATTTTAAAACCGACATACTGGTGTCCGATGTTATGCCGCCATAGCTTGTCCAAAAAAGCCACTGGTTGTGCATCGCGGCTGGTAATATCCCCCAGACTGAAGTCACTGTCACGCAATTCCAATGCATAAAAAATCCCACGCGGGTTAAATACTTCGTGATGGCATAAAATATCCGGATGTGAATTCAGCATGGTGCACAGCATATTACTGCCGCTGCGTGGGGCAGCCAGAATTACAAACCGCTGCAGCTGTTCATGCATAAGACGGGCCGGTCACTTTTTGAGTCATGCAGTGTAGTGTGTTGATCACCTTCAGATTATCCGGTTCAACCAGATATACAGCACCGTCATAGGAGGCGGCTGCCAGGTGGCCGTTCAGCGGTGTTATCGAGCTGATGCCATTTTGGGCAATGCTTGCATGGGTAACCTGCCCGGTGCTCAGGGTTACCCGGATTAATTCACCCCAATAGTTGGTGACCACCACCACATCCGGGGTTAGAAAACATAATGCCTTGGGCGAGCGTCGGCCCAAATGAATGCTGTGGTATAGCACACCATCATCCAGACCATGTACTTTCAGGGTGAAGTCACGCCCGGTGCTGGCCACAAAACGGCCGCTGGGGTCAATGTCTACATCGTCGACAATTGCGGTATGGCCGATATATTCACATCGCAATTGTCCATCGTAATTCCAGGATGCGACTGAACCATCTGCGCTGCAACTGACGCCGATCGGCAGGCTGGGGTGCAGGCGCAGAGCTTTAACAGCATTGTCATGAACTTTGAGTTTGTTCAGGCAGCTGCCGTCAATTGCCAAATGCGCGACTGCACCACTGTAGCAACCTACAAAAATTTCCCCGGCATGTGCAGCCAGTGCTGAGGTTCGGATGCTGTTAATCGGGCCTTCAGCCAATGGAATAGGTTGGGTTGACTGCAATCGACCATTGTCGGCATTGAAGATATGCAGGCTCTGGTCATGTGCACCTGCGATGATCCGTTGCCGATCTGGATCAACGGTTATCGCATTCATCAGTACCGGTCCGTTATCGGGCTGGGTTTGGGCATGCCAACAGCTGGTCTCGGTATCCAATTGACCCACGCGAATTTTGCCGTCATCGCTGACCAGTACAACATGGGTATCGGTTTGTGCAGCAATGTCGTTAAAGCAGGCATTGCCTTTAACCTGGCTATCAGCACCGATTTCTTCCTGGCAGGCGCCACTGGTGGCATCCCAAACCAAAACGGTTCCATCGAAGGTGCCGGCAATTACCCGTTGTCCATCGGCTGACCAGTTGAAAGAACGTTCCCACAGTGCCGGCCGACTGGCAAGTTGTTTAATGAGTTGCAGCTCACCGGTGGCCTTATCCGTGGCCCAGATCAAAATACGTTGGTCGTAAGCTGCTGAAAGGATATGACCACTGTCAGTCGCCACTGCAACTTTCTTAATGCCGGAAGTATGTGCTTTGACATCAGCCAGTGGGGCCCCGCTGTGTAGATCAAATACTCTGATATGGCCGTCATCGCATCCAAGCACAGCCCGGCCATTCAACGGATCAATTGCGCAGCTGTCGGTTTCGGTTTCAAACGGCCCCCAGATGCTGAGTTGTTTGCCGCTATGCAGATCCCATACCCGCAGGGTCATGTCATCACCGGAAGTATACAATCGGCCCGCATGATACCCAATTGACAATACGTCTTTCTGATGTCCACGGATAATTCGATGGATGTTGCCGGTGCTTAGATTCCAGACAATGATGCGCCAGTCACGTGATACTGAAGCGCCGAGTTGTTGATCGATAAATACAAAATCTTCGACATCATCGTCATGGCCCTGTAATACCTGCAAAAGCTTGTTGCTGGTTAAATCCCAGATGTAAATGTTGTAGTCGGAAGAAGAAGTCGCTGCCAATGTGCCGTCAGCATTGACATTGACCCGGTTGACCAGGTGCTGGTGATAGCCAAGTAATTCTACCGTGCTGGTTTCACGGTCAAAGATGGCGACTGCACTGTCATAACCCGAGGTGATGATTTTGCTGCTGCCTGGAATTTCCGCAGCGCAGGTAATTGGGCCGCGGTGGCGGGTGAATACCTGTGCATGCTGGTGTTGATGGTTGTTTGCTGCGTCCATTTTAAAAATGGATTCCTATCTGGTGGCGTTGTTTGGGGTTGAGTTCATTACAGGGCTGAGTTTGAAACTGTTGCAGATAGTCATCAGCGGTAATTCCATTGACCGCAACATTGTTGTAATCGGCGCCATTGATCAGTGCCTGAGGATTGTTGTGTGCTAGTGCTGTAATCCAGCGTTGGTAATTGCGCTTGCGTTCTGCATTGGAATAAAACCAGTTGCTGTTGACGGTAAAAAAAGCATTGCTCCACCACACATAAACACTGTTCAGTGATTTTATTGCCGCCAGCAGAGGTTGTGGATCTGAGAGTAAATTGCATGCAATAAATGTATGCGGCAACTGCTGATATGCCAGCCAGTGTTGTCTGAACGCCTGAGCGCCACCCCATTTATCCAGTTCCAGTTGCCAGAAGTACTCCATGTCCGACCAGTTGACGTTATCCGGTGTGACATCCTGCCAAAGCTGGTAGAAAGTTTCCGGATGCGGATTGGTATGAAACAGGTGTCGGATGTAACCGGGGTAATCAGTGCCGTCCCATTCGGTGACCATCTGTCGGCGAATTTTGAGCGCTTGTTGACTGTAGTCAAAAAAGATCACCCGGGTGGTGGGGGCGTAGCCGTGAACCTGTAAGATTCGATTGGTCTTGAAGCCCGCTGCCACCGTGCATACAGCATCCAGCGGGGTAGTGGTATCGGTTGCCTGCAGATCCTGATAGGACTCAATATTCCATAAGAACACCCCGTTACGGGCATGTTGGGTTTGCGCACCGATACCCTGCAGGAAACGCTGTTGATCAGCGCTTAGCAGTGGATCGTCAGCGAAGCCGTTGAGTGGCTTATCCAGATAGTCAAAAAAACGCTGGCCGGCATCCCCGGTTGCTACATTCAGATTTAGACGATCATGGTTGACAGCAGCAGGGAACCCCAATACCGGGGTGTTTTGTCGCAGGCTGGCATCGATAAATCCCCAACCGGCGATATCCGGTTTGAGCTGCTGCTGCCCGGTTCCGGCCGTGAGCCGGCTAGTCAATTCGGAATTCTGTTGTGTTACCAGTTTGGCTTGGAGCAGTGTTTGGTATTGTTCTGAGGGTTGCCCAAAGTCCGGCTTGCCCAATAGCTGGTACTGGTTCAAATCAACCAGCAGGCCATCGGTTTTTAACCCATAACAACCAGTATCGCTTTGTTGCCAGTCGCCGGTGATAAAAAAATCCTGCTCACCAATCCAGCGACGCAAAGCGGTATGAAAAGCTTCCTTACCCCAATGCGGTGGGGTCCATTGTTCATCGATGATATGGCCGGTTTGCTGGATCAGACAGTGTTGGTAACCGGCGGCACAGGCTTGATCGAGTAATTGATTGATGCCGGTGGCTTCGATAATTGGTCCATGGTATCCATAGCGCGACCAGGCAATGGTGAATTCGCGCAACCGGGCCTGCCCAGGCGAAGCTGACGCTGAACTCAGCAACCCGAATACCAACTTACCCATAAGCAGCCTGATCTGCCGGTTGCGGAACAGCTAAAGAATGTCCGCCGCTGGATAACAATACGCCATCGCCAAAGTGCCTGGCATTGCAAAGCTCGGCGGAAAACTCCGGTAATGCCTGCGCAGCAGCGCGTACGGCGGTTTCCAGGCATTGGGTTTTTACATAAATGGTAATCACATCAGCGACTTGCTGGCGAATGAATGAGCGCACCAGTGTCAGTCCGCCTTCCACCAGCAGTGAGTCAATTCGGCGGTTATATAAACTTCTCAGCGGGCTTGTCAGGTCATGATCAGCGGCGTTGATCAGCGCGCTGTGTTCAGTTTGCTCAGTGGTTGATTTACCGATGATAAAGGTGCGTCGATTGACGGGTGTATAGGGGCACAAATGCCGGCCTGCAAAGATTACCCGATCGGGTTGTCGTTGCGGTTTTCGGCCCAGCCGGTCACTGCGGGATGTCAGTTGCGGTTTATCGTTAAGCCAGGTTTTGGCACCGACAGCCACAGCAGCATACTTTTCTCGTAACTGGTGCACCCGTTGCCAGTCTGCCTGGCACGAAATCGCGGTCTGGCTACCGTTTTGGGTGGTGGTAAGGCCACTTTCACTCAGTGCAAAGTTAATGTGGACCAGTGGGCGCTGGCTGGTTTTATTAGGTTTTTCGGGTAGATTTTCGCGATTATTTTTTGGGTCGATGGTGCTGCTGAGCGTCAGCAGATGGCCCATTTGCTCGCGTTTGGTTTGCAGGTAGCCGGCAGAGTGTTCGTTGGCGCGTATAGTGACAGGTTCCCGACCGCTGACAGTAATACCCAAGTCTTTTAAAGCGCTGATTTTTAAAGGGTTATTGGTCATCAGCCGGATCGATCCAACACCCAGGTCACGTAAAATATCTGCAGCTTCATCATAGGTGCGCGCATCAACCGGAAGACCCAGCAGGGTGTTGGCTTCGATGGTGTCATGCCCTTGCTCCTGCAAGGCATAAGCGCGAATTTTATTACCCAAACCAATTCCGCGACCTTCCTGTTGCAGATACAGCACAACACCGTCGTGTTTGGCGATGTATTGCAAGGCAAAATCCAACTGCTCCTTACAGTCGCATTTCAGCGAGCCTAATACCTCTGAAGTAAAACAGGCCGAGTGAACCCGTACCGGCAAATCATGACAGCCTTCGGTTTTACCTGAGACTATTGCAGTTGAGGTATCACCATTGGGGGCACGGTAAATTTTGACAACAAAAGTGCCGAATTCTGTTGGCAGGCTGGTTTCTGCCTCAAGCGTTATGCTTCTCGTTATGCCATCCATGTAAATTCTGTCCCGAGCAGAAAGTCATTGGCCGGAGGGAAAAGTATTTGCCCCCCTAAATACTAATACTTTCATCATATACCGGATAATGGTTTTATGCCATATCCTGTTTCAGATGTCGAGTGACAGTTTTATTGTGTTTTAAATTGCTGGAATGATATCTGCAGCAAACCGGGCTGCAGGCTGGTTGATTTTGGGGGATTATGCTAAAGCTGCTTCAAACTCAAGCTTGAACCGGTACTCATCAGATAGCTACGAGCGAACATCAAAAGTTTACGCGGCGTTGGCTGATGAAAACATTTTGGCCAGATACTTTCCGGTATGCGATGTCTTTCGTTTGGCGATCTGTTCGGGTGTGCCCTGGGCTATAATACGGCCACCACGAGACCCGCCTTCCGGACCTAAATCTATAATCCAGTCAGCGGTTTTGATCACATCCAGATTATGTTCGATCACCACCACGGTATTGCCATGATCACGCAATCGGTGCAGCACTTTCAATAATTGCTCGATATCGTAAAAGTGCAGGCCAGTGGTAGGCTCATCCAGGATATAAAGGGTTTGACCGGTATCGCGTTTTGACAATTCCCGTGCCAGCTTAATGCGTTGGGCTTCGCCGCCCGATAAGGTGGTGGCGCTTTGTCCCAGGGTGATGTAGGACAATCCGACATCCATTAAAGTCTGTAGCTTGCGTGCAACCACCGGAACCGGTTCAAAAAATTCCAAGGCAACTTCCACTGTCATTTGCAGTACTTCATGAATATTTTTGCCTTTATAGGTAACCGACAATGTTTCCCGGTTATAGCGCTTAGCGCCGCATACATCACAGGCGACAAAAATATCGGGGAGAAAATGCATCTCTACCCTGATCATACCGTCACCCTGACAGGCCTCGCAGCGGCCACCTTTGACATTAAAGCTGAAGCGCCCCGGTTTATAACCACGCGAGCGCGATTCATGAGTGCCGGCAAACAATTCCCGGATGGGGGTGAACAGTTGGGTATACGTTGCCGGGTTGGAGCGCGGGGTGCGTCCGATCGGGCTTTGATCAATATCCACAACCTTATCGAACAGTTCCATATTGCCGGCTTTTTTGAACGGTGCCGGTGTCTCACTGGCGCCGTTCAATTCCCGTGCAGCCAGTCGATACAGGGTATCGTTGATCAGGGTGGATTTGCCTGAACCGGAAACACCGGTTACGCAGGTAAATACACCGGTGGGTAATTTCAGATTCAATTGTTGCAGGTTATTGCCGCTGGCGCCTTCCAGGATGAAATATTCACCGGATTTTGCTTTATGCCTTTTTTCGGGAATGCTGATGGCCCGCTGCCCGGATAAATACTGACCGGTCAATGACCGTTTGCACTTGGCCAGCCCGGCATAATCACCACAGTATACAATTTCACCGCCATGCACCCCGGGGCCGGGGCCGATATCGACTACGTGATCCGCCGAGCGAATCGCTTCCTCGTCGTGTTCGACCACAATCACGGTATTGCCCAGGTCGCGTAATTGGAATAGGGTTTTCAACAGTCGCTCATTATCCCGCTGGTGCAGCCCGATCGATGGCTCATCCAGGATATACATGACGCCAACCAAGCCCGCTCCGATCTGGCTGGCCAGTCGAATACGTTGTGCTTCACCACCGGACAGGGTGTCGGCCCGGCGGTCCAGGGTAAGATAATCCAGACCGACATTGACCAGAAATTGCAGCCGTTCATACACTTCACGAATAATCCGTTCGGCAATTTCACCACGCCAGCCGGGTAACTTGAGCTGATTGAAAAAAATCAGACTGTCTTCGATTGACCAGGAGGTAATGGTTGGCAGATTCTGTTCTGAAACCAGGACGTTGCGTGCCGAGCGGTTCAGCCGCTGTCCCGAGCATTCCGGACATGGCTGACTACTGATGTACTTGGCCAACTCTTCACGCACAATGCGTGAGTCGGTTTCTCGGTAACGGCGCTGCAGGTTAGGAATAATACCGGGGAAGCTATGGCTGCGAATATGCCTTCGACCGTCAGTAATATAGGTAAACTTTATTTTGTCATCACCACTGCCATGCAACATGATTTGCTGAACTTTTTTAGGCAGTCGCGAAAAGGGCTTTTCCAGATCAAAATCATAATGTTTGGCCAGTGATTGGACCATTTGAAAATAATAAGCATTGCGCCTGTCCCAGCCACGTATCGCTCCACCAGCCAGGCTTAGCTTGGCATTACCGACGACCCGGTCCGGGTCAAAAAACTGACTTACTCCCAAGCCATCACAACTGGGGCAGGCTCCATTGGGGTTGTTGAACGAGAACATTCTTGGTTCCAGTTCGGCCAGACTGTAGTCACATACCGGGCAGGAATACCGAGAAGAAAACAACATTTCTTCACTGATTGCCGTTTCACCTTGCATCGGCGCCAGTTGCACCAGCCCGTCGGCAAGTGCCAAAGCGGTTTCCAGTGATTCAGCCAGTCTCTGGGCCATGTCGGGTCGCACTTTGAAGCGGTCAACGACCACTTCAATGGTGTGTTTCTGGCGTAGCGCCAGAGCAGGTACTTCACTTAGATCGTAAACTTTCCCATCCACCCTTGCCCGCACAAAACCCTGGGTACGCAATTGGTCAAACAGTTGTTCGTGCTCGCCTTTGCGATTGCGAACAATTGGCGCCAGCAGCATCAGCTTGCAGCCTTCGGGAAGCGCTAAAATGCTATCAACCATTTGGCTGATGGTTTGGGCTTCCAGGTTTTCATGATGATCAGGGCAACGTGGGGTGCCGACCCGGGCAAACAACAGGCGCAGGTAGTCATACACTTCGGTAATAGTGCCTACGGTGGAGCGCGGATTATGCGATGTGGACTTCTGCTCAATCGAAACTGCGGGTGATAATCCTTCGATATGATCCACGTCCGGCTTTTCCATCATCGACAAAAATTGCCGGGCATAAGCCGAAAGCGATTCAACATAACGCCGCTGACCTTCGGCATATAGGGTGTCAAATGCCAATGATGATTTGCCGGAGCCGGAAAGCCCTGTAAAAACAATCAGTTGATCGCGGGGCAAATCAAGGTCGACGTTCTTTAGATTATGCGTTCGCGCACCGCGAATATGAATCGTATCCATTAAATAAATTAACTTTGCAAGTATGCTGGAGCAAACCAGTCATCATACTGGTTTGTGGTGGTGTACCGCAAAGGGTGTCAGTAATATATTTGCTGTTTATACCGGTGACAGAGCAATAGACGCTGGTTAAGCCCATGGGTTAACAAAGACGTGCAATTCTAACAACTGGTCTGATTGCGTCCTGTGACCTTTGGCCGTAGCCAAGATGGTCCACGCGGGAATAGTATGGAGAGAAAAGTAATTTTGTTATCCTTGCCCAGATGAATGCTATCAACGCGATGCAGGTTCTGTCCGGTAGCCTGCTTAACCCGGACCTGGATCTGAATACCTATCACCAGCAGTTAAATGAGCGCGGTTGGGTGGTTATTGAAAACGCCCTGCGACCGGAAGTGGCTGACACCCTGCATCAGGTACTGGCCCGACAGGTGCCATGGTCACTGGCTTATGTGGATCATCAGGGCTCCAAGAAAATCTGGGCGGAAGATCTGCGAGAACTTTGTGAGCAGGATATTCGTGCCGTTGAACAACTGGCGTTGCAGCAGGCACGTGTCGGATTTTCTTTTTTGTATCACACCTACATGATGATTACCGCTTATCAGGAACGTCGTAACCCACGGTTGCCTTTACACAAGGTGACCGAATACATTAATCAACCCGAATGGTTGGATGTGATGCGCCGGATTACTGGTGAACAGCAGATAATAAAAACCTCGGCCCAGGCAACACGTTACAGCGCGGGGCATTTTTTGACCAAACACAACGATAATCAAGATGGTGAACTGCGTTACGCTGCCTATGTCATTAACCTGACGCGTGATTGGCAATCGGATTGGGGAGGGCTGTTGCAGTTCATGGATGATCAGGGCCAAGTTACCGATACAGTGTCGCCGAAGTTCAACTGTATCAGCCTGTTTCGAACACCGCGGTTACATTGCGTGTCCAATGTGGCAAATTATGTTGAAGCTGAACGATTGACCATTACCGGATGGTTGCGAGGGCCGGATAATGCTTGATGTGATGGTTAGTAAACCCGAATTGTTGTTGCAATATCTACTTCAGAGTATCCAATCATGATGTTTTTCATACCAAATCTGTTAGCCGGCCAACAATTACAAACCGTCAGACAGTTATTGGAAAAACCCCAGTTTGTTGATGGCAAGCTATCCGCCGGTGCAGGTTCCGACTATCAAAAAAATAATTTACAGGCTAATGAAAAGGATGAAAACGTTCGTCAGGCACAATTAATTATCCAACAGGTGTTGGCAGCCAATGGCAAGTTCCGGACCTTGACCGTGCCGCGCAAGGTCAGGCCGGTCACGTTTAATTTGTACCGTGAAAACATGTATTACCGAGATCATACCGATCATTCTATTTTGCCTGGTAATCCGCCGGTACGAGGTGATCTTTCCATGACGCTGTTTTTGAGTGATCCGGAAAGTTATGCCGGTGGTGAATTGGTAGTAGACAGTGATGGAGTAAGACCGGTTAATGTCAAACTGCCATTAGGTCATGCAGTCATATACGATGCATGCACCATGCATCGGGTGAATACGGTAACTTCCGGTGAACGGCTGGCCGCAGTGACCAGTATCGAGAGTATGATCAACAATTCACAACAACGTGAATTGATCGGTGAGCTGGCTCAATTGACTCGCTGGGTTCAGGATCGCGCACCACAAAGTGCAGAGGAACGGCGGGCAAATAAGATTTATGCCAACTTATTGCGGATGTGGTCACAGACCTGAATTGTAATGGTTTGCCGTTGATCCGGATTAAGATCAATGTCAGCTTGCTGTAACTGCAATACGGGGTTGTCGGAGCAGGCGGCTTATTGTTCGAATTGCGGCCAATCGGTGATGGCCATTAATCGCCCCTGGTATGAGGTTGTCAAGCAAATGCTGGGGGATTTGTTTGATGTAGACGGCCGGATGTTGGCCTCGCTGTGGCTGTTGCTGAGCCGTCCGGGATTGCTCAGTAAAGAATATATCAACGGTCGCAGGGTAGCTTATACCTCACCTGTCCGGATGTATCTGGTGATCACTCTGGGGTTCTTTTTTATCATGTCGCAACAGCCCGATGGTGCTGTGATCAGTGCTAATAATGAAACCTCACTGGATGCTTATTCACAAGCGATGTTCGTGTTATTACCGTTGTTTGCACTGTTATTGAAAGTTTTCTATCGGGAAACTTATTATCTGGCACACCTGGTGTTTGCGGTTTATCTGTTCAGTGCGATGTTTATCGTATTGGCGGTCATGCTGCCAATCGAAACAGCGGCTGATCGCTATATTGCAGTGGCCGTGGTACAGGGTGGTTTGTTGGTTTACATGCTGGTTTATTGTGTGGTTGCCTTGCAAACCACTTACGCTGATAGCTGGCCGAGGACTATTTTGAAATCCCTGGGTTTGCTGTTGTTGTTCCTGCCGATGCTTGGAGGCGCGATTGTGTTGGTCGGAATTATTGGTGTTAAAGGGTTTGGATAGAACTTGATGCGGCCACTTGTTACGGTTGTGAAAATTCATCTATACTAAAAGCACTTAGGACATTAAGGGGGCATGTAATGCGGTATCCTAGGTTTAAGATTTATTACCAGCCAGATTCACAATTTGTCCGTCAAACTGTGTATCGCAGTAAGTTTTAATCTCAAGAACTGCCTGACCCCACCATCGTTTATACGATACGCTAAGTTTATTGGACTGCTGATTTAACCATCAGTGGATTATGGACAGAGCTAGATGCTCTATATTTAAAACCAAAGGGAAACCCATATGATTATTACCAATATTGCCGATGGCCAGGTTACTAGCAATAAGCTGGTTGAATTTAATTTTCGCGAAATTGCTTATTCCGTTACCGGAGATAATGGCACCACAATTTCCAGTAAAATCCCCGCCAAAGGATATACGGATATTGATGTCACGGCCGCCGGTGGTCCTCCGTATACTGTGACTTTGGGGTATGTCAATCATTCTTATCAGGCCAAACCGGTTAGTGTCGATTCCGCAGATGCGCTGTGCATGTTCTGGATGGCATTTCCAGCGGGGCCAAACGGTCCTGAAACATTTGTATTTGAAAAGTCATAGCTATTAATTAGCGTGTAAAAGATGGGCCGCTGGCAAGTGACCGGTTTGGGTGATTGGCAGAGCGGCCCATTGTTTAACAACTGATATCTTATATTTCCCGGATGCACACCGGATACACTGAATTATGCGAAGCTTTGGCCTCGGATGCACGCTCCGCAGTGTTGCATTCAATCGCGGTTGAAATTGCAAAAAACCCTGATAATGCCACCGCTTATGCAGTCAATGCGCATGCGCTGGCGATGGAAGGCCGATTGGCCGATTCAGCCAGGGCTTATGAAACCGCACTGGACATGGATGCAGAACAGCCGGAAGCTTTATCAGATTTTATTCAGGTTGTATTGGCGCTTGGTGAGCTTGACCGGGCAAAAAAAATAGCAAGCAAGGCAATTCTCGATTTCCCCGATTCTGCCAATTGTCACTTTGTGGCAGCCAATGTATTCCAAAGACTGGGTGATGTTCAGTCGGTGGAATATTCGTTGCGAAAGACCTTGGCGCTTAAGCCGGACTCAGGCACCGCTGCATTTAAATTGGCGGGTTTGTTAATCCAGGCACAAGATTATCCACAGGCACTGCACTATTGCCAGCTGGCCGCGGCACAATTATCGGATGATGCATCGGTAAGTAACAGGCTGGGGCATATATTGCATGGTATGCATGATCCAAAAGCAGCCATTGTGCAATTTGAAAAGGCAGTAAAACAACGCCCGGATTGGAATATACCCTGGCATAATTTGGGCCGCGCATGTGTCGATGCCGGCTACCCGGAACGGGCCGTATCAATGTATCAAAAAGCCATTGCATGTGATCCGGATTACAGCGCTTCGCATGGCTGCCTGGCAACAGAATTATTAAAGTTGGGGCACTGGGCAGAAGGCTGGTCAGCATTTGAATGGCGCTTTGGTGAAGGTGGCCAAATTCCGAAGCGAAACGGTTACCCAGCGCCTGTCTGGGATGGGCGGCAGTTGCACGGTGAATGTGTGATGGTATGGATTGAGCAGGGGCTGGGTGATAATTTGCAGTTTTTTCGTTTCACCCGGGCTATCCAGGAAAAGGGTGGCAAGGTGTGGATACAAGCACCAACACAATGTGCTTGCCTGTATGAGTCATGTGTATGGATTGACAGGGTTATTACCACGTCGGATGTGGAACAAGCTTTCGATTATCAAATTCCGTTGATGAGTTTGCCGCATGTACTGGGCATTCAATCAGAGTCTGAACTGGCCATGGCCGGGCCTTACCTGCATGCACCTGCATGCAGGCCGGCTGCTGAATTTGAATGCCGAGGTGATGCTAACAAATACAGAGTAGGTATTGTGTGGGCCAGCAGTCAGACCAATCAGGCCCACTTGACCCGTGATTGTCCGGTTGATGTGATACTGCCATTGAATCAGATTTCAGGGGTTGAGTTATTTTCGTTTCAATTTGGAGATTGTGCGGCTGATCTTGATGGAAAAGGTTCACAGGGTGTGGTCGATTTGTCTGAGATGATTGGCGATTTTGTTTCCACTGCAGCGTTTATTGCGGAAATGGATTTAATTATTACGGTTGATACTGCGATGGCTCATCTGGCGGGCGCATTGGGTGCCAATACCTGGTTGTTACTGGGAGAACCTTGTGACTGGCGTTGGCTTTACGATCGTCAGGATAGTCCCTGGTACCCATCGATGCGGTTATTCAGACAACCGGTTCCCGGGGATTGGTCAGCAGTGATGAGTGATGTTGAAGCGGCGCTGGCAAGCCAGCTTAAAAAGCCGGGACAATAAGTTATCAGGCTTCGTTTTCAAGTTCAGATAAGCGGGCATTAAGCGTTAGCCATTCAGCATGCTTACGGCGACTGAGGATTTGCCTGGTATGCTCACTGAATGCTGGCGTGATGTATTGAATGCTGTTAATGGCATTGTTGGGATACAGTTTTTGCAAGGCAGTTGCTAAAGTCGTTTCATCGTGTATCAGGTCATCAAACGGTACGCTAATGGCCGGGACTGTTCGCAGTGCATTTCGGGCAATGATCAGGCCATTAAGAAAATTATCCAGATGATATTCAGTGTTATTAATTGCATTTGCCGGATATCGCCAACCCTGGGCCTGCATTGCATAGGCTATATCAGTGAGTGGTCTTTCAATCCGGATAACGGCCAGCTTCTGTTGCTGGTTGATCAGCCACTTTGAAGTTGCAAATGGCTGGGTAACATCTTTATAGCAATGTCCTTTTGATTTAACCGTATCCGATAAGAAGCTCAGCAACTGTTCAGTTTGAAACTGTTTCTCAGCCGGGATAAATTTGGCGGCGCCATGTGGTATTTGAGTACCGGTAAACCAGCGGTCAGGGTTAAGCAGTTCGCCGGAACTGACCCAGCCAGGCGCATGTAAGTTAATCGCCAGGCAAGCCTGGTCAAATACCAATGTGGATAAAGACCGGGGCAAGGAAATAATAAATAAGGAACGCACTGTCAGGGCATGGTCAAAACACTAATTACAAGATATGTCCACATCAATAAAAGCACTATACAACTGGCGAAGTAAACAGCAATTCTTGGTCTCAATTTGTTTCTTCCAGTATGGATATAGGCGTGTGCAGCACGCAACATCACATAAGCCCATGCAAGTATATGAAATGCCAAGCCAGATAACCCGATTAGCATTGCTGCCAGGCAGGCTATATAAAACAAGGTGGGTGCTTCAAACAGGTTGGCATAATGCCGTGAAAACTTAATTGTTGATTCAGGTTCTACTTCACCCTGGTAAGTTTTAAAGTAGGCGCCGCTTATTTTTCCTTCAGCAACAGACTTTACTCTTGACCGAAATAGTTTTATCAAAACTACAAAAGTAAGCATTACCATAGCGAACATTGGATATATCAGGCTGAATTCTTTGAGGTTATCAAGCATGTTTTTTTATTAAGGGTTACAGTATTGAGCGACAAAGTTTTTTAGAACTTTATGGGAAATGCTTGCATCTACCAGCGAGACTTTATCGATCATTTTTTGTGCGTCATGCGGCGCAAAATAGCCATTATGTTTATAGGCATTAATGCGTGTTATGAAAACACCGGCATCAGACTCAGGATGAAACTGGGTGGCGTAAATATTGTGCTTAACGCGAAACATCTGCACCGGACAAGCACTGGATGTAGCCAACAGAGTTGCTCCAGGTGGGGTAGCATCACAGGCTTCCTTATGCCCGACCAGTACTTTGAAGTCAGCGGGTAAATTTTGCAGTAGAGGATCATTACGGCCGGCTTCAGTTATCTGAATATCAACACCGCCAACTGACTCACCGAATCGACGGGATATATTGGCACCCAGGTAACTGCCCAGCAAGCCATTGCCTGAACAGGCACCAAGAAAAGGGATGTCTTCCGGAACCACGGTATCGAATAGTTTGCGAAAATCCGCTTCAACTTTCTTTTGTGCTGCACTTTTGTGTTGTTCTTTGCTGCTGATATCGAACGGGCTGCCGCCAACTATGATGGCTGTGTAATTTTTGGGGTTGATGTCGGGAATGCCGGTGGTCTCGATACGCAATCGTTCTACCCGCTCAGGTGGAATTTCACCGACACGCAGGAAAGCCTGGTATTCGCTATCAGCGACCAGGTCTTCAGGTCGCAATTGCAGCAGCAGGATATTTTTCATGGCTTGACTGCCAGGCAATCAGTTATTTTGGCTCGATTTGAGGCCGAGCAGCAACGCTGCAGCTATCAATCCGGCGCCTCCCACCCGGTCAATCCAGGCACTGTATTGGTGACTTACTTTTTGTGCAATCCAACTGGCACCTTTACCGTATGCGCACAGGAATAGGCCGTCAATAACAATATAAGTCAATCCAAGTATCGCTATTTGTGAAACGATCTCGAGCTTCTGGTTGATAAATTGAGGAAACAATGCAGCAAAAAAAACGACTGCTTTGGGGTTGGCGGCGGATGTCATAAAACCGCGTAACCATAATTTTTTCAAGCTGGTTAATGAGGTGCCTGTTGTTTGATCGCGATGCTTGAATGAAGCAATGATCTGACGCAGACCCAACCACACCAGATAACCAACGCCAGCCCATTTGACCAGCGTAAAACCATACCTGGATGCGGTCAAAACAGCTGCCAGGCCTAACCCGGCCATGATGATTTGGATGGCGTTGGCTGACAAATCTCCGGCTGCTGTTGCCAGGGATTTACGAAAACCATTTGAGATGCTGACGGACAGCATTAATAAGTGGCTTGGGCCGGGAGTGCTCATATAAAGCAATACGGTGCCCACATATAATATCCATATCTCGAATGTCATATTGCTAGTTTACCAAGTCAGTACTTGTTATTGCTGTGAGTTACGATAACGGTAATGTCGGCCTGGTCGAATTTATTCAAAGTGTAACCAGTATGTTACGCATAGCCACTGCCAGATCACGTACATCTGCAAACGAGTTATACAATGGAACTGGCGCAATACGCATAATATCGGGTCGCCGCCAGTCGCAGATGAAACCTTGATTACGCAGTTGCTGAAATAACTGTTCGCCTTGTTCGGTACCGGCTTTAACCCGCATGGATAATTGGCAGCCGCGGCGGGCAGGGTCTGCAGGCGTAATGATTTCACAATGATCACTCAGCAATGTATTCAACAGTTGTTCCAGATAACCGGTCAAAGCAATAGATTTAGACCGCAGGGCAGCCATTCCTGCAGCATTATGAATAGCCAGTGCAGCAATCAGCGGAGCGGCAGTGAGCAATGGCGGATTGCTGATTTGCCAGGCATCCGCACCGCTGGCCCAATCGATATCTACAGGCATGTCAAACCGTGTTTCGGGGGCATTTGCCCACCATCCGGCCAGTTTGACCAGTTCCGGATTGCCGTGATGACGGGCATGGATAAAACAGCCCCCCAGAGTGCCGGGGCTGCCGTTCATGTACTTGTAACTGCACCAAGCGGCAAAGTCTGCGCCGGAGTCATGCAGCTGCAACGGTAGATTGCCGGCTGCATGGGCCAGGTCAAAACCGGCCATGGCGCCAGCCTGATGAGCGGCTCGGGTGATGCGTTGTAAATCAAAGAACTGGCCAGTCAGAAATTGTACGCCGGGGAACATGACCAAGGCGATTTGTTCCCCTTGTGCCTGCAACAGGGCTTCTACCTGGGCCTCATCAACGTGTCTTTGACCAGCTGCCGGGGCAATTTCGATGAGATCGCGTTCCGGGTCCAGGCCATGCCAACGAAGCTGTGAAATCACTGCATACCGGTCAGATGGAAAGGCACCTTGTTCGATCACGATCTTACAGCGCTGTCCCTGTGGCTGGAAAAAACTGGCCAGCAACAGATGTAGGTTAACTGTGAGTGCGTTCATCACCGTGACTTCAGCAGTGTCAGCACCAACCAGCGTTGCCATGCCGGCATTCAAGTCCTGCATGTATTTGAGCCAGGGCTTGCCACCTTCGAATTGGTGATCGATGCCCTGGAAGCGCCAAATGTCCATCGCCAGGTGCACGTGCTGCATGGCTTGTTTAGGTTGCAGGCCCAGAGAGTGTCCGCAAAAGTATCGCAGCGGCTCACCGTTATTGTGTAATGGAAAGTGAAACTGTTCCTGATAATGCGCCAGAGTATCAGTCTGATCGTATTGTTCTGCCTGCGCCAACAGTGCCTGGTGTTGTTGTGTCATTGTTTTTTGTTGCCGGTGAAAATAGCTGGTTGGCGAATTATTAAGACAGGACAGATATTCATCTGACCAGTTGTTGAGAACTGCTATGCGCAAACCAGTAAAATGCAGCATATTACCTTAGATAATGACTAGCCCCAATAGATAATGACTAGCCCAATTATGCAACTCAATGATTTTGACTATCAGCTGCCGGTTGAGCTGATTGCCCAACAACCTTTGCCACAGCGCAGTGCTTCCAGGTTATTGTGCGTAGCTCGTGCAACCAATCAACTGAGTGATAATCAGTTTGCTGATTTAGTCGAAATACTGCGACCAGGTGATTTGCTGGTAATCAATAACACCCGGGTATTACCGGCGCGTTTGTTTGCGCATAAAGATAGCGGCGGCAAAGTGGAAGTGCTATTGGAGCGGTTGTTGTCAGCAACTGAAATGTTGGCCCAGGTGCGTGCTAATAGGCGGTTGAAAATCGGCACTAAAATTTTAGTGGGCGATTCAATTGAACTGGAACTGTTGGGGCGGCAGGGTGAATTTTATCATCTGAAAAGTACCAGCATGGAGTTGGAAGAGGTGTTGCGCAAATACGGCGAAATGCCATTGCCACCGTATATTTCACGCTCTCCTACAACGTTGGATGATAGACGCTATCAGACTGTATATGCAGATGTTCCCGGCGCAGTAGCGGCACCAACCGCCGGTCTGCATTTTGACCAGGCTTTGTTCAGTGCGCTATCAGATATAGGTGTTGATTCCGCGCAGGTGACACTGCATGTGGGGGCAGGCACTTTCCAGCCGGTAAGGATTGATAATATACGGGAACATAAGATGCACGCTGAATACCTGGATGTCAGTGCTGATGTCTGCGCTAAAATCCATTCAACCAAAGCCAACGGGGGCAGGGTGATTGCAGTCGGAACCACCTCGGTACGGGCTTTGGAAACAGCAGCCGCTGATGGGCGGTTGAAGCCATACCAGGGTGATAGCCGGTTATTCATATATCCCGGTTACCGGTTCCAGGTTATCGATGCCATGTTAACCAACTTTCATTTGCCCAAATCCACACTGCTGATGCTGGTATCTGCGTTTGCCGGTGGTGAACTGATGCAGCAGGCCTATGCTCATGCGATTGCTGAACGTTATCGCTTTTTCAGCTACGGTGATGCGATGCTGATTTTGTAACAGTGGATACGGCCTGATTGCTAGCACAATTTAACCTGCAAAAATTGATAACTCCGTCTGCAACGGCTAATATCCAAGCTGTTTTGGGCATTTTAGTCTGACTAACAATTCACTTTAGGAAATTCAGATGTCAAAGGAAAAACGATTTTCCAGCAAATTATTGCTGGCTGTCATTCTTGCCGGGGTGGCTCTCTATCTGCCGGCTCAAGATGTTGAGCACCGGGTGTTCGCCGGCAAAGACTATTTCCGTCAAGGCGGGGATTGGGTTGTTCGGGAAAGCTCGGGTGCATCATTCCAGGTTGATCCTCAGGTTTTCACAGTAAAATTTAAGGAAACCGCAGCACCTGCAGTACAAGCTTCACTGCATACAGCGGTTGGCGTTGAAGTATTACGTACTGCGATCACCGGGTTTATGGATCTGCGCACCGACAGTGACTTATTTGCGGTGATGCAGCAATATCTGGCCAGCGGGCTGATGGAATCGGTGCAGCCCAACACCATTGGCAAATATCATGCTGTGCCGGATGACGCACAATACGATCAACAATGGTATCCGCCATTGATCCAGGCAGAAGCCGCGTGGGATATCACTGCCGGCTCGCCGACGGTGGCGATCGCAGTGCTGGATTCGGGTACCGAGTTCAATCACGATGATCTGGGAACCGGTGCTGACGGATATGAAAATGTATGGTTGAACCCGGGTGAAGATGCCTGGAGCGACCCAACCGACCCCAGCACCGGCAATGGCATTGATGACGATAACAACGGTTTCATTGATGACTGGAAAGGCTGGAACTTCGGTGATGGCGATAACGACGGCAGTGGATCATTTTTCCACGGTACTGCAGTTGCCGGTGTGGTGGCTGCCAAAACCAATAATGCGCTTGGTGTTGCTGGAATTGGTGGTGGATTTGGCAATGAGGGCCTGAAAGTAATGGTTGCTGGCGTCGGCAATAATGCACCCAATGGTGCAGTCCTGGATGATGCTATTTTATATGCCGCCGAAAACGGCGCCCGGGTTGTCCAGTTAAGTCTTTCGGTGGGCCAAAGCGATGCCATTGATGCAGCGTTGCAAATGGCGTTTGAAGATTTTGGCTTGTTGATTGTCTGCTCATCAGGCAATGGTGGTGGCGGTTCCGTGGGTTACCCTTCACTTAATCCATTTGTAATGGCAGTTGGAGCAACCGACCAAAGTGATACCCGAGCAGGGTTTTCACAATTCGGTACCAATCTTGAAATCGCGGCACCGGGTACGAGTATCCGTACCACCAGCCTGGGTGATGGTTATACCACCACTCAAGGCACTTCTTTTTCATCGCCGATCATTTCTGCTGTTGCCGGCTTGATGTGGTCACACAACCCTGCACTGACCAACGAAGAAGTACGCGAACTATTGCATATGTCGGGTGAACAGGTTGGTGGGTTTGATTACAATCATGATGCAACCCGCCCGGGCCATTCCCTGGAGCTGGGTTACGGTCGTATCAACGTACTCACAGCGTTGCAGATGTCGGGTCTTAGTGAAGAGTTCTACCTGGATGGGTTTGAATCTGTAGTGCGGTAACACATTGTTATCATTGCATATTAAAGGCGCCATAGTGCAGTTTATGGCGCCTTTTTTGTAGTTTTATTACTGCGTGCAAAATTATTGCCCGGCTAAGCGCACTGAATGGATAAACGCAGTATCATGTTAGAATTCCGCCGAAGTATCTCATACTGAAATCCATATGAAATTCGATCTGTTGCATAGTGATGGCAGTGCTCGTCGCGGACGATTGACTTTTGCGCGTGGCGTGGTCGAAACCCCGGCCTTCATGCCTGTTGGGACCTATGCAACCGTGAAGGCCATGACTCCCGAAGAGGTGATTGCCACTGGCGCACAGATTGTTTTGGGGAATACTTTTCACCTGATGTTGAGGCCGGGAGTCGAGGTGATCAGTAAACATGGTGATCTGCATGATTTTATGCATTGGCAGGGACCTATTTTGACCGACTCTGGTGGTTTTCAGGTATTCAGCCTGGCTGAGCGCCGTAAGATTACCGAGCAGGGTGTTACTTTTGCTTCACCGATTGATGGAGCCAAGGTGTTTTTGGGCCCTGAAGAATCTATGGCGGTGCAACATGCGCTCGGTTCTGACATCGTTATGATCTTCGATGAATGTACCCCATACCCTGCAGATCATACCCAGGTTCAGGAATCCATGGAATTGTCATTGCGCTGGGCAGAACGCAGCAAGCAGGCGCACCAATCTAATAGCTCAGCATTATTCGGCATTGTTCAAGGAGGTATGTATGAGGATTTGCGCCGGTGTTCAGCCACAGAATTGCAAAACATAGGCTTTGATGGATATGCCATTGGTGGATTAAGTGTGGGCGAGCCAGCTGAACAGCGCAATCAGGTGCTGGATTTTACCTTGCCGTTATTGCCGATCGATCGGCCACGATATTTAATGGGTGTTGGTCGACCTGAAGATCTGGTTGAATCAGTAGCGCGTGGTGTGGATATGTTTGATTGTGTAATGCCAACCCGCAATGCGCGTAATGGTCACCTGTTTACCAGCCAGGGTGTGTTACGGATTCGCAATGCACGTTTTAATGATGATACGGGTCCAGTCGATCCTGAATGTGGTTGCTATACCTGTCAGCACTATTCACGCGCTTATCTGCGTCATCTGAATCGGTGCGACGAGATTTTGGGACATCGTTTGGCAACCATTCATAATTTAAGTTTTTATCAAACCCTGATGCAGGAAATGCGCCAGGCTATCGCTGCCGGGAACTTTGCCGAATTTTATAATGGGTTTTATGCCAGGCAACAAATGGGCAATTGAATCGGCGATATCGCCTACTACTAAAGGTATATGATTGAGCATTTAGCAATGTATAATCGCGGGCTTTGATATACACTAAGTATGGAAAATTATTAATAATAATCAGATGTTTATGCTAAGTTTTCGGGGATTGAGCTTGAATAGGCAGTCATCGGTAGCAATGATTCTGCTGCTACTGATTCACACCATTTCCGGTACAGATCAACTGCTGGCACAGCAGAATTTCACTGTCAAACAGGGGGCGGAAGTCATCGGTGGTTATGTGGTGCCGGCGATAGTCCAGGTTGATCCTGCCGGATTGGCACCACCTCGACCTTGGCAACCGGGTGATCCGTTGATTGAAATACCACGGCGTTTGCTGCACGACAGAAATGCCACTGTTGTTGATCCGGAACCTCGAGGGTTTGGATTTGACCCGCTGGCAGAAAAACAAAATACAACACTGGCAGTACGCGGGGGCAGTGGTATTGAAACCACCATAATTAATCAGCCGGGTAACGGGTTTAATGGTGCGGTTACTGCTGATCCAGTCGGAGATGTCGGGATTGATTTCTATGTTCAGATGGTGACTGCCAATGGCCCGGGCAGTGAGGTACTGATTATCAACAAAAGCAGCGGCGTTCAAGCTGCTTTTTTCAGCAGCAGCAGTTTGGTGGCCGGCAGTGGTACAGGATGCGGTGAAAACACCTCTAATCCGCTGGTGATTTTTGATCAGAGCGCGGCGGCAGGGTTGGGGCGTTGGGTCTTATCAGAAATTACCAGTAATTCGGTTTGTATATACATTTCACAAACCACGGACCCAACCACGGGTAATTGGTTTATTTACGAGTTTGCTGCTGTATCCAGCGGCTTGCCGGACTATTTAAGGCTGGCAGCATGGGTTGATGCTTATTACGGCAGTTCCAATGAGCTGTTCGAAAGTAATCGACCGGCCTATGCATTTGACCGGACCAATATGTTACTGGGAAATCCTGCCCGGCCATTCCAGGCTTTTAGTTTTGACACACTGAGCGGGTTTCCATTTCAGGTTTTGCAACCCGTTGACTTTGCCGGTGAGGCGGTGCCACCGGCAAGCTCCCCGGGAATACTGCTGCGGCATTATGATGATGAGGCGCACAGCCCGGATTGTGAGGCTGGCGGTCAGGATTGTATCGAGCTGTGGGAGTATGGCGTAGATTTTGATAACGCCGCCAACAGCAGCATTGCCGGTCCAACCCAGATCACCGTTGCTGAATTTGATTCTAATCTGTGCGGGTTGACTTCATTTGCCTGTGTTTCCCAGCCCGGCAGTGCGGTGATTCTGGACCCTGTCCGTGAACCTGTGATGTGGGGTGCACAATACCGTAATCTGGGTGATAACCAGCAGCTTGTCGGCAGTTTTGTTACAGATGTTGATGGCAATGACCGGCACGGCGTTCGCTGGTTTATCCTGGAACGATCTTCAGGCGTCGCCAGCGGTGGCTGGACCCTGCAACAAGAGGGTACCTTTTCACCAGATGCCACCAATCGCTGGATGTCGAGCAGCGCCATGGATAGCGATGGGAATATGGTAATCGGTTTTAATGTCAGTGGCAGCGACACCAATGTATTTCCCGGGATACGTTATGCGGGCCGCCTCAGTGATGATACTGAAGGTACTTTGCCGCAAAGCGAGTTTAGTGTCATTGAGGGCAGTGCAGCAAGTGTCACCAATCGATATGGGGCATACTCAGCACTAACTGTTGACCCGGTAGATGATTGCACTTTCTGGTATACCGCGCAATACAATCCGACCAGTAACTGGGCAACCAGAATAGCTTCATTTCAATTCAGCAGTTGTGGTACACCTGGTTTTGCACTGGGTGGAATACCATTAACCCAACAGGTTTGCAGTCCGGGTGATTTGCAGGACATTACTGTCAACACAACCAGCATTGCCGGCTTTAATAGTCCGATCACATTGGCATTGAGCGGAGCACCGGCTGGCAGTACAGCTTCATTCAGCCCTAATCCGGTAATTCCAGGGAATGCATCGCTGGCTGAAATAACCTTGGGCGGCGGTGTGCCGGCAGGTATGATCAACTTTGATATCAGCGGGACCGCAACTGGTTCGAGCCCGGATTCGATTACCGTCAACCTGGAGGTGTTCACTGTTTTACCTGCGGTACCGGCATTGCAGATACCCGGTGATACCGCCATTGACGTGAACATACCAGTATTACTGAGTTGGTTACCCGCTTCACAGGCAAGTTCGTATTTTATCGAGCTGGCCACTGACAGTGGTTTTAACGATATTGTGTATACCGCTAATGAACCTGCAACTTCGCATTTGGTCAATTTGGCGCTGGATTCATTGACCAGCTACTTTTGGCGAGTAACCGCAAATAATCCGTGTGGCGCCAGCAATACTTCGGTGGCATTCAGTTTTACCAGCAGAGAGGTACCACAAATTTTACTGGTGGATGATGACGACAACAGTCCGGATACGCGCGCCTTTTATACGGAAGTGCTGAACAACCTGGAAGTCGATTTCGATGTTTTCGATACCAATAATTCTGATGCCGAACCTTCTGCGCTGGTGTTGTCTGCTTATGGCGCAGTGGTTTGGTTTACCGGTGCGGAATTTGGTGGCTCAGCAGGTCCGGGGGGCAGTGGGGAAGTGGCGCTAAGTGATTTTTTGACCAATAACGGCTGCCTGTTTATTTCCAGCCAGGATTATTTACTCGACCGCGGCCCACCCCCGACCCAGTTTATGGCAGATTTTCTGGGACTGGGCGGCACCTCCGCCAGTGATGACGGTGATTACCTGACAGTCAGCGGCAGTGGCGGAACACTGTTTGGTGGCCTGGGACCGTTTGTGCTGGATTACGGGGCAGCTGGACTGGCTGATCTGAGTGACGATATGGTAGCTGCGGATGGGGCCCAATTATCGCTGATCGGCAACAATGGTAATGGTGCTGCAGTAGGCCGCAGTAATTTCGATTCCGTGTATCTGGGTTTCCCTTTTGAGGCGCTTGATGTGAGCGATCGGGAACGGTTGATGCAGCGATACTTTGACCAGTGTGATGGTTTGGTATTTCAGACTATTTTCAAGGATAGCTTTGAATAGCAAGAAATAGTAGAAAGTACCGGTCAGATAAAACAGTAGAACGGGTTTCAGTCCCCCTCAAGCCGTTGTGATGAAGCCATGGCATCGGTCAGCAACAGGCAACTTTCAGTATCGTTGCAGGAGTAGGTTATGAATAAATATCGGCATACATGCCAGGCTTTCCTGGCTTTGAGTTTGCTTTTGCCGACTTTGGCATTGGCGGGTTGGCAACTGGACAGTAACAATGCATTGGTCAGCTTTGTTTCGATTAAAAACAATACCATCGCTGAGCTGCATCGTTTCGATGAGTTGCAAGGTGGAATCGATGCAAGCGGCAAAGCAACCGTCAATATTTCACTGGCATCGGTCAATACAGGTATTGAGATTCGTGATCAACGGTTACAGGAATTGTTATTTGATACGGCAAGTTTTCCGCAAGCTACCATCAGTACCCAACTTGACCAGCAATGGCTCAGCGCATTGTTGCCGGGTCAGCCACGTGCTTTGGATCTTGATTTTGTTGTTGCCGTGCATGGCAAACAGCAGACCATTTCTGCATTGGTCAGTCTGATTATTGATGCCAGGGGCAATCTGCATGTGGAATCAATGCAACCGATTTTATTGGATGCAGCGCAGTTCGGTTTGATTGAAGGAATTGGCAAACTGCAGGAGCTGGCTGCCTTACAGGCAATAGCTACGGCAGTGCCGGTCACTTTTGCTATGGTATTCAAACCGATACCAGCTGAATAATCAGCTGTTAATTGCCGACTATCAGCGGGTTATTGTTAGCGAGAATCGCTTTCAGCTGAACGGCATCCAGCGGTAGTTCTTCCGATACATCTGGGCAGAATGCCTCTGCTGCCGTCTGGAACAGGCGGCCAGTTGGGTCAGTAGTGGCTACACCATACGATCAATGTCTATTTCGCGGATATGCTCAGCCAGTTTTGCATTGGCGTCAGGTGGTGATCTGCTGCAATCTTCAAGCTGGCACCTTGCTTGGCAGCAAAAAGTACAAACGACATGCAAACCATAATGATTCTGCTAATAAAGCGGCTGGCTGCAAAAGGACAGCTGATTGATGGCATCCGGATGACTGGCTGTGATGTGGTTATGACTATGGATGCTACAGCCATGAAAAAATACCCAGTACTCAGCCTGTGTTGCCGGTTCATATTAGCCGGCATTACTCCATGATCAGAAGAAAGCGCGTATTCCGCCGCTTAAGTTGATACCCGGCTGAGGAGCGAAACCTTTCAGGAAAGAGGTATGCACCCGTTGTTCTTCATCGGTCAGGTTGGTGCCTTTTACGAAGACTTCAATCTCGCTACTGCCAACAAAGAAGGTATAGGCGATATTGGCGGTGAGCATGTTGTAACCATCGGTAGTGGTCTCAAAGCTGGCGACGTTATCCCGTGATAAAACACGGTAATAATCGATATTGGCTCGAAGATTGCCCAGGTGCCAGTCAATGCCAGTGCCGATCCTTGTGGGTGAAAGACGGGGGATTTCATCACCATTGTCCAGTTCGGCCTGAACCATATCAGTGAACACGCTCCATTCAAAGTCACCCATTGAAGTGTTGTCGAACAAATAGCTGGCTTCAAATTCAAATCCGTAGAACTCGGCGTCCAGTTGACTCCAGATTCGCACCGGCAGACCATCTTCCACATCCGGCGTATCAGCAAGGAAAATAAAATCGTTTATATCGTTGTAAAACACATCTGCGCGCAAATGCAAATTGCCAACATATTTATGAATGCCGAGATCAAAGTTGTTAGAGGTTTCTTCAATCAGATTGGAATTGCCTACTTCAAAGGTCTGTGTAGCCACATGCGGACCGTCAGAAAATAGTTCAGCCTGGTTGGGGCTGCGTTCAGAGCGCTGCCAGTTCAAACTGGCCTGCCATTCGGGAGAAAATTCCCAGATGGCTCCCAGACTGGTGGAGATAGCGGTGAAATCGCGGCTGTTGATCCCATCGACAGTCAAATTATCAAGCAGGGTTATATCGTCATTCTGCCAGCGCAATCCAGCGGATAGTTTAGTCTTACCCAGGCTCAGTTCCTCAACCAGAAACAAGCCCAGCGATTCAGTGTTTGATGGTGGAATAAAGGCTTCGGCGCCGAATGCAATCAGATCATCATCCGAATACTGGATGCCGAATGCGCCTTTCAGGTTCCCGATATCACTATGTCTGATTTCCAGACGGGTTTCTGTATTGTCGATCAGGAATGTGGTGCCGATCTGATTACCTTCCAGCTCCTGGTGCTGATAGTCTGTCGTCGCCAGTTTGAAATTGATTTCCGAAATTCCGCGGAACGGACTAACTAAACCGCCCTTAAATTCATACCGTTCCTGGTCCAGATCGATGCTGATACCGCCTTCTTCTTCAGCGCCGCCTGCTTCACCTTCTTCCTCTTCTTCCAGTTCAGCTGGAATACCGTACGCGGTATCGAAAGTTTTAAAGGCAAACCCGACATATCCCCAGTCACCGACAAACGAACCGCCAAAAGTGCCACCGCTGCTTTCAATAGCGCTATTTTCCAATGTGCCGGCTTCCTGTTCTGCTAACTCTTCAGTTGACAGCTCAGCAAGCAGAGACTCGCTCAAGGCAAAACCGGGAATTTCATAATCGCTGGTGTCGCGGTAAAAGCCATCAACATGAAACTGAAAAGCCCCCAGTCCACCGTCCAATCGCACCACACCGGCAAACTCATCTGCTGCGGTGTTGCCGCGTAATTCAATCGCACCGCTGAAATCCTGCTGTTGCTCCGGAATACGGTTGTCAATAATGTTAATCGCGCCGGCACTGGCTGAGGAGCCATACAGCAGAGTAGCCGGCCCACGCAGCACTTCGATGCTGTTGATCAGCAGCGGCTCAACGGATACGGCATGATCATCACTGATTGCAGAAGCATCCAGTGAGCCTAAGCCATCTTCCAGAATACGCACCCGCGATCCACCCAGTCCGCGGATAATTGGGCGACCGGCGCCAGGGCCGAAGTAACTGCTTTGGATGCCAAGCTCGGCCTGGAGGGTTTCGCCCAGGGTGGCCTCCTTGCGATCATTCAGTTCTTCGCCGGTCAATATATCCACTGGTTGGGTGGAGTCGAGCGCGCTGCCGCCTAATGGATTGGCGTGGACCTGGATATTGTCGAGTTCTATCGCATGGCTGTCATGCGGTGCATGAGTACTTTCGTCGGCAACGTTGTCTACAGTTTGTGCGAAAACAGCGGAGCCAGCCAGCAGAGCTGCCGCGATACTGACTGACAAGGTGGTTTTATGCATGGTCATGATCTTAATGGGTAAGGTTTTGTAATGTTATTACATTCTGTTTATTTGTCAAACGGCTCATCGCGTAGTTGTGGCCATTTAGCGTGAGGATAATTTTTTTATATTGGCTGTTAATTCTTGCAGATGCAGTAAGCGCGCAGAGTTCAGTAGATCAAAACCGTATCCACCAGCTCTCTCCAATTTCTATAACATCTGAAGAGTTCAAGCTGGCTGATTTGCCGGATGGCAGACAGCCACTGGTCACGATTGACAGCTTGCCTGATAGCCCGCATCTGGAATTGTCTGCTGTGATTAGAGTAGCTGCGCCGCCAGCTTTGGTTTGGGACATACTGGTTGATTGCAGGGAAGCGCTTAAATACGTGCCGGATATTCGTGAATGTGAGGTGTTGCAAAGTGGTGTTGATCTGCAGGGTAATGTTTTTGATATAACCCGGCATCGGATCAAACCCTATTTTTTTCTGCCGGGTGTCAACAGTATTTTCCGGGCCAACTATTACCGACCCCACCAAATTGAATTTTATCGCCAGGGTGGTGATCTGGAATTTTTTCGCGGGAACTGGCGTTTTTTTGAAATAGATGCTAATGAAACTTTGTTGCATTATCAGGCCACAGTCGATTTACACAAACGCTTAAGTCCGCAGAGTGAGCTCAGAACATTACGCCGAAATTTGCCGAAGATGTTGAAGCGTTTACGCCGACAGGCTGAAACAGCCGATCAAGAATAAGTGCAAAGCACATGGCAGGTGCACATTAGCCTGAACATGCGTATGATCTGCCTGACTTCTCTACCGAATTAACTTATCCAGTATTTGGATCGATGCCTAACCGGTAATGGAAAATCCCGCAGCAGTAGCCAATTCCCAAAGCCTGTTTCGCCGTCTGGTGGATTATCAGCCGGGCGAATTGACCAGGCTGTTGTGGTCGTTTGGTTATTTTTTCCTGTTGTTGTGCGGTTACTTTATGTTGCGACCGGTGCGTGAAGCACTGGCAGTGGCTGGAGGAGCGGAGCATATACCCAAATTATTTACTGCAACCTTTTTAGTGATGTTGCTGATCACGCCGTTGTTTGGGTGGCTGGTAGCGCGTTATCCACGACGAATATTTTTGCCCATCGTCTATGTTTTTTTTGTTGCCAATTTGTTGCTGTTCTACGGGCTGTTTAAGGCATTTCCGGATCAGGCTTGGCTGTTTTTTACGTTCTTTGTCTGGATCAGTGTTTTCAATCTGTTTGTGGTGTCCGTGTTTTGGAGTTTTATGGCGGACATATTTGATCCAAACCAGGGACAACGATTGTTCGGTTTCATAGCAGGTGGCGGCAGCCTTGGCGCATTGCTCGGACCCAATCTGACTCGCTGGCTGGTGCCGACGATTGGTACCGCAAACCTGTTGCTGGTAGCCGCCGGGATCATCAGCGTGGCGACCCTGGTGATTTTATATTTACAGGTATTGACCACGCGTACAGCAGTCAATACCGAACCTCAAGCTGGAACAGCAGTTAATCAGCCGCTGCTCACGGGCGAGAACAAAATTGGTGGCAGCATCTGGGCAGGTATGCGGGATGTATGGCGATCGCCGTATCTTAAAATGGTTGTGGCAATGATGGTTGCGCACAATTTACTGGCAGGGTTTTTGTATAACCTGCGTGGCAGAATTGCCGAGCAGCAGGTGCATGGTATTGATCAGCTAACCCAGTTTATGGCGCAAATAGATGCCAACGTCAATCTGATTGCGATTATCCTGCAGCTGTTGGTTACTCCACGTCTGGTCAAGCATCTGCGTATGGCAAAAACACTAATGAGCGTACCCATATTATTAATGGTAGGTTTTAGTGTGTTCTCCGGCATGCCGATATTGGCGACCGTAGTTTTGGCTCAGGTACTGCAGCGCAGTACCAATTATGGTGTGCTTGGGCCTACCAAGGAAATGTTGTTCACCGTGGTAGACAGGGAAACCAAATACAAAGCTAAAAACTTTATTGATACCGCAGTATACCGTGGTGCCGATGTGATGGCCGGCTGGTTGTTCGCAGGGTTGATGGCATTGGGGATGAGTTTTTCCGGGGTTGGTTTGGTCGCATTGCCGATTGCGCTGATCTGGGCCTGGCTGGCATGGCGTTTGGGCCGAGGTTACCAGCAACGGGTCGATCAGTAGCAGTTATTCATGGGTTTTGGGGTGCCGATTTGGAACCCTGATTTTGATCTGAGGTCATACAGCGCGATTGCCGCGATAACAAGTATTGAATTGATCGGTAATCGTTAACATAACAAGTGTCGTGAACCTGCATTGGGCAGGCTATTACGGAGTAATTCAAGAAGATGTCAGACCAACAAATTGCGGCCACGCAGGATAATAACCAACGATCAACAGCCTTTGTCGCCATGCAGCAACTTAGAGAGGAGGTTGGGCGTTGTATCATTGGGCAACAGCTATTGGTGGATCGTCTGTTGATTGCATTGCTGGCCGATGGGCACTTATTGGTGGAAGGTGCGCCTGGTCTGGCTAAAACCACTGCTATTAAAGCCATTGGTGATCGCATTGAAGGTGATTTTCACCGCATTCAGTTCACCCCGGATTTACTACCGGCTGATTTGACCGGTACAGAAATTTACCGACCCCAGGAAGCCTGTTTTGAGTTTCAAAAAGGTCCTGTGTTTCATAATTTGATTTTGGCTGATGAAGTCAATCGGGCGCCCGCCAAAGTGCAATCGGCATTGTTGGAAGCGATGGGTGAACACCAGGTGACGGTCGGTCGGGTAACCTACCCATTACCCAAATTGTTTCTGGTTATGGCCACTCAAAATCCGATCGAGCAGGAAGGGACTTACCCGTTGCCTGAAGCTCAATTGGATAGGTTCCTGATGCACGTCACCATCGGGTATCCTGATGTCAGTGCGGAAAACGATATTCTGGCATTGGCCCGTCGCCAGGCGCGGGAACAGCTGGGTGAAGTTGAGCCAGTTGCTGCCGTGTTGGATCAGGTAACCATGTTTGCCGCCCAGGAAGAGGTTCTGGATTTATACCTGGCGCCACAACTGCAGGAGTATCTGGTGCAATTAATTCTGGCGACCCGTGATGCATCAGCCTATGGCGACCAGTTGGTGCGTTGGATCAGTTATGGCGCAAGCCCGCGAGGCACCATTGCACTGGATCGATGTGCCCGTGCACATGCCTGGCTGAATGGCCGTGATTATGTTTCGCCGGAAGATATTCAGGCGGTGGCTGCTGATGTATTGCGGCATCGCGTGCTGCTTTCATTTGAAGCTGAAGCCGATGGGGTTACCTCAGATCAGGTAATTGCCGAGTTATTGCAACTTATCCCAGTACCCTGATTGCGAGATTGTGCATGTTGATGCAGGTCCAATAGGCTGATGGAAGCATCTCGGACACAGCCGGTATCCGGTATTTATCCGCAGGCAGATGACTTGATCAGTCTGCGCTTTGCCGCCCGTGGCTTGTCCTTGATGCCACAACGCCCGGTCAGCGCCACTACTGCCGGGGTTTACAGGTCGCGCTTTCGTGGCCGCGGCGTTGATTATCTGGAATCACGCAGCTACCAGCCGGGTGATGATATTCGCAACATGGATTGGCGGGTAACTGCGCGCAGCGGCAAGCCGCATACCAAAATGTTTCAGGAAGAACGTGAACGGCCGGTGATCGTGCTGCTGGATTGCGGGCCCAGTATGTTTTTTGGCACTCAATGCTCCCTGAAGTCCATTTTTGCAGCACGTTTGGCGGCTTGTGTCGGTTGGGCTGCAGTGCAACATGGTGATCGTATCGGTGCGTTTGGTTTTGCAGCGGACCGGCACCAGGAAATGCGGCCGGTGGGCAGCAGGCGAGGGGCTTTGGCCCTGATCAGACATCTGATTAAATGGTATCAGCCACCCACCGGTGGTGATGCGCTGGCGGCGCACAGCGTCGAGCAGGCCGGTCAGGCGCTGACGGATGCGTTAAAGCGTCTGCGGCATGTCGCACGGCCCGGCAGTTTGGTGGTGATGATCAGTGACTTTTATGGCATCAACCCCGATACGCGCCGACATTTATCCCGCTTGCGCAACCACAATGATGTGGTGGCCTGCCAAATTTACGACCCGATCGAAATGCAGCCGCCGCCAGCCGGGGTTTATCCGATCAGCAATGGCCAACAGCATGGCATGTTGAACACCCGCGGGCAGCGTGCCCAGCAGCGTTATCAGGACTATATCAACGATCATTTTGAGCAGCTGAAACAGGTGAACCGTCAATTGGGGATACCGTTGCAGCGGGCCTCTACCACGGATGATCCATTGAGCATTATTAAGCAGTTATTTTGCTGATGAATCCATTGGCTGAATTAAATGACATCCATGCAGCGCCAGACCCGGGGTTTTGGCCATTGGCACCCGGCTGGTGGGTGGCGATGGTGTTATTGATAGTGATTGGAATGACGATAAGTTATTTGCTTCGCCGCTATCGGCTACAGCGCCGTCGTCAGGCGATATTGGATAAATTTGAAGCCGTGTTTGCCCGTTATCAAGATGCTGCTGATACTGTCAGCCTGGCGGCCGATTTGCATCAATTGATCCGGCGTTTAATGCTGGCCTGCGGTGATCGGCAACAGATCGGCCTGGTCGGCGATGCTTTTCTGGGTTTTCTGGATCAAGCATCTGATGGTGCACCGTTCAGCGAGGGTGCGGGACGGGCGTTGCTGGATTGGCCTTACCGGCCGGTTGATCAAGTTGATAGCTCACTGGACGCGCAGGCATTGTACGCTGCCGTGCTGCAATGGGCTCAGCAAAGGGTTTGGGCGGCCTGATGTTTTTTGATCTGGATTGGGCACAGCTCGGCTGGAATGAGTTTGCCTGGCCATGGGCATTCGCGGCAGTGCTATTGCCGTTGCTGGTCCGTTTGTTACCCAAAGCCAGACAGTCTGGAGCAACAGCACTGCGGGTGCCGTTTTATTCAGCACTGGTATCCAGCAGACAGCTGGTAGGCTCAGCACACCGAGTGATCAGGATATTGGTATTGTGTGCCTGGCTGTTATTAATACTGGCTGCCGCACGTCCGCAGCATGTCGGGGAAAGAATTGAATTGCCGGTGTCTGGCCGCGACTTATTGATGGCGGTAGATATTTCCGGAAGTATGCGCCAGGACGATATGGTTTTTCAGGGGCGCAGGGTAACCCGCCTGACTGCCGTAAAAGCTGTTGCCAGTGAGTTTCTGAGCCGCCGGATTGGTGACCGTCTGGGTTTGATTTTGTTTGGTACTCAGGCTTATCTGCAAACCCCACTGACCTTTGACCGGGAAACGATACTGACTTTGTTGGGTGAAGCACAGATTGGCCTGGCGGGGCAGGAGACCGCCATTGGTGATGCATTGGGACTGGCGTTGAAGCATTTGCAACAGGTTGAGGGTGAGCAAAAGGTATTGATTTTGCTGACCGACGGAGCAAATACCACTGGCTCGGTAGAGCCATTGGAAGCTGCCAGGCTGGCAGCATCGGAAGGGCTGACTGTATATACCATCGGCATCGGTGCAGATCAGCAGCAGCTCAACAGTTTATTTGGCGCGCGCTTGCGTAATAATCTGGCCGATCTTGATGAGCCGACTCTGCAACAGATTGCCGCATTAACCGGGGGGCAGTATTTTCGGGCCAAATCTCTGGGGGATTTACAGTCAATCTATGCCCGACTGGATGCATTGGAAGCCGTCACCAGCGAGCCGGAAATTTTTCGACCAATCAGCGAGCGTTATTACTGGCCGTTAGGTACCGCATTAATTTTAGCCCTATTCATTATGTTGCTGCAGATACGTGGTATTGGGGTACAGCATGCTGACTGAATTCCATTTTCTCCGGCCGTGGTGGTTTCTGGCATTGTTGCCATGGTTATTATTGATTTGGCAGTTGCGCGGCCGCTCTGGCAGCAGTGCCTGGCAGCAACTGGTTGATCAGCAATTGCTGGCCTGGCTATCCGGTGACGGTGATGCCCGTGGCGGGCGGGGGCGGGCATTGCTGGGCCTGCTTGGCGTGGCAGGGGTGTTGGCGATAACAGCTTTGGCTGGTCCGGTATGGGAACGTCAGCCACAACCCGTGCTGCGGGCAACCCAGGCGCGGGTAATTGTATTGGATTTATCCCGCTCGATGCTGGCTACTGATCAAAAACCGAATCGACTGGAGCAGGCTCGTTTTAAGCTGGCGGATATTTTAAACCGCAGCCGGGAAGGCCAAACCGGCTTGGTGGCTTATGCGGGTGAAGCATTTGTGATTAGTCCAATAACTGAAGACAGCCGCACCATCCTTGCTTTGCTGCCGGCGCTGTCACCGGAGATTATGCCGGTACAGGGTGGTCGTGCTGATCTGGCATTACAGCAAGCAGCTGATTTATTGCGTCAGGCCGGTGAAAACAGCGGTGAAATTATATTGCTCACCGATGGCGTCAATGCTCAGCGGGTTACACCGGTTGCAGAAGATTTGGCGGCTGCTGGAATAAAGGTTTCAGTGTTGGGCGTTGGGACAGAACAGGGAGCACCAATTCCATTGCCGGAAGGTGGGTTTGTGCAAGACCGTGATGGTAATATCGTGATCCCCAGGATGAGCCCACAAGTTTTGCAGGCGCTGGCTGTCGCCGGCGGCGGTCGTTACAGCCGGCTAACCGCAGATGCCCGTGACCTTGATTATCTATTTCCCGAACTGCAACCCGACGAAGTGGAACAGGCACAGTCGCAGGCCGGTTTAAACGAGCAGTTGAATCATGAATTATGGCAAGAGCAAGGGCCATGGCTGGTGTTGTTGTTGCTGCCGTTTGCTGCACTGGCATTTCGGCGTGGTTGGTTATTTTGCGCTTGCTTATTGCCGGCAATGCTGTTTCATCCCGGCACAGCCCAGGCTGCCTGGGAGGGTTGGTGGAAAAACCCTGCGCAGCAAACCCGCCAGGCGCTCGATCAGGAGCAGCACGAGACAGCAGCAGCTTTGGCTGAACAACTGACCGGCCAACCACAGCTGGCTGGTGAGGCGCATTACCGAAATGGTGATTATGAAGCGGCTATCGAGGCCTATGAACAAGCATATGCGGCAACCGGCAGTGCCGATAGTGCCTATAACCTGGGCAATGCGTTAGCCCAGCTTGGCAGCATAGGGGAGGCCATTGAGGCTTATCAAAACGCCTTGCTGCAGGCGCCCGATATGCAGGATGCCAAAGATAACCTGGAACTGTTGAAACAGCTGCAACAGGAACAACAACAGCAGCAGGGCGAAGGTCAGCAGCAGGATCAACAAGACGACCAGCAGCAGGGTGATCAACAACAGGGGCAGCAGGAGCAACAGTCAACTGATCAGCAGCAGCAACAGGATCAGGATGGCGAACAACAACAGTCAGGACAGCAGCAAACTGAAGAACAACAGGCTGGCGAACAACAAAACGATGAACAGCAGGCCGGTGATGAGTCTTCCGAACAGCAACAGCAGGATCAGCAACAGACAGATTCCGGCGAGCCGGATGAACAACAGGAAGGTGCTGATGCAACTGCCCAGCAGCAGCAACAGGGCGAGTTAACCGAAGAGCAGGCTGAACAACAACGCGCGGTGGAACAATGGTTGCGGAAAATTCCTGATGATCCCGGTGGTTTACTGCGTAATAAATTCCGCTACCAATATCAGCAACGGCAACGCGCTACAGATTCAGACGAGGAAGATTGGTGATGACAGGGTCTATCAAGATTCATAAACCTGCTTTCAGCTTATGGCTGCTACTTTTACTGTTGTGTTATCCGGTATTGCTGGTCGCTCAACAAGGCACCTTGTCAGCACGTTTGGACAGAACCCAGATTGTGCTCGGTGAAACCGTTAACCTGACTATTGAGATGCAAGGTTCGGCCGGTGGCCTGAGCCCGAATTTAAGTGAGTTATCAGCACAATTTGAGGTGATTAACAGCAGCAGTCAGACCCAGATGAGCATCAGTAACGGTCAGCAGCAGTCGGTCAGTCAGTTATTGGTGGTGCTGGAACCGAAACAGGCGGGTGTTTTGACTATTCCGCCGATCAGTGTGGGTACTCAACAGACACCGGCATTGCAATTAAATGTACAACCGGCACCAGAGCCACCAGCGGCTAGCGCAGCAGCTGAAGCACCGGATGTTTATCTGGAAGTGGAAGTGGATCCGGAAACGACCTATGTGCAGGCCCAGGTCACCATGCTGGTGCGGTTATTGATCGGCGTGCCGTTGAATGAGGCTTCTCTGACCGAACCGGCACCGGCCGATTCCGAAGTGCAAAAACTGGGTGATGATGTGCGCTATGAGGCCCAGCGTCAAGGGCGCCGCTATCAGGTGATTGAGCGGCGATACGCCATTTTTCCACAGCAAAGCGGGCGACTGGAGATTGCTCCTATAGAACTATCCGGCAGAGTCGGTGCGAATAACCGCAGCAGCTTGTTTGGTTCGCGTTCCAGGGGGCGCCGAATCACCCGCAGCAGTGACCCGATAGAACTTGAGGTGCTGCCGGTGCCGGCAGCTTACAGTGGAGATCATTGGGTGCCGGCCAGTGCTTTGTATTTGCGTGAGACACCGCTAAATCAAACAACCGAATATCGGGTTGGAGAGCCGTTGACACGGACCATAGAACTGGCTGCCCTGGGTTTATCAGACATCATGTTGCCGGATATTGAAACTGCACCGCCGATTGGTGCACGTGTTTATGCAGATAAACCAGTCGGAGCGACCGGGCAGCAGGATAACTGGGTAGTTGGTCAGCGCACTATTAAACAGGCTATTGTGCCAACTGTAGCCGGACCATTGGAATTACCGGAAGTCCGCCTGGATTGGTGGGACACGAAAACAAATCAACAGCAACGTGCGGTGCTTGCTGCAGTGACTATTAATGTATTGCCGGCATTGGATGGTGGAAATCAGCCGATTGAACCACCGGTTGTCAGCAATTTGCTGACACCTTCTGATGTGCCTGACATTCAGACTACCCGAGTGGTAGACAGTGGCTATTGGCCCTATCTGAGCGCTGGTTTTGCGGCACTGTGGGTGTTGACCTTAATGGCCTGGTGGCGAGCTCGCCAGGGCAAACAACAGCTGCGGAATAAAAAACGACAGGATGACCAACAACGGGCGCTGACAATCAGCGCTGCCCGCAAGGCCTGCAAACAGGCCTGCCGGGAAAATAATGCATCAGCAGCAACTCAGGCGGTTATTGGCTGGGCCAGGGCGATTCTGAATAGTTCGTCAATCAATAATATCGGCCAGGTTATCGCCAGGCTTGATAATGACTCGCTGCAACACGCTTTGATTGAATTGGAAACTGCCTGTTACGGAAAACAACCGGGGCAGTGGGCTGGTGAACAGTTGTGGCTACTTTTGAAAACGGGTTTACCGGTTACCGGCCGACAGGGCGGGCAGCGTCAGGAAAAAGAGCTGTTACTGCCACCGTTGTATCCAAAGGTTCCTTAGATACAAAGGTGGCGTGAAACATAAGCTGGAACTTACTGCCACAGGCTATATACCGGAAGCCGCTTAAACCGTTATTCACCCTGGTTTACCGGCCTGCAACAGCTTGCTGTTGAGTTGCAACATGGCCTTTGATCAGCAGGGGTTTGAACCCAAAGGGATATTGTCTTATTACGTGTATTAAGACTGCCTATGCAAATGCAGCGGCAACCTTTCTTACACCTGTGCCCGGTGTCCAATTATTGACTGAATGTGTCCAGCTGAAATTATTCTGTATGAGAAAATCCTGAGGTTTCAACTTGATGGATATTTTGCATTTAAAAAGTTGGTCATAGTCGATTCCTGAGTTCATTAGCCGCCGACTGGAATCCCAGTCCAATTGTTCAGGGCCTTGATAGTCAGGCGGTTCTTTAAGCAATCCTTCTTGTTTTAAAAATTGTTCCATAAACTTAAGTGAGTCGCGATCAACCGCCATCACAGAATCCCAATAACCATAGCGCTGTTGTTCGAGAATGCATGAATAGCTTTTGCTTGGTTTTGCCAGCACATTAAAGACAGTCAGGTTGGCGTCCACTTTGTTCCGGCTAATGATCTGGTCGCCAGTTTGCAGTGAATCACTCGGCAGATTCAACCGGTAAAGCGTACGTGCCCTGGCAATTTCGGCTTTTGTCGGCGGGCGTTCAAATCGCCCTCTGACCCGATGCTCGCGTAAAGAATCCCATACGGGGCTGGACTCATCCACGTTCATAACAATCGTTTCGCCGCCATCAGTAGTGTTTTCATAGCAGTAGAAAGAAGCGATTTGCAAATTAACGAAACTGGAACCTTCGGAATGCGGAGGGACTATATGGTAGTGCTTGCGCTCATTAACGCTCATATAATACTGGCCGATATTTTTCCGGTGTCCCAAAGATGACGCAAAAGCAGCCTGCAGTTCCAGGCTGTCTTTCAGGTTTAAGCGTTCCGCGATTTCGCAGATCAAGCCGTCTACTGCAGCGGCATCCACATTAGGTACCAATACCACATCGTCCTGCTTGAGCCGGGCCAGAATTTGAGCGGTGTCATAGTGTGGGCCGGTACTGTCCAATATAAACAGTCGGTCAGGTGCCTCAGGAATACCCATTGTTGTTTCAGGAATAACTCTATGCACGTTGCTTGGCATTATAAACGCTCCATGTATCAATGCTTCTGATAACAGAAATAATGTATTTTACGTACGTAACATACACCAGATAGTGTCTGTATAACAATTGTATCCTGCTTCAGTTTAATGAGTCAGGTTTTTAGAATCTGCGCATTGCCCTGGTATTTACTGTTGGAAAGAAATTACCTGGGCCATCAGCTGGAAAAGAACTTACGTGAAAACCTCGAAACAGAACTTGGACTGAATGGAGGGTTTGCGCATACCGAGTTGTTTGCAAGAATGGCAAAAAGTATCGGTGTGGAGTTGGCTGTTCCAGCACCAATGGGTTCACTAATCAGCCATGTGATAGGCCAGGCAATGCATACCAGTCTGGAGTTGGGTCATGCTCGATACTGTCAGTTGCAAGCAGCTCGTGTCAACAGCTAATAAAGGTTACGGTTGATCAGTTACAAAGAACTTATTACAGTTCCATTCTATCCAGGTACTATCTAATAACAGCATAAATTATTTTCAGGATTCAAACAAAATGAAACAGTCGATTGTGCACATTGCCCTGGTCGTCAAAGACTACGATGAAGCCATTTCTTTTTATACGGAAAAACTGAAGTTTGAACTGATTGAAGATACGTATCAGCCAGAGCAGGATAAGCGCTGGGTGGTGGTTGCGCCGCCTGGATCAACGGGTGTTACCTTGTTGCTTGCGCGTGCCTCAAAACCTGAGCAGGAGCTCTTTATCGGCAATCAAGCCGGTGGACGCGTGTTTCTGTTTTTGAATACTGATGATTTTTGGCGGGATTATAATCGGATGAAATCAGAGGGTATCAAATTTATAAGAGCGCCAAAAGAGCAGGACTATGGAACAGTTGCCGTGTTTGAAGATTTATATGGCAATTTATGGGATTTGCTGCAACTGAACAGTGATCATCCGATATCACTCAGAAATGGTTAGCGGTGGGATGCAGATGTCAATGGAACTGCCCAGAGTTAACATCAATCTAGTACCAATTAAAATTAAGCGCGATTTCGCAGTGAATTAACATCAAATATCGATGTAAAGTAAAAAGCTTGGATTTGTTCGGTTAGTGTGAATAGCTGGTTCTGATTCCATCTGATAATGGCAGGTGTATACTCTTAGCTGCCTTTTATGCACACACAGAAACCATCTGATTAGCTACAAAAACGGTTATTCGAGCGTTGAATATTCACTAAATTAATTTGAATAGGGATAAGGGGAAAGTTGGCTACTAAGAAATCCATTCGAGTTTTTATCGCCTCACCTGGTGATTTGGCTGAAGAACGTGCAAAGTTTAAGGAAACCCTTGATGAATTGAACAGCGGTTTCGGCATCGGAGCTGATGTAGAGTTTGAGCCACTAGGGTGGGAAGACACATTGGCTTTGACAGGCCGAAGAAACCAATCATTAATCAATCATGAAATAGACAGATGCGAAGTTTTTATACTTTGCTTGCATAGGCGTTGGGGACAGGAAGCACCGGATTCACCATACTCGTCCTATACTGAGGAAGAGTTTCATCTGGCACTAGAGAGGTTTAAGCAAACAGGAGCACCGGAAATATTTGTATTTTTTAAACATGTTGATCCTGGGCAAGAAGCTGATCCTGGCCCCCAGCTTGATAAAGTAATGAGCTTTCGGCGAAGCTTAGAAGAATCAAGGCAAGTGATATATCGATATTTCGACGATAAGGAAGGGTTTAAAACAGAGATTTTTACACACCTTACAGCATTCGCTAAAAATGAGCTTCCGCCAGCTCAAAAAGGTGAAGTTATTATCCTGCCGTTATCTGCAATTGAAGAAATTGAAGTGGCTAAGAAGCAGGTAGAAGAAGCTTTAAAAACAGCTAAGCAGGCAAATAAAAAGGCTGAACAAGCCTATTTGCAAACAGAAAGATTGCAACTTGAGTTCGCTGAAGAAGCGGCCGAAGCAGCCAATGTAGGGAAGTTGGAAACCGCACGACAGAAATTTGCAAAGGCCACAGATGGAACAACTAATATAAAAGTGCTTTATTTAGCTTACAGTTTTTACTATCGAATTGGCGAGCTAAAACTGGCAGAGACGTACCTAAATAAATGGTTAGCTATCAGTGGAGAAGATAGCCAGTCTGCCCATACAGCGGCTGCCTATGGCAATCTGGGTAGTATCTATCGAACCCGAGGTGATCTCGATAAGGCCGAAGAATTCACGCTCAAATCCTTGGAGATTAACGAACCACTGGGACGAAAGACAGGCATGGCCAGTGACTATGGTAACTTGGGTTTGATCTATCGAATCCGTGGCGATCTGGACAAGGCCGAAGAATTCATACTCAAGTCCTTGGGGATCGATAAGTCATTGGGACGAAAGATAGGCATGGCCATTGCCTATTGCAATCTGGGTATTATCTATCAAACCCGAGGCGATCTGGGCAAGGCCGAAGAATTCACACTCAAATCCTTGGAGATTAACGAGTCACTGGGACGAAAGACAGGTATGGCCAGTGACTATGGCAGCCTAAGTAATATCTACCTAATCCGAGGCGATCTGGACAAGGCCGAAGAATTCACACTCAAATCCTTGGAGATTAACGAGTCACTGGGACTAAAAAAAGGTATGGCCAGTAGCTATGGCAATCTAGGTAATATCTATCAAACCCGAGGCGATCTGGATAAGGCCGAAGAGTTTTATCTCAAATCCTTGAAGATTGAAGAGTCACTGGGACTAAAGGAAGGCATGGCCAATGACTATGGCAATCTAGGTAATATCTATCAAACCCGAGGCGATCTGGATAAGGCCGAAGAGGCATGGAGAAAATCTATAGGTCTGTTTAAGATTATTGGAGCAATGCCAATGATAATAAAAATACAAAGTTGGCTTGACGAGTTGCCTAAATAAAATGTCTGCTTTGAAGAATAAGCGGGAACGATAAAAATCCACGCAAATGGCAACTTAGGGCAAATTTTAGCCTTTATTTAAGTTACACAAAAAACCTGCTGCACGCTGAGAAGCATCAGTAACATAAAAATTAGCAAAGCTTGCCTTACAACCCAATCCAAGATTGTCATGCGAGCTGGAATTGGAATGTTTGG
>JAJFKX010000017.1 GCA_021772985.1 Gammaproteobacteria bacterium
CTACAAAATTCGGGTGAGTTGGAATGTGCCAGTTCCAACCATTTCAGGCAGTGGTTTCAGACCGTCTCTACAGGCGTGATTAATGGGCAATGCCCGGCACTCGAATTGGTTGAAGACCGGGTATTTGCCAATGATTGTGAAGCCGGAAGCGTGACCGGATTGACGGTTGAGCGTGATCCCATCAACCATGCACATTACCTGCAATGGGATGGTTTGCTGCTTGAGTCACAACACCGTGATTTCAGCTATGAAATCGAGCGTCGACTGGCTGGTACCAGTTTGCCTGAGGGGCAACCTTATGTGATTGATTCTGATATTCCATCCGCGGTTATCAGTAACCTGGTCTTTGATCTGGCATATGAGTTTCGCATCCGCCGTTGTCTGGATGGTGTTTGCACAACTAGCTGGAGTCAATGGGAGTCTGGCGCTTATCCCTTGACCAAGCCGGTAGGGGTTCTTTTGACCTGGACCAACCCGGTCACTGGTGATTACCGGCTGCGCTGGTCATATCCGTCGAACTACTACGACAACCTTGATAGCCGTCCGCATTCGTTTGAAGTTGAGTTGAACGGCCAAACCCTGCACTCACAGCTGGTATTTAATCAACCATCTTTCTGGGAGACCAATCAAAACTTTACCGCTGCCGGTGTGATCACCATCAAGGCCTGTCAGGGAGGGGTTCCAGGGAACCCGAATGTCTGTGGTCCGCCCGCAACCATCACTATTAATGCCGAGCCTGAACTGGACGCACTGATTGATGCACCAACGTCCGTGGTGTTAAGCGATCCACAAGCAAGCTCAGATTTTACCGTCACCATCACAGCCAACACAGCAGAACTTACGGCTGATGAAATTGATTATTTCGAGATCATAGAAACCGGGGCTAACAACACCAACAATTTCAGCTATTACCACGATGTTAGTGCCAGCCGTGATCAAGCCACGCATGTGGTTCCGGTCACCCGGCTATCCAACGGCAGCTATGCCGTGAGCATCCGGGCCTGTCGGCGCAATCGATTAAGCGCGCAGGACACATGTTCAGACATCACGCCGGCAAACAGTGCGGTTATGATCGATGTAGAACCGACTGAGTACGCATCCATTAACGGCAGCCTGTGCTGGGATGACAACGCGGCAAATAACGGTGTGGTGTTAAGTTGGAACTATGTCCCGCCGGTTATTCCCGGTACTGAATTTCTGGTGCCGGACCGTTACCGGTTAACCGACGCGCTTGGTCTGAGTTCTCCATTGGTGTTTGAGCTTGCCGCATTGCCAAACATGTTTGTCGATCAGACCGCTACAGGCAACCCGTTGCCCGCAGCCAGTGGCTGGTCCATTGAGGCGTGTGATGCCAACCTAAGCCGTTGTCAATTGGTTGGCAGCATCGTTGGTACTGATTCCAGCCGGCAGTGTGTTACACCACCGCAACCGCCCGCCGTGCGTACCGGTGGGCCATCCAGTTTGAACCCGGGTATCTGGGTAGACCTGGAACACCTGCCACGCCAGGGCTTCAGTTTTCACTGGGCCAGCGATTTGCGTTATGAGAATGTGCACGAAGATTATGGCAATACCTATGATCTGACCATGTATTGGCAAACCTATCAATACATTAATGGAACCTACACCCCGATCTGGTTGTATGCTGAACTGCGGGAAAATCCGGATAACCCCAACATATTTGATGGTGGTCTGTATCTTCCCAGCACCGACCTGAGCCAGGCCCATGACAATGAGGTGGGGCATTTTGAGGTGGCGTTTGATGATACAGATACTTCCACAGCAACGATCACTTTAAACGTCCAGTTACCTGGTGGTTTGTTGACCTCCGGTGGTCCGCAGACTTTTGAAATCACCGAGTTATCCAATGAAACCGGTGTAGTTCCAGCGGTAGGCACATCCAATAAAACTGATTTTAATAACGGCGTGTGGCAAAACACCACGGGCACCAATTATAAGATGATCAGCTGGCAATATAATTACTTTGAAGGCCAGGTGATGCTGACCTTCGACACGCTTGGCCGGGCCATCTGGCTTAATGGCAGCTTGGATTGCCGCACCGATACAACCAGCAGTTGCTCTGGGGTTGGGCAAAATCACCACCCTGATGTTGATGACGCAACCATAAGTTACGTCACCATAGAGCAAGGCTTGCCGCCGTTTAATCCAACTGCAGATGAACTGGACCAAGTGACTTCGGTGGATATCGGTACATTAGAACGCAGCCTGCCTGCGGATATCTTTGACCTGGATAGCTTGACATTTAACGGCAGCATGAGTGTGTCGTTGTTCGATATCAATGGCGTGCAGTTCCGGGGATTTAATATCAATACCGGCAGTAACGGGCACCAGTTAAGCAAGCAGGCCAGCTATCACGATATCCGCTACCGGGTTGGAGAGGAGCTAAGCGCCACTGATTGCAGCCTGACAAGCGGCGCCTGTGAAGTTTTACTGACCTGGTTCAGTGACGATGATTTTTTTGACAATGGCGTGCCATCGGTTACGCCTTACTACGCGCTTAATGGTGGGACATTGCAGCTGCTGGATGCTGACGTGTGCAACAACCCGCTGCCTGACAGCTCCTTTGTGGTGGTGGATTTTGTTTGCAACATCACAGCCCCTGGGGATTACCGTTTCTACCTGAGAAACCGCATAGGTGCAGCTCAGCAAAACACCATAGCCGAGTCATTCGGCACTTTGGCAATCGCTGGTGGCACGAACACTTCCAACCCGCCGCTGACCACTATTTTCGACTCAGAAGATGTGTTCTTCCCGGATCGCAACAGCAATGGTGTTTTTGACCCTGGCTTTGAAGCCGATGGTGAAACCTTTGTTGATTTGCCTTCACCAGTTCCCAGCTCAGAAACACTAGGACATACCAACGGCAACTTTGTGGTTGATAGCAATGGTGCCGCCAATTACACCATTCCCATCATGACAGCCCCGGCATCGGGTGGTTTTGGTCCCGGCGTAGCGCTGAGCTATAACAGCCAGAATGGTTATGGGCCGATGGGC
>JAJFKX010000018.1 GCA_021772985.1 Gammaproteobacteria bacterium
CTACAAAATTCGGGTGAGTTGGAATGTGCCAGTTCCAACCATTTCAGGCAGTGGTTTCAGACCGTCTCTACAGGCGTGATTAATGGGCAATGCCCGGCACTCGAATTGGTTGAAGACCGGGTATTTGCCAATGATTGTGAACCTGGGACAGTGGTTGGCTTGACGGTTGAGCGTGATCCCATCAACCACGCACATTATCTGCAATGGGATGGTTTACTGCTTGAATCGCAACAGCGTGATTTCAGCTATGAAATCGAGCGCCGACTGGCAGGCACCAGTTTGCCGGAAGGGCAACCCTACGTGATTGATTCTGATATTCCAACAGCGGTTATCAGTAATCTGGCTTTTGATCTGGCTTATGAGTTTCGTATCCGCCGTTGTCTGGATGGTGTTTGCTCGCCAGTCTGGAGCCAATGGGAGTCTGGCGCTTATCCTTTGACCAAGCCGGTAGGGGTTATTTTGACCTGGACCAACCCGGTCACTGGTGATTACCGGCTGCGCTGGTCATATCCGTCGAACTACTACGACAACCTTGATAGCCGTCCGCATTCATTTGAAGTTGAGTTAAACGGCCAAACCCTGCATTCACAGCTGGTGTTTAATCAGCCATCTTTCTGGGAGACCAATCAAAACTTTACCGCTGCAGGTGTGATCACCATCAAGGCATGCCAGGGAGGTGTTCCAGGTAATCCGAATGTCTGTGGGCCGCCAGCTACTGTCACCATCGATGCTGAACCCGTGCTGGATGCGTTGCTTGATAAACCGATGAGTGTAGCGTTAAGTGATCCGGGAATGACCTCCGATTTCACCATCACCATTGAAGCAAATTCACAACAATTGCAGGCTGATGAAATCGATTATTTTGAAGTTGTCGAAAGCGGTGCCGACGGTACCAATCTGTTCACATATTTTCATGATATCAGTGAAGCCCGTGACCAGAGTTTTCATAACATCCCGCTAAGACGTATTTCGCAAGGGGACTATTATGTTGATGTCAGGGCATGTCGGCGCAACCGATTGAGTAATAGTGACACCTGTTCCAGCATGGAACGAAGCGACACCGAATCAATCGGGGATATCGCCGCAACAGAATATGCCTCCATCAACGACAGCCTGTGTTGGGATCACAATACAGCCGGTGATGGGTTGGAACTCACCTGGAGCTACAATCCACCAAATATCAATGGTCAGGATTTTCTGGTGCCACGGCGTTATAAAATGATAGACGCTTTTAACCAAACTATCCCGCCAAGTTTCTTTAAAGATGCGCCAAACTTTTACCCGTTTACCGTTGATGACACTCCAACCGGCTCGTCATTGGCTTTAACCAGTGCCTGGGATATTTTTGCCTGTGACGAAAATGACAGTGGTTGCCAGCAGGTAGGCAGTGTTGTCGGTGGTGATTCCACCCGTCAATGCCTGCCGCAACCGCCGGTTTTTAATGGTGGTGGCGGAGGCCCATCCGATTTGAATCCGGGTGTATGGGTCAATTTGGAGGATTTACCGCGCCAGGGCTTTAGCTTCTACTGGGCCAGCCATCTGCGGCATGAAACCACCCACGAAGACTATGGCAAAACTTATGATCTGTACATGTACTGGCAAACCTATCAGTACATCAACAGTACCTATACGCCGATCTGGCTGTATGCCGAGTTACGCGTAGACCCTGACAATCCCAATGTATTTACTGGTGGCTTATACGAGCCCAGCACGGATTTGAGCCAGATCCATGACCGTGAGGTGGGCTTTTTCGAGGTCACTTTTGATGCTCAAAATTCATCCCAGGCAGTGATTGAATTGAATGTGCAGCTGCCGGGTGACCTGCTGACTTCCAATGGCATACAAAGCTACACCATCAATCAAATATCCACAGATACAGGCGTGTTCCCAACTGGCGGAATTGCCAACAAAACCGATTATAACAACGGCGTATGGCAGCACACCGGCAACCTCGATTACAAAATTATCAGTTGGCAGCACGATTATTTTGAAGGGCAGATCATGCTCAGCTTTGACGCCAATGGTCGGCCGATCTGGCTTAACGGTACATTGGATTGTCGCGATGGCACAGCTGATTGCACGCCGACCAATGTTCCGGTTATCCAAAGGCATCCGGTCACTGACGATGCAGTACTGAATTACGTCACCGTAGAACGGGGCTTGCCACCTTTTAACCCCAGTGCCGAGGAGCAGGATCAGGTGACCTCAGTACCCGTCGGCAGCCTGCAACGCAGCCTGCCGGCCAATGCCCAAGACAACGACCCGGGTGATTTAAGTTTCGATGGATTATTAAGTGTGACGTTAGCAGATAGCAGTGGTGCATCTTTCAGATCATTCAATATGACCACCGGCAGTAATGGCCATACGTTGAGTAAGCAAGCCAGTTTTCATGCCATCCGGTACTGGGTTGATGGTGAGGAAGATGCTGCAAGTTGTGCGCCGCAAAATGGTCAGTGCGAGGTCTTGTTAAGCTGGTTCAGTGATGATGACTTTTTCAACACCGGTGAGCCATCGGTTATTCCGTATTACACCTTCAATGGCGGAACCTTGCAGCGGCTCGATAATGATTTGTGTAATGCCGGTGATCCACAGCCAGACCCGGAGGCCTCGTTTGCAGTAGACAATTACCTGTGTCTGATTACCGAACCTGGTGAGTATCGCTTTTATCTGCGCAACCGAATCGGCACAGGTCAAGCCAATACTATTGCTGAGTCTGTAGGTACTTTATCCGTTGATGGTGGTACTAATACTTCCAACCCGCCGCTGACCACTATTTTCGATTCCGAAGCTGTGTTCTTCCCGGATCGCAACAGCAATGGTGTTTTCGACCCTGGCTTTGAAGCCGATGGTGAAACTTTTGTTGATTTGCCCTCGCCGGTTTCAAGTTCTGAAACATTGGGCCATACCAACGGCAACTTTGTGGTTGATAGCAATGGTGCCGCCAATTACACCATTCCCATCATGACAGCCCCGGCATCGGGTGGTTTTGGTCCCGGCGTAGCGCTGAGCTATAACAGCCAGAATGGTTATGGGCCGATGGGC
>JAJFKX010000019.1 GCA_021772985.1 Gammaproteobacteria bacterium
GTTTTTGACCAGTCTGTAATAAACGTACAGCTTCTAGTTTGAACTCACGGGTATATAGTGTTCGTTTCGACATCGGTTACTCCTTTGAGACAATATTGTCTCTTCTTTGGAGTGTCCGTTAAACTGAGGAGGTCCAGGGTGCCCCAATACTTCCCTTCAGATGCTTTTCTTAAGCACTATGTCACGTTCATCCTGAACCGTTGAAGTCGCCTTAAAGATAAGGAGCATCTTACAGCCCTCATAAAAATGCAATCGCATCTTGCATAGCTCCTTGCATTCCAGAACTTGATAAGAAAACACTGTCGGGTTTGCACCCTGGTATGGTATACCCTTAAATTCACGGTTGTTTTCTTTTACAACTGCAAGGCGAATCTGCTCGGCATTCGGGTCTGCGTCCGCGATTCGTGAAAGAAATTCCGGCACCCAACACAACTCTCCACTCCATCTGCTCCCAAAATGAGCGCGATACAATGCGTACCCTAGATGTTTAACAAAATTGTCTAGACGATTGATTTCAACTTTATGACCCAAATTGCCGACAATTTTGATAGCCCTAACCGCAAACCTGGCGAGAATGCCAGGATTCCGTTTGTTTTGTCGTCGTATTTGCCTTCTATAATGTTCTCTTCCCACCTTATTTATACATTCCAAGCCAGCAATGACGTTTAGAAAATACTCATCGTCACGCGATTTCTCTGAGTTATGAGGTGCACAAGATGGAACGGTCATCAAATTGCTTCGCAAGTTGACACCATTTGGAAGATCCTTTGTTTTTGGAAAAAGACACCTTGGTGGAACATGCTCTTTACCAACTGCAGGCTCATCGCAAATATAACACTTATCCATGCAGTTCCTCGTGAGTAACGTTTAGCTTACTACTCAAGTTTCTCTATAATTTGATGCTATTAATTTATTTTAGGAAGCATTTCATCAGGTCCTTTTAGTAACATCGTTTGAACTATGTTAACTCGAAACCGCCTTACACCTTTCCCAGCTATAACTGCAAAATGTATTGTAGTTCGCAACCATCAAGCAACCTCCAACTCCTTACCCACCTTAACAAACGCTCCCACAGCTGCATCCAAATGCTCCCTTTCATGCGCTGCCGACAACTGCACCCGAATCCGTGCTTCACCTTTAGGCACCACCGGGAAAAAGAACCCGATCACATAAATCCCCTCTTCCAGTAAACGTGCCGACATCTTTTGCGATAACGGTGCGTCATACAGCATCACTGGTGTAATGGGATGGACGCCCGGTTTAATGTCAAAACCGGCATTGGTCATTTGTTCACGGAAGTATCGGGTATTGTTTTCCAGCTTATCCCGCAGTGCGGTGCTTTCGTTCAGAATTTCAAACACTTTCAGGCTGGCAGCCACCAGTGGTGGTGGCAAAGTGTTGGAAAACAGATAAGGCCGCGAACGCTGACGCAGCAGATCGATAATCTTCTGCCGACCGGAGGTAAATCCACCTGAAGCACCACCTAAAGCCTTACCCAGCGTGGAGGTATAAATATCCACTTTATCCATCACCCCATGGTGCTCAGCCGAACCACGCCCGGTTTTACCCATAAAACCGGTGGCATGGCTGTCATCCACCATCAGCAGCGCATTGTATTTCTCGGCCAGGGCAGTAATTTCATCCAGCTTGGCGATAAAGCCATCCATTGAAAACACTCCATCGGTGGCAATCAGCCGGGTGCGGCAGTGCTGGGTTTTCTGCAGTATTTCTTCCAGGGCCTGCATATCACTATTGGGATAGCGGTGGCGCTCCGCCTTACACAACCGGATGCCGTCGATAATCGAGGCGTGGTTCAGCGAATCGCTAATTACTGCATCTTCCGGCCCCAGCAAAGTTTCAAACAAACCGCCGTTGGCATCAAAACAGGAGGTATACAAAATGGTGTCATCGGTGCCCAGGAACTCACTGATGGTCGATTCCAATTGCTTGTGCAAATCCTGGGTACCGCAGATAAACCGTACCGACGCCATACCGAAACCATAGCGATCCAAAGCTGCATGCGCCGCATCGATCACTCTGGGGTCATTGGCCAGACCCAGGTAGTTATTGGCGCAGAAATTCAACACCTCACCACGCCCTTGCACATCAATGGCGACTTGTTGGGAAGTGGTGATCAGGCGTTCATGTTTATACAGGCCATCGGCTTCAATGCCGTGCAGGGTTTCATCGAGGCGGTTCAGGAAATCAGTTGTATCAGTCATATTAAAAGTCTTTGCCGTTACCAATAGTCGAATTCTAACACTGCAAACAGTTTCAGCCGCTTTGTTTTTGACCTTATCTTTGTGCCCACGCGTTTTAGCGTTTTGACGTTTTAATGCTTAAACGTTAAACTGCCTGGCAGAGGTACTGCTATGACTGAAACATCTAAACGATCCACCATCTATTTCGATCCGGATATTCACCAGGCATTGCGGGTTAAAGCAGCCACTATGCACCGCTCTGTATCTGATCTGGTAAACGATGCTGTACGTCAGTCCTTACGTGAAGACCAGCAGGATTTGGCGGCTTTCGAGCACCGAGTTGCCGAACCAACCATCAGCTACCAAGCATTGCTTGATGATCTGAATGCCAATGGCAAACTTTGAGATTCGATTCAAAAAGTCTGTCACTAAAGACCTGCGCCGCATACCGAATAAAGATGTCAAACGGTTACTGAAGCGTATCGATACTCTGGCTGAAAACCCCAGACCAGGTGGATGCGAAAAGCTGACCGCACAGGAACGCTACCGAATCCGGCAAGGCATTTATCGGATTATTTATGAAATCAAAGACCAACAATTAATAGTTGTTGTAGTAAAAGTCAGCCATCGCAGCGATTTTTACAGCGCCTGATTTTGGGTATTAATACCAAAAGGACTTATTGCTCGCCAGAAAAAAACGAATGATGAACTCAACACTTTATTATATTCACGATCCAATGTGCAGCTGGTGCTGGGGTTATCAGCCTGAGTGGATGCGGTTGCAGGCTGCTTTGCCGGATAACGTCAAAGTCAAATACATCCTCGGCGGGCTTGCGCCGGATACCGACGAGATCATGTCCGTACCGATGCAACAGGTCATTGCCGGACATTGGCGGAGGATACAAACCGAGCTGGGGGCCGAATTTAATTTTGAGTTCTGGAGCAAATGCCAGCCGAAACGCTCGACCTATCCGGCCTGTCGTGCGGTGATTGCTGCCCGGCAGCAGAACCACCAACAGGAAATGATCGCAGCTATTCAACAGGCTTACTATTTACGCGCTTTGAATCCATCAGAAACTTCAACGCTTATCCAAATTGCAGATGAATGCGGTTTGGATTCTGATCAATTTCAAGCCGATCTGACAGCTGAACATACCCAGGCGATTTTGAGCAATGAAATTCAGTTCACCAAAAATGCAGCTATCCATGGTTTTCCATCATTAGCTCTGTCATACCAGACCCGGCTTATACCAATCCCCGTTGATTATAAAAATCACCTGGTGACGTTAACCCATATTCAAAACCAACTGACACGGGTTAATTAATGATTTGGCCCCGGGCCGCTTGTTAAGGTTATAACGATAATGAACAACACCATTCAAACCATTCCATTGATCAATCTGGCGATTGCTTTTATCCCGGCCGTGATCGCCATAATCATTCTGGTCAAATGGTCACTGAATGCCGGCAACGCCATCCATGCAATGGCCCGGATGTTGATGCAGTTATTGATAATTGGTTATTTCCTGGCTTATATATTCGAATCAGATAGCGCCGTGCTGGTACTGGTGATTCTGACGGTTATGGTGCTTGCTTCAAGCTGGATTGCACTGGGCACTGTCGCCGCCGATAGAAAGGTTCTGTATAAATATGCCTTGTGGTCGATATTACTGGGTGGCGGGATAACTTTTGCACTGGTCACTCAACTGGTGCTGATGCTTGACCCCTGGTATTCACCGCAATACAGCATCCCACTGGCCGGTATGATTTTTGCCAATTCCATGACCAGCATCAGCCTGGCTGCAGAAAGGTTGAATGCAGAAATTGGCCGGACTGACAGCTACCAGCAAGCCCGCAATATTGCTTTTCAGGCTGCGCTTATTCCGATTATTAATGCTTTATTTGCAGTCGGGCTGGTTTCTCTGCCGGGAATGATGACCGGGCAGATCCTGTCCGGTGTTTCACCTTTGATTGCGGTCAGATATCAAATCATGGTGATGTGCATGATTTTCGGTTCTTCGGGTATTTCAGCGGCTTATTTCCTGGTTTTGGCCAAGCCGGTTTTTGACAATAAACTCGCCCATAAAAAAGCCGCCGGTTAACGGCGGCTTCAGCATACAATCAAGGAACCTCTGGTTAAATCAGAGATTGTTTAGTTTATAGCTTAATCCTCATAACTGTCGCGGAAAACCAGGTCGTCAACAATACTTACAAAAAACGGTGCGGATTGTCCGCCACCTGGCACAGCACTGTTATCAGCAATCAAATTAATTCCACCAGAACCGATAACATCCAGGTCCTCTTCAATCAGTTCAACCATGACCGTATTGGCATCGATAAATACGGTCACCCGTGGGTTACCCGCTGCCAGAATAACGGTTTCCGGAATAAAGCCATTACCGGTCACCATGGCATCTGTTCTAAACACATTGCCCGGCAATGGATCAGGACTGACTGCAGTAATTTCCGGCGGCCCCAGAATCAGGATGGTATCAGTGGCTACTTCGTTATCAATGGCTGCTCCCACTGTCGCCAGACCGGTGATCCCCGGTGCATTGTAAACAGCAGGAGACACCCCTGCTATGGTGTCGGTATTGGCCGGGGTGACTGACCCGATATCCGCTGAGAATGCCACCGGCACACCATCAGGCAAGCTGCAGTCGGTAACCTGAATACTGTTGTTATTCAGCGTAACGTCGAGGGTTAAATCGGTCATCCCGCCGGATTCAACGCTACCCGGGTTTGAGGTAAGGTTTGCCACCAGCCAGGTATCGGTGGTCAAGTTGGCACCCACATCAAAACTATCACAAGCGCCATTGTTCGGCCCTGCATTACAGCCCCACCAGTTATCATTCGCCAGTGAGGCAATATTGTCATCGGTCACATTTTCGACGGCAACCGCGTTATTGACAAAACGGTTACAGCTCATGCCAGCCGAGCCGTTAGAATCCAGGCGTACACCAACCATATTATTTACTGCAGTATTGGCAATAAACGGCAATGGCCCACGCGCTTCAAAATTCGCACCAAACCTGCCCGGCAACCACTCATAGGCCACATTGGCACCTTCTACAAAATTACCCATCATTACCGCGCCATCACTGGTAGTGGCTGAACTTTGTGACGTTATCCGAAATCCCTGCTGCATGTTCAGTGCCGGATTATTTTGCGGATTCAGATTTTCGAACAGGTTGTTACGCACAATGATATTGCGCTCAAAAGCATTGCTGTTTTCCCAGATGCCCAGCACAAATTCCGGATCAACCGATTGGGCATTCAAAACCCGCACTATGTTGTCTTCGATAATCAATCCTTCATAAGCACCACCGGAGGTGTTGGACTGCATGGCAACTGATGCCGCGGTTAAGGTTGGTCGATTGGATATCCCATCACCGCCTATTTCAATAATGTTATCGGCAATCAGCTGGTTATCGCCAAACGCAAAGTGAATGCCGATGTTCTGGAAACCTTCACCGGCGGCTTCATTGCCGGCAATATCGGTCGCAACCACAATCCGGTTGTTAACAATGCGGGTGTTGTCGTAAACATTCACCCCGCCGCCGACAAAAAAGAATCCAATACCCAGATCAAAGTTAGTAATGGTCAAATTGGAGATTTCAATATTCTGATTATCAGTGCTTAGAGCGGTCAAAAAACCTTCCAGATCCTGGCCGGCCAGATCGCCGGGCCCCTGGATAACCGCATCACCCAATTCAGCAGCGGTCAAAGTGAAATCACCAGCACCTTCCGGTAATAAAATACTGAAATCATCGTCGGTATCGGCAACACCATCTGAACCTAACGCCCAGCTATCAAACGCATTGGGCTCAACCCAATCAAAAATACCCTCCAGAATGATCACATCACCCGGCATTACTGCCGCCAGCACATTGTTAATGCGGGTGTAATCGTTATCTGCCGAATCAGGCGTATCACCACTCAGACCTACGGATTGAATGATACCCAGTGTGGTAATTGTGGAGCTATTGTTGGCCGGATCAAAATCATTGTCCGCTGTTACCATTGCAGTATTGGTGATTAGCCCACCGTCTGAAACCGTCACATTGATGGTACACACTGTGGCATCCCCGGTGTCCATATCATTCAGGTTAAAGGTGATCAGTTGGCCCGCCTGATTGGCTGTACTGCCATCGTCACAGCTGCCGCTGTTAAACATCAGGTTATCCGGCAGGTCATCACTGACCAGTACATTGGTGGCGGTAGCCACATCCGTGTTGGTTACTGTCAGGAAATAATCAAAACTGTCACTGGTTAATTGGGTGCCAATTGCATTGGTGGTTTTTACAATGGAGACTTCGGCCACATCACCGGCTACCGCTGTATCGCCGACCAAAATCTGTATCTGGCTGCGGTTAACCAAAACACCTTGAGCATCACGGGCTTGCAGATAGATGGTATAGGTTCCATCTACAGTTGGGTCAAAGTTTTCCAGCGCACCGCTTAAAAAGAACGAATAACGCCACGAATTTTGCGCCACATTGTTATTATCGATCAGCATTTGATAATCCACTGGATTACCGGCTGATGTGCCACCACCGTTGATGGTGGTGTTATCGCCAATCGCATGATCAAAAAACGGCACCATAGCGCTGGGAATAATCGGTTCGAAAGTCAAAAAGTCGGTAGCCAGGCTGGGATCGCCATCCAGGCCAAGCTCATAGGACAAGTTACTAAGCACCAGGCTGTTGCTCAAAACCGAGTTAAAATCGGTATTCATGGTCCAGTCGAAACTCCACACCGCTGTTTGCGCCGATTGTCCAACCGCCTGCCCGGCGGCAAAACTGTAAGTGCCATCACCATTGCTGTTAAAAGTGTTTTCAGGCATACCCATGTCATTAAAGCGCAGGAAAGCCCGCAAACCGGTTTCGATACCGTTCCGCTGGTCAGTGGTGAATGCACCGTTGAGATTGCCGGAGCCGAAAATTACTTCCGGTATGACATCCTGGTCAAACTTCAATGGCGGATTAACCATGATAATGCGAATATCGCTGCGCGCTACCACCGTACCCATGCCATCTCTAACCAGTAGGTAAATATCATAAGTACCTTCCAGTTTGGCATTGAAATTTGCCAATGCTCCCATTGCAAAAAACGGATAACGCCAGGAATTCTGTGCAACGTTATTGTTATCAATCAATGTCTGGTATTCACCTGCATTGGTTGCCTCGACACCTGCACCATTAAGCGTGCTGTTATCGCCGATGGAGTGATCAAAAAACGGCGTTTGCGCGCTGGGTGTGATCGGATCGAATATTAAAAAATCTGTACTCTCGCCCGGGTCACCATCCAAGCCCAACTCATAAGTCAGGTCACTGATAATCAGGCCTGAAGTATCATCAAAATCGGTGTTTACCGACCATTCAAAATTCCACTCCGGGGTATTATCCGGACGCCCGGGTGCAACGGACGCAATAAAGGTATAGCTGCCGTCGCCATTGCTGTTAAAGGTGTTTTCAGGTTGACCGTTGGCATTGAAACGGATTTTCCCGCGCAGGCCGATCTCAATTCCGTTACGCCGGTCGGTGGTATAACTGCCATTGATATTTCCGCTACCGAAGATCGCATCGGGGGTGACACCCTGATCGAATTCAATATTGGCTCCACCTCTGTTCTGAGCAACAGCGTAACCAGCCGCCATCATCAACAGCAGCATACAAACTATCTGAGGTCGTTTTAACATCGCTATCCCCGCGCCTAAAGCATTTAATTTTGTGAATATCGCTATTTGCTGGTCACGTTTGGGTTGCACCTATACGCACTGTGACATCCATCAATTGTGTGAATGCTGCATATGGCATTTTCCATGGCGCCGGACCATACACTGCTATACTAACATTCAGCAAAGTCAGTCTCCAAACTACTCAACCGCAGCCAGGCCTGCATCTGACCTGATCAACTTTGTTGGTTTAACCAGCAAACCAGCCGTGACCAATAGCACGCGACTACGCCCGCACAATTGTGAATACTTGTGATGGAACTTCCTGGAATCAAACTATGCGCGTTTCACTGAATCAGCTGTGGCAACAAAACCGTTTTTTCCTCCTGTTTATACTTTTGATGTTTGCCTTTCGCAGCGCAATTGCCGATTGGAACGATGTCCCGACAGGCTCTATGAAGCCCACCATACTTGAAGGTGATCGCATTTTTGTCAACAAGATGGCGTACGACTTGCGTATTCCTTTCACCCACGTCTCACTGTTCAAAACGGCGGACCCCGTGCGTGGCGACATCATCGTATTTGATTCCGAAAAAGCCGGGAAAAGGCTGGTCAAGCGTGTCGTCGGCGTACCCGGCGACTTGGTCAGCATGCGCAATAATGTCTTGACCATCAATGGCAACCAGCTCCGTTATCAAAACCTGGATGGCTCGCATACTGATCACATCGAAGACCTGCCTGGTCTCAGCCACGCCATCCGCACCAACCCCGGACGACACAATCCGATGGCCAGCTTTGCAACGGTAGAAGTACCTGATGATCATTATCTGGCAATGGGCGATAATCGCGACAACAGTGCCGATTCACGCGTTATCGGATTTGTACCCCGCCAGGAAATTGTCGGGCGGACGCGCAGTGTGGTGCTGTCTTTCAATCACGATAATTACTATATCCCTCGTGCTGACAGGTTTTTTGACCCGCTGTAATATCTATTCAAGCCGATGTCGACTCCGGTTTTATGCCCTTAAAGAAGCAATCAGCCTCAAAACTGGGATATGCCGGGCACTGTAACTTTGTATTTCTGCTAGCCTGATACACAGTAGTGTCACTCCGACTATTCTTTAAGGCTAAGATCCTGGTGCGCCAGCAACTCTCGCACCACGCAGGTTGCGTAACCGCCGGCGCTCAATTCAAAACTCAAGCTTAAATCATCACCTGACCATTGGTGGGTCAATTGCCTGACCGGCAGTCGAATGGCTCTGCGAGCATGCTGTAACCGATGTTTGTGCATGCCGGCCAATAATTCCGGATACTGCAATCCAACTCTGCGTTCCAACTCTGCAGCCAACCCACTGCTTTGCAATTCATCATCCCCCCAAAGCGCAGCAGTGATATGTACATCCTGCTCCTCCAACCTGCGTTGCAGCTCCACTGCGGATTTTTCAGTCTGATCATCCCTGAACCATGAGTGGCTGCCATCCAGCTGAAATATATCGCCGGGCAATGGCGTTAACCAGTTACCCTGTCGGATGCGTGTTGCCAGTATTTGATTAAAAATCCAACTTCTGGCAGTGGATATCAGCAGGCTTTTCAGGTTTCTGCTTTTCGGCCTGAATTGTCCTGCAAACCAATCTGCGGCGGATTGCACATTTCCCATACCATGGCCAAAGCGCTGTGCACCAAAATAATTGGGCACGCCATGCGTTTTGATATTAATAACATTCTGTTCAAGCTGTGGCCTATCACCCTCAATATTGCGAATAGTCAATTTGAACTGATTTCCTTTCAAGCCACCTGTTCTTAGTTTTTTATGATGCCGATGGTTTTTTAGAATAAGCACTTCCGGGGGTAATTGTTCCTGGATTGCCTGTCTATCATCAACAACCGGCAGTTGAACACTAAACCATTGAGAGGTGAGTGCATGCCGGTCCTTTAACCCGGCATAACCGACCTGCCTTGGTGATACTCCGCAGGCTCGGGCCAATTGTTTGGCCACCCAATCGGTATTGCTATTAATTTTTTGTACAAATAGCCATAAGTGCTCACCGTCTCCGCTGAAATCGGTTTTGATAATCTCGACTACCTGAAAGTCATCAGCGATGCTGCGCATAGCGCCTTTGGTGCTAATTGCATTCACGCCTGGGAATAATAGATCGAAGTTATCTGACATGTTGTTATTGTAACCATTGATGGTTTAAGCGATAACGGACCGACATTGCCATATAACTGAAATTGTTGCATATTGAGCTTCAATCAGATCGGCTATCAAACTGACCCTCAATGATTCTGGAATTCTTAGAAGCTTTATTGAAAACGGCGTTGCCGGTGGCGGTCGTTACCTTTGCGATGGTTTATTGGGCCTTATTGAACGGTTATCTGACCGAATCAGACGGGCATGATGAACTTAAGAAACAACTGGACAATATGCGCAAGAATAAGGACCCGGACAGGCAACAGGGTGGTTTCCTGCACCGCAAATGGGTCAAGTTTGGTGGCGGTTTTTATGGTGTGATTGCGCTGATTACCTACGCCGTAGTGGAATTGGATGAAATTGGAGATTTTTTCAACAACTTCGAAAGTTTTCGACATTTTCTAGATACCATCAGCTTTAATATGTTGATAGGTTTTTTTATCAATTCCATTATGAATTTTGTAACCGCCATCAGTTGGCCGGCTTACTGGCTCGATGCCATCGACAGTCGTCACATCTGGGTATGGTTTGTTGCTGCCTATCTGGGCTATCTGGCTGGTAGCCGGGTTGCTGGCATGGCCGTCACCAATGAATAATACCCGCTGCCACCTCACTGGATATAGACTAATGAAAGCACTGTGTTATGTTCTTTTGCTGTGCTCAACAGCACTGGCAATCGCCGCTGAACCCCATTCAAGCAGCCAGCATGCTTTCTTTAACAAGCTGGCTGATATGTGCGGGACAAGCTATCAAGGTTATTCCAGCTTCCCTGATGATCCTGAACATGACTTCCACGGAAAATTGCTGGTGGCACATATCGATTCATGCTCAGAAAATGAGATTCGTATTCCATTCAGTGTCGCAGAGGATAAATCCCGCACCTGGGTCATCAGGTTAGATGCTACCGGATTATCCCTGAAACACGATCACAGGCATGCGGATGGCAGCCCCGATGATGTGACCAATTATGGCGGCACTGCTGCCTCAGGCTCTGCATTCTCGCAATCATTTCCTGCTGATGGGTTCACCGCCGAATTGATTCCCGCCGCCAGCACCAATGTCTGGACTATCAGTCTGGATATAGATGCCGGCTCACTGACTTATTACCTGGAAAGAAATAAAAATCCAAGATTCAAAGCGACATTGCTGCAATTGGCCAGGTAATTCAGCACCACGCTATAGGCTTAGCCACTGATTCGATTAGTTACCTGAATCGCCAGATGCCGTTATCGGCGTTCATCACCAGTTCCTGGCTACAGTTATAATGCCATGATGCTGACCGACCCACATGCACCGCTGCGCCATGATGTCCGCCTGCTGGGCGACATTCTCGGTGAAACCCTGCGCGAGCATGCCGGCGAAGATGTTTTCGCAAGTGTAGAGCGCATCCGCACAGCAGCCAAACAAGCACGTCAAACGGGTGACTGGCAAGCGTTGCTGCAGCTCATGCAGTCGCTCAACGATACCCAGCTGGTTCCGGTAGCACGGGCATTTAATCATTTTTTGAATTATGCCAACATTGCCGAGCAGCATCACCGGGTGCGGCGGCGGCGGGCTTATCAGTGCTTACCGCAACCAAGCATTGAAAAAGGCTCGTTGGATGAACTGCTACCGCGCCTGTTAAAGCAAGGCATTTCTACTAATACCATTATCGATACGCTATCCAGCATGCGTGTTGAACTGGTTCTAACCGCACATCCGACCGAGGTCACGCGCCGTACTTTACGCCACAAGCATAGCGAAATCGCGGAAGTGCTGTCGGCACTGGATAATTCTGGATTGACTCCGTCCGAGCGTCAAAAACAGCTACAAAAATTACGCAGCCGGATTGTTTCCGCCTGGCATACTGACGAAATCCGTCGCCAGCGGCCAACGCCGGTTGATGAAGCCAAATGGGGGTTCGCTGCGATTGAACGCACACTATGGGACGCACTCCCTGCTTACCTGCGTGAACTGGACCATGCACTGCAAACACATACCGGCCAGCGGTTGCCGTTAACCGCCGCGCCGCTCCGGTTTGCTTCATGGATGGGAGGTGACCGGGATGGCAATCCAAACGTTACCGCCAAGCTCACCACCGAGGTGTTATTGCTGGCCCGCTGGCAGGCCGCTGATCTGATCTGGCAGGATATTGATGCATTGCGCAATGACCTGTCAATGCATACCGCCAGCGCTGAATTACGCAAGCAAGTGGGTGATCACCCGGAACCCTACCGGGAGTTGCTGCGGGGCGTTCGCCGCCGGCTTGCCGATACGCGCCACTGGCTTGAACAACAACTATCTGATCAGCAAACAACCGAGCTGGAATCGGTTTACCGCCAGGATCAGGAGCTGCTGGAACCACTGCTGCTGATTGACCGTTCGTTACGCAGCTGTGGTATGCCGGTAATCGCCGATGGCAAACTGCTCGATTGCATTCGGCGTGTCACTGCTTTTGGATTGCATCTGTTACGTTTGGATATCCGCCAGGAAGCTGAACGGCATACTGAGGCTATCGATGCAATCACCCAATCCCTGGGACTTGGTCACTACCAGGACTGGTCTGAGACAGAAAAACAGCACTTTTTGCTGAGCGAACTGGACAATCCGCAGCCATTGATCCCCCGCGAACTATGCTGCACCGCCGAAGTTCGTGAAGTGCTGGATACCTTTCAGATGCTTGCCGTGCAACCCGAATGCGGGTTAGGTGCCTACGTTATCTCGATGGCCGCGCAACCTTCAGATGTGCTGGCTGTGCGGTTACTGCAAAAAGCTTGTGGCTGTGCCACACCTCAACGCATCGTGCCGCTGTTCGAAACCCTTGACGACCTGAACCATGCGGCCGCCGCCATCGACGCTCTGCTGCAGATTCCCTGGTACCGGAGCGACATCAAAAACCATCAGGAAGTTATGATCGGTTATTCGGATTCAAGCAAAGATGCCGGCTTTCTGACGGCTGCCTGGGCGCAATATCAGACCCAGGAAGCATTGACCCAAGTCTGCCATCAGCATGGCGTAAAGCTGACGCTATTTCACGGCCGTGGCGGTACGGTTAGCCGCGGTGGTGGCCCGGCCCACGCCGCCTTGCTATCACAACCTCCGGGCAGCGTGGCCGGCAGTGTGAGGGTCACTGAGCAAGGCGAAATGATCGACTTTAAATTCGGTTTGGCGGGTATCGCACAGCGCAATCTGGAGCTATATACCACGGCCACCCTGGAAGCCACCCTGGCGCCTCAGGCGAGGCCCAAGCCCGCTTGGCGGAAATGCCTGACAGCTCTGAGCAAACAAGCAGTTAACGACTACCACGCAGTGGTCAGAAAAGACCCGCATTTTGTGGACTATTTTCGGCAGGCCACACCCTCTGATGAACTAAGCCGTCTGGCCCTGGGCAGCCGCCCCGCCAAACGCAAAGCCACTGGTGGCATCGAGAGTTTGCGCGCCATCCCCTGGGTATTTGCCTGGACGCAGATTCGGTTGCTGCTAACCGCCTGGCTGGGCACCTCCAGTGCACTTAAAAACGCGAAACACAACGGTCAACAGGCATTACTCAAAGAAATGCTTAACCAGTGGAGCTTTTTTCGCATGCTGATCGATATGCAGGAAATGGTGCTGGCCAAAGCTGACCCCGCAATTGCGCATTATTATGAATGGCGGTTGGTGGATGACAGTGCGATGCAAGCCTTGGGGCAACGTTTGCGTGATCAGTTGCTGGCAGCGATCGACACTATCGAAAGTCTGACCGGTCATCCGTTACTGACCGAAATCCCGGTACTGAGACGCTCGATTGACGTACGCAACCCTTACATTGATCCATTGCATATCATCCAAGTGGAGGTCCTGCGCCGCCTGCGTACTCAGGATGAGGAAGATTCAGAGCTGGAGCACGCCTTGCAGATTGCCATTACCGGGATTGCCGCCGGGTTGCGCAATACGGGATAAATTTAGCCGCCGTGTTCTCGGCCGGGATGGATTTCCCGCTTAACTCGGTTGGAATTATTCATATCAGCTCAATGCTTTCCATGGATGATATTAGCTGGGATTACGCGGCGTTCCATCCCAGCTAATTCCGGCAAACATTGCTAATAACGTACAAGGCTTTTCGAAACGGTGTTTGTTGAATATAAACAATCATTCCCTGCAGACGAGCACACCACAGCACTAATTCCTGCCTGCTGCTAATGTTTGGATTATTACTATCGGTGAAGACGGTCAATCGCTGACCTATTATCTTGAAAGAAACAATCAGCCCCGATTCAAGGCCAGCCTGTAAAAGGTAAACAATTAATCCGGTTTTTCAACCAAGCTGATAACGCTGACTACCTGACCTGCATAGGCAATTGTTTTACCGGCCGTTATTTTGCATCGTTTGCGCGTTTCGACCTGATCGTCCACTTTAACTTCACCATTGGCAATAGCCTGTTTTGCCATACCGCCGCTGTCACACCAACCCTGCAATTTCAATAAATTATGCAGTGCTACCCAATCGTGACCTTCCAAATCGAAAGTTTCCATTTAATCGCTGCCAAAAACTCTACGCAGTAATGCGGTAGTCCGCTTGACAGGGTCCTGGCGGATAGCGGTTTCTTCTTTGGCGAGATAATAAAAAATGCCATCCATACTTCTTTCAACAACATAGCTGGTCAGATCTGCAGATACATCCGGCACAAACGGCAACGTTTGATATTCAGAAACTGCGGCGTCATAGGCCTGCAAAGCACCAACTTCACTCAGACTTGATTCAATCACCGGCCGCATCAGCTCGCTGAGCCGATCACTGGTTCTGGACCTGAAATATTGTGTGGCCGCATTATCGGGACCAATCAGTATCTGCTTAGCATCGTCCAGTGTCATGCCGCTGATGGTATCGATAAACAGCGCTTTTGCTTCCGGGGCGGCAGCTTCGGCTGCCCGGTTCAGACCAGTTTCAAGATTATCGGTCAATTGACTGAAACCCAACCTGGACAATGCGCTGTCCAGCCGTTGCAATGACCTGGGCAAAGGAATGTGGATATTGGGATCCAAATTAAATCCATCGACAGCGCCCAGTTGAGTCATCACCCGTTGCGTGCCAATGCTTAAAGCTTCCCGTAAACCGCTACGAATTTCCCGCCCACTCAACTCTTCACTGGTATTTTCATTGCGGATGCTGTCTTTTAATGCATCAAGCACAGACTGCCCAGACGATTGCGTAGAGCATGCCGACAACAACAGCACAAACAAAATCGAGGCTGATGTTTTCATAACTGCTCCCTGAGTTTCTTGAAGTCGCATCATAACGCTTTTGTGCATCACCATTGTGCATTTGCAGTCACAACTTGTGGCCACCACCAGATGATCTTCAACTGTGCAACCAAGCACAGTCCTCAGCTATTGAAATTTCCTGTCCAGTCACAGACAACCTTGCCACACTGACCGGAAGCCATCAGCTCGAAGCCATGTTCAAATTCATCGATAGGAATATGGTGGGTCAGCGTATTTTGCAACGGGAAGCCGCTGAGTACCATCTGGGTCATTTTGTACCAGGTTTCATACATCCGCCGGCCATAAATACCATGCAATTGCAGCCCCTTGAATATCACCTGATCCCAATCAACCCCGCTACCGTTAGGCATTAAGCCAAGCATGGCAATGCGCCCACCGTGGAACATCGAATGCAGCATGTCGTTGAAGGCTTGGGCATTACCGGACATTTCCAGGCCAATATCAAAGCCATCGATACCCAGACCTTCCACTGCAGAGGCAATCGTTTCATGCTTAACATTGATGGTATGGCTGGCACCCATATTACGCGCCAGTTGCAATCGGTAGTCATTCACATCGCTGATCACAACATGTCGGGCTCCGACATGGCGACAGATACCGGCGGCGATAATGCCGATTGGGCCGGCGCCGGTAATCAAAACGTCTTCGCCGATCAGGTCAAACTGCAGGGCGCAATGCGCCGCATTTCCAAACGGATCAAAAAATGCAGCCAGTTCAGGGGCAATTGCATCCGGTATCCGCCACAGATTGGTTGCCGGAACAGCCACGTACTCGGCAAATGCACCATCACGATTAACCCCAATACCGATGGTGTTAGGGCATAAATGCTGTTTACCCGCCTTGCAGTTGCGACACACACCACACACCACATGCCCTTCAGCAGAAACACGCTCACCTACATCATAGCCTTCAACAGCAGCGCCCAACTTGCTGATCAGGCCGACAAATTCATGACCGATTACCAGTGGCGGCTTGATCGTCCGTTGTGACCACTCATCCCATTTATAGATGTGCAGATCAGTACCGCAAATCGCTGTTTTCTCAACCTTTACCAGCACTTCATTCGGGCCTGGTTCAGGCACCTGCACTGCCTGCATGACTATGCCTGCAGCAGCTCGATCTTTGACCAACGCTCGCATGGTTGTGGGCATGATGACTCTCGGTTGTGTTAGCTGGGCTGCATTATATATCCGCAATCAATTCAATTTATTACTTTCAGACAAACAGCCTAACTATCAAACTGCAACAATCGCTCTGGCTGCAATCCAAAGCTGCCATCCATCTCTGAACTCATCTTTTATTTCATGCTCAGAAATCAGCATGCGCTCACATATTCATAGGTTATTGGTTACAATATGCGGTTACCTGATCTGCCAAAATAATTATGAGCGGTAAGTTATTCATTAAAACACATGGCTGCCAAATGAATGAGTACGATTCGACCAAAATGGTCGACGTGCTGGCGGCGTCCCATGGTCTGGAGATAACAGCTGATGAACAGGAAGCAGATGTCATTTTGATCAACACCTGCTCTATACGTGAGAAAGCTCAGGAAAAAGTATTTTCTCAACTGGGGCAGTGGCGTAAACTCAAACAAAACAACCCCAATGTTGTTATTGGAGTGGGTGGTTGCGTTGCCAGTCAGGAAGGCGAAGGCATTATCAAGCGGGCACCGTTCGTGGATATGGTGTTTGGGCCACAAACACTGCACCGTTTGCCTACCATGCTGGATGCTGTGCGCAGCAACAAAAAACCATCCATCGACATCAGTTTCCCGGAAATTGAAAAATTTGACTGTTTGCCACAGCCACGTGCAGAGGGACCAACGGCTTTTGTTTCAGTGATGGAAGGTTGCAGCAAATACTGTACTTTCTGCGTAGTGCCCTATACCCGAGGCGAAGAAATTAGCCGACCGTTTGATGACGTCATTGCAGAAGTGGTGATGCTGGCCGAACAAGGTGTGCGCGAAATTAATTTACTGGGCCAGAATGTTAATGCTTACCGCGGCCCATTGCATGAAGGCGGACATGCGGATCTGGCGCTGCTGATCCGTTATATTGCCCAGGTTGACGGTATCGACCGAATACGCTTTACCACTTCACATCCGGTTGAGTTCAGTGACAGTCTGATTGAAGCCTATGCGGATGTACCGCAATTGGCCAGCTATCTGCATTTGCCGGTGCAATCCGGTTCGGATCGCATTTTGACGGCGATGAAACGTGGCCATACGATTTTGGAATACAAGCAGAAAATTCGCCGCTTACGTGAAGTCCGGCCCGATCTGGCCCTGTCATCCGATTTTATCGTTGGCTTCCCCGGTGAAACCGATCGGGACCATGCAGATACCATAAAACTGATTCGTGAGCTGCGTTACGACCAGAGCTTTAGTTTCATTTACAGTCGTCGGCCGGGAACCCCCGCCAGCAACCTGCCTGATGAGGTAACCCTGGAAACCAAAAAAGCCCGGCTACAGGAATTGCAGGCAACCATCAATGGCTTTGCTGCTGAATACAGCCAGGCAATGGTTGGCTCAACCCAGCAGGTCCTGATAGAAGGCCCCAGCAAGAAAGACCCCAACCAACTGGCTGGGCGCACCGGTAACAACCGGGTGGTTAATTTCGATGCCCCCGCCAGGTTAATCGGACAGTTTATTGATGTAGTAATCACCGAAGCGATGACCAATTCACTGCGTGGCAGAGTGATGACCAGCGAGTCTGTAAGCAGTGGTTCGCGCGCTGCCTGATAGCTGCTGATAACACCCGAGATAACAGTCATGACTCCCGCCACACCGCTGGAAAATCAGCATACCGTTGAACTGGAACCAGCCGATAACGAACGGTTGGCAAATCTGTGCGGGCAATTTGATGAACATTTGCGCCAAATTGAACACCGCCTGGGCATTAGTATAGCCGCACGCGGCAATGTGTTTGCGCTTAGAGGTGATCGCAAAGCTGTGCGTGCCGGCCATCGGGTATTGCAAGACCTGTATGCACAAAGCGAACAAGAAATGTTGACGCCGGCATTGATTAATCTGCATTTGCAGGAGTCCTCGGTTACTGAACCGGCAATACTTGAAGCTGACCAGGCCGCAAATTCTGAAGTCATCATCAAAACCAGGCATGGATTAATCCGTGGGCGTGGACCAAATCAGAAACGCTACCTGCAAGCGATCAATGCCCATGACATCAGCCTGGGTATTGGCCCGGCTGGTACCGGCAAAACCTATCTGGCGGTAGCCATGGCAGTAGATGCCCTGAAAAATGAACAGGTTCAACGGATTGTATTGGTCCGGCCTGCTGTTGAGGCCGGCGAACGGTTGGGTTTTTTACCTGGTGATATGGCGCAAAAAATCGACCCTTATTTGCGGCCGCTATACGACGCTTTATATGAAATGCTGGGATTTGAGCATGTCGAACGCATGATTGACCGACATGTCATCGAAGTCGCTCCGCTGGCTTTTATGCGTGGCCGCACCTTAAATGATTCATTTGTGATCCTGGACGAGGCGCAGAACACCACGATTGAACAAATGAAAATGTTCCTGACCCGGATAGGTTTTGGCTCACGCGCGGTCGTCAACGGCGACGTTACCCAGATTGATTTACCCGATCAACGGCGTTCCGGTTTGAAGCACGCCATGCGTATTCTGGATCATGTAGAAGGCATCAGCATTACCCTGTTTACAGCTCAGGATGTAGTGCGCCATCCGATCGTACAAAGAGTGCTGAATGCCTATGAGCAAGCCGAATCACCGCACGAAAACAATTAAGCATCAAATCGCTGTCCAATTTGCACTGAGCTCACGCCGTAACATTCCAGCAGCCGTCAGCCTCCGCCATTGGGTCAATGCAACTCTGGTTCATCAACAGCAGGCATCTTGTGAGCTAACTGTGCGCTTTGTCAGCGAAGCTGAAATAGCTGATTTAAATCAATGTTATCGCAATAAATCCGGCACTACCAATGTGCTGTCATTTCCAGCACCTTCGATGCCGGTAACGACCCCGTTTAAGTTATTGGGTGATGTTTTAATCTGCCCGGCTGTTGCCTTACGCGAAAGCACACAGCAGCATAAAAAACTCAAGCTGCATATAGCCCACCTGGTGGTTCATGGCGTGCTGCACTTACTGGGCTATGACCACATCAAGCAGGATGACGCTGATATCATGGAAAATCTGGAGCGCAGGATTATGACTGACCTGGGCTTCCCGGACCCTTATCTGACAGGCACTGAATAATGCAACTGCAATCAGAATCTGCTATATAGTCAGTTCTTATAAGCAACACGGAGATGACTGTTTGCCGCCAGCCTTGGTCAGGCAAACCATTATCTGAATGAACGAAGACCGATCGAGCAACGGTTCGGGACCAAACCCAACCAACAGCAACGGCCACAGGTCATGGCTTGACCGTATCAGCCAGCTGTTTTCAGGCAAGCCCCGAAACCGTAAAGATTTGATCAATCAAATAAAAGACGCCCACGAACAAGGCATGGTCGATGCCGATGCATTTGCGATGGCTGAAGGTGCCCTGGAAATGGGTGAATTGCATGTGCGCGATGTGATGATCCCGCGCTCGCAAATAGTAACCCTGAGTAAAGACTGCAGTGTGCGTGATGCATTGCCTGATATTATCGAAAGCGGGCACTCTCGATTTCCAGTGGTTGGTGACGACAAGGATGAAGTTGTCGGTATTCTGCTGGCCAAAGATTTACTCAACAGCTTTATTGATGACAATTCAAATAAGTCACTGGCTGACTACGTCAGGCCGGCGGGTATCATACCTGAGTCCAAACGCCTGAATGTGCTATTGCGCGATTTTCGTGTCAGCCGTAACCATATGGCGATTGTGGTGGATGAATATGGTGGTGTATCCGGACTAATTACCATCGAAGATGTACTGGAAGAAATAGTTGGTGAAATCGATGATGAAACTGACAATGAAGAGGAAATCCCGGACATTCTAAAAACCACTGAGGGCATATACCGGGTACAGGCACTAACAGCAATCGAAGACTTCAATGAAGAGCTGGATGCCGAGATGAGCGATGAAGAATATGACACCATCGGCGGCATCATAGTTGCTCAATTCGGCCGGGTACCGGTGCAGGGTGAAAGCATCCAGCTGAATGGCTTTGAATTCAGCGTCTCAAAAGCTGACGAACGCCGCATTCATGAATTGGAAGTTCAAGTAAATACCATCTCTGATGATTAACAGGCATTGCCGGATAATATGCCTGGTTTGGCTGTTACTGGGCGCCGGTTTTGCTTTTGGCCAAAGCCCGCAACTTGAGCCTGCCACAACGTCCGCACCACAGATAGCATTGCTGACCTTTGGGCCTGGACCGGAAATTTGGGCCCGTTTTGGGCATAATGCGATCCGGGTCAGCTGGCCTGAAGGCCCACAGCGCCCCAGTTTTGACGCTTTATACAATTTCGGCTATTTCGACTTCAATGAACCCGGTTTTTATTGGAATTACGCCACCGGCAACATGCAGTATTATGCTGTGGCTGAAGACCCGGCCCGGGCCTTTGGTTATTACCAGCACCAGCACCGCAGTATCCGTGAGCAACGCCTGAATTTAACCCCTGATCAGGCAATAGCCATAGCAGCAGAGCTGAACCGCCTGATCCAGCCGGATCAACGTCGTTATCCTTACGATTATTTTTTTAATAACTGCTCCACCCGGGTACGGGACATTCTGGATCAAGCCCTGGACGGCATATTGCACCAGCAATATCAATCACAACCAACCGAACGCACGCTGCGCTGGGATGCATTGCGGATGGTGCAAGACGATCTGTTGCTGTATCTGGGTTTGCATATCGGTTTGGGCCGGATAGTTGATCAACCGATCAACCGCTGGAATGCCGCTTTTTTACCCGGGGCATTGGCACAGCAGATCAAGCAGCTGAACAGTAATGTGTTGTTGAGTGATCAAACACTCTACAGTGGGCGCAATCTAGCAACTGATTTCACTCCGCGTTATCTGGCAATGGCTGCTCTGGGCCTGATCACTGTTTCAGTAATCCTGTTACCGGCACTTGGCCGCTCTAGCCGCCTAAGCTTCTCAGGCACCCGATTATGGCTGCTGATATCCGGCCTGGCAGGTTTATTGCTGTTGTTTTTATGGCTGGGAAGTAACCACCAGGCTGCTTGGCGAAATGAAAACCTGTTGTTATTGCTGCCCACCAATCTGTTACTTTTACGAGGCGGCAACAGCAAGCTGGAAAAATTGGCGGCATGGTTGATACCCGTTGCCATTGCTGCTGCCATGCTGTTGAAACTTATTCCACATCCACAGTTCAATACTGATTTGTGCTTATGGTTTGTGCCTGCACAGCTGGCTGTATTTTACTGTTGGCGCAGGCATTGCAACCAGTGAGAAAAGGCACCATATAGCGCTTCGACCAGGCAATTCCAGTAACGTATTTTGCACTTAACCCGTCATGCCAAAAAAGAAACTGTTTAATTCACAGCGACTGTTGTTCGTTATGATTGTCTTGCTGATCTTGATCGGACGTTCGATGGTGGCCGATTGGTACCGGGTACCAACAGGTTCCATGAAACCAACCATATTCGAAGGCGATTTCATATTCGTCAACCGCTTGGCCTATGATCTGAAAGTTCCCTTCACCACTTTATGGCTGGCCAACTGGGGTAACCCACAACGTGGGGATGTGGTGGTCGTTAAAAGCCCTGAAGATGATGACCGGCTGGTCAAACGGGTTATTGGCATACCTGGTGACAAGATTCGCCTGGAAGGTGAGCAGTTGTGGATCAATGACCAGATTATCAGTTACTACCCCTTACCCAAACACCGCTTTCCATCACTGAGTGATGCAGACCGCGCCAGCCATACCACCGCTGCTGAACAATTATTTGATCAGGTTCACCCGGTGATGTTCGGCCCGGAAAAGCGGCTCCCTCCGATTCAAGGCGAATATGAAGTCCCTGAAGACCATTACTTTTTGATTGGCGATCATCGCAATGACAGTCGGGATTCAAGATATTTTGGTGCGGTTGAAAGACGGCGGATATTGGGGCATGCGGTCAGTGTAGTCGGTTCTTTTGATCCAGATAACAGTTGGAAACCACGTTGGCACAGGTTTTTCAATGACATTAATTAACCTGTATCCCAGCAGGCAATAGGGACTACCTGCCAAACAGCACACTGAGTCGGCAACGTCAGATTATACGAGCCGGAGAAACACCCGGCTCGCCATTTGATTTATTTGTTGGCCTGAATATATTTGTGAATTTGCCCGCGCAGCACTTCCAACGGCACACCTCCATCTGCCAGAATTGCATCATGAAAGCTTCGGATATCAAATTTACCCCCTAATTCACGTTCTGCCAGAGTGCGCAATTCCCAGATCGTCAGTTCTCCCATTTTGTAAGCCAAAGCCTGCCCCGGCCAGGATATATAGCGATCCACTTCGGTGCGCACATTCAATAACGATAATGCGGTATTGTCAGCCAGGTAATCCAGCGCCTGCTGACGGGTCCAGCCTTTGGCGTGAATGCCGGTATCAATGACCAATCGGCAGGCACGCCACATTTCGTAGGTCAAGCGTCCAAAGTGCTCGTAAGGCGTTTGATAAACCCCCATTTCCACACCCAGTTTTTCCGAATATAAACCCCAGCCTTCACCAAAAGCATGCGGATACAGGTGTTTGCGAAACTCAGGTACGCCTTCTGCCTCCAGACTGAGTGCACCCTGGTGATGGTGACCGGGTGCGGCTTCATGCAGTGTCAATGCAGGCAGGTTATATAGCGGCCGTTTTTCCAAGGCAAAGGTATTCACCCAATAATAGCCACCTCGATCACCACCCAGCGGCGAGCTCACATACCGGCCGGTGGTGTAATTCGGCGCCAGATCATCCGGCACAGCTTCAACACCATATGGTTGGCGCGGTAATTTACCAAAATACTTGGGCATAACGCCGTCTACCCGTTTGGCGATCCAGGCTGCTTCCTTGAGCAAATCTTCAGCATCATCAACATAAAACTGGGGATCAGTGCGTAAGAAGCTAAGAAAATCAGCAAACTCGCCTTCAAACCCAAGCTGTTCAATAATTTGATCCATCTCGGCACGGATACGAGCAACTTCCCGCAAACCAAGTTGATGTATCGACTCTGGTGTGGAGTCATCCAAGGTGGTGAAATAACGCACCAGCGCCTGGTAATACGCCTGTCCATCAGGCAGTTGATAAGCGCCAATAGTTTTCCGTGCGCCCGGAATATACTCCTTCAGGAAAAACTGATTAACTTCTGCAAATTTAGGCACAACGCTGTTTTGCAGTATTTGTCTTCCCTGTTGCTGCAAGTCAGTAGCTACCTGCTCGGAAATAGCAGCCGGTATTCTTTTGAAAGGACCATATAACGGATGGTCTTCAGGGTTTTGAGTCACCTGTGCGGCAAACGCCGAACGCATGTTATCCAGGATAACTCTGGGCTGGGTAAAACCATCTTTAAGCCCTTGACGCATGTTATCTATGTTCTGCTGTAGAAATACCGGCAACGCCTGCAACCTTTTCAGATAGTTCAGATAGTCCTGTTCATTGCGTAAGGGTGTGGCAGCGGCAACGCCATTGAAATTGGTATGAAAACCAGTATCACTAAGAATCGGAATTCGATAACCGTCGAATTCAGACAGGATCACATCGTGTTTTAATACGAACATCAATACCTGGTAACTGATCTGCTGGTCCTCCGCCAGGCTGCCCGGATCAATTGCCTGCAGGCGTTGCATAAATGCTTTGGTCTGTTGTGATCGACGCTGGTGATCTGCCGGCGCTATTGAAGACAATTTATCGTTGTAGCCTTCGACACCGGCATAAGTCGCTGAAACCGGACTCTCCTGCAGTTCTGTATTCCAATAATCATCCAGCAGTTTGTCAAACACTTGTGGTTGAGCCAGCACATTGCCGGTCAATGCACAGCCCATCAGATAAGCACATACCATCAATAGGATATTGGTTTTTTTATTCATACTTTTTCCGAATACTTACAAATAAAGCAGGCTGAGGATAACAAAAAAGGCCAGGAACAGTGTTTCCCCCGCCACCAACAACAACGGCCGCCAACCCATGGCAGCCAATTTTGCCACGCTGGCCTTAATTCCGATCGCGGCTATGGCTGTTATCAAACAGGCATTGGATACCTGTACCAGTCCAGTTTGCATACCTGCCGGTATCCAACCCAGGCTATTGACCACCACCAACGCCAGAAACACCACCAGAAATAATGGCAACAAAGGTGGTCTGTGCTTTTCATCGCGCCTACCTTTAGCCAACAACAATGAGATCACCATAACCACCGGCACCAGCATTGCCACCCGCAACAACTTGGTAAATGTAGCGGTATTGCCGGCTTGTTCACCCAACAGGTAACCTGCACCGACAACCTGTGCGACATCATGAATAGTCCCGCCCAGAAAAACGCCGGCAGTGACTGGATCAAATTCCAGTAACTGGCTGACTATCGGGTAGGCAATCATCGCCAGTGTGCTTAATGTGGTCACTGCTACAACAGTGAACACCAACTGTTCATCACTGTGCTCGTTCTTTGGCAATATGCAGGCAATGGCAATAGCTGCAGAAGCACCGCAGATGGCGACCGAACCTCCGGTCAACAAGCCGAAATCCCTCTTTTGCCCCAATAATCTGGCCAGCCATAATGCAAACAATATGGTCAACGGCACGCCCACCAACACCAATATCGGTGGTAATGCGCCTAATGCCATTACTTGAGTAAAAGTAATCCGAACCCCCAGCAAAGCGACGCCGATACGAAGAATATTGCGCGAAGCAAACTGCAGCCCTGGCTGGTATCGTGGGATATCAGCCAGATGGTGAAATGCCATCCCGAACAGCAATGCATACAATAGCTGCGGCCCACCATAATGGCCGGCGACAAACCAGGCCAGCAATGCTGCACCCATTGCAACCAGCAGACCAGGCAGTAAAGATTTAATATCAGCCATTGCCGGGAGATTTCTGATTTATCAGCATTATTGGCTGTCTGTCAGTTGCTGGCTCTGTTGCCTTTGCAATTTATCTTGGCCGGCTTGATCGAACAAATCAAATGCCTGCTCAAAATGCTGTTCGGATTGTGGTGGGGACTTCAACAAGAAGGCCGGTGGCATCAGCGATTGATCAGCACGTATTGTTTGTGCAAAAAAATCTTCTAACCGTTCACGATTCAACCATTCAATCCCGACAAAGACTGTCACCAGTGCCAGACAAATAATGGTGCGGCGTTTCAATGGGATATGAAATGCCAGATACAGGATGCACCAGAAGTACAAGAACAGCACCAGGTGGCCACTGGCAGACTCCAGAAAACCAGTGAGTAAATCCAGCTGGCTGCTGGTATTAAATTTCAGCAGTTCAAGCAAAAAACCCAGCACTTCGGAAAAGAAAAAAGCCAGGATCAATACCCCCAGGTGCGATAGAAAATTTCCACCACGCTTGAATAAAATCGATAGCAGGTAAACCAGCACCGCCAACCCTACAAACATCAAAGCTGATTGCAGGTTATTGCTGACTATGGCACTCCACTGTAACTCAGAGCTTGTAACTGAATAAATTGTCAGACCTTTGATCAGTACATAGCCGATAATCAGCGAAATCAACACCGGCAATCGGCCAATCCACAACAAGAATACTTCACTGAAACGTATCTTTACTGTTGCCGGTATCGGATGGTTACCGAACAGTACCCGGATTTTATTACGACCGATAGTGAAAATATCACCACTGCTGATTGGCTGGTTTTGAAGTCGGGACTTGCGCTTGTATTTCTTAACGCCATTCAGGCTATTTCGGTCTTCAATTCGCCATTCGCCGAGATCATCCTGGTAAATATGAGCATGCGCTTCATCAACATGCTCATCGGTAAGAATTAAGTCATTGCTGTATGCGCGGCCGATGGTGACCTCAGATTGTTTGAATTTCTGACGGTCGAGTACGTTATGGGTAGTCCCCAGTTGTTCAATGATTATTTCCATTTCACCGACCTGATAAAGCGCTCATTGAACTGTCTGGCCTTGTCCTGGGTAACGCCAGCCATGGTGTAATGCAAATAAACACCCTCGCTTCGATCCAACAGGCTTTTCGCAGCATACAACACGTCGTGCAAGCCCGCATAATCAAGATAAGCACGTACACAATAGGTTGATTTAAAGGGAACATCATCCAGCCATTCGAACCGGGTTATATCCTCGTGACAACGAAATTGGGTAACGTCATCTATTGTGGCTCGGTTGAATGGCAAAAAACTGGCTGTTTCGAACAAATTGTAAAATTGAACCTGATTCAACTGATCACTGGTGTACCAGCCATAGTCAATTTCAATCATGCCGGTATCCAACCTGTCTGATAAATAAATACGATCGTAAATTCCACAATCAGACGTATGTTGCTGGTAGAGTAAATCGTCATCCACTTCTGAGGTACTGCCGCGGCAATCCACATATGGCTGTACCGCAGTAGGAATCATTAACGGGCCAAATTCAGACAGTTCCCACTCTGCCGCCAACAGGTCATCAATAAGCCGTGCCTGGTAATCAATCAAATCCTGATTAATTTGTTCCTGCATGGAGTCGTAAGCAATGCCCTGCTGCTGTTGATAGCGATCTACCAGGGCAATTAAATATTCCGCCGGCACTAGAAAACTGACTGAATTTCCAGCACCGGCAACATTAATCCCGATCACCAAACCTGCTTCGTTAACAGCCGGGCCACCGCTCATTCCCGGATTCAACGCACCAGTGAAGTGGATGTTTTTCTGAAAGCTTTTTTTCAATTGCCCGTTATAAGTCCCCGGCACAACGCTGATGCCGATATCATAAGGGTTACCCATTGCCAGTACTGTTGCACCCTGTTCGGGCAATTCGGCCGTCGGTTCAAATTTCCATAAGTCAGAGGTGTTGCCCGGCTCATCCGGCACCATCTTCACCAACGCCAGATCATTGACCACATCAACCCCAACCACTTCCAGGTCACCGCGGTTTTCATCCATGTCCTTGTATTCCAGGTTGTATTTTTCCGGGTACAACACATGCGCTGATACGACATGGTAATTGGTTGCCAGCACGCCCTCATCTGACAGCAAAAAACCACTGCCAATAATATTTTTGTTGCTGCTCGCCACATCAGTGACCTCAATAACAAACAACCCGGACTTTTGCTGAGCGAATAACTCGCTGTGCTGATCCTGGGCGCTACAGATCAACGTCTGATAGCTGACTAGCAGCAACATTGTTTTTAACAATCGATACATTCCATTATTTCCAGTTCAATTATTCCAGGCACCCGTTAGTACAGTTCGTTACTATTGATTAACCTGCGGTAAATTCAGGCTGCTGATCAATTCTTCAGCAGGCTTATTGGCAAATGCAAAAGCGGCTATTTCCAGGTTCCCAGTGCCATGATAGACCCAGTTAAAACCATGCTTTCGCAACACTTTGACCAGTGATTTTTCGGTAAAACCATTTTTATGCGCAAAAAAATCAGCACCGCTTTTTTCAATTTGCTGCTGCCAGCCAAATAACACGTCATATACATGCACCGGCCCGCCGGCAGCTTGATACAACACATCCTCAATATCCAGGTTATTGTTAATAACCAGTTTGAACAACATCCCGATATCAGGCACCCGAAGATGCACAAAACCCTGTGGTTTGAGCACATGCAAAAAGCCCTCCAGCACTTTGGGGACATCATGTCGATAGTAATGTTCCAGGTTGTGAGAACAGTAAACCGCATCAAACTGCTGTGGCTTCAGACTGGCCAGCTCACGGGCATCACAGTGGATATCCGGATTACCACTTGGGTCGATATCCAACAATAAGTGTTCCCAGCCGGCAAAGTGCTCAGGCAAGGCTATCGATTTACTGTTGCCGCCGACATTGAGTACTTTTTTAAGCATACAGTCTCAATCATCCAGCTCCCATAACTGAGCATCCAGGTCTCCTGTTTTTTTACCATTGGCTCGCATATAACTACTGGCAATATGCGGGCCATTAAATACCACACCTTCGTGCTCCAGCAGTTTGCGTTGCCGTTGATAACCGGGCGAACCCAGGGGAAAAGCAATCCGGCCGTTGGCGCCCACTACTCGTTGCCAGGGCAATTGCATTTCATCAGGAGCACGATTTAACGCAGGTGTTACCCGCCGAGGGGCGCGCTCCAAGCCTGCTTCACGCGCCACCTGTCCATAGCTCTTCACCTGACCAACTGGAATTTTGCTGACAACTGCCCAAATCCGTTGATCTATCTCATTGACGTGCTTTGAACTCATTTGTGTATTAGGATGGCCCTGATAAGGATAAAAATAAACTGCAAAACGCAACTACTATACGGGAGAACATCATCATGAAAACCAATGCACCAAAAAGCATTACCTGGATTATCGCTACAGTCGCCGGTGTTGCCGGTATTCTGGGTGAATTCAACGTTGTAAATGGCCTTGGACAATATTCTCTTTGGTTATTAACCGGCGGGTTCGTGTTGCTGTCGCTGGGCGCACTATTGAAAGACTTATAGCCTGCTAGCTGCTGATTGAACCCTGCATTCATTAAATGACGATTGCCTGGTCGCTGACTAGGCAATCGCCCTGGATTCCAGATAATCCAGTTCTGCAGTAGAAAAGTCGGCGCGTTTGCGTGCATCAATATTTAATGGGCGCTTGATAACGCCAGAATAATACTTCTCCAGCAAATCACGAAAAACACTGTCCGACTCAAGCCCACGAGCATCACAACAATATCGGAACCAACGTGATCCTATTTCCACGTGCCGCACTTCCTCTTCAAGGATAATCCGTAATATAGCAACGGTTTCCTGATCACCAACCGAATTTAGCCGGCCAATCATTCCAGGGGTAACATCAAGCCCACGGGCTTCCAGTACTCTGGGCACCAACGCCATCCGGACCAGAACATCGTGGGCAGTTTTTTCGGCCATCTCCCATAAGCCATTGTGCGCAGGCAACTCACCATAAGCGCTGCCCAACTGAACCAGTCTTTGTGCCAGCATACTGAAGTGTCGCGCTTCATCAACGGCCACGCTTAGCCACTCATGATAATAAACCGGTGGCATGTCAGAGAACCTTAACATCGCATCCAGCGCCAGATTAATGGCGTTGAACTCAATGTGCGCAATAGCATGAACCAGGGCTATCCGGCCTTCTCGACTGCCCAGACGCCGCCTGGGCACAGTTGCTGGTGAAACCAGGCGCGGTTCCGCCGGCCTTCCAGGAGCGGGCTTTAATGTCGACATTAATGGTAGGTAGCTGTAACTCCCGGTCGCTAATTTTTCTCCAAGCTGCTTGCACAATTGGACTTTATCATCAGGATCATGTGCCTCATATGCCGCCAATACTTTAACCTGGCAGCTACCAGAAGCATCCTCTGTGCTGCCGTTTTGCTTAGACTTAGTTAGCGACATCAATCAAATGCTCGGCAAAGCCGATGGTAAATGAGAGGAAATACACAAGCTTAATTTATTCGCGAGAACATTACTTTTTCACCTGTTTCTGGCAGTTTGATATGCTGATAAGATCATTCAGATTCCTTGATAGCGATGAAAAAGCCCTGTGATAATTTAGCCTGTTAAACCTGTCTGGAGTCGCTCACAGCAGGGTATCCAAGTATAACATTGCAGCACCTGTCACCTAGAGATCGGCAGCATCACGCATATCTCGTCGCAGCTGTGCTTCAACCTGTATGTATCCAACCAGGGCTTAGCAAAGTTTTAGCAGCAGACTGTTATCATACAATTTGATTTTGATCAGATTCAGCATGCGCCTCTTATCTATTCTTCAACCCCGCAAATTGCTATTGGTGATTACGCTGGCTTTATCACTGCTTATGCATTGGTCTTTGTTGGTTGGACTACGCTTTGATTTTGATCTGTTATTGCCTAAACAGCCACCAAACCCTACCCCGCCCATACAGGTTTCGCTGAATTATCCCCCCCCTATTGATACAGCCGTTGAACCGGCAACCCCTATTGCCAGTCCTGCTGATGACAGTAGCAATGCAATACCACCCGTTGAGTCTGAAACACCACAACCCACACTCGCTGAAGCTGAGAATGCAATTGCTGAGGAAAAAGCTGCTGAACCACAAGCTCAAACTGTAAATGCACAAGCTTTGAAGCGCCAGTTATTGGCATCAATTCGCCAGCCGGAAAATCAGGCTAGCCAAACTGATAACAAACTACCCGGCAACTGGACACAAGATGCATTGCCGCAAGCCGGCCTGCCTGAAACACAGTTGTTAGAGCCGCTGAGCTACACTGGAGCAGCTACAACCGAACGCTGGAAAAGCACTGACGGCACACCGGAATCTCGGACAGTATTAGCAAACGGCACAGTGGTGTGCGGTCGTGGACATACCTTACTGCCAAACAGTGCCTTTGAAGCCAACCTGATGCTGATGCGGGTTTGCGGCAAAGAAAAAGGCGGCCGTGAAAATCAAAACCGGTTAGCCCGGTTTCATCGCACCAATAACAACGAATCTACACCCCCTGCCAAACAAGATCAGTAATATATATGGTTTGGTGAATTTCACCAACTTTAGGTTTAAAAAAACAAATGATGTATAAAAAGTACGACAAGTCCTTATCTGAAAGGCTATTTATGAGCATTATTTTTGGCACAGATATTGCATGTATGGTTGTATTCACATCGGAGGAATCACATGGGACAAGGATCAACCGGTAACGTTATCGCTGCATTGGCCAGTTTCTTTATCCCGGGTCTGGGGCAGTTATTGCAAGGCCGTTGGGTATTTGCGGCTTTCATGTTCATCATGGCTGCAGTTTTATGGATTGTGCTGCTGGGCTGGATTATTCACCTGTGGTCCATTATTGATGCCGCTATGTTCAACCCACCAGTACACCGCCGCTATCAACGTTAACAACCAGTCAGTGTGCCGCGAGCACCGTGGCACACTGTTGAATCTCTCAAACAAGCAAGCATTAACTATCGATCAAACCTACCACTGTTCAGCATAAATCATGCGATAATCTGCGGCTTTGATGATGGAGAATACCTATGCCGCATATGGAACCATTGCCCGCAAACCACACTCCGGAGCTGGCTGAGGATTTTGCCGTATTTGAACGCATCCTCGGTTTTGTACCGAACAGTCTGCTGACCATGCAACGCCGCCCTAAAATGGTGCAAGGCTTTGCTGAACTAACCAAAGGTGTGATGGCACCAGACGGAGAGGTGGATTTGGGTTTCAAACGTATGCTGGCCCACTTTGCCAGCCGTGCGGTAGGTTGTCAGTACTGTGAAGCTCATTCATTGGTAGCCGCTAAAATCCATGGCATCAGCCAGGAAAAGCTGGACTCCATATGGGAATTCCAGACAAATCCACTGTATACGGATGCAGAACGCGTAGCGCTGGAATATGCGCTGGCTGCGGGCAGTGTTCCGAATGCTGTAGATGCACCTCTAATGGAACGTATGCGCCAACACTGGAGTGATGACCAAATCGTCGAGATTTTGGGCGTGGTGAGTTTGTATGGTTTTTTGAATCGTTGGAACGATTCTATGGCTACCCAATTGGAAGACTCACCCACAGCAATGGGTGATCGAGTTCTGGCCTCCGGTGGCTGGACCGGTGGCAAACACCGTAGCTGATATAACCTATCCGGTAGTTCTTAGCAGCCATAGTGGCTCAATGCCAAATAAAAAGGCCGGTCAAAGACCGGCCCTGCACTACTTTTAAAAACGCTCAATCAGATAGCAAATCCAGTTCTCATTTTTTTCAGTGCACTGGCTTCCAGCTGGCGAATCCGCTCCGCTGATACGCCGTAACGATTTGCCAGATCCTGCAAGGTTGATTTTGATTCGCTCAACCAGCGGCTGCTGATAATATCCCGACTGCGATCGTCCAGCGAGGAGATACTGCGGTACAACAAGGCTTGCTGATGCGCTTTCATATCATCTCGCTCAGCCGTAAGTTCCGGGCTGAGAGAAGCATTCTCAAGATACGCGGCAGGTGCTACCCAGGCCTCGTCATCATCGGCATTGGGCGGCAGGTCAAACGCAGTATCCTGGCCGGACAGGCGTTTTTCCATCTCCAGCACAACTTCCGGTTTAACACCAAGGTCATCAGCCACCCGATTAACTTCTGCAGCATTCAACCAGCCCAGGCGTTTTTTATTCTTACGCAGATTAAAAAACAACTTGCGCTGTGCTTTGGTTGTAGCAACTTTGACAATCCGCCAGTTACGCAAAATGAATTCATGCATTTCTGCGCGAATCCAGTGCACCGCAAAAGACACCAGCCGCACGCCAACATCTGGATCAAACCGTTTGACGGCTTTCATCAGCCCGATATTGCCTTCCTGAATCAGGTCAGCCAACGGCAATCCATAACCTGAATAACCTTTGGCGACATGCACTACGAAGCGCAAATGGGCCATCACCATCCCTTTCGCTGCTTCCAGTTCTTCATCATCGCGAAAACGCCGCGCCAGACTCTGTTCTTCTTCCAGGGTTAACACTGGAATCCTGTTTACTTCACCAATGTATGCATCCAGGCTGCCGAGGCTAGCCGAAGTCAACATTTGACTGGGAATCAATGCTTTGCTTGTCATACCCAGATCCTCCTAAACTTAACTGGTTACAATTGTAACAAATTTTATTGCGCAGGTAATACTTTCTATTCGCATGCTCTTATGCCTGTCCATCATAAAGCCGACGATTAGGCCAAAACAGCTATAAGATTACCCATTCCGGCACATTCGACCATGCCCGGCCAACAGAGTTTCATACCTCTACTGAATGGTTTTATATCGGATTCAAATCTCTCAGACGGCGATTAACGGCAATGTATGCACCAGCCTGTCCCAAGTTACCGCAAAATATCATCAGCAATACCAACATCGGTGCTGAAGGCAACCACAGATTGGCTTGCTGGCTGTATGTGTCAGCCAAATGCGCCAGCTCGTCACCTATCCACAATGCCGCCAGTAACAACACCAAAATTGCCGCCAGACCGCCCAGGACCCCATACCAAAAGCCAGTATATAAAAACGGGCGGCGAATAAAACTGTGGGTCGCACCAGCCAAAGCCAGCACATCAATTTCATCTTGCCGATTTTGAATATCCAGACGAATGGTATTGCTGATGACCAATATCACACCCAATCCAAACAACACCACCAGCAACTGCAATGTGTTGCGCGCCAATTCCAAAATACCTTGCAAACGTTGTAACCAGCGCCAGTCTGCCTGCGCTGATTCAACTCCCGGATGTTGCTCCAGACGCTGCAGCAGCTGTTCCAGTTCAGCTGGATCACCAGTCTCAGGAATCAGTAGTAAAACCCATGGCAGGGGATTGTTTTCCAATAACTCCAATGCACTCCCAAAACCACCGGTCGCCTGTAACTCGCTTAAACCCTGATCCGGTGAAATGCCATCTACACTGGCGACTTCTGACCAGGCACCGAGCTCATTGATCATTGCGTCGATATGCAACGGTATTGCCTCAGATGTGTGCTGCTCCCGCTCGTCACCCAGCACAAATACAGTGATACTTTCCAAGGTATCCAACTTGCGTAACCCTTCCAGGTTGCCCATCAGCACCCATAACAACAGTGGCAGGCACAAAGCCAGGCCCAGCACCGCTGTAGTCATTAATGTTGCTAACGGATGACGAAATAAGTTACCAATGCTGTAGAGCAAACTGTAGCCGTGCTGGCGCAACCAGCCACGCAACCGGTTCCGTAATGGTTCACGACGCGGGCTGGCGGCACTCATCTTGGACCGGCTTCACCGACTTCCCGGCGCGCTGGAACATCATCAATCAATTGCCCTTCGCGCAATACCAATACCCGGCGACCAAGTTGTCTGATCAATTCCAGATCATGGCTGGCGATCAGGATCGTCATACCCAATTCATTAAGCTGCATAAACAACTGCATTAAGGTCGCTGATAATTCCGGGTCAAGGTTACCGGTCGGCTCATCTGCCAGTAACAGTGGTGGCATGTGCACAATCGCGCGGGCAATCCCCACTCGCTGTTGTTGACCGGTAGATAACATCCCCGGCAAAGCTTTGCTGCGCTCGCCCAATCCAACCTTGTCCAAAGCAGCTGCTACCCGCTTACGGATATCGCTATAACTCAGACCGGCGATGACCAATGGCAAGGCAACATTATCGAATACCGGTTTGTTCATCAATAGACGGTGATCCTGAAAAATCAAACCCATATTTCGCCGGACATGTGGAATCCAGTTACGCCCCAGTCGACTTAAATCCCTTTTGTTAACCAACACCTGACCACGCGTAGCGCGCTCCTGCATACTCACCAGCCGAAGAATCGAGCTCTTGCCCGCTCCTGAGTGCCCGGTCAGAAAAGCCAACTCACCTTGTAGCAAACTGAAATTTACATCATCTAATGCACGTATCCCCCCGCGAAAACGCTTGCACACCTGGCGAAAAACCACCATGCCATCGGCATCAGGGGGATAATTGAGATTAACTTGCTGCATGCTTGAATCTATTCGACAGTTAGCCGCCCACCAGTGTATTCAAATCCAGAATCGGCAACATAATCGCCAATACGATAAACAGCACCATTATGCCGACCATCAAAATCAATACGGGTTGCGCCAGACTGGTTATCACCCCCACCACTGAATCCAGTTCCTGTTCCTGAATTTCTGCGGCCTGATCCAACAGGAATGCAAGATCCCCACTTTGTTCACCACTGTCAATTAATTGTAATGCCACAGCCGGCAACCAGTTACCACCCTGTAACGATCTGGCCAGGCTTTTACCCTCCCGCACCTGCATGGCTGCCTGTAACACAGCATTACGTACCGGCGCGGTCACAACCACTTTGGCGGCCACCCGCAAAGCATCCACCATCGGTACTGCGCTACCCAGCAAAATCGCCAGCGTACGGGTAAAGCGTGCTGCCTCACTGGCTCGCAACAACCGCCCTAACAGCGGCAACCTTAAACAGGTTGTTTGCCAACGCAGGCGCCGTTGGGGTTGACGATATAAGACGCTGGTCAATACTCCGGCAGAGATTAACCCCAGCAGTAACCAAAGCCCCTGCCCGCGCAGCAGATCACTAATCCCAATTAATAATTCGGTCGGCCACGGCAGTTGTTGCTGATAGGTAGCAAACACCTGAACCACACGCGGCACCACATAGGTGACCAACCCAGCCACCACTGCAATTGACAATACAGCCAATAACACCGGATACAGCAAAGCCAGCATTGCACTGCGACCTACCTTTTCACGTTGCTGGGCATGATCTGCCAGACGCGACATCACCTCATTCAAGCGCCCGGCCCGTTCACCGGCATTAATTGATGCTGTTACCAATTCCGAAAAATGCCTGGGAAACGCAGCCATCGCCACCGCCAGACTCTGTCCTTCCAGCACTTGCGCCCGAACAGCAGCCAGCACACTCCGAATGCGCGCCGGTTGTTCACCTTTGGTCAAGGCTTGCAAAGCGTCTGCCAGTGGTTGGCCGGAACGCAGCAAAGTAGCTAATTGGCGCATGATTAATGCTTGCTCGGAAGGAGAAAATCCGCGCCGCAATCTGATCTCGCCCGTTGTTATTGAGCTGCCGGGTCGGCGTTGGGAACTCACAGCGTCTACCGTGACCGGCAGCAGACCCTGTTCACGCAAGTGTTGTCTTACCTGACGGGCACTGTCACCTTGTAATACCCCGTGTTGCTGTTTACCAGCCTGATCTACCGCAACATAATCAAATGCAGCCATGCTAGTGTAGTGTCCAGTGGGAGAAGTTAGGCCTCCTGGGTGACACGCAGCACTTCCTCTAGCGAGGTGAGACCTTGCCGGGCTTTATTCCAGCCATCAATAATCAACGCCGGCGTATGCCGGCGAACATGAGCCAGCATGCGCTGCTCACCAGCGCCATCGTGGATCAATTCACGCAAACTGTCATCAACTGTAATCAGCTCATATAAGCCGCAACGGCCACGATAACCGGTTCGGCCTTCTGGTAAATCATGAGCTGGCCGCCATAGCTCAACCGGATCGATAATATCCAGCCCCAGGTGTTCGAGCTCCTGCTGATCAGCTATCCATGGAACACAATCATCACGCGCCAGGGTTCTCACCAGTCTCTGCGCCAGTACGCCAATCAAGCTGGCCGATAATAAAAATGGCTCAATACCCATATCCTGCAACCGGGTGACTGCACCAATGGCGGAATTGGTATGCAAAGTGGACAATACCAAATGCCCGGTCAAGCTCGCCTGTACAGCGATCCGTGCGGTATCCAGGTCACGAATCTCTCCCACCATCACCACATCCGGATCCTGGCGCAGGATTGCCCGCAGGCCACGTGCAAAAGTCAGTTCAATCTTGTTGTTTACCTGGGTCTGGGCTACACCTTCGAGATGATACTCAACGGGATCTTCCACCGTCATAATATTGCGGCTACGGTCATTCAGTTGCTGCAACATTGCATATAAGGTGGTGGTTTTCCCGGAGCCAGTCGGCCCGGTAACCAATAATATTCCATGTGGGCGAGCTATCAGCCGTTGACTGCGAGCCAATGTATCCTGATCCATACCCAACTGACGCAGGTCAATACGCCCGGCCTGCTTATCCAGCAAACGCAACACCACCCTTTCACCGCGCCCGGCGGGTAAAGTTGAAACCCTTACATCGACTGGTCTGCCCGCTACCCGCAAGCTGATTCGGCCGTCTTGAGGCAAGCGCTTTTCAGCAATATCCAGTTCCGCCATTACTTTGACACGCGATACAATCAGTGACGCCAAACTGCGTGCCGGGCGCATCACTTCCTGCAGCACACCATCAACGCGGAACCGCACTACCAGATGTGCCTCGTCCGGTTCTATATGAATATCTGAAGCACCTTCTTTAACCGCCTGGGTCAAAATCGCATTCAACAGGCGAATAATCGGAGCGTCATCCTCGCTTTCCAGCAGATCGGCTGGCTCCGGAAGGTTTTCCGCCAACGCGTATAAGTCCAGATCTTCACTGATATCTGCCGCTACTGCACTGGCGCTGGATTCAGTTTCCGCGTAAGTTTGTTCAAGCAGCCGGTCAAATTCAGCTGAGTCGACTTTCTCAATCTGTAATGGCGCTCGCAGATAACGGCGCAGTTCAGTCAATGCCCGCAGCTCTCCCGGCTGTCGCCAGGCAACACGCGCCTCACCGGATTCAGACCAGCCCAGCAGCAACACACCATGACGCCGGGCAAATGCATAGGCCGGGCGATGTGGGCGGCTTGCCTGCTGTGTTTCAGGAACTGCCATCATCCGGTGGCTGCAGTGATTCAGGTGAGCTTTGCAGGTATTCAAACAATTCCGGTAATAATGGCATTTCTTCAGTCGGTGTAAGACCCTGAGCACTATTGCGTTGCTCCAACTGACGCGCCCGGATCAAATTGTATTTACTGCTGCTGATATCATGAGCAAGGTTCGGATCGCGCAGTATCCGCGGGCGTATAAATACCATCAGGTTTCGCTTGACCTGTCGATTGCTGCGGAACTTAAACAAATTGCCCAATATTGGAATATCACCCAGCCCGGGCACCCGGTCTTCGATTTCCTGAAGATCATCTGAAATTAGTCCACCCAATACCAGAATATCATTATCACGCACCATCACCTGGGTAGATAAAGTACGCTTACTGGTAATCAAGTCAACTGCACCAACCGAAGATGTCAACGCCGATACCTCCTGTTGTATCGACAGCATCACTGAATCGCCCTCGTTGATCTTGGGAGTAACGGTTAACTGAATTCCAACCTCTTCACGATTAATGGTTTGAAATGGATTGACCTGACCGGCAGCGGTATCAACCGAGGTATTGGTGAATTGTCCGGTAATAAACGGTACTTCCTGACCAACACTGATGCTGGCCTCAGAATTATCCATGGTCACCACCGATGGCGTGGACAACACATTGGAGTCGGTATCAGAACTTAGCGCCCGCAATACTGCACCCAATTCCAGGATTTCATTCCCTAAAATACTGGTGGTGCCGGCGATATAACCCAGGTTCAACCCTGCCCCTGGAGCTACAGCATTAGGACTGCCGATCGGGTTAAACACCTGAGACAATATATTATTGCCACCGGTGCCAAAATTGGTGCCGCCGATAATACCATCGCCATCAGCCAAATTACTGGTTGCCTGCCATTGAATGCCCAACTCACGTGCCGTATCCACAGTCACTTCAGCAATAATTGCTTCCACCAACACCTGGGCACGGGGAATATCCAGGCTGCGAATCACGCTCTTCAGCGAACGCAGCTCCGCCGGTTGGGCACTGATAATTAAAGAATTGGTCTCTGCATGTGACTGAATACGCGCGCTGCTGCCGGACTGGGCAGCACCGCCGGCAATCTCCTGCACACCCGACTGCTGATCAACCACACCTTGTAGGATCGGTACCAGTTCTTCTGCAGTCGCATAATTCAAATGCACCACTTGGGTATTGCCACCGGCATCCAGTGGCGTGTCCAAGTGCGAAATCAATGTCCGCAATCGCAAACGGCGCCCACTATCACCACTTAACAGCAAGGAATTGGTGCGCTCATCAGCCAGCACTGTTTGGGTCTGGTTAGGGTGAAGCATCTGCAGCGTGCGCATCAGTTCGTTTGCCGACGCGTGTTGCAGGGGAATTACCTCAACCTCAGCTTGCTCGGCACGATCAATACGTCGAATAATCGACTGCAGGCGATCAATATTAACTTCCCGGTCAGCCGCAATCAGACTGTTGCTGGCTTCATGTGCCACCAAATGAGCGGTCTGTGGCAATAGTGGCCGGAGTAAAGGCAATGCTTCCAGCGCACTGATATTGGTCATTGGCAATATCCGCGTAACAATGGCCTCTCCAGTATTGCCACCGTTGCTGGTCGCCTGTTGCTGGGCAACCGCATCAGGCACAATTCTAACCACTTCACCATCGGCAATAGCAGCATAACCCTGTACCCGCAGCACGCTCAAAAACACACCGTATAACTCATCTTCTTCCAGTGGTTTGCTGGAAATCACTGTTACCTGACCTTGAACCCTCGGGTCGATAACAAATGTTTTACCGGTAATTTCACCAATGGTGGCAATCACCGATTGGATATCTGCCTGATTAAAATTCAACATCTGTGGTTCCGCCAGCAATAGATTGCTGCACAGCGACAACCAGAGCAAAGTTACGCTAGGCCCAATACGCTTAGATGGTTTTGTAAACAGTAGTGATAAACGAGCTTTCATTAAACTTCCATTATGTTATTGGCCGCGCAATGAGCCCATATCCGGCTGGAGTTGCACAACTTGCCCCCCACGTCTTACCGACAAAGTGATTGCACTGGTATTATCAAGATTTTGAAATATTTGCATAGCCGCCTGCACATTACTCAATGGTTGCCCGTTAACGGCGGTAATCACATCATTGGCATGTAAACCCAACTGCCTGAACACCGCCGCATTACGCCCTGGGAACACTTTGAAACCACCATTAACTGGTGTTACCTGCACACTTTGTGACAACCGAGCCAGATTGGCAGTGTCCAATTGCGCTCCGGATATGCTACCAACGGGTGCGCTAATAGCTGGCGCAATACCAGGCTGGCCGCGTAGTCCTCGCAACTGTGTTGGCGCGGCATTAATCAAGTTGCCGGGCCTTACGTTCTGTGCAGACCTGGCGGTTGCTGCTGCAGAAGAACCTGCTAAAAGCTGCGGCAAACTCAGGGTTTCATTTTGACCATTGCGTTCCAGAATTACCTGATCAGGGGTAATTGCCCTGACCGTCGCATCACCGGGAACACTATCACCGACTTTGTATACCCATTGCCCACCACGCCCGTCTACAATAATTGCATGACCTTCCTGATCAGATTTCATCCCGGAAACAATTCCACGTAATTGCAAATCCAATGGTGTTTCCGGTAACGCAGATAAATTTAACGGATTACTCACCGTCGCACGGCCAAATAGATGCCAACCGGCAATATCCACTGGTGCAGCTGCTGGTCTACTGCCAAGTTGTCGCGCGGCCGGGATATCCAATTCCACTTCAGGACCGCTAAGCATCAGCAACACCAAACGAACCACTTGCCACATCAGCAATAAAATCAGCAATACACAGGCAATTCGCGCGCACAACACAGACCAACGTGACCATTCAATCGACCCTGGTCTGTATTGTTTAAAAGAAATAGTGGACAAGGCGAATTCTCTTGCGTCAATCATTCAAATGATAGTAGGGAAGCCGTCAACATTCCAGATAAATAAGGCTCAAAACGGCTACTTGGAAACACTGTTGTGTGGTTTGTGGCGCCGCGGCCGGTGCTTGCCGTGCGTTTTTTTACCACTGTATTCGTGATTTACCGGCGGTCGCTTCAGTTGCGGCAACTGCTCGGGGGTATAACCAGTTTCAGGTAACCGGTGGCCAATATAGTCTTCAATTTCCGGCAAATGGAATGCGTAATGCTCACATGCAAAACTGATCGCATGCCCGGAAGCACCCAACCGTGCAGTACGGCCAATCCGATGGACATAATCTTCCGCTGTCTGCGGTAAATCAAAGTTGATCACGTGCGATACTGCAGGAATATGCAGTCCCCGGGCTGCCACATCAGTGGCCACCAGCACATCCAAGTCTCCCCGATGAAAACGATCCAACAATTTTTGGCGGCGATCCTGTGGCACATTACCCGATAGCAATGCCACTGGAATGCCATTAACGCGCAAGGTTTCTGCTACCCGTTTGGCAATATGCCGGGTATTCACAAACACAATCGCACGATGATCTTGAGATTGCCTTAACAACTGCACCAATAGCGGCAATTTATCCTCGTTGGCTGGGTACAATACCTGTTCATCAATATTATCAGCAGTGATCTGGTCAGCCTCAACCACAACCTTTTCCGGGTTGTTCATATGCTCATAAGCGAGCTCGGTAACCCGAAATGACAAGGTAGCTGAAAACAACATGGATTGCCGTTGCTCTGCTGGGGGGCAATGACGCAACAGATAGCGGATATCTTTGATAAAGCCCAGATCAAACATCCGGTCAGCCTCATCCAACACCACCACCTGCAGTTTTCGCAAAGTAAATACACCTTGCTTGAGATAATCTATGATGCGCCCCGGTGTACCGATCAGCACATCCATACCATCAGCCAATTGCCGACGTTGCTTCTCGTAATCCACTCCTCCGTATGCCAGCCCCAGACGCAACCCGGTGTGTTTACCCAGCAGTACCGCATCACGATGAATCTGTACCGCCAGCTCCCGGGTCGGAGCTACTACCAGCGAGGCCAGTTCCGTGGCCTTGCCGGAACCCCCGCGCTGCTTAGCCTGCTCGGAATCCTGCTTCTGCGCCAGCAATTGATTAAAGATCACCAATAGGAAAGCCGCAGTTTTACCGGTGCCGGTTTGCGCCTGGCCAGCCACATCCCGGCCACTCAGCGCAAGCGGCAGGGTTTCCGCCTGTATCGGCGTACATTGATTAAACCCGGCGTCAACCAGTCCCTGCTGAATCAGAGGGTGCAACGGCAAACCACTGAACTTGGTGGTGGTTAGAACGTGTTCGGAAACGCTGGTTACTGGACCATCGGGACGGGCGGCAGCTAAGGTGGATTCCGGGGAGGTTCGCTGCCACATCCCGGTGAAGAGTTTTTTAAGCATAGCTGTATATCATAAACTTATGCGTTGAGGTTGTCAGCGAAGTCTTGACTATCGTGTCTGCAGACAGCATTTGAAGCTTTGACCGGCCATGAATAACAGGCTGAACAACTACTCTGATATGCCATACTGGTTTACAGGTTGGTTAATGCTATTATTTTGGCCCTAACTTTCAATTACTGGAGATAACTGTGAGCGAACAGGTAATACATGTGTCCGAACAGGATTTTGAACAGCAGGTGCTGGAGTCAGAACTGCCTGTATTGGTTGATTATTGGGCGGAATGGTGTGGACCCTGCAAAATGATTGGCCCATTGATCGATGAATTAGCAGACAACTATCAGGGGCGCCTGAAAGTGGTTAAGCTGAATATTGATGACAATCGCAACCTGTCGGTGCAGTACAATGTGCGCGGCATCCCAACCCTGATGATTTTCCACGATGGTAAAGTCCAGGGTATGAAAGTTGGCGCATTAACCAAAAGCCAATTGGAAGCTTTTGTGAACGACGCCGGCGTTATGTCTGCCGCTGCCTGATTGAATCATTGCTAACCCCCGCACCAGTGGTACCACCCTGGTGCTTTGTGAAAACTGAAGAGATTGCCGCCAAAGCTGGACGGCAGTGAGTTTTGGTGGTAGTTTACGTACTTTCGTGGAGCTTCTCGCTTCACTTAGCCTCAGTAACATCAATCCTATAATTTATCGCCGTAGCCAATGCTACAACAGATCATTTGTTGCTGATTAACCTTTTAAGCAAGCCGTCTGATTGGGCGCATAATTTCTAAAATACTTCCATGAATCTGACAGAATTAAAGCAAAAATCCGTTGCCGAGCTGATTGATATCGCCAACGAAATGGGCCTAAACAATCTGGGCCGTTCCCGCAAGCAAGACCTGATCTTCGCAATCCTCAAATACCATGCACGTGGCGGTGAATCAATCTATGGCGACGGGGTACTGGAGATATTACAGGATGGGTTCGGTTTCCTGCGCTCTGCGGACAGTTCATATCTTGCTGGTCCCGACGATATATATGTTTCCCCTAGCCAGATTCGACGTTTTAATTTGCGCACCGGTGATTTGATCTCCGGCAAAATCCGCCCGCCAAAGGACAGCGAGCGCTACTTTGCCCTGCTGAAGATACAGGAACTGAATTATGATGCGCCAGAAGCCTCGCGCAATAAAATTCTGTTTGAAAATCTGACCGCTGAATTTCCGCGTAAACAAATGGCGTTGGAACGTGGCAACGGCAGCACCGAGGATATCACTACCCGTATTATCGATTTGATTGCACCAATCGGCAAAGGCCAACGTGGGTTAATTGTGTCCCCACCCAAAGCGGGTAAAACCATGCTGCTGCAAACACTGGCAACCAGCATGCGCGCCAATGCGCCGGATTCCAAAATGATTATCCTGCTAATTGATGAGCGCCCGGAAGAAGTCACCGAAATGCAGCGGACCGTGGATGCGGAAGTAATAGCAAGCACCTTCGATGAACCGGCCAGTCGTCACGTACAGGTTGCGGAAATGGTTATCGAGCGCGCCAAACGGCTGGTCGAGCACAAACATGATGTGGTTATTCTGCTCGATTCTATTACCCGATTGGCCCGGGCTTACAACACCGTGGCGCCATCTTCCGGCAAAGTATTAACCGGCGGTGTGGATGCCAATGCATTGCAAAAACCCAAACGCTTTTTCGGCGCGGCAAGAAATGTTACCGAAGGCGGCAGCCTGACCATTATCGCCACTGCGCTGGTAGATACCGGTAGCAAAATGGACGAAGTCATTTATGAGGAATTCAAAGGCACCGGTAATATGGAGATCCACCTCAGCCGCCGGATATCTGAAAAACGGGTATTCCCTGCATTGGATATCAACCGCTCCGGAACCCGTCGGGAAGAACTGATGATACCCGCTGATGATTTGCAGCGTATTTGGATTCTGCGCAAAATCCTACACCCGATGGACGAAATTCAAGCTATCGAATTTATGTTGGATAAAATGAAAGCAACCCAGACCAATGCAGAATTTTTCAGCTCTATGAAGCGCTAGTCTGCGCTTCTGGGAAAGTCAGCTATCTAACCTGGCTGCCGCTTTATATTAAATATCATTCCGTACAAATGGGAATCCTGTTTATTGAAACCATCCAGCCAATCACTGGTCATTTCGTCGTTCATTAGGATCAACTGCCAGCACAGCACTAACAATTCCCTGCAAAATATTGACCTCACTGGCCTCCAACTTGGCCCTCAAAAAAATCCTCCGCAAGCGCTGCATCAGCATCTTCGGCTGCGCCGGATTTAATATCTCCAACTGTACTATCATTTGTTGTAACCGTTGCATAAAACTCTCAACGCTTTGATGACCAGCCAAGGCATCAGCGGTATCCGGCAGAATCTGTAGCGCAGAACCTGCCTCTGCCAGAAATACCTGACGCAGTTCATAACTGATCACCTGTACAGCCTGGGACAAATTTAATGAACTGTAATCTGGGTTTGCAGGAATTTCTATACGGTAATGACAGCGTTGCAACTGTTCATTGGACAAGCCCACACTTTCAGTGCCAAACAGTAATGCAGCCTGATTTACCGACCGATCAGCAAGCATTGCCTGATGCATGTACAGTGCGGCCTGGTGACTGGTTAACATTGGCCAATCCAGAGACCTGGGTCGGGCACTGGTGCCCAATACCAGTTGACAATCAGCAATGGCAGCATCCAGACTGTCCACCACTTCGGCGGTGGCCAGGATATCAGCTGCGCCAGAGGCCATGGCTGAAGCAGTCGCATTTGGAAAATGCCTCGGCCTGACCAGAACCAACCGATGCAGCCCCATAACCTTCATCGCTCGAGCGGCTGCGCCAATATTCCCTGGATGGGTAGTATCAATCAACACGACACGGATATGTTCTAACTGCTTCATACGTTTTCTGCGAGATGGTTTTCAAAGTTGTCATTTTAGGACAGTTCTGACAATACAGACATCTAACGGACTATTGGTCGCACCTGCTGTACAGCGGACAAGTCGCGTTTGACCCCTGACATCGTCTTTGCAGCGATAACCGATGGGTCCTTTAGCCCATTGATATCAGGGCCTTATTGGTTGACTCAGGCCTTCAGCACCCATCACAAAAAAATATCGAACAGACGAAAAAGCACCGCAAAAAAGCCACTTCTGTTATGCTGCGCGTTTTTCAGAGCGAATCGCTGTGAGCCAATCACCATACATGAACATCGCCATCAGCGCGGCTTGCCGGGCAGGTGAAATTATGCGCCGGGAACAAAACCGGCTGCACCAGCTCACCATCCATCAGAAAGCACCCAATGACTTTGTCTCAGATGTTGACCTGGCCTGTGAAGCATCCATTATCCAGAGCATTCAGGAATACTACCCTGATCACTGCATAATGGCGGAAGAAGGCGGCACCACCGGCAACCCGGACAGCGAGTACCGCTGGATCATCGATCCATTGGATGGGACCAGCAATTATCTGCATGGGCTTCCACACTTTGCCGTTTCCATTGCTTTGGAAATCAGAGGCCGGTTGGTCCATGGCGTGATTTATGACCCTGTGCGTGAAGAACTATTCAGCGCCAGTCGTGGCGAAGGCGCGCTGTTGAACGATCGCCGCATCCGCTGCAGTAAAAGAACCAGTCTGGAAAACGCTCTGATAGGCACCGGTTTCCCATTTCGGAAGCGCCGCTTAATGCCTGCTTATCAAGCCATGTTCAACAGTTTTTTCGATCAATGCGAGGATCTGCGTCGAGCCGGTTCAGCCAGCCTGGATTTGGCTTATGTCGCTGCGGGTCGTTTAGATGGTTTTTTTGAGATTGGACTACAACCCTGGGACATGGCTGCCGGTGCACTGATTGTGCGTGAGGCAGGTGGTGTGGTAGTGGACTTTGGTGGCGAAGACGATTACATGCAGACCGGCAATATCATTGCCGCACCGTTCAAAGTTGTGCCCGTTATGTTGAAAACCATTCAACCACATAGCGTTGCAGGCATTAAGAAATAACGCATGCGGTTATCACAACCAAGTCACTGACAGCCCATTACATTGCCCATGCCAGACTGACATAAATGTATTAACCATTCAGCAAGGATTTAGCATTGAGCCTACTTAGTAAACTGCCTACCCCTATTTGTGTAGCCGCGATATTTGTTTCAAACAGTTTATTTAGCCAGGTATTACCGGTTTTTTCCGGTATGGATCGTGAGTTTGATAATCGAACAGCTTTTAATCGCAATTATTCGCCTGAAATTAACCCGGATACCCAACTGGCACGTCAGCAGTTGTTGCAACAACTGGAGGGTGCTTCTTATAGCGTGGATGCGGCAACTGGTGTGCTTCGCACACTGTCACGACACAGCAACTATTTAACGCCTGCCAACAAGCTGCAGACACCATTGGACATTGCCCTGACATATGTGCGCCGGCATTTACCTGCTTTGGGCCTAAGCAGTTCCGATTTTGAAAATCATGTCATCAGTGACCATGTGTTCACCCAGGTTACCGGTGCGCAGCACTACTATTTGAATCAAACACTATACGGAATCTCTGTTTATAACGCGCAATTACAACTGCATATCAATCGTGATGGCCGTTTGATCAGTGTTAATAACACCTTTATGCCCAATGCTGAAGCCTCCGCTAACAGCGCTACCCCATCACTGACCGCAATTGAAGCCGTACAAGTGTTTGCTGATGATTTAGGCTTAACTCTGAATCAGGCTGAAGCTGCAGTTATCAGCACCGATTCCGATAATTCTGGCGATACCCGTTTAAGTGTTCCGCTACTATCTGATGATCCTATCAACAGTCGTTTGCAATGGCTGCCGATACGGGCTGGACAACTGCGTTTAGTATGGAATATTCAGGTATTGCTGAAGCATGGTCAAAATCAATTTGACGTAAATATTGATGCCGCTGATGGTCAACTATGGACTCGCTCGGATTGGGTTAGTGAGGCCACTTACAGAGGGTTCAGTCAACCCACTGAAAGCCCAAACCACAGTGCTAACCCTCCACCGGGTGACGGTCGGGTATTAATCACTGATCCGGAAGATAGCGCAGCTTCTCCACTGGGCTGGCATGATGACGGCAATACCGCCTTTACCGTCACCGTTGGCAATAATGTTAATGCGTTTGACGACCAAACCGGCAACACCACCGAATGTGGGCCTGGCTTGATCTGTGATTTCGATTCGCCTATCGACTTTGCCAGTCAGGATCCACGTGAATTTGTAAATGCCACTGTAGCCAACGTATTTTATTGGACCAACCTAATCCACGACATCCAGTATCAATATGGTTTTGATGAACAGGCTGGCAATTTCCAAACCAATAATTTCGCCAATGGTGGATTGGGCAATGATGAAATCACCGCCCGCTCTCAATCCCTTGATGGCGCTTTTTTATGCCCCAACAATGCGTCATTTGGAAGTCCGCCCGACGGCACCAGCGGTAGACTGACCATGTGTTTGTTTACCACCAGCCCCCGCATTGCATCATCTTTTGATTCCGCAGTGATTGTGCACGAATACGGTCATGGAATTTCAAACCGATTGATTGGTGGCCCGTCAGCCGCCAGTTGTCTGTCTGGTCGGCAACGTGCCGGTGAGGGTTACAGTGACTGGTGGGGGCTGGCTTATACAGCATTGCCGGAACATACCGGCGCCACCGGCAGAGGCTTGGGAACCTATCTGATTGGGCAACCTCCCAATGGGCCTGGAATCCGGCCACAACCGTACAGCACTGATCCTGCAGTGAATAGCTATACCTATGAAACCATCAGAAGCGGTGTCAGCATCCCCCATGGGGTTGGTTCGGTATGGGCGCAGGCAGCCTGGGAAGTTTACTGGGCACTGGTGGATAAGCATGGCTTCGACCCTGATTTACATAACTCGCTGGGTGGAAGTGGAAACCAACGCGCTATGTTATACGTGAATGAAGGCATGAAGCTGGTTCCTTGTGGTCCGACTTTTACCGACATGCGAGACGGCATGATCCAGGCAGCCATCGATAATTTCGGGGGTGGTGATGTCTGCACCATGTGGCAGGCCTTCGCTGCCTTTGGCTTGGGGATAGACGCAGACCCTGCCAACTCAAACAGCTTGAATGTAACCAACGGCTTCGCGCTTCCGATGGAATGTGGTGAGGCCTTTTTTAACAATGGTTTTGAGCTGGAAGACCAGTAACTAGCTGGCCTTCTGGGCAGGTAGACAATCTGGCTTTTGCTGCCGAAAATAATCAACCCGGCCAACCATGAAGTCGTTCTTAATACGCTCTGTTACGCAATACATAGTCGGCAAATTAGCTGCCTGCTCTAATAATAAATAATGACTCACCCGAGCACCCTCTCAAGCAAGGTCATGTGCTTTCCAAACTGCCATAGGGCTCTCGATAAACCTGTAAAAGTGATTTTAAACTCCAGATTAACTATTTTTTGACTGGCCTTTTCTGCAGTTTTCGTTGGAGTGTACGTCGATGCATATTCATTCGTCGCGCAGCCTCTGAGATATTGCCATCACACTCTTGTAGCACTCTCTGCAAATGTTCCCACTCCATACGTCTTACGCTCATCGGTTCGTTCGGCGCAGTCATCGGGCTGGGCTTATATTCACCACGCAATGCTTGCATGATTTGATCTATCCCGGCAGGTTTGGTCAGATACTCACTTGCACCAAGCTTAATAGCCTGAACCGCCGTGGTTATACTCGCAAAGCCGGTCAGCACCACGATTCGAACTGAAGGATTCAGCTCCAGCAATGGAGTAATCAGTTCCAAGCCTGAGTCCCCATTCAGATTAAGATCCAGTACAACATAATCTGCGGCGACAGCTGCGGCTGTCGTCAATGCCTGAGCTGCCTGAGTACACACCGTTGGCTGAAATCCGTGTCGAATCAAAGACTCTGACAATAACTTACCAAACACCGCATCATCTTCAATCACCAGTATTTGCCGTACATCAGTCAATCCAGGTCTCCATCCAGTGAATTCTCAACCAGCAGTTGCTCCAATGGCAGGCGCACCGAAGCCACTGTTCCACCATTATTTCCAGGCCGGTGAGCAACTTCGCCACCCAGTCGCTCAATCACCGAACTGGCAAGCAATAAGCCTATGCCAAGGCCATGCTGATCTGCCTTGCTACTAACCGGCTTGCGGCCAATTCGCCTGGCAATGCCCTGGCTGATTCCTGGCCCACGATCTTCAATTTCAATGATCAAATCCTGTCCTTGCAGGCTGGCAATCATCTGAATGGTTTCTGCTGATGCATCAGCAGCATTGTTCAACAAGCTGCTTAAAGATTGAAATAGAGTCTCATCGGCCAATATTCTCACATTAGGGACTGATCCTTTCCAACATAATTTTACTGCTGTATCCGGCCGCAGCAGCTGCCAACGGCGCAACAAACTGTCGAGTAATTGCGCCGGCGTCATTGCCAGGCCGGCTTTGGCATGCAGTTCATTTCCATGCATGGATAAACTAGACAATAACTGTTTACAGCGTTGAATTTGTGACTTCAACAGTAACAAACGTCGATGGCTGTTTTCCTGGTCACTGTTATCTGCTTGCAGATCGTCTACCAGCAACATCATACTGGCCAATGGTGTCCCCAGCTCATGCGCTGCCCCAGCTGCCATCGCCCCCAATGCAATCACCCGCTCATCACGTAATGCCTGCTCCCTGACCTTGGCCAGCTGGGTTTCGCGCTCACGCAGGGCATGGCCCATACCTGTCACAAAATAAGCTACCAGTGCCGCGATAAACACCAACCCCAACCACATCCCCTGCAGGTGCAGGTCAAAACCATTTTGTATGTTGTGCTGCACATGTACTTGCGGCGTTAACCAAAGTAGTAGTGTATAGGCTGCAATCGACATACCAGTCACTAACCAGATTGCGGCAGATGGCAGTGTTGCCGCAGCCACGATAACCGGCAGCAAAAACAATAAGGTAAATGGATTGGCAGAACCGCCGCTGTATTGTAGAAACAACCATATCAACAGCAGATCCAGGGCTAGATTGGCAATAAAAAACCATTCCTTAATATCCTGCCGGGTTCGTAACCACCAACTCATCGCTGTGTTCATGCCGGCGTAAGCAACCAGCACCAGCCAGGCAATCACAGAGTGGCTGATCAGTTCAAAACCGGTATTCGCCAATAACAGCAAAGCCATGCTGCCGGTAATAATGAACCAACGCAGCGCTATCAGACGAATCAAGTTAGCAGCGAGCGGCGCTTTTCCAGGTAAATGTTGTTTTGGGTTCAAGAATTAGCCCTTGGTTATCTACTCAGAGCATATACCCATCCCCCTGGTACAAGTCAAACATACTGCAGCAGCTGCGACAATTGGCCGCATTCCATCTCCTCAACTAAAGTGACAGAATAATCGACAGGATAAAAGGTTTGCTGAACTTCACCCAGCCAGGCTAAATCATAATATTTAGCTGGATTTTAACGCTGGTTTTGGTTTGTTTCCTAATCTCAATACCCTTAATTGATCGCGCTTACAGCGCGATCTTTTTTATTTCAGACAACTGTCATTCACTGCAACTTTCCTGACCAATAAAGCTCGCATAAATTAGCAGATTGCAGTCGATCAACTCTTAAAATAAGCAACTGTATCGGATACCCAGGTTCACCAACATCTTTGTTTACAAAAATATTGGTGAACCCAAGCTCCCCTGAATTAACAGCACGATAACTATAATGCTGCCTGGCATTCCTGCACCAGTTCAGCCACCGTTTTTTCATAGGTTTGCTGATTACCGGTGATGGAAGGTGCAGTGGCTGTATCGGTTGCCTTCACTGTTATTATCCAATCCAACACGCCGGATATATCCCCCCCGCCAAGTGACACAGTATGGAACCCGTTAGCCGGACTGCTTGGCGGATTACCCCAGGGGGCACCGTTCAGCTGGATGTCCAACGCAGCCAGGCTCCCTGAGTCATCCCAGAATCCAACCTTGAACTCGCTTGGGTGTAAACAATCTGTGCCTGGAACCAGGGCCGCATCCACAGTTGGGTGGTAGCGGTCATAATGGTATTGGTAAGACTTGCCCGGCATATCGGCAGGCGCATGATTATCAATCCATTGGGCCAGTTCATGCACCCAGCGTGCTGCTGCTGGATTAGTGCCGTCACAGATCTGCAACGAAGCATGAATACTGCTAAAACGATAACCACATTTTTCCGGAGAACCGTTGCTGCAGGTACTGTAATCAGGAAACTCCGGTTGATATTGAACCCGGTCGTTATAACGGCCATCGGTTCTTGCCCCGTATGCAGCCCAGAACAACCTGCTGCTGTTAGCACCATAACGATCGATGTATTTCCTTGAGAACAATTGATCCAAAGGATTACCCGCTACCGGATTGCCATTGCTGAAGCTATTCAGTTTGGTTTGATCATAGGAAAAAGCCTGTCTGCCGTCATCGGCTACTGTAGGCGTGGCATTTTGCTCATGGCAGGAATTGCAGTTAGCATCCAGATCAGCTGAAATATCCTGCCACACAGGGATATCCATTACCGGATTCGTTGAACTGGCCAATTGTGGCTGGCACATTGCATCATATTCAATATAGGTGGTCTGCCGCACGGTGTCTAAAGGTGAAATCAATGCACTGGATGAATCACTGGTACTCCAATCGATGCTGGAACCAGGCTCAATCCGATGGTTATGACAACCACCACAATCCACCCGCGTTTCCATCGGCTTCAAGCTGTGCCAGGATCTCACGTCTGCTAATTTGGCACCATTTTTATCAATTAGATGAAATTCCACCGGGGCATTGGCCGGCACAATCGCCTTGAACGATGAATCCAGTTGGCCCAGCATACCCAGCTCAAATACACCCAATAAACGCTTGGATTCCTTGGAACTGTTTTTATCGGTGGAGTAACCACGATTATTTGACGAAAAACTATTCTCACTGATTCGGTTACTGGTCAAATACAAGGCAATCCCAAAAATATCGGACATACCCGGCATAGTGCAAGAACCGGTTTGATTTAAGATATTCCCGGTTAGCGTCCCGGTTGTATCTTCCACCATTAATCGACTTAAATTAGCGATATTGTTGTACAGGTTATCGACCTTGCCGTCATTTTGCTCAAATGGATCGTAATAATCATTCGCGGTAAAGCGACAGTCAATTGGCGTGACATCGGTGTTATAAAGTGCTGAAGTACCCAGCATACCAAACGGTGAACCCGCCGGTTCAGGGAAATTATTGTCGATAGGACTGGTTGGTGGCTGCTGCTGGGCATTGCCGCCCGGATCAGGGACTCCTGTCAATCGATGTGTCCAATCAATGACAGGCTTCGGCCACAAGGCGCTCCATTTTGCGGTCTTGGCTCGCACCACCGGTTGATAAGCACTCGGATTGGTTGAGGGGTTGGCAGCCTCCAGATCCGTGAACACTATTTCCGGATTATAGGTATGCTGCTGGTTTTTATGATTGGCGATCCCTGGATCATAAGCCAAAAACAGCTCATCCGGGCCACCACAGCCAGGTGTGGTGAACTTACCGATCGGGCCTGGATTATCGCTGGTAATAACACCTGAAGTGATTTTTACAGAATTATATTGCTTAGGCACAACTCCATAAGTCACCGGGTCGTTATAAATATTTTTACCGACATCGACCATCGGCTGCGAGATAACAGCGCCGAAGCCATTGTTATTAATATTGTAATATTGAGCAACCAGCTCATAATCACCGGCCGGCAGTTGCGCGCTGTGGTTGTTCTTTACGCAGAAAGTGCTTAAATGCGCCGCCTCATTGCCGATGCCATAGCCATATAAGGGTGTCCATTGATGGCCGATAACCTGTTGCATATGCCACTGCCGGTTTTCTTCAGTATTGGCTTGATAAGAAAATGCGTAGCCAACCCGCATCCGGTTGGGGCTGATCGCTGAAGTGGTTGTGTAGTATTGCTCCTGCTTGATATTGCTCAGCTCATACTCATTACTTACAAAATCAATATCAGCTGAGAATAAATTAAAATTCCTGTTCTTACGGTTTTGCCGCGTATTGGAATTACCCAGTTGTCGCTGGGTTCCGGTATACAGCAGTTTACGTCCGTATGCGGTGTCAATTTCTATCGCACCGGTATAAACAACGCCTGCGGGAAAATTGTTTTCAGTGGTTTCGGCTGCATCAGCATTCATGGCATCAGCATATTCCTGACCTGGCAGCGTTTGCGTCAATCGGGAAAATTCCAGCTGCGCTGGTGCCAGTGACCAGTTATTGATCAACGGTTCCAAGTCAATCACATATAAATCGCCACCAAGTGTCCAGCCTTCAAAATTGGAATGACCGGTAGACTGGCAACAAAACTGCGGAAGGTTGGTGGCATCATGCACGTAGGTAAAGTAAACCAATGTACCATCGATGGAAATACTGGGCTCCACCACTGAGCCAATGATATGAGGTACGCTGGGGTCATTGATCGGGGCATCCACTTCAGCAGCATGGACAGAGGGGATAGGAAACAATTTTTTCGCTACGCCGTTGGGTAACACTATCCACAGTTGCTGACCACCAAGGGGGACACCAACCTCGGTAACATCAGTACCGAAGTTGCCGCCATTCCAAACTGCACTATCTCGATAAGAGGCAACAAACACAATGGGGTAATCTGGTTTTTTAAACGTACCGGGTTTGGTTTTCCAGGTATCAAACCGCGGGACTGGTAACGGTATAGGTACAGGAACGACTCCCGGGCCAGGCAGCACAGTTTGTGCGCTGGCGTAAAAACTGATTAAAACGAAAATTATTAGGCCAAACAGGCAATAAAAACGAGTACGTATCATGACACCCTCCTTAGTGTTTCATTGATAGCTCCTTGGTTAGGCCCTGCTTGGTTGCCACGATCTGTAACACTTAATACCTGCTCATTTAATGACACCTACACTCGATCGGTGCCGGACACGCTGGCTTCCCTGCAAGGTGGATTCAGATTATTGGTTTACTGGTAATTATGGAAATTAAATTTTTTAATCACCCGATTAGAAAAACTGATGATCCGCTTGTACCAATCGGATTGGCCTGAACAACCTGTTTATTAAGGAGCGTCTGTGATTTAATCGATGCTTGCTGCACAGACTGCTTCATGCCTGCTTAAATCATTAGACTGCACACCTCATTTAGTCGCAATAATTGCCAGGCCATCCGGCTCGATACCGGTTTCAAAACGTCGGGTAACCCCCCGTCCGATCAGGCTGATTTCAATCACCGCATTGCGTCGTGGCAAGCTGGCGTACAACACCGGCAGCAACGGATGTGCTTCAATGTTCAACGGCCCCGCCGGCAATGACAAACGATCTACAACCTTGCGGGTAACTGGGTTGATAGCAATAACTTCTGACGAACCGAAACAAGCTACCCACAACAGACCGTCCCAAGCCTGAGCAAAATCAATCGGGAAAGCGCAGCCGGGACTGATTCGATCTAGCTCACTTTTCGTTTCCAGACCCACTACTGCAAGCTGCCCTGAAGGCCCAAGCGTTACCCATAACTCAGGCTGATCGGGATTCACCCACAAAGCTTCACTGCCACTCGCCAGTTGTACAAATGTATTGTCAGCAGAAACTGGATCAACAAATGCCACACCTCCAGCACCAGTATGCGCGATTAACAATTGCTGGCGTGGCTCATCCCAGGCCATTACATGTGCCCCGCTTTGGCCAGTGGGAAGCAACCGATAACCGGGTTGAGTCTTACTGAAATCAATTTCAATAGCGCCGAAACGATCTTCGCAACTGACCCATAAACGCTGTCCGGTGTCATCCCAAACGGAGCCATGAGGATGTTGACAACGCAATTGATGACGGCTGGGCACACCATCCAATACCAGCAAAGCGCCGCCGTCTTCCTGTATCCAGCCCGGCATTTTTGTCACCGGTTGCGAATGCGGTCGAGGATAGATGCCATACGCAGCCACCGCGACTTTTTCAGCTGTTACCGCTAACAAATGCGGGCCTGGCCCAATCGAAACTCTGGTGGCAATGCTGCCTTTAGCAAGGTTGACTGATACCACTTCATGGCTGGAGCGATTAGCCACATACAAAGCTCGATCATAAGCCCCGGCGATGCGCTCGATCACCGGTTGTGCCGGTAAGCTATATAAATCAGCATGTTTCGGATGCTTGGAGGTGCTGGCATAAATCAACTGATTCCCAATAATCCGAGCATTTAGATCTGAACCAGCGCCGTTCAACTCACTGACCGGCAAAGCTGGTTGCCAACGACCCATCTGATCTTTGAGACTGGCATAAATATCGCCTGGCCTGCTGACATTGGTACTGCGCCCGGAGGCTTCAAAAAACATCAGCTGTTCATCGGGAGACACCCACAGATTCCACTCCCCCGTTAAGCTGTTAAGCCCGGCTCCCAGCTTATTGCGGGTCCAATCGCCATCCTGGTGTTCTTCAGCCACATATAAATCGCCATTTCCGTCATACCAGCCTGCGAAATAGAGTCGGCTGCCCCGACGTACCGGACTAAACTCAACGCCTTCGCGATTGATCTGGGTGGATAAAGGTTCTGGTGCTCCCCAGTGCTGATTGCTGCGAATAACCCGCCAGATATTGGTATCGTTTACCGGCAGCGATGAGTGTGGCCGATCTGAAGTGAAATACAGTGTTTGTGAATCATCATCAAAAAATGGATCACCATCACTATAGCCCGCTAAAGCAAAAGATACCGGCACCAGTGGCGACCAGTTTGAGGTTGCAGGGTTACGTCGTGTGTGGAGTAAACAACTTTGCTGACCTTGGACTCCCCATGCTCCATTACGACGCTCCAGCCAGGCCTCCAAGCCATCTGCGCTGAAGGTAATATTTATATCGTTTTCATCTGAATTAAAATGTTCGAGCTCCAGGCCAGCAGTACTGGTTGCCAGACAAAGTAAACATAAACCCAGTGATATTCGCATTAATGCTGGCATCGCATACTCTGTATTCCGCTAGAAGTTGCTGATTAAGCTTAACAACTTCAACCCAGGTAAGAGGGTAATCGACGATTAGCTGCGACAGAAATAAGGCAAACTGCCCACGGATAAATATACCCATAGGATTCGAATGTAGCCTGGACGGGTATTTCAACCTTTCTGTCTTAACCGGAGATGTACCGGAGCCGTTACAGTGCTATAAATAATGACATTGTGATAATGGATTAATTGGTTTATCCATCAGACAGCCTTGGCTTTTCGAAGCGATAGTTGGTATCTATCCAATCCCTTTATTGCCTGCAACAAGCTCTTAACAGGTCTGATCATCAATGCAAAAACATCACCTGACCAAGATCAACAGCCTGGCGTTAATAGTCACTTTGTCAACCAGCCTGGTTAGCTGCAAAAAACAACCGGATGAGCACCACTTCAGCAATTTCACAGGAACCCGGGGTTGTGTTATTGAACAACTAACCAACCAGCCTTACGACGAATTCCAATTCCAGGGAGTTAGTCCCAATCATCAATGGCTGGCTTATGCCTGGACCAACGGTGAAGACACTGAAGGCAACCCTATCCGCGGCGCTAACTTGCTTAACCTGTTAACCGGTGAACAACAGGCACTGCCTCAACCGATCAACAACTCCGGCAGCTTTTCTGCTGATGGAAAGTTATTGACTGGCGCGCAAAACACTGCCGATGAACGAACCGATATTTACGAGCATAATCTGGAATCAGGCGAGTTTAAAATTATCGCTGCAAATCCTGCCTGGGATTTTCTTTCCAGCTACTCTCCGGATGGTCAATCAATTCTGTTTAATTCCGCCCGCTCAGGCAATTATGAAATATACCTGTATGCTCGCAACACGGAATCACTGCAACAATTAACCAACTTTACAGGCTACGATGCCAATGCAGAGTTTTCACCGGACGGCAGTAAAATTATTTTTAACCGAATGCTCTCCCAACGGGAAGAAGGTGGCTATGACTTTGATATTTACACTTATGAAATGGCTACCAAACAAGAAACCCGGCTAACCCTAACACCCTATGAAGAAAGCTACCCTAGTTGGGCGCCGGATGGCCAGACATTTGTATTCAGCAGTGATATTAATCAACAACCTGAGCTGCGCAACTTGTATCTAATGCACCCAAACGGTAACACCATCCAATTGACAGGTGGTGACTGGAAAGACAGCTATGCTTATTGGACACGTGATGGCCGGTATATCTATTTTAATTCTGATCGTAATGGCAATTCTGATATTTATCGGCTGCAAATGAACGGTCTTGAGTGCATCACACCCGGTTAGTACTTAATTAATCCGGTTACAACCTACTAGTCTGAGCTATCCAGGTTCTCGGCTTTCCAGCGCATCGCCATCTCGACACGTGTCCTGCCACTGGGGTGATCGTAGAAAATGATTTCTTCCCAGTAACCGGGGTCAATCTTGCGGTACTCGCTTAAACGCATGGCAACCCGGGCAAAGCCATCAGGTTGTCGAACAGCATTTAATGCATAAATATCAGCTTCGCTTTCAGCACTGCGGATGATGCTGTTGGTAACCGGCGTAGCAAAAAAGAAATATATGCTGATCAATGCCATTACCAATGGCAAACCAGCGGTATCTCCAATACCCCGGACCTCCCACTGATCACCCTTACGTCGCTGGCAATAATCAAATGACCAGCGCAACCAGGCAAAACCAAGCGCCAACACCAATCCGAACTGAATAAACAGCTTGGTGCCATGATTGAGCACATAATGGCCTAATTCATGCCCCATGACTGCTTCAATTTCTTCCGGAGTGGTACGATTCAGCAGGTTATCATTCAAGCTGATCCGGGTTGTACCCATAAACCCACTGACATTGGCACTTATCCGGGTAGTTTGCCTGGAAGCATCAAACTGGTAAACATTATCTGCTGGTACCCCATTGGCGCGTGCTTGTGACAATATAGATTGGCGTATCTCGCCTTGTTCCAAGGGTTGATAATCATTGAACAAGGGATTGATGAAAACCGGTGCAATAGTGAGTGCAAAAAACATAAATAACACGCTGACCCCGGTCCCCCATAGCCACCAGGAACGAGGGGCTCGACGAATCACAGCGTATAACGCTACCAGCAATAAACTCATCAGCACCAAATTCACCCCCAAACCTATCATTTGTTCACTGAACCATGGCGCAAAAGTCTGAGTGGCCAACCCATATTTATGTTCTCGGAAATAGCCCTGGTAAACAGTTAAAGGTAGAAATAAAACAGCAGTCAGTACAATGTATTGACCGGCATATATTGCTGTCTGTAATGGCTTATACCTGATTACACGTTCTGCCCAATTACGCATGCGTGCGGATATTCGAAAATTAAGCAACAACCAGGCAACTGCCAGGGTGTATAACAAACCCCATAACTGCAACCAATAACCACCTTCGAAATATGCATCGGAACTGGCTCTTTGCTCTTCAGTCAAGCTATTAACATAGGTGTCTGCGGCCACCTGAGGGTCGAAACTTTGTTGAGCTTGTACTGGTGAGATCAAAGCGAGCAACAATCCAACCAATATTAAGCTGCTGATAATGGTTATCTTGCTTTTAGTTGGCCGTCCCATATTGCAATTCCTAATACTGTTTTGAATTGGCAGTATACAGACTAGACCTGGCAAAATTCTCACTGTTCGACTAATCCAAGCGACTTCACACCCAAGTCCCGGCGGGCTGCTCCCGGCCCAAAACCAAATACTTTTTTAAAAGCCTTACTAAAGGCTGAGTCTGATTGATAACCTGAGCGTTCTGACACATCCAGCACCGATAGTTGCTCATCATGCAGCCAGCGATAAGCCTGTTGCATACGCCAGCGAGTTAGATAGCCCATCGGCGTAGCACCGATAGTTACTTTGAAACGCTGTGCAAATACCGAACGTGAAACCCCTACCGCCCTTGCCAATGAATCCAGTGTCCACTTATCTGCAGGTTTTGCATGGATCAACCTTAATGCCTTATGTAACTTGTCGTCCTGCAACGCAGCCAACAACCCGGTAGCTGGCTGATGATGCCTTAAATAACAGCGGATCACTTGAATAAACAGCATGTCGGCCAACTTATCAACCGCCGCTTCACAGCCTGGACTTTTGTCCAACAGTTCCTGGTTGATCAGTTGCAGCAACGGCATTACCCAATAATGTTCTTCCGGCTGGTTCCGAACTATCACAACCGATGGCAACTCATCCAACAAGGGGTTACTGTGAATATGTTCCAGTTCCAGTAAACCACAGACCAGGCCGGTGCTATCCGGTAATACGCCTTGTTGATAATCTTCGAAGGAAGAGCTTTCGGATTGTTGAGGCACTGTTTGAGAAGCAGATATTTGATGCTGCTGATTTCGTGGGAACAGCAATAAATCCCCCTGCCCAAGCTCAGTAACCTGCTCTACTTCAGGTAAATGCAGGTAACATCGGCCATGTGATACAAAGTGGAAACTGGCGTTGTTCACCTGTTTACCCTGCATCAACCAGTTACCACAATATTGTGCATTGTGATAGACATTTGCATTTAAACGGATGGTTCTCAAAATATCGCTGACAACATCCATTTTAGTTATACCCGTTAGTAATCAAATCGGCCACTTTGGTTAAACAGTCACATTATGACAGCAGCTAAAAGCACCCGGCAAACATACGCTCCGGACTATTGGACATAAATCAGCGACTCCACAGCATGGTTCCTTTCTGAACCCAGGGCTAACATAGCCACACACTTTGACAAACAACACAAATGAGGTGACTTATGTTTAAGCAATTAATCACAATCAGTACATTGATATTTGCCCTGGCGATACCTGTTTTGGCCAGTGCCGAAGTTGCACGGCCTGATGCTGATGGTATTACCCGTATTCATCTGGATCAATACGGTGGCTATTTTTCAGCCGATAAAACACTGGCAGGATTGAAAACAGGCACCTATGAGATCACAGTAAGCAATAAGACTACAAAAGTTGTTGGATTCCAATTACAGAACTTCAAGACGCATGATCAGATTGATATGTTCCCTCTGGACCCAGGCCAAACACGCACCACTACAGTTGAATTTACCTCTGACGGTGTACGTTTCCGTTGCCCGATCAACCCAACCCCCTGGTATGACCTGGACGGAATTAAAGCAGCTGAATAAAGCGTATTCTGGATTTTGAACTTATATCGCGCCTTGAATTATCAAGGCGCGTTGTCTATTGAATGAAAAGACCTTAACGATCAGTTTTCAATCAGCAGTACGCCAGGCGGGCTGTTTTTCCAGCATTTCCCCAGCCAGCCCTTGCGCAACACTTTCATCCAAGCCTTGGGTTTGCACAATAAAAGCCGTCATACCAACCAATACTTCTGAGTAGCTTTTCATGCTGCCGTCCGGTTGAGCACAATGGTAGCAATACGGTTTTTGATCGTCTCCTATAGCTGCTTCAGCCGGCTTTCTGATTGGCATTCCACAACTGATACAGTTCTTATTGCTCATCGCTCACCTCCATTTATTCGCATCGCATACGCCATGCCGATAGTGATGATCGGCACAACAAGATAACTGACTCCAATATCGGCAAGGTATTGCCAGAAGCCCCACTGGAATACCAGCACAAACAGACCAGCATCAACCACCAGACATATAATCAACCAGTTAATACCCAAACTGACGCCGGCACCAAACGATTCTGTGTTGAACCTCTTCAGATACAGCAAACTGAACAACACCGCACTTGCACAAACACTGACGGCCATCACGGCATCAAATAGCTCTGGTATAGATTGCTTAACTGGAAATAATAAAAAACCCAAAACAAATGGTATCAACCAGATACCGAGGCCATGAAGAATGACTGCAAGATTTTTATTCATAGTTGTTACCTGATCAATCAGATTATTGTGAGGCTGCTGTTACTCACATGGGTGTTATCAATGACATGAAATGCTCAATCAATTCTTTTCCATGTCTTTTCAGAACTGAAGAACGGGGTGCAAACAAATCCCGATTCATTAAATAGTGATGCACTAAGCCAACCCAGGTATTAAACAGCAGGTGTATAGGCATTTGCCGTATTTGACTTTGCTGCATAGCCAGTTCTGCTGGAGTCGCCATATGCACTGAAATGGCAGACTGAATACCAACCCAGGTGCGTAGCACGTCGCGTGGTAATAAACGGCTCTCACGTAAAAATGTTGTATAGCTTGCTTCATGCTCACTCAAGCATTGAATATGCGCTTCCAACACCTGCTGCAGTGCAGCATCATTGGAAATCAGAGCATGCAACTTATCAGTGATTTTGCAGCCGATCTGGCTGACCACCTCAGTAAGCAATTTTTCCCTGGTCGGAAAATGCACAAAAATCCCACCGTGAGACAAACCTGCTCGTTCGGCAACATCTGCGGTACGCATGGCCGCTAACCCCTGCTTGGAAATCAGATAGGTTGCCGCTGAAATGACCCGTTGCCGGGTTTGTTGTTTTTGAATCAATCGCGTCATTTAATGAGTATATACTCACTGAGTTACTACTTAGTATACAGATACAACAGGGAATAAAGCAATTACTCTTAAATATTCGAAAACATAGGTCAACCGAACGAACATTTACACTTGCTGATGAGAATTATCATAGTTGTGTTACCAGCATGTCAGGGCTCTGTCAGCAAACTGCCTGACCACTTGCCCCACAGCGATGCGCCGGGTTTTAATCAAAAGCAATCAGGTTATCGGGAAGTGCTTATGAATAAAGCTAGAATCATGAATATCGCCGTATGGGTCCTGGCTGGCCTGACTGCTGCTCTATTTCTTCTGGCTGGCATCCCCAAATTCATTGAGCAAGGTTGGGTTCATCGCTTTGCCAGCTGGGGCTACTCACCCTGGTTTCTTTATCTGATTGCAGCTTTGGAAGTCGCCGGTGCTATCGGGCTTTTAATTCCCAGGTTGGCGCCGTATGCAGCAGTCGGATTAATCGTCATTATGTTCGGTGCCATGTATACACATATTACCCATGATCAGGGTATCTGGTGGAATATTGGATACGTGGTGGTATTGAGTATTATTGGACTTTACCGCTGGCAACATCGCGCCAGTTAATCATAACGCACACCACTTTCAGTTTAGTCGCTTAACGCAACAAGCTCTGAGCTGGCTCGCAACTTCGACCAGTTGTGCTGGTCACTGCCACAATCAATCGACCGTGTATAAGATCCAAGCCACGCTCAAGCACAACTAGGCTGGCGACCAGCCTACGGTTTTGAGCCTGTGATTGATCTGCTTAATAACCAAATTCCCGAAGTCCTTCCTAGCTCTGCAAATATCACCAGCATTCAGGAATAGGCAACTAAAAAACCAATAATCAAGCTGGCAAGGTTATATTCACAAACGCTCGACACTAAACGTCTTCTTTAACATGCGCAAGCGTTTGGCTGCGCTTGCGCTGCGCCAATAGTTTTCTCTGATAACGTGATTGCACAACATCAGTAATCACCAGCACGCCTATAACAAAATAGAAGGTAGCCTTGGTCATTGGTGTGATGTGGTGTCCAAACAAACTCAATTGAGCCAAATGACCGCCCTCCGTCAACAACATGATTCCAACCACAAATAAAATAAACAGGCCCAATACTTCGTACATCCGGTTTTTTTCCAGGAAGTTGGAAACACTGTCAGCCAATAAAATCATCAGCGCTCCACCGATCACAATTGCAGTCGCCATCACAATGAATACATCACTCAAGGCCATCGCACTAAGGATTGAGTCGAAAGAAAACACCAGGTTCATTGCTACAATCAGAAAAATCACTTTCCCAACAGACGAGGATTTCCGCTCATCATGGCCAAGGTTCTGAACACTCATCATGTGCCAGATTTCCTTGGTTGCGGTATACAGAATAAACACCCCGCCTACCAGCACTATCAGGCTGTGGAAATTAAATTCACCTTCTACCACACCTGTCCAACCCAGGTTAAATACCGGAGCTTGGAAATATTGAATCATACGCATGATCACAAACAACAAGACAATGCGTAATATCACTGCCAGCGCAATACCCAAGCGCCTGACCATGCGCTGCTTATCCACTGGTGCACGCTTGGATTCCAGCGAAATATAAAGCAAATTATCAAAACCCAATACTGCCTGCAGCAGCACCAACATAAATAAGCTAATCAGGTTTTCTACAGAAAACAACTCCATACCAATATCCTTCCAAATCTAATTCAACACACATGACGGCATTTGCGATGGGCATTGTAGCCTGCTCTGTGCTTTGTCTTAAAGCTATTGTTGGTGAAACGAACTTGCCTTGAATAACCCAGCTGTATTACCTCAACTCAAATCCGTCAGAAAACAATATGCTGAATACATCTTCTGCCGACCAGATTGCATTACCACCATTAACCAGTGTAATAATTTTGCTACCGTTCAATACATTACCGGTTGTGGTTCCCAGCCCCTCTGCAAAAGGATAATATCCAACCAGTCCGGGCTCACTGCCAGCCACAGGATCTGCAAAGCCGGTTGTTATTTCCATGGGTAGTTTTGCTCTTGACCAGAAGCGAACCTCATCAAGTAGACCCTTGTAATCTTCATACTGCGCAAGCACACCAATCGCGGCTTGTTTTTCCACACCCCAGAACCAGCCTTGCTGACCACCTGGAAAACCATCCCAATTATCCCACCAGACTCGCATATCAGTCCGCGCCGGGCTGATTTGGCTGTCGACCAATACCCCATCAACCCACAACTCCAACTGCGCATCACTGACAGCAAGCCAGCGCCTGACCAAAGTAAGTTGATGCCAGCGGTCATCCAACAATGGTGGGGTTAAGGTAGCTGGGAATGCACCAATTGAGCGCACCCGGCCTAGACCTGCAACAGTTCCGTCCCCAAACATCCAACGGACCCTTCCCCCCCCATAAAACTGCAAGCTGAAAGTACCATCTTCAAAGTCTGCGTTGTTGTGGCCATCCAGCAGGAAATTACCTTCAAACCACCAATCCGGGTTTGAATACGGCATATTATCAGCATCCGACCAATTCACTCGCTGTCCTTCTGTACCCGGAATGGTCGGCCCAATAGGAAAACTGCCATCAGCTCTGATCCAGCATTCAAAGGTAAATTCAGCTTCACCAAAACCCACCGGCATTACCAATTGACGACCATACTCATAGACCGGATCAGGTTTATTGTTGACAAAAAAATTCAGTGATTGAGCATGTACCAGCGATGCGACAAAACCAAGCATAAAAAGCAGACAATGAATCCTGCAGCCAAATTTCCTGCTCACAGCAGGATAAACCCGAAACAACTCCGACCCTGCTGCTGTATTGTTCTGATTATTGTTAATGCAGATCATCGACATCAAGCTTTTACAGCCACTGTATAGTAAACCAAGCCTGCACTAGCCGATAGCATTCAATACGGCATCAAACTCAGTCAGAAATAAATCAGCATCGGCCTTGTTAAAAGGCATTGGTGGTTTAATTTTGATCACATTATGATCAGGGCCATCAGTGCTTAGCAGCACCCCTCGATGACGCATTTTCTCAACTACCTCCTCCGCCCGATTTGCTGCCGGCTGCCGTGAATGACGATCGGACACCAATTCAATACCGATAAATAAACCTGCACCCCGGACATCTCCAATGAGCTCATGTGCCGGTTGTAACTGATAAAGCTGTTCCAGTAAATAACCGCCCGTTGCCAGAGCATGTTGCTGCAGGTGTTCTTCATCAATAACATCCATTACCGCCAAACCAATGGCACAGGACACTGGATTACCACCAAAAGTATTGAAATATTCCATTCCATTCATAAATGCATCCGCAATTTTTCGGGTGGTGATTACAGCTGAGATTGGATGACCATTACCTATCGGCTTACCCAGGGTAACGATATCCGGAACCACACCTTGCTGCTCGAAAGCCCACATGTGTGTTCCTACCCGTCCAAAACCGACCTGAACTTCATCAGCCACGCAAATCCCACCATGCTGGCGAACAGCCTGATAAGCAGCTTTCAAATAACCATCAGGCAATATAATTTGCCCGCCGCAACCTAACAAAGATTCACAAAAAAATGCTGACAGTTTCCTGTCACTGTTATCCAGACTATCGCAAATATTGCTGACATGTTGTGCATAATGCTGCCCCGCATGCTGGTCATCTTCACGATACAAACCACGATAAATATCCGGCACCGGCGCCGTACGGACATACTCAGGAGCACCTTCGCCGCCAGCACTGCCATGCTTATAAGGGCTGATATCAATCAACGCCGGAGAATGCCCGTGATAAGCGTGTTCCACGCAGATAATATCCCGTCCGCCGGTTGCAGCTCTGGCCAGACGAATAGCCAGATCATTTGCTTCGGTTCCGGTACAGGCGAAAAAGCAAACCTCCAGTGGGTCAGGAAAAGCTGCGGTAAGACGCAGGGTGTACTCTGCCAGCAAATCGTGCAAATACCGCGTATTGGTATTCAAAGTTCGCATTTGCTCAGTCCCGGCTGCCACCACCCGTGGGTGACAATGACCAACATGGCAAACATTGTTGACCATATCCAGATAACGAATTCCATTATCGTCAAACAGATATTGGCCACTACCGCGAACAATTTTCAGCGGTTGCTGATAGGAAACGCTCATGTTTGGATTGAGATACTTCCGGCGAATATCAAGTATTTCGGTAACGCTGCGTTCGGGTATTTGCTTCATAAGTCCAACTCAAGTTGTTGTATGAACTGTTGCTCACCCAGGTTCTGCATAAACTCCAGCAATGCCATCGCAGGTTTTGCTGAAATCATTATGTATTTATCATCCGGTCGCTGCCTGGCTGATCTGGATGACATGATTAAACTATTGCAAAGCCGACCATTGATAAGTTGAAACAGCAAATCCAACTCTACCGACAGCAACGGCATGTGAGCCAGATAACCACGGGTAACTTTTCTGGCCACAGCTAATGGATCAGATTGACCAAACATCATATAGCTGAGCAGGATTGCCAATTCCGCGCTGCGGATGCTATACATTAGGTCCCCAAAATCTATCAACGATAATGGATACTGACGATTGAGTTTTTGATTGATGACCAGGTTGTAATCATTGGCATCGTTATGAATTACCTGTTTAGGCAACTCAGATAACACTGGTGTTACCCGTTCGATAAATCCAGTCAACGCCAACTTCACCTGCGCTCGCGCATCAATGTCGGCGATGCACTCAACATGTGGTGCCAATCGCTCTAAATACATGAGATCCCAGTCCATCAGTCGACTCGTCTCCGAGTGCTGAAAACCGGATAAGCATTGATCGATTTTACCCAATAATTCACCGGCCGCATATTGCAATTCCTCAGCCGGATGTTCAAGCTCGGCATAGATGCTGCCTTTAACATAACTTAATACCCGTAACCAGCGCGATTGATCATTTATTGCCACTTTAACCACCGATTGAGAATGGTGATTCCGCTGTACTCTGGGCAATTCAAGCTCTGGACAATATTGCTGTAAGTGATCTAATGCCGCATTTTGCATTTCCAATTCACCAAGCTCGGTATCAGCACCGGCAAATTTGATCACAAATTCATTTTCTGTGTCCTGAAGATGGAAATTATCATCAGCATAGCCCGGTAAACGATGCAGGTTACCGGCTAAACCAAACTCATTTTTGATTAGGGCGATGACTTTATTGCGGTCGAGTCGCATGATGATTTTTTCAATGTAATGCTAAGCAGTGGAATGGCTAAAGTATCAATTTTTATATCACGGTGTATAGTGTTTTTTTACACGAATTCACCTTGATCACAAAATGATTGCTCACCTGGAAAGCCATTGGTTGGGACTAATACACCTGTTGATCGCCAGTCTGGCAATTTTGTTCGGCACTTTGGTCATTCTAAGCCGCAAAGGCACACGCAGACACCGTTGGGTCGGACGTATTTATGTAATCATGATGGTTTTTGTAAACCTAACAGCATTATTAATTTACGAACTTTTTGGCCACTTCGGCCCGTTTCACTGGATGGCACTGTTTAGCTTGGCAACTGTGTTTGCGGGTTATTTGCCGGCTTTGCGCAAAACACCTCACTGGAAACACCAACATGCTTACTTCATGGCGGGCTCTTATGTGGGATTGATGGCGGCTGCTATTGCAGAAATAGCAGGCCGTGTTCCGGGATGGTCATTTGGGCCAGCTGTGGTGATCAGTTCGATTATTGTTATTGTTATCGGGGTTCGGGTAATGCAGGTTCGCATCCCTTGGATATTAAAGCGATCACCTCAGCAATAAATACTTTTATCCTCTTAGCACAAACTTTTTGAGCATCATGGCTTAATTCCGCCGGCTGCTTTTCCGCTAACTCATTCATCTTCAAGTCAGGTTCACTTGGTTAAAGTTTAGTGAGCTGATTTACCGGCTTAGCTAGGCACATTATTGAAACCAAGTTGGCGAGAGCTTTTATGAAAGTATTTTTATGTTCGTTCTTATTCTTAACTGTCACCATGACAAGTCATGCACAATCCACCGATACCATCAGCTATACCTATATTGAAGCTGATGCGCTGTACTTGTTTCCTGATGGTCCATTAGACAATGAGTTGTGGCTTGGTTTACAAGGTTCACTGGGTTTGGGTAATACGCCTTTTTATCTGTTTGGTGAATACAGTTATTTAGAATTTAATGATATCGGTGTGGGAACCACGAACTTTGGTCCAGGCAGTATTACCACCACAAACGCAAACACTGACATTGATCTGGAAACCTTTACTTTCGGCTTAGGTACTCATTTCGCCATATCTTCGAATACTGATTTTATTACTGAAGGCGCTTATGAACGCATCAGAGCAGATGCCGGAGCCGTTTCAGGCAGTTCAGATGGATTCAGTCTGGCAGCAGGTATCCGTTCATCCTTCTCGGAGCATTTTGAACTCACTTTAAAAGCCGGCTACGCTAACCTGGAAGATAGTGCCGACAATGTGTTCGGCCGGGTCAGCGGATTGTTCAAAATTAATAACACCATTGGCATAAATGCACTGGTACAAGTGAACGATGATGGTGATGTGCTAACGGGTGCGGGTCTACGCGTCAGCTTTTAAGACTGGCAAGCACTGATTGATTCAAACAATCAGTGCTTTAGCCAGTTATTATTCTAAAACTTCAAACGCTTCTCGCCCTACGTTGCAGTTTGATCCGCTTGATCACGTCAATCAGCTGGAGCTTCCCCCTACCAATGCCTAACACAATGACATTGCCAACCAACACCAATAGAACACCTGTAACGATATGCAGTTCAAATTGCAGGCCTTCAAACATTATTGACAAAATCAATGCCACCACCGGAAACATGACTACTGCATAACCGGCCTTGTGTGCTCCAATCCGGCCCAGCAGTTTCAGGTAGGTTCCAAATGCCACGATGGAACCGAAAACAGCCAGATAGAGTAGCGAGGCAACATATGGCATTGATGTATCAAAAGTGAATTCATGGCCCTGCCTCAATGCAATCAGAGCGGTAAACAATGTTCCATAAAACATCCCCCAGGCATTGGACTGCAACACCGGCACTGCCTGTTTTTGAGTGCTTTGCGATACCATGTTCCCCAACGATGCCAACAATGCCCCGCTCAGACAATAAGTCACACCCAACAGCGTTTTATCGGACCAGCTGATGGCACTAACCTCCGGCCAGAATAATACTACGACGCCAGCCATACCCAACGCTGCACCCACATAAACCTTGGCTTCGATTCGGGTGCCAAAAAATAACCGGGTATTCAACACATTCATCCACATCATGGTGGAAAACGCTACTGCATTAAGCGCCGAGGTAATGTATAGCTGTGCTGAATAGGTAGCAATGTAGTTGAGACTGAACAGCAACAAGCCGAGCAACATAAACCGGAAATGGGTGAATAAACCGAAGCGCATCGGCAAATGCCGCAGCAGACACCAGCCAATCAATAACGCAGTCGCTATCCCATACCGGTAGACAAGCGACACTTCTGGTTCCACATTGCCCAACTGAAAACTGATCGCAAACCAGGTGGACCCCCAGACTACTACGGAAACTATATATAACATTGTATTGCTCATAGCCCTGTCCTCATAGATTGCACTGCAGCCATTGCTGTGAGCTTGACTATACGCTCTCTCTGCATGTATAACAGATACAGTTTTTCAAAAATGAAACCTATACAGATTAACCGATGCTCAGTGTACATAAACAATCCGGAGATTTCCTTTACCAGCAGGTTATAGATTTAATCTTCCAGCAGATTGCCAGTGGGGTTTTAGCCCCAGGCGACAAGCTGCCATCATTACGGCAGCTCAGCAATGAGCTTGCTGTGAGCATCCCAACGGTCCGTCAGGCTTATCTGGAACTGGAGAGACAGGGACAAGTAATAGCTAGGGAAAAATCCGGTTACTTCATCCAGGATAAACGCTACAACCCGCTGGTCAGCGTAGACTGTCGGGCATGCAAGCCAGTAGAAGTGCGCTGTAGAAACCTGATTGACCAGATTTACGACGCCATCCACAGCCCTGATGTACTTCCATTGGGTATTGCCAACCCGTGTATGGCATTACCTGCCACCAAGACTTTGCACCGAACCATGAAACGGGTTATGGCCCGAGCGGAAGAACGCACGCTGGGTTATGCACATACAACCGGTGACTTAGGCCTGCGCCGGCAACTGGCCTATCGCTACCTTAATCATGGCCTTTCAATTAACCCGGATCAGATCCTGATTACCAATGGTGCCCAGGAAGCATTAGCGCTAGCGCTAAAATCGGTAGCTTCAGCAGGTGATGTGATTGCTGTGGAAAGCCCTGCATATCATGGTTTACTGGAACTAATAGAAAGTCTGGGCATGCTGGCTCTGGAAATTGAAACTTGCCCGATTTCCGGAGTTTCTCTTGATGCTTTGAGCAAAGCCTTGCTTCGTCACAATGTAGCTGCCTGTATGTTTTCCTCTTCACTCAATAACCCTTTGGGTTGCGTGAGCTCTAATGAGCAGCGTAAAGAGCTTGTCGACTTGCTCGAAAACAACGAAATCGCATTGATTGAAGACGATGTGTATGGTGATTTAATTTATGACCAGCCACGTCCCCATCCTGCGCAGTATTATTCCCGCAAAGGACTGGTGCTTACTTGTTCATCTTTTTCCAAAACAGTGGCACCTGGCTATCGCATCGGCTGGCTGCTGGCCGGCAATTTCTACGCTACTGCACACAAATTAAAACGTGCTATTTCCTGTTCGTCAGGTTTGTTGCAGCAAATGACATTGACTGACTTTATCGCATCCGGTGACTATGACCGACATATAAAACGCTTACTACCGGTACTCAAATTCAATGCACAACGCATGACGGCTGCCGTAGCACGCAATTTCCCAGCAGAGACCTGTATTTCACAGCCCCGTGGCGGCTCGGTGATATGGCTGCAGCTTCCCCATGAAGTGGATTCAGCAAAATTGTTCCACCAGGCTATCAATCATAATATCAGTATCATGCCCGGCGAAATATTTTCTGCCGGAAGGCGGTATCAAAATCATATCCGCTTGAGCTATGGACACCCATGGTCGGAAGCCATGGATCAAGGCGTAGCAACACTGGGCAGGCTGGTCATGCAACAGCTTGCGGCAGCTTAGTGATACAAGCAGCTATTAATACTGCTTTCTTAATTGCTGTGTTTTGACCAGCAACCAGCATAATCGATACGTTACGGTTTGCTGTTAACCGTGCTTATCCACTTACTTGATAAGCTACGCAATAATATTCAACCATATGGTTGAATATTATTTGATAATAGTTATAATTCTTGTAACTGGGATTAACTGCGGGGAAGCAGCTTGCCATTAGCTAAGCAGCATCCGCTTGATAAAGTTTTTATGGCGCTGGCTGACCAGACGCGACGCGATATCGTTCATCGTCTGGCCGACAATGAATACACCATGACTGAATTATCAAGCGGGTTTGATATCTCTCTGGCAGCCGTTTCCAAACATGTCAAAGTATTGGAAAACGCCAAACTGATAAAACGCCGGATAACAGGCAGGACTCATCATCTAAGCCTGGTTCCGGAACAACTTACCGACGCTCTCGATTGGATAAGTATCTACCGGCACTTTTGGCAAAAACGCATGGATAAACTCACTGAGGTTGTCGAAAATCACGAGGATTAATTATGTTTCAACTCATCATGAACCAGGCTTTCGATGCACCTGTTGCTCAATTGTATAAAGCCTGGAGTGACCTGGAAACGATTAAACGCTGGTTTGCACCAGGCGATATGACCGTCCCGGAAGCAACTGCTGATGTTCGGGCGGGTGGTAATTATCGTATCGTTATGCAAGCCACTGATGGTTCCCAACACATCGTCAGCGGCCGCTATCATGAAGTCATAGATGGTGAAAAACTGGTCTTCAGCTGGCAATGGGAAGGCAGCCCGAACATCACCCAAGTGACCATTTTGTTTACCGCGATTGATGAAAACAAGTCCGCATTACAATTGATTCATAATGAATTTGACGACCAACAAACTTGTGATAAACATCAACAGGGTTGGAATGGCTGCATCACCAACCTGCTAAAGATTGTGCCCTAAATTATTAATTAAACATCAAGGAGAATATTTTGGAATACACAATATTAATCATTCTTACCGCATTGGTTCAATATATTATTTTTACTGCGCGTACTGGATTTAGCCGCAATAAATACCAGGTTAATGCACCTAATGTAACTGGCAATGAACAGTGGGAATGTATTCTGAGGGTACAGCAAAACACCATGGAACAATTGGTTATCTTCATTCCTGCAATGCTGATATTTGCTACTTATGTCAGTGCTAAATGGGTATTGATACCGGGTATTTTATTTATCATTGGCCGGCAGGTTTATTCTCATTTATATACTTCAAAACCTGCAAGCCGTGGGCCGGGAATGATCTTAAGCTTCTTCAGCAACATTGCCCTGGTGCTTGGCAGCATCATCGCAATAGTGATCAACCTGATTGGCTGACCCAACTTTAACAAAGGATTCAGGTGCTCCAGGTAATCCTGAGAGCTTCTGAACCCATTAGTGGAGCGGCTCTACTGTGGCTGAGGTAATACCATGGTTTCCCAGCTAGAAGGATTACTCACATCACTGCCTGCCGGCCAATTGTTATATGCCATGATGCCCAGCAATGAGCTGGTCATGGTCGCCAACAAACCAATCGCCGGGGTTTGCTCAGGGGTAATATTCAGGCGGCTGTAGGCAATCCTGATCTCGGTAATCCCCGGGCTTGCCAGCGGGAAATTATTGGCTTGCCAATCGGGCAAAAAGAAATTGCACCCAATGGCAACATTAAACAATCCCTGTTGATAACAATCCTGGAATGATGCATGAAACCAGTGATTGTCATTACCAAAAGCCTGGCCATCAGGCGGGTTAACATTGATGAAAATCTCCGGAAACAAGGTATCGGCCATCACCATATTGACCAGATTAATATCACCAGGCCCACCCACGTTCTCAAATGCAAAATACACAAACTCATCATCAGCCTGGTAATAAAGTGTTACCTGAAAATCACTCCTGATGAAGATCGTCTGGGTGGCGGCCTGATCCCACTCGCCTGGTTGAAACATACCATTGGCTGTGACGATGGCCGTCGTTCGCGGGATGACCAATCCCTGAACAGCCGGAGGCGGCTGACAAACCAGCCCCGCGATGCCGGTTAGCCGCTGCATATCCAGACTACCGGAGCTAAAGCCCGGATGCTCGGTCACCCACTCCACCAGAACATTATCGCAATCCTGAAAAATCAGCAGCAATGTTCCCCAGGGGATTCGGTTAATCTGTTCAGAATCGAATAAAGGTGGGAATGCCCCGCCTTCAACAATATTGACGTTCATCAACACCTGGTTACCGTCAATCACCCCGGAACCACAAAGCCAGGCACGATTGCCATCCAAATCAAAAACAAACCAGCAGGTCACCACGATGCCCCCCTCCAGTACCTGTATAAACAGGCCATGGCCGGACTGCTCAGCGTTAAACCAGGTGCCGCTGTGTGCCGGCTGTATACTGAAGTTATTCTGAGCCAGAGCTGACCAGCAACAGGCTGATGTAAGTATTAAAATGGCTGTGGCGCGTCTTAAGAAAACTATCATCCGGGAGAACACCTGTCAGTTTAATGGGTACAAATATAATATATCCGTAAACGCTTACGCATTGTCTATTGTAGCACAACCTACAGCACTATTCGTATTAATGTTTTCGTGATAAATACAGCTCCTGGTTTATTGGTGTTTTTACTTTTAACCAACTGATTTTGCAGGCCGGTGTTAAACAAAATCGCAAAAAATAAAATGATGATTCTCAAACAATCGAAACTGCATATCTGATGTCTGAGACAAATCCACAACCCGCTCAACTGGGCATGCCGATTGTCCACCCTGGTGTTCCCAGCTATCGATACAATCAATCTGTTCACCATGACTGATCAGATCACGTATGACCTTAATCAGCTGCAATGTCGCTGCAACCTCGTCCGGTTCCTCAGGATTCCAGTCTTCCGGTTCACCGAAGCCAAGCTCGACACTGTAAAGATGGCGGAAAGTGCAACTGCAGCCGGACTTGGAACCTATATACCATTGGTGTTTATATTTAAGCTTACCAATATCAGGCAACGCCGGTAATTTTGATGAAAACTTCAGCAGCTCTGAATTGTATTGGGTTAAATCATCCTGCGACGAAGTACTTAACAATAGCAGGTAACACATGCTTGGTTGCTTACTGCTGACTTAAGCCATTAATTTACCGATAGCCATGCTGTAAAGCTTTAAGTGCATCAGCACCCGGACATAAAATTGAATAATCTTCATCCAAACCTTGAGCTTTAAAAAAGTTCAACTGATCAAAGTAGCCTTTTTGATGGACAATCTGGTTATTGTGCAGCTTGAAAAAACCACAACCTCTTAAGCCGAGAGGATCTTTCCATTGCAGAATTGCGGTATCCCCGCATACATATATATTTTCCTCAATACAAACCATGTCAACCCTTGAAAACTCAAGCTGGAACATTGCTTTGATAGCCTGCCTGCCAACCAGTGGTGAGGGCAACACCACCTGGTTATTAATCGCATCTTCTGCGTATAGCTCAACTAATCCATCCACATCTGCGGCATTGAATTTCTGAATCCATCGTTTGATAAATTCTTCAGGTGACATACAATTCTTTCCAGTCGAGTGGATATTCCAAGCATTTCAGCTTAGCTGATATTACAATTCCCGACACAGCCCTTTCAGCACCAGGTCATCAAAACTGACCAGACCAATGACTTTACGATCCTCCAGCACCGGAGCACGGGTTACCTCAAAACGCTGCAGCAGCAGGGAACAGTTTTTGATGCTCATATTCGGATCTGCGGTAAGCACTGGCTTGACCATGATTTCGTAAACATTAACACGCTCAGGATTGCGATCCTTGGCTATCACATGTCTGGCAATATCAGAAATAAGCAGCATCCCATACTCGTCTTTGGTATGTTTTTTTTCAACTATAAGCGTGGCGCTGGGGTGGCTCTGCATAATTCGCAATGCATCAGCAACACTACTCATGCAGTCGATCACATCAAATTTGGTTTGCATGACATCACGCACACACAATGCAGTATTTGCTTCGCTCATAGGTTTTCCTCCACAGTTTCGCTAAGATACTCGACTTGGGTTTTCACCCCAACCGCATCCTCCACATCCAGTTGAAAAGCCAGCCCGCCGCCTGGTTTGTCATCCATGCAAGCAAGCTTATTAATCGCTTCCATTACTTTTCGAGACAAATGTTCTTCCACCAGAAACATCACCATATCCCGTTGCACATCAAGGCTGAGACCAAAAAAAGTACGTTGCTGCTTCAACCCCTCCCCCCGTGCTTGATTGATGATGGTAGCACCAGTCGCGCCGGCTTCACGGGCTGCATCCATCAGCTTTTCTGTGATTTCATCCTCAACAAATGCAACGACCAGTTTGAAATGCATGCTTGATTCTCCTTCAATAAAAAACGCTTTCAGCGCCGCAGATATTTACCCAGTTGCGCATAAGCCATGACTGCAATGATCGGAAACAGACTGGCAAAAGCAATCAGGCCAAAACCATCCATGATTGGACTCCGACCGGGAACATTACTGGCCAGGCCCAGCCCAAGCGCAGTGACCAGCGGAACCGTAACGGTTGATGTGGTAACACCACCACTATCATAAGCCAACGCAATGATATTTTTCGGTGCAAAAGCAGTTTGGATAATAACCAGTACATAGCCAACGATAATGTAGTAGTGCAATGGTGTACCGGTAACAATACGAAAGGTACCCAAGGCAATGCCAAGCGCCACCCCAATGGCAACCGCAACACGTAAACCCCAGATACTGACAGTACCTGCGGAAACCTCATTAGCTTTAATCGCAACCGCAATCAATGCCGGCTCAGCAATAGTGGTGGAAAAGCCTATGCATAAGGCAAACAGATAAACCCATAAATAGTGATGCCATTGCAATTGAAGCTTGCTCATACTGCTATCAGCAAGTAAAAATGTTGGCGCAGTAAGTTGTTCCGCCATCAGTTTGCCGAGTGGAAACAATGCTTGTTCCAGACCCAGCAAAAACATTGCCAAACCGATAATAACGAAACCAAAACCGAGCAAGATTTTCATCAGGTTTTTGGGCCTGCGCCGCAATACAAATAACTGAAAACCAAAAATCACAGCAGCAATTGGAAATACATCGCGCAAAGTCGAAAACAGTACTTCAATCCAGGCACTGAGATGCATCATGAATATAACAAACCGTAGCCCATGACAAAAACAATTGGCGTCAGTGAGGCAAACGCAATCAAACCAAACCCATCAATCATCGGGTTACGGCCACGGATACTTCCAGCCAGACCAACACCCAGTGCCGTAACCAACGGTACAGTGATGGTGGATGTGGTCACCCCGCCGGAGTCATAGGCGATACCGATTATTTCTTTGGGAGCGATCGTGGTCATCAATACCACGCCAAGATAACCACCAATAATCAGGTACTGGATTGGCCAGCCCTTTAAGATACGCAATACGCCGATTACAATCGCAAAACCGACCGCCAATGCAACGGTGAACCGCAAACCAGTAGCGTAACTTGAGCGGGATTCATTAGTGTCTATGATCATATTCGCTTCGGCCGCAACTGTTGCAGCCTCGGCAGAAACAGCGATCAGTGCCGGTTCAGCCACAGTGGTGCCAAAACCCAGAGCAAAGGCAAACAACAGCAGCCAGAACAAACTGCCCTTCTTGGCAAAATCGTAAGCCATCGATTCACCAATCGGAAACAGCCCAAGTTCCAACCCGCGTATAAACAGTGTCAGACCCAGCACCACAAATAACATGCCGGTCAACAACTCCATCAGATTAGGCAGCGGCTGACGTAGTATCAGCAATTGAAAAACCGCGATCACAACCACTATCGGCAGTAAATCTCTGCAACTATCCAACAGTGGTTTGGTGATTTGCCTGAGCAACCTTCGTTATCCTTATTTCAAAGCACTGATTAAACCCGCTTCAGGCAAACAAGTCATTGATAAATCGTTAGGTTCGTAACGCTTATCGGTACCCATGCTGTAAAGCTTTAAGTGCGTCAGCCCCTGGACAGAGTACCGAATAATCCTGATCTCTAAGCGGCGTTGCTACCGTTTGATTGGTGGCATGCATGTCCGGTGCATCACTGTTCATATACAGTAATCCGGTAACCACCTCACCTTTTTCCTGATGACTCTGAATATATGCTGAAGCACTGCTGCGATCACTGGGGTCATAATCTTCGGCGATTTTACGCAGATATATGCGGCTTCCATCATGCAACGTGACTGGCTGTACAGAACCCTGGTCATATTTAATGGTGATTTCCTGAGCCGGTGGCACAAAATCCGCGTGTGTCACTTCAGTGAAATTATCGCGTGTATATTTGTAGCTCTTGGTCGAACCGTCATGATCATTAAAGGTTACACACGGCGAAATAATATCCAGCAGGGCAAATCCCTTGTGCGCCATACCAGCCTTGATTAACGGCACCAATTGTTGTTTATCACCAGAAAATGAGCGAGCCACAAACGAACCACCCATAGCAATAGCCGTCAGCACCGGGTCGATCGGCTCAAACCTGTTGGGCACACCGCGTTTGGACTTGGAGCCGATATCAGCGGAGGCTGAAAACTGGCCTTTGGTGAGCCCATAAACACCATTATTTTCAATGATATAGAGCATGTTCAGGTTGCGGCGCATGGCATGCGCGAACTGCCCCAGGCCAATTGACAATGAATCGCCATCACCTGAAATACCAACATAGGTTAAGTCCGAGCAGGCAGCATTGGCGCCGGTGGCAATTGACGGCATTCTGCCGTGGACCGAGTTCAACCCGTGTGACGCACTGAGAAAATACGCCGGTGTTTTCGATGAACAACCAATGCCACTGAGCTTGGCCACCCGGTGTGGTGGTACTTCCAATTCAAAAAATGCCTGAATCAAAGCAGCAGTAATCGAATCGTGCCCGCAACCCGCACATAAAGTCGACATTCCACCTTCATAATCACGGGCGGTCAATCCCAGGCTGTTCTTTTTTTGCCCTGGATGGCGAGCTACTGGTTTGCTGATATAACTCATGCATTTTTCCGTTTGTTCAAATGAGCAGATACCTGATTAACGACAAATTCTGCGTAGAGAGGAAAACCGCCGTAATGCAATAAGGGAACCAGTTTATTTTTATCTACCCCGGTTTCCAGGGTCAGCAGAGAAACCATCTGTGCATCACGGTTCTGCTCAACCACAAATACACCTTGATGGGCATTAATAAACGCCTCGACTTCTTCACCGAATGGAAATGCTCTGATACGCAAGTAATTCAAATGCATACCCTGTTCCTTTAGCCTGTCCAGGGCTTCGCGAACTGCGCAATCACTACTGCCATAAGCAATGACCGCATCAGTAACTCCATTCTGCTGGTGAATAACCGCCTCTGGAACCACTGATGCCGCAGTTTTGAATTTACGTGTCAACCGGTCCAATACCTCTTGGTACTGATCCGGGTCTTCAGTATATGCACCGTACTTGTTATGCCCGGAACCACGGGTGAAAAACGCCCCTTTAGGGTGCACTCCAGGTAAACTGCGGGCACAAATGCCATCACCGTCTATATCCATATACCGATAAAAACGCTCTATTTTATCCAGTGCTTCAGCATCCAGCACTTTTCCGCGATTGGGCTGGTAGGCATCATCCCATTGCAACTCCGGGCACTGCCATTCATTCATGCCGATATCCAAATCCGAGAGCACAAACACCGGTGTCTGCAGTTGTTCAGCAAGATCAAAGGCCTTAACTGACAGATAAAAACATTCTTCTGGATCGGCCGGATACAAACACACGTGTTTGGTATCACCATGCGAGGCGTATGCACACATCATCACATCACCTTGCTGGGTCCGGGTAGGCATTCCAGTAGACGGGCCAACCCGTTGCACGTCGAACAACACAGCCGGTAACTCGGTGAAATATGCGAAGCCGATAAATTCACTCATCAAAGATATACCAGGACCGCTGGTAGGTGTGAACGCACGTGCCCCATTCCAACTTGCTCCGATTACCATTCCAATGGCGGATAATTCATCTTCGGCCTGAATCACACAGTAATGTTTCTCACCGGTTTCAGGGTCTTGTCGAAAGCGCTGGCAAAAACCATCAAACGCATCCATCAGCGAGGTAGAAGGCGTAATCGGATACCAGGCGCCCACCGTCGCCCCGGCATACATACAGCCCAAACCGGCGGCAGTATTGCCGTCCATCATTATTTGGTTGTGGGTGACATCCATGCGCGCCACCCTAACCGGCAGCGGGCAGTTAAAATGCTCCATCGCATAGTCATAACCCATTTTGACCGCTCGCATATTCAGTGGCACCAGCTTGGGCTTGGCAGCGAACTGTTCTTCCAGCAAGCCTTCAACCACCGCAATATCCAAGTCAAGCAATGCCACCAAAGCTCCTACGTACATGACATTCTTCATCAGAATGCGTACTCGTGCACTATCAAATTCTGCTGCGCAATGCTTGGCCAGCGGGATGCCCAGAAAGGTAACATCATCGCGCAACAGTTCTTTATTCATCGGCCATGAGGAATCGTATAACAAATACCCGCCGGCGCTGACTTCGGCCACATCATCCGCATAGGTTTCGGCATTCATAGCCACCATCACATCGACCCGACCGGAGCGCGCCTGGTAACCATCCTTGCTGACACGGACCTCATACCAGGTAGGTAAGCCCTGAATATTTGAAGGGAAAAAGTTCTTGGCCGAAATCGGCACGCCCATTCGGAAAATGGTCTTACTGAGCAACCCATTGGCACTGGCTGAACCAGTTCCATTGACATTGGCCAGCTTAATGACAAAGTCGTTCAGCTGCAGCCCCATCTGGTTGTTTGCAGCCTGCTTGCTGATTGCCGGCTGTTTCATTGATGATCCTCAGCAAACGGGATATCCAACTTAAACTGTTGCATATCCCAGGCACCAGTGGGGCAACGCTCAGCACATAGTCCACAATGAACACATACGTCTTCATCTTTCACCATGACCCGACCGGTATGTGGCAAATCGCCGGATACAAACAGATCCTGCTCCGGGTTTTCAGCCGGTGCGCTTAAACGCTGGCGCAAATCCTGCTCTGAACCGTTGTGAGTAATGGTCAGACAATCGACCGGGCAAATATCAATACAGGCATCACATTCAATGCATAATTTGTCAAAAAATGCAGTCTGCACATCGCAATTCATACAGCGTTCAACTTCTGTGATCACCTGATCCAGGGTAAAACCAAGCTCAACTTCAATATTGATTTTCTTGAAACGCTTTTTAAGCTCTACATGTGGCATCTGACGACGGCTGGCAGGATTATAGTCATTGCTATAACTCCATTCATGAATGCCCATTTTGGTGCTGTGCAGGTTCATGGTCGGTGGTAAGCGATCGGTAAGTTCCCGCTTCTGGCAATAGTTGTGGATGGAAATGGAAGCCTGGTGACCATGTTCGACTGCCCAGATAATATTTTTCGGGCCGAATGCTGAATCACCACCGAAAAACACACCTGCTCGGGTTGATTGGAAGGTGGTCGCATCCACCGCCGGTACATCCCACTGATCAAATTCAATCCCAAGATCACGCTCAATCCAGGGGAATGCATTTTCCTGTCCAATCGCCAAAATAACGTCATCACAGGGGAAGAACTTTTCACCTGTTACTCGCGAATCGGTAATTCGCCCATTTTCATCAATGTCATATTCCATCTGTTCAAACAGCATCCCCACCAGCTTGCCCTCCTTGATAACAAACTCCTTGGGGGAATGGTTGATCACAATTTCAACCTGTTCTTCTTCAGCATCTTCAAGTTCCCAGTCTGATGCTTTAAAGAATTCACGGGGTTTACGCGCCATCACTTTGACGTCTTTGCCACCCAGCCTTAATGATGTCCGGCAACAATCCATGGCGGTATTACCAACCCCGATAATTAACACCTTTTCACCGATACTATCGAGGTGCTCAAAGGCCACCGACTCCAGCCACTCGATGCCGATGTGTATCCTGTCAGCGGCGTCGCGGCCGGGCAGATTCAGTTCTTTACCCTTAGGCGCACCGCTGCCCACAAATACTGCATCGTAGCCCTCTTCCAGTAAAGCCTGCATGCTGTTAACCGGGCTGTTGAGACGCAGATCAACACCCATATCGACAATATAATTAATCTCTTCATCAAGCACTTTGCCCGGCAATCTGAAGGCTGGGATATTGGTGCGCATCAGCCCACCAGTTTTGTCCAGGGCTTCATAAATCACCACCTCATAACCCATCGGCACCAGATCATTGGCAACCGTCAGCGATGCACAACCTGCCCCAATACAGGCAACCCGCTTACCATTTTTCTGTTCCGGCGCGGTTGGTAACCGGTCAGTAATATCGTCGCGATGGTCCGCTGCCACACGCTTCAATCGGCAAATGGCTACAGGTTTTTCATCTACCCGGCGTCGGCGGCAAGCCGGTTCACACGGTCGATCACAAACCCGGCCCAGAATCGCAGGGAATACATTCGATTCTCGATTGAGCATATAAGCATCGGAAAACTGCCCGTTCGCAATTAACCGGATGTACTCCGGAACATTGGTATGGGCCGGACAGCCCCATTGGCAATCCACTACTTTGTGGTAATAATCTGGATGACTGGTATCTGTGGGTTTCATAGCGAACCTTCCCCAATACGGGGCTTACAACAATACAAACCGCCTGATACCGTAATCCAGCAGGCGGCGCAGGCGGCGAACTCTTAGTCACTGTGAAAACCACAGCACTATGATTTAAGCCCAAGTTTGCTTTAATTGTGTGTAACTCGCAAGGTTTTAGCTTAGTCACCGCTGAATTAGGCTTCATCAGCCTTCCGACTCAGTGCACATTATGATTGATATTTTTTACCGCAATCAGGCTTTAGCTGCCATCTGATAAGATACCTTTCGCCCGCCGATTCTATTGGCAGGCCAGTGATGATCGACAACAACCATTCAAACGCCCTAGTGGCGATAATCACACTGAGCACACCACGTAAGGAGAAGGAGGAAACCCATGAAATTTATTCAAACCATTATCGGACTGATTGCAATCTTCGTATTAATCACCGGCTCAGGTTGTGATTCAACCAGCAATGAGCAAGTGGCAGGCGAGCAAACGGCAGACATTCTGGAATGCGTTGTAGCTGGAAATATTTGCACCAGAGACATCAACGATTGCGGCAATCCGTCATCGTGTACCTGCCCGGATAACTATCACTATAACGGCGCACTTGGCGAATGCCTTTACGACCTGGGCACAGCCGATAGCGATGGCACATCGACAGAAACCGCAGCATTTGACGGCGAATCAATACCACAATGTGCACTACCACCAGAAGGCATGTGCACTCGAGACATTAACCAATGCGGCAACCCGTCTCACTGCGATTGCCCTGCAGGTTATGCGTATAGCCCGGCAGCCGGGGAATGCTTATTGGAGTTACGTTAACCGGTATCCTTTAATCTGGATAATTGCTGATTGGCTAATTGAACACGGATCGCCCTGACCATTCTGGTCAGGGCGATGACAGTTCTCAAGCCGTTATTGCAGCTAGTATCGAGTATTAACTCGACACCTTACCCAAACCGAGCATTTGACGACGAACACTGAAACCCGCCAGCCCCATCATCAACAAGCCCATCAGAATCAAACCCCAGTTACTCAGCGTTGGTGTTTCAATGATTCTTACGCCAGGCCCACTCGGATCCGTGATGATGCCATTAATTGATAAATCAGCATCACCCAACCCACCGTCAGAGATACTGAATTGAGCAATATTGCCATTCAGTGCTGCCGGGAACTCAAAGAAACTTGCCATTGGTACGGCTGACCTTGGAGCATGTTTCCAATAAACCGTATGCACAAACAGCTTGTCTGGATATTCAATAGTGAAATCCAATGTTGAACCAGCTATACAACCGCTGACCGTGAATTCCACCAGACCATGCGGGAACACAAAACCATCCGGTGGAATACTCGGTGCAGTAGCGCTAAGCGGTACAAAATTCACACTATCAAAAGTACATTGGAAACCACCACCGACAAAACTGATAGTGGCATCACCACTACCGGTAGCTGTCGGACCAGTGAAGCTGGTGACTGCAAAATCGTTATTAATGTTGGTTACCTGCACATCAGCACCATCAACACCAATGTAACCTGGATCAGCACCGGTAGCCGGTAACACCATGATGTTATAAATCACATCTCCATCAATAACACCATCATTCTGACCCGTTACGGTGACTGTCTGTGTTTGATTCCAATTACCCTGAGTGAACTGCAGGCTAACCGGCGTTGGCAGACCTTCAAGCGCATTGTCGCTCTGCAAGCCAATATCAACATTACCGGTAGGCTGAGAATTCAATACCACCGTGAAACTGTCAGTGCCACCGGCCTCGGTAGTCACCAAACCAGCTATCGGAGCCACAATCACACCTACAATATCATCATCGATAATGGTCAGGGTATGGGTTACCAATCCACCCAATACTGCATTTTGTGGTGTCATTAATGTCAATGTCAGATCTTCATCTGCTTCGTCAACATCATCACCAGTGATATTCACAGTAACTGTATTCGATAACTGGCCAGCCGGAATAACCACTGTTTCATTCACTGCAATATAGTCAGAACCAGCAGTCGCTCCAGCATCAGCGCTGGTCACATTGACCATAACATCCTGTTCACTGACACTATCCAGGTTGATAGTGACATTCACACTGCCTGCGCTTTCGCCTACCGAACCAGTGGCCAGTGCAAATGCGACCTGCGGCACAGCCAGGTCAAGCCCAATCACTAATGGATCATGATCCGCCGCCCGGAATTGATCGGCATTATAGAAGTCTGCCGGTTTGGGCGGCCCACCGCTGGGCAGGCTTTCTTCGTTATAGTCGATATTACCGCTTTCATCTGCGTTCACGTGCCATTCGGTAACACCGGTGACCTGGGCAAACATACTGGCATTGGCCAGCGCATGATCAAGATAGCCCACCTGTCCGCCAAAGCTGAAGGAATAGGCGTTACCACTGCCCTGGAAGCTGTCGATCAGATCGGTATAACCACCATTTTCAATGGCAACAATCGGATCTTCCATAGCATATGCATTCAGATCACCGATGATCAGGAAGTCGCTGTCACCACTGCCGGTAGGATCGGTGGCCAACCAGTTAACCTGAGCAGTAGCCGCATTGGTTCGGGTCAGGTTAAAGCAGGCCTGACCATCACCCTGATCGGTATCTGCACCACTTGATCCACCACAAGCTTTGGATTTCAGATGGTTCACTGCCAAGGTGAAACGAGCACCATTGTTGTCATCAAATGTTTGCGCCAATACCGGCCGGTTCAGATTATCAATAAACAATGGGTCCACATTGCTGTCAAGAATCGCGAATGCACCCACTGGTGTGACGACTGCTGGTTTATAAATAATGCCGACTTTAATTGCATCAGTACCAATAGTATTGGTATTAATGAACGCATAAGTGCCTGCACCAGCCACTGCATTCACTGCATCTACAAATGCCTGCAATGAACTGCTGGCATTGTTCTCAATCTCAACCAAACCAACAATATCCGCATCCATGCCGATCAGTTTGGCGACCAGCTTATCGGTCTGCCGAATCAACTCACTGGCGCTATCGGCACCACGGCAGCCAATATTATTAGGCCCACAGGTGGCACCACCGGTATCAATGGTATCGAAGAAATTAAGCACATTGGTACTGGCCACTCGCAACGTACCGCCCACCGCCGGTGGAACAGCGCTACGCGGATTGGCTGATTCATCGATTACAAAAGGACCGGTTGGACGCACCCGATAGTTGCCAAAGGCAAATGACATCACACCAACGGCTCCGCTCACAGTTGAACCACCTCGTATCGGATTCAGTGCATTGATGGGGGTAGCATCATCCTGGCCATTCACAAACGGCATCCGGTAAGAGCCATTGCGGGCATCGTCCAAAATCAACCGGTTTAAGTTGTTAGCAGCTTGCTGTGCAATGGCAGGTCCGCCTGGCGCTACAATATTGGTAGGTGTAAATAAACGCCCATTGGACAAAGTTGTCTCGCCAAAGCGAACCGCATTGAAACTATCACTGATGGTCAATGTTTGCGGCATCATTACCGCCATGCCTTCAAATGGCTCCAGGTCATCAGCAGTTGCCCGCGGTAAAGTTACCATCACTGGCGTAGCTGTACCCGACAAGCCTGAGCATAAGGTCACATTGGTAACCGGCATCAATTCTGTTAAGCCATTAAATTCAGCAACGGTACCTTCCACCCGAACAACATCACCTGGATTCACGTCCACACCGAGAATGTCGTCAAATACAAAAATGCCTTCTGAACTAGCAGCATCAAGATCAGCGTCAGCGTCTTCCTCCTGCACAAAGAAACCAGCCAGGTCACCATTAGCGGTAATGCCTTGGAAGTCGCCTACCACCACACCTTCTAATTCCACTATCGAACCAACCATGCCCGAAGCTGCACCATTGCCTTGAATGGCACTAATCAATGTAGCTGGTGCGCCACAGCTTAATGGCGGTAACACACAGCTGTTATCAGCATCAGGGGTTGGTACGGCCTGTACATAAGTATTTGTATTGCGGAAACCACCCGAGCCATTGGGGCAACGGCCACTGGATTCTGTTGCACTTGTGCCATTTCCAGCTTCGTTAACTTGTGGCTGAGCTGGATTAAGTAAGGCCAATAAGCCGGCATCATCGGTGTCATTGGTATCGTAAACAAATGCATCTACCAAGCCGGTAGCAGTAACTGCCGTACCGTTAGGAAATGCCGTCGCGTCCGCCACATATAGACCTACCGCATCAGCACCGTTTTGCAAACCGTTATTGGCAAATACCAGATCCACCCCAGTCACAGCAGTATTACCTGCAACAAAATAACCATTGGCATCAGTGCTGAAACCATCCAGGTCAAAGGCGTTATAACTGGTATCGCTGCTGCCATTGAACAACACCAATGACAGTCCATCCAACGATGTATTACCTGTGCCGCCGTCAAACAATTCTATGAACTCGAGCATATCGCTACCGGCAGTATCGGCATCAACTTCATTAATCACTACATTTGGTAGTAGTGAAGAGCAATCGTTGTCTGCATCCGGCGTCGCCAGCGCCTGAATATAGCCAGAAGTGTTGCGTAAACCACCAGCGCCGTTCGGGCAACGTTGATTGGACTCGGTATCCTTGGCGGCATTGGTATCTTCATTGAGTTGTGGTTCAGCTGCGTTCAGCAATACCAGCAATCCGGCATCGTCCGCATCATTGGTGTCATACACCACAGCATCAATCAGATTGGTGGTGGTTACTGCCGTACCATTCGGGAAACTGCTGGCATCGTCCTGATACAGTCCTACTGCATCGGCGCCGTTCTGCAGGCCATTGCTTGGAATCACGATGTCAACACCAGAAACAGCAGTATTACCCACTACAAAATAACCATTGGCATTGGTGCTCATGCCATCCAGGTCAAAGGCGTTATAGCTGCTATCGTTGCTGCCGTTAAAGAACACCAATACCAAACCGTCCAGTGGGCTATTGCCTGTGCCACCGTCATAAAGCTCGACAAATTCCAGAATATCTGTACCGGCGGTATCAGCATCTGTTTCGTTAATCAATACATTAACCGGTATAGAGCCACAATCATTGGCGGCATCAGGTGTTGCCAAAGCCTGTATGAAACCAGCAGTATTACGCGGTCCACCACCACCATTCGGACAACGCTGGTTGGATTCGATATCTTTAGCGCCGTTGGTATCTTCATTAAGTTGCGGCTCGGCTGCATTCAGCAATGCCAGCAACCCGGCATCATCGGCATCATTGGTGTCATACACCACTGCATCGATCAGGTTAGTGGTCGTGACCGCCGTGCCGTTGGGGAAGTTGCTGGCGTCATCCAGATACAAAGCCACAGCATCAGCGCCGTTTTGCAGGCCATTGCTGGGGATCACAATGTCAACACCGGAAACAGCAGTATTACCCACTACAAAATAGCCATTAGCATTGGTGCTCATACCATCCAGGTCTAAGGCGTTGTAGCTGGTATCGCTGCTACCATTGAACAACACCAAGACGAAGCCATCCAACGGCGAGTTACCTGTGCCACCATCATAAAGCTCGACGAACTCGAGAATATCAGTGCCGGAAGTATCTGCATCGACTTCATTAATCACTACATCGGGTACTGGGATAGGACAGCCATTATCTGCATCAGGCGTAGCCAGTGCCTGAATAAAACCAGATGTATTACGTGGCCCACCGCCGCCATTGGGGCAGCGTTGATTGGATTCGGTATCTTTAGCGCCGTTGGTATCTTCATTCAATTGCGGTTCGGCTGCATTCAACAGTGCCAGCAATCCAGCATCATCCGCATCATTGGTGTCATACACCACCGCATCAATCAAATTGATAGTGGTGACCGCAGTGCCATTAGGGAAACTGGCTGCGTCATCTTGATACAACCCTACCGCATCTGCACCGTTTTGCAGGCCATTGCTGGGGATCACGATGTCAACGCCGGAAACAGCAGTATTACCCACTATAAAATAACCATTAGCATTGGTGCTCATACCATCCAAGTCAAAAGCGTTATAGCTAAGGTCGTTACTGCCGTTAAACAGCACTAAAACAAGACCATCCAGGGCAGTGCTACCTACGCCCCCGTCATAAAGCTCGACGAATTCCAAAATGTCGGTTCCAGTGGTATCAGCATCTACTTCATTGATCACTACATCTGGTATTGCCGGAGCACAAGCATTACCCGCATCGGGCGTCGCCAACGCTTGAATAAACCCGGAGGTATTACGCGGTCCACCACCACCATTGGGGCAACGTTGATTGGATTCGGTATCTTTGAAACCATTGGTGTCTTCGTTCAGCTGTGGTTCGCCTGGATTCAGCAACACCAGCAGCTCAGCGTCATCAGTATCGTTGGTGTCATACACCACTGCATCAAGCAAATTGGTAGTAGCAACGGCACTTCCGCTGGGAAAACTGCTGGCATTATCCTGATACAAAGCCACAGCATCAGCCCCGTTTTGCAGGCCATTGCTGGGGATCACGATGTCAACGCCGGATACAGCAGTATTACCCACCACAAAATAACCGTTGGTGTTGGTGCTCATGCCATCCAGGTCAAAAGCGTTGTAACTCAGATTGTTACTGCCATTAAAAAATACCAATACCAGACCATCCAAGGCGGTATTCCCCGAGCCGCCATCATAAAGCTCAACAAATTCCAAGATGTCAGTGCCGGCAGTATCAGCATCCACTTCGTTAATAACAATACCTGCCCCAGCACCCAAAATGGCTTGATTGCTTGAACCGGTAGAATTGTCATACAGCGGTTCAGATGAAGAAATTTCAGTCTGCGCAAATATCAAAGACGGTAGTAATAACAATACATTTGCGATTAATCGCATGGGGTTACCTCTCGAAATGCCAACACGGTGGGATACAGAATCCATTCCCTAAATTCCATTTTCTGGTTATCTGAATATCAATTAACTGATGCATTCTACCCCAGAAATATGACTCAAATATTGCCCAACCCATTCGGGCATATCCCGATCACTCCCTTAATACCCGGATAACAGCAGGGTAATGAAATTAATACTTCTCAACCTGAATAATATAAACAGTAAGTTATAAACGATATTTAATTTAGCTGGATAAGTAGCGACGGTTTGATCAAAGTCTTTTGATAACAACCAATTAATCACCCAGGATGATGCATACTGCACCAACATGGTTATACCTTCACAGGAAATAGTGTACGATTCAAAGAGAATTACCGGTGCTCTAAAATGACTTTCCCATCGGTAATTAGCTGCTTAAGCGACGCTATCGACGAGTTATGCTCACATCAAGAGATGTATAAACCCAGGGCACATGCATAAGTCTCAAACAAATGGCCTACAGGAAACTTCTGGAAATTCCAGGCTGCAGGAATTTCAGCATGGATTCGTTTTGGGTAATGCCTATGTCAAACCAGCAGACGGCACCGTAAGCAGCGACCATAAAACCATTCGACTGGAACCTAAAGTAATGGATGTTCTAGTGGTTTTGGCCTGTCATCACGGTGAAGTTGTATCCAGGCAATCATTACTCAATCTGGTCTGGGGTGAGGTTTTTGTTACTGATGATGTGCTGGCAAGGTGTATATATCAGCTAAGACATGAACTACCGGAAGTACTTGAGCCAAACTCAACTGAAAGCTTTATCAGCACACTGAGAAAGCGAGGCTATAAACTTAATACCCACGCACATCCGGCTTTATCCCCCAACAAGCAAACAACTGATGCCAAGCCCGGGCATAGCTATCTGCCAATTGCATTGATTGTGTCTTTTTTGGCTATTCTGGTTGCAACAGGCTGGTGGTTTATGCATCGCCCGGCCTCGCTACCGGTAAATTCAATTGCAGTGTTGCCGTTTTCTAATATGACTGGGGAGGATAGCTATGAATATCTTGCTGATGGCTTCAGCGAACAATTGTCACATGCTTTGGCCAATGTTCCTGACCTCAGGGTTGCGGCACGTACTTCGGCTTTCTATTTCAAGAATCGTCAGGCGGAAATCCCATACATCGCAGAACAATTAAGTGTCGAATCATTACTGGAAGGCAGTGTCAGGCGCAACGGCGCACTACTGCGGGTAACTGTGCAATTGGTTCGTGACGATGGTTTTCACATATGGTCAGGAGAGTATGATCGGCCGCAATCGGATATCCTGAAATTACAAAGTGATATCGCGCAGGAAGTGCTGGTAGAGCTGGGCATGGCCGAAGCAGCCCAGCTGGATCGGTTACTTAACAATCCCACCTCAAATGCCGCAGCTTATGATTTGTATTTGCGTGGCCGTTTCCAATTAGAACAAAACCAGCCTGAATCCTACCCCCAGGCCATAAGCTTGTTTGAACAAGCTATTACGCTGGATGCTGGCTATGCACTTGCCTATACCGGCCTGGCAGATGCGTACAGTTTGCAGCTGGCCCGTGGTCAGCTTTCATTAACTGATATATCGGACAAAGTGGAAACTGCAATTACTCGAGCATTGCAATTGGATGCTCAATTAGCCGAAGCTCATGCATCTCGTGGCCTGCAGTTATTTACCTTAAATCAGTATGCGGAAGCAGAGTCACATCTGCGGCAAGCCATCAGATTGAATCAAAACTATGTCCGCGCACATGTATGGCTGGGACTTGACCTGGTACTCCAGGATCGTTTTTCAGAAGCTATTGAAGCCTATTCCCAAGCGCAGTTATTGGACCCACTAGATCCGAGCTTAAATCGGAACCTGGGGGCAAACTTAATGCTGGTCGGCAGGCCGGATGAGGGCTTCATTTATTTAAAACGAGCCCAGCAGATAGCACCGGAACATATAACAGCCTATCGCCTGTTGTCCTCTTGGAATGTTGTCTATGGCAGATTGGCCAAAGCTTTTGAGTGGGGTAATCTGGGCTTACAACGCTTTCCCGACGACATCAATTTACTCACCAACATAGGCTCTGCACACGTCGCACTTGGTCAGTGGGAGGCTGCAGGTGAAGTGCTCAATCATGCTTACCAATTAAATAGTGATGATCTGATCCTGTTAGATATCCTGTTTTACTTCTATTTAGCCAGAGGTGATCTTGCAGGACTTGATAACCTGCTTAACCAACAAGGAACAATCCATGAGTTGTTTGGAGAAGATGCACCTTTTGGAAAAGGCAGAATCGTATTGCGCTGGATGCTGATACGCCATTTACTCAATGGAACGCCACAGCAAGCCATCGTTCTGGCCAATTCTCTTAACCACCAAAAAGACCTGCTATGTGGCTCATTTGGAGAACCAGGTGCAAGGCTGTACCTCGCTTATGCTCTTCGCTTAACCGGGGAAAACCAACAGGCCGAGACGTTATTGGCCGAGTGTGTTGAAGATATTAATAGAATTCGTGATTCTGGCGGAATTTATCCTCGCTCACTGTACCGGATGGCGCTGACCTGGTCTTTGGCAGGTGACCAGCAACAAGCTGAGCAACTACTGAGTGAAGCAGTTGAGCTCGGCTGGCGAGCTTACCGGCAAGCGTGGAACGACCCCTTATGGGCTGATATCAAACTGCAGGAACCATTCCGATCAATCTTTAATGAAGTCCGCCAACAAGTTGAGCAGATCCCATTATCAGAACCCACTGTTAGCGGCAAACAATAAGCCTGTCTTTTAAGGTGTGCTGTCAAACGACAGACACAAACCTTCACAAAAAGCGTCACCATCAAAACCATCCTCGGTGATGGCCTCCAGCAGATACCTAAATGCGGCAATTCTGACCCTGCATAGCAAGTCTTCGTTATCATTATCCGCATCGCGCAGCTGAACTCTGGATAAAAAGCAGATGTGTCCGGCGGTAGGTTGCATAAAAACCTGCCCTGGGTTACCGGTACCGTTTTCTGACTGTGCCAGGAATGTCCCTGCAAACTGAAATGAGCGTAAACCAGTATCCGCATGGCACAGCGCAGTCCCATCTTCACGTATTTCCCGTATCCAGGTACCTGCCGGACAGGCTGCATTCACCACCAGACGTTGTATCGAACTGGAGTCGATGTCGTTTAGCGTCACATTCCCGTTACTTATCTCAAATGTCCCCACAGCATTAGACGCCAGGTCTTCATGGAGGACGTTATTGTCAATAATATTATTCCCGCCCACCCGATTGGGGGCAACACTAAAGGCTATAGACGTTCTGGGCTGTTGTGCTACTTTCAAGCGCGGTTGCAACAATGTGAAAACTGGTGCCCCAGTACGCCGGGTGCTGACTTCCAGCCATAATTCAGTATTATTAAAAACCACACTGCCAAACTCCAGATTCAAGCTGAACATCCCCTCATCAACCGGTGCCCCTGTCACCAACACTGAATCAGCCAAAGCATTTCCGCCTTGCTCGCCGGCATACAAATCCACAATGAAATCAACAGCATCATCAACCGGCACACCATTTTCCAACAGTTCACCCTGATAAATGAATTCAGTTACCTGTCCTTGTGTTATCTCTGAATATAAACCAACTGAAAGCAAGCCAAACAATATTAATTTGATGTGATTCATAACACCGCCTAGTGTTCGCATTAAGGGTCGAAACGTACGCATAGCGCACTGCAAAAAGCGTCAGAATCATTTTCAGAAGTTGCCTCCAATACCCAGATACTGCCTTGAATTCGCACTCTGCAGAAAGCATCTTCCGCCCCCCCATCCACATTTCTTAACTGCACACTGGATAGCATGCAGATATGCCGGCTGGTGGAAAGCATACCAGTGATATCCACGGCGCCATTTTCCGCGCTGACGGTAAACGTACCTGCCTCTATAAAGGCGAAAATGCCAAGATCCTCTTCACAGTTGACACTGCCATCGGCATTAACCTGCCGGATCCCAAAAAAGTTTGGGCAGGTGCCGGTAACGCGCCTTTGGATTTGACTGGTATTCACATCATTGCTGGTGATACTGCCGTCCAGAATATTAACCGAGCGCACCCCACCGGTAATGATTTTGGCCGAGTTAACCGAACCATTAGCAATGCTGGCTGAATTGACACTGTTGAAGGCAGTATGCTCAGTGCGTGCGGCCCTGGGTGATTGCACCAATTGCTGGCGGGGACTCAACAAAGTGAAAGAACCATTACCGGACGCACGGACACGAATTTCCAACCACAGATCCTGATTATTCAAAATAGCGCTGGCAAAATCCAGATCCACATTAAAAATCCCCTGATCAAGATTGAGATCATTGACCAGCTCATCTGCTGCCAAAGGCGCACCACCACCTGGAACATTAAATATAGAAAATTGAAAATCGAATAGACCCTGGGCTGGAAAGCCACTTTGTAATAGCCTGCCTTGATAGTTAAATGAGGTATCTTGCGCCACCAGTTCGACAGTTGAGAACAATATCAACAACCCAGCCAAACACATTTTATATTGCATGCTATAACCTCCTAACCTTCGTAGCTGTCTTTAAAAAGAAAGTCGGAAGCAGCAGGCGTCCAAAAACCGCCGAATAGCTCAAATGCACCGCCTGAAGTAGTCCCGGTATCGGGCTGTCCAATACTGCCCTGAAGTTCAAATTCACCACCGCCTGAGGCGCCGCCCCCGGCATCAATGGTCGAACGTCGGATTTCAAAAGCACCACCAGCCAGTTGTGCGGTTGCAACCGTCATACCAAATCCAAGACACATCAGGATGATCAATAATATGAGCACTTGTAAGCCGGGCTTTCCAATAATCATCAGCTTTCCTGCATATCTCCAACAACAGTCAAGCTTGAACATAGCAATTGCACTGGGGTGTTACCTGATGACAGGGTGATGAATTTCTGATGAATAATATTTAGCGCCATCGCTAGCCCCTCAAACCACAAAAGCACTTGTTCACCCACTGTATGTCTTTTTCTATCCGACGCCTGCTAAGCCTATTATTCAAGGCGTTCGGATAATCGGCAGGCAAATACCCCTGCAAGTAACATCCGCCGCTACAGCAGCTGCAGAGGTAATGGCTTGCAAAGTCCAATTGGCGTTATCGATAAACACCCTGCAGGTGCCCCCCTCGTTTTCAGCACCCACATCATTAAGGGTGACTTGCGAGAGCATGCATAAATGACTGGAAACCGGTTCCATTGTTTGATTGGCACTGCCGCCGTCAGATACTGTGGCCAGGAAAGAGTTACCCAGGCCAAAATCTGCAATTCCTTGGTCATCAGCTTCGCAAATGACTTGACCATCACTTAAAATTTCTCTTATTGATGAACCTACCGCACAGACCCCGATAACCCTTCGCTGTATTTCTGTGGAATTAATATCTTCTGCGTTGATGCTGTTGTTTTGAATTTTAGCCGACGCTACTGAATCAGCTCCAAGCTCGTTTGAGCCTACCGCCTCAAAGGCAATTTCACTCGCCCTGACCGCGTCTTCTGCAATTTCATCAACCCCGACCGCACCAATCGAGATATCAATATTGGTGATGGTCCGGTCGACAATACTGGCTGAATCAACCCCATCAATACCCACTGCGCGTGCAAGACTGGCACGTGGTGTTTGAGTTAATTGTTGACGTGGGCTGAGCAAAGTAAAGCTTGGCTGACCGGTCTGGCGAACCCGGATTTCCAACCATAATTCACCATCCATCAAGATCGCATTACCAAAATTAAGCTCCGCATTAAAAATGCCATTGGTAACCATTTGGTTGGACAGGTTTTCATCACCCATGGTTACCCCACCTGTTGGTACATCAAACAGTGAAAACTGAAAATCAAAGGAGCCATTCGCCGGCAGACCGCTCTCCAGCAATTCACCCTGGTAGGTAAACAAATCATCTTGAGCGATAACCACACATGCATAACTCAACAACAATAAAGTTATGCATTGCAGGCTTATATCCCGATAGGTAATAGTCATCAGCACTGTTCCAGACGGATTACACACAACGTAGCAACTACATCAAACAAAAGCCTGATGACAGCATGATGAAATTCTGATGACTGTTATGAATACCAAATCACGAGCAGTTGTTAAAGTTCACAACCCGCAGCACCTTCAAAATCATCGGCATGCAGAATATCGCCACAGCGATAAACATACGCTGCCCCCTGGGTGGTATTACCATCGGGGTCGACAAACGGTGTGCCTATCAAAGCAACCAATTGTGATAACGCCACACTGTGACCGAAGTTATCAAACGCCATACCATCGGATGCGACCAGCTTTTGGCGTTGCACCCAGATACCTGGGCTTTCCCGGGTGAAAAAGTAGGCCGCGCCCTGATCAAGGTTATCGGCAGAATTGGAGCCAGGTGAACCGACCAGCGCAGTGTCACCCGATAACGCCACGCTATGGCCAAATTTATCCACGATGTCTCCATCCTGGGTGACCAACTTGCCAGCTGGATTCCAAACCACTTCAACCGGGCTGATCGTCTCACGCTCGAACACATACACCGCACCACCACGTGATTGCTGATGGTCCTGTGAGCGGGCTAGGATTCGGGTGCCGGCAATCACTACACCGGGAAATCCAAACCCGAGACTATCCGACGTGCTGGCATCAGCTGCGATCAGCTTAGCTTGCCAGAACCACAATCCACTGGCGGGATCAAGCTGAAACACATACACGGCGCCCTGATCCTGAAAGAAAACATCTGCACGAAAAGCACCCACCGCAACAATACCGCCTGAAACCGAAATGCTGGAACCGAAAAAATCATTCGCTACGCCATCCGGGGCTGTCAGTTTTGCCTCCTGCACCCACGCGCCGGTCGGTACAAACCGCCGATAAATATAAGCAGCTCCCCTTAATACCTGATTGTTAACAGTGACCAGGTCGGTACTCACGGCTATCACATCACCATCAATGGACACAAACTTGCCAAATTCATCGTTTGCGGCACCATCAACGGCCACCAGTTTGTCTTTTTGACTCCATACGCCAGTGATCGGATTGCGAACAAACACATACGCTGCGCCTTGCCTGGCATTCATCGCTACGCTAGTGCGTGGCGCACCAATCACAGCAGTATTGCCGCTGATGGCCACACTGGCGCCAAAACCTAAAGCATCATCCGCGCTCAAAGTGACAAGTTCATTCCAGATGCCAGATGGGAGATCATACTCAAACACCAATGCAGCCCCGGGCCGAGCAGGACCAACGAGTGCGGTTTCAGCGCCAATCAAGGCGATGTTACCAGCAATGGCAACACTGAATCCAAGTGCATCTCCGGTAGTTCCATCAGCAGCCAGCAGACGTTGCTCGTCAACAAAAAGTTCATCACCAGCATATGCAAAACTTATCAGCGGCATCATTGCTGCGATTGCACAACACAACCCAACCGGTGCAGACAAATACCTGTTAAGCCAGTCAAGGTAACCATTCACCCAGTTTCTTTTTGAAGTCACATCCTTTGAACTCATGCCGACACCTGCTTGCAGATTAATGATCTTGATTAATACAAAGCTAGCAGAGTGCCTATGAGGTTATCTGATCAGAACCTGATGACTGGATGATGAATTTCTGATGACGTTTAATTGAGGGTGTTTTGTCCGCCTTGCCAGATATTAGCTGCTACTGTTACGATTCAGGTATTGCATAACACAATGAAACGTGAATAAGGGTTTTATTTAGGCGCGATAACAGCGTTCAAATCAACTTCTGATTGGACCTGTTCTCAACAGACTAATATCATTAGCACCATTCACGATGAATACCCGCATTTGGTCAACTATGATGAGAACATCAATGCACCAGCATCGCTTAGGTTTTTTACTTGCAGGCTTTTTTACTTGCCTGATCTGTCAGTCTGCTGTTGCCTACAACACCACTGTGTATACCGTCACGGTCAAAAACAACTCTGAATTTATGATCCGCATGCAACTGGGTGATGGGGTAGGCTCCAGCGAAGGACAGTGTGTCAATGCCAATACCAGCAAGCTGCAAAATGTCAGTATTGAAAGTGGTAAGGCATTTACCTATAGCATGGCTTTCAAGGGTGGCGATCAGTTTTATTTGCCGGACGGCAATGATGGTTCATATGGTGTCCCGTTAGGCTGCACCAAAGGTTCAAAAAATACCGAAACCAGTATCACCTTTGATTATTATGTGAATACATCAACCAACGCGTTTGGTCATGTGTTGTTAGAAGATTATTCAGACTCAGGGGATTTGATGCGCTGTTCAGCAACCACCAATGGCTTGAATCACGGCTATGCCACGCCCGGAATACTGGTGATGGGCTGCAGTGCTGATGCCGGCAGTGAAGATAAACAAACTGTGACTATTTATATCAACAAATTACCACCCCATTAGAGGGCATTAGAATGAATATCAAATCAGCACTTTTTCTACTGCTTGCAACCATTTTTACCAGTGACAGCATCGCTGACCAGAATTTTCAGCTGTGCTTAAACCCGGACTATGCCAAAGACTTAACGCTGGAATATAACTCGGATAAATCAGGCTGTGTAGTTGATGACCATACCCGTAATAGTTTTTCGCATGCCAACAGCCAGTTAAAACAAGTCCAGAACGCTAAAGCCAATGACACTCTACCTGCTGATGCGCTGGGTCACGGTGCCGGTATCTTTATTATCCCAGGCAGTAATTACATTCCATACACGGTGGTATTCGAAAGTGCACATAAAGTGCTGGGTATTGTGGCGCATGGCAATTGCAATATCCGCAGCGAGCGTTCTGAGATGGTCACCGTTGATGTACACAAAAATGGCCGGCAGGTCAGTTCTTTTGCCTGTTATCACCCGGATGACCTTGATAACACTTATTGCCAGCAAACCGTCGACTCGGATTCAATTGGCATCGCTTTTGGAACAGTAAAAACAAAAGATATTTGCAGCCAAAACGATGATCTGGATGCCACTATAGAAGTACTTATCTACAACATCAGCAACTAAATTTTTAGAGTGCTATTCGTTATCGGCTACTGGGTAATTTCAATTAATTCAAACAGGCTATCGCTATCTAATGCACCCGCAACAACCATTACCTGAACAACCTCAAGCACCCGGCGTTAATCAGCCAAGTGGTAAACGTTTTTCCCGCTTACTGTTTGAAACCCTGTTTCTATTGAGCGGTATTTTATTTGCCTTTTGGCTCAGTGAATGGGATGAACAACGCAAGCTTGAGCAGCGTACCGAAGTAGCAATGCAGCACGTGATACGTGAACTCAACGCCAACTACCAACTGCTGACCAACGATTATGTCCCGCGCCATAAGGCTATTCTTGAACACCTGGATCAAACCATAACTGCGTTATCCAATCCGGGCTCAGACGTTCCAGAGGGTGGCTATTTTGATCGTGCCATTATGCAACACTCACTACAAAACTCGGCCTGGCGACTGGCGATGGAATCCGGCTATTTACTGCACGTGGATTTTGGCCAGGCATCCGACATCGCTGCGCTTTACTCACTGCAGACTCTAGGTGTGGAAAGTTCTCTGCACGCTATTATTGATATTATTCGTCAACCGGAAACTGTGCTGACACCAATCAACCTGGATACCTGCCGTCTGATACAGGCAGCATTAAATGAACTGCTATCACAAGAGGATTATCTGGCACAGAATTATCAGCAAGTACTCAAAGCATTGGAATTACCCGGCCCCAAAAACTGAGATCACCTGGTTGTATCAGTTGAGCCGACCGTTGGTCTCTATAATATTAGGTATCTAGGTTCAGTTTAAGTTTATTGAGTATCCTTGGCGATTAATTATCACCAAGGATACTCTCAATAAATTCCAATCAATAGATATTCATGTGTTCTCTCTTTTTACACATCAATGCTTAGTTTAAAGCGTCCCGTTACCAAACGGATCCAAGGAGCCATTATTTATTTGTTCCTGAGCATGCTCAGAAAAACCTGATGGCAGCATACCTTCTAAAAGAGCAGGTAGATTTTCAGCAAATCTGAGACCAGTTTGCATTTGTGCCATTGTAGTCGCAGCGTGTAAATTGCTAGCGTTTTGGACAAGAACACCATTGCCAAGGCTTCCAGAATCATTCTCAGCGAGCACATTCAAAATGGCCTCTACAGCTGGAATCAGCGTTGCGCTGGCTGCGCCCCCCTTAGCAATTGCTTGTCCGAGTCCTATGCTAGTAGTGACTATCTGAGCATCTTGAACCAGCATTTGTTTAAAAGCATCCGGATCAGATCTCATAATTTCATTATTTGTATCTATGTCATTAAGTAACTGATTCATCTTTTCGACTACCTCATCAGATGATGGCACATTTCGAACCACTGGCGTAACTGGATCTTGAGCTTCTGGGACTGTTTCTTCTGTGCCATTTGCATCACTTTGAGCAAGCCCAGTAGGATCAATTTTTCCTATCGGATTATTCCCCGCATACGCATACAAATTCCAACCATCGCGGGCCGGGTCCACACTGGTAAATCTTCCCAGGGCTGGTGCATAACTACGACCTAACATATAATCCAGCCGCCCATGATGGTCCCGCCAGTGACCGGCAAAGCTTTGCGAGGCAAACCCAAGAAACTCTGAACCACCAACCTTATCACCATAGGCGGTATATTTAGCCAGGGTTCCAGCTTCATCCAAACGCAATGAATCAAGATGATCGCTGACGGGAAACTCTGTCTCAAACGGGTTTCTTTCCAATTTCCTGCTGGTTGCCATCAAATGGCCTATTGGGTCGTGATAAAAAAGGCGTATCCCGAGAAGTTCTATAGGGCGACCAGCAATGTTGGAATATGACCCATGGTAAGATTGAACAACTTTACCATTATTACCTCGGAAAAATAATTGCAAGGTACCACCCAGCGTGTTTTCCTGCCCTCTAAAAGTGGCGATCCTCCAATTACCCGGGCCATAAAAATATTCGGTACTATCACTCAAGTCCTGATAGTCAACATATGAAGTTTGCAGATTCAATCCATCATAGCCAAAACTGAACCGGCCACTGCCAACTTCCGTGAGATTTCCGGCAGCATCATAGTTATGGCTGATAACACCATTGGTCCCCATTACCCGGTTGGTATTATTGCCGTCAATGATGTAATTAATCACTGATGTTTGTGTCGGTGTGGCAATTTCACGCCGGGTCAGATTATCAAAAACATCGTAGCGATACGCCTCGAATTCTGTGCCGTTATCACCCAACAAACTCATACCTGAACGAGTCAACCTGCTATAGGCATCGTAATTGAATATGTCGTTGCCAATACTGATGATATTGCCGGAGGCATCGTAATCGTACTCTCCGCTATCGAACCTGGTAGAACCATCATATGAGGATATGATCCGCCGTATCCGCGGCAAATTATCATCATCTTTTAAATAAAGCGTACTGATAGCCCCAAAATTCTCTCTTATTTCAGCCAATGCGCCGTTACCATGCCAATCAACCGCCATACTTACTCCCTCGGACTGAAGCCTAAGGTCACCCCCGTATAAAAAAATCGGCTTACCAGCTGCCAGCGCGGTATCAAACCACCCGGTTGGCAAATCGCGACGAACCCCTGCCCCGGACAGAATTCGAGGATAAATATGCGAATATACCTGGCCGATAGGTGAAAATCTTTTAGTGCTCAATACCAATCCTTTCAGACCATGCGGCAATTCGTAATCCACATAGGTGTGACTAACCTGGCCGTGGCCATCCCGGTATTCATACCGTTGTTCAACTGGGTAATCCTGCCATATCCCATTGGAATCCTTGCGCCAGTTATGCCGGATCTGACTGATCAGCCTGCCTTTGTTGTAATCGGTACCGTAATACCCTGATTCATCGGTATCATCATCGTTACTGCCGGTATTATTGGGGTCATTACAAACGGTTTCACAATAAACGGACTTCATTAATATGTGCTCCGGTTGTGCTGCGGACGCCTGCAGAGTGACGCTTAAGTTTCGGCCCAAAGCATCATAACTCAGTGACAGTTTGTTTTTTCCATCCTGACGTTGGGTCGGTAAACCGAGCACATTAGGCAAGAACGATAACCGGAGATAACCGTCCGCTCCTGCTTCTGGAATTGTTTCTGATGTTTGGAAATTTCTTCCATCAAAGGCATATCGTCTTATCTGATCCGCACCACAGGGGGTTCCATTTCCATTACACAATGCGAAACGCTTTGATAAAGCAATATTCCTATAGGGGTCAACAATATTTTCGTGAATATAATCCTGTGTTTCAGCTCTGATTTCGTTCCCAAGTGAATCATTGAATACACTTGTACTTACTTCAACTCCATCTACATACCGTTCAGTCTTTACCCGACGGTTGCCATGATGCGTCATCTTCACTAACCTGGCATCACCAATCAAACCGCTATCAGCAAGTTGAATCCTTTCCAATTCACCAAAAGGCCCATATTTTATATACCTGGTGGCGGAGTTTCGATCAAAACCAGAAGCAAATTGTTGGGTTGTTTTCAATCTTAAATTACCTTGTGTATCGTAGTCCTGTTCAATTTTCCAGCGCTTCAATTGGCCACCACTGACCGGGATAAATCCAGACTCCTGCATTAACTGTCCGATCGCGCTAAACTCGTATTGCCTGCTGATATCATGTTGGCTCATATCAACGCTTGGACCATTGCTGGCATCAGCATCATGAAAAACAAAATGTGTGTCTGCCTCACGCGTTTCCGCATCCGGCAATATCTTGATTGGGCGACCCAGCAAATCGTATTCGAATGTTGTCTCCAAACCTGTAGTATCGCGCTGTGACATTACCAAACCCGTATTTCGATCAATGCTTACATCTACAACCTTGCTTGCAATACCATCTACCGTCACACCAGCCAGTTGGCTATATTGGTATGACCTGCGTTGGGTAATTTTTCTATCTGGGTGCACCTGGCTGTAAATACTGGCTGCACACAATACATCGGTTCTTAAATTTGCCCGATCCCCGCCAGCAGATAGAACATGCAAAGGCAAACCGGCATCATTGTGCTCATCAGTGCCGAATGCCCGCTGACCATTAATTAAAGCTACTTCCTCAATTAAGTCATATCTGGATTTTTTCTTGAAATACTGTGCACTTGATGGTAGCGAAGAGCCATTCTTGTGTTTCCTTACACACTCCAAGCGTCCGTCATCATCAAACTGATACTGGCTGTAATAAACTTTTCCATATTCTGCGATTCTGTTCTCGATAGACCGATAAGTTCCCAGAATCCAGCCTGATGGATAAAAACCCGATTGTGGCGTGGTGAAATTGAAATAACCGGTATTGTTATCAATAGCAATAATGGTATTGCCTGCTGCATCATAATCCTTGTGTATCAAACTGCGCCTTTTCCTGAATGGATTGGTTTGATTATTATCTTTTTCAAAGTTATCCCAGACCTGTGTTTGCCTGAAGTGCCCCAAACCATCATTAGTGGAATTGATTGTTTCATCATATCTATACGCCCACAGCTCCGGGTTGGCCACGCATACGGAACGTGGGTTGTTGGGACAATACTCGTCATCAAAATAAACCGTTCTGCTCGCCTCTAGTGCCGAATTAACCCGAAAACATTCAGCACCATCATTAATAATTTCCACTCTGCAAAAACGGTTGAACTCCATGGCGTAACGGACATACTTTGCCCTGTCAAGCTTGCATGGCACACTGGAATCTGCAGGACACCGGTATACTTCATGTGAAAGAAACAGCGGATCACCAAACCCATCGGTGATTGGTTCAAGCTCGGAAAACGGCGATTTTATCTTTGTAAACGGCAAACCTGTGTCGGTAATTTGCCAATTTTCAATTGGGTCGTCTATTCTTGGTTCATTTTTAGGCGACGTTAAATCTGCATAATAAAAAATTTCTTTGGTTCTTTCTCCCTGGACATTTTTCTCTGACAAAATTGTTGTGCTGGAGTATGTCGTGCGGCTGCAGTCCGGCCCATGTGGCTCCAATTCAATGTCTGGGTTATCTGCATGTAGTTGTTGAATATAGGTTTTACCATTCAGAACCTTATTGTTCTGGGTTAGGTCAATAGTAGTTCTGCGCGCAACACCGCGGCGGCGATAGACAAGGTTGATAATTTCATCCACATTATTCCGGTAAACACAACGTGTCGGATGTTGCCACCATTGATATCCAAACATTACCTTGGCCAGTTGTGGCGTAGTGTATGACTCGATAAAACCTGAGATATCTGAATTACAATGATTAGGGTCCCCATTAGACCCTACCCTGTTACCAGCCTCATTCGCCGGCCTGTCACCTAACCTGTAATACTTAAACTTATAAGGATTGATTACTTCTTCCGCACTTACGGTATCTGAATCCAGGATTTGAATATCGGTTAAAACCGGAATGCGAATTTCAGGAGAAGTAGATCGGTAATGATTTGGGCAACCTCTATCTACAATTCTGTTTTGATAATTGAATTGATAAAACAACTCAACGTCACCAAAGGCAGCTGTACGTGCTTTAATCAAAACCTTTCGATAATCACCAATTTCATCACTACCTACACCAGGCCAGCTGTCTGCGCCTGTGCCATGGTCACCACCTGCACGATCTTCATCTTCCCCTGAGAATGTCAGAACATGCTCTCTACCAGTCGAATCGGTAACTACCCACTCTTCCCAATCCTGGTCTTGTTGTGATCTGCGGTAATTGAAACGGATGTAATTACCGAAATTATCTTCTATTTTGATAAGTTTCCAACAGTTGGAAGCAACTGCATACCTGCATATTACACCGAATGAGTTGGTAGACTTGGCAAACCGGTAAATAACGCCATTGGGCAAATGCACCAGACGATGAGCACCTTCACTTTCCAGTTTCAAGAAATCATTACCGGTTGAGTAACCATCACCAACTGGCCGACCTTGCAGATTAGTAATCAATTTGGTCCGACCTCCATCCGGGCCAATAAACATCCAACCGGTTTGCGCGCTGCCGGAGTCGATCTGATTGGGCCATGTCTGTCTTTCTGCGTCAGTAAAGCCGCTTGTGAGACCCAAGGGTTGGTATAACTGACCAAAATGCGCCTCCCAGCCTATCCCTGCGTTATTGGACTGGTTAGGCACAGAAAAATTGTACATTTCATCATCGCAACCGGGGCCTGCCAAACACACCGGCGCCAAATAATGATCCCAGGCATTTGAATTGTAATTAAGGGTAATCTGATACTGAATTAAAGGACCCACTGAGTATCTCTGCCCAAGCGGCACACTTAATGAGACATTACCACTTTGCGGATCAACTGTATCAATCACATTCGCATCGTATGCTTTAGAGGGATCAAACCCACGTGCCGTTTCTACTTTGGTTTCGGTTAAACTGCCATCAGCCGCATACAAGCATGTTTGAAATAACATCCCTGCCATCAACACCAAATGAAAAACGTAGTAAAAACCTCTTGGCATAGCGAGTCTCCGGTTTATTTTTTTGACACGCTGACATTGTGTTTAAACTACGAAAAGGCTCGCAAGTTATATATTGTAAAAAAAACATTAAATAGTTATTTTTTTTAAAATACAATGTCTTACATCAACAATAACCGCAGCGATAGACTCCCGATAATAACTTTATAAGCTTTTATATACCCATATCCTGATTGCTATTGACACAAAGTAACCATTTCTACTTATTTTAATACTTATGCATACAGGAGCATATTGATTACGTAGGACTAAACCCGAAGGATGTATCGCCACTAACTGAATTAAAGTTTTCTGAGCTAACGAACAGGCTAACAATAGCAGCCATTTCACTACAGCTAATAGCGCACGGATACAGTTTGGAATGAGTAATAGACCTGGTGATTATCGACCTTGTTATCACTGTATTCAAAATAGCCAGTGCGATTCATTGATTATGGTTTAGCCCGCCTTACAACTTGATTGTCCGGTTGCCAATGGCGAGAATGACAAAGTAGATCTTTGGTAATCTATTACAAACGATCTTTGCCGCAATAATGGTGTACCTAAGATAGCCATTGATTGTTTGTGCATGCCGAGAACATTAAATACAGCAAGGTCAGCGACTGTTACCGCTTGCTGACTCTTCACTCGTGTTCCAATTTTAATCATCGCTGAAGGTAGAACTGACAGTTGTGACAGTCGCTTACCAGTTGCGCCAGTAATTGGATCATCAGGCTGTAAACGGAAGTCTCCCGGAATAACACCAATTTGCTTAGCTGCAGCCCAGTTAATCACATTTCTACGCGCACCAGTATCCAGGATTGCGGTGACCGGTTGATCCATCAACTGTGCGGAAAACATAATGATTCCTGATCGGATTTTTTGAAAACTTATGCTCTTGTCCAACAGGAATTGGGCGTGTTTTTCATACAGTTTGATTCGCTCAACTTGGCAGTCGAACATGACTGTATACCGGGACAAAAAATCCAAACCCAGAATACCACCTATATAATCCGGGCCATCATTGTGCGGCACTGCCGCTATCTGAAAATCCTGCATCATTTCAGCACCCAACTGAATGGAATCAATCTTATAGATTCGCGCCCGTGTACGCCCATTTGCACCTTGCACCATCACCCATGAATTATAAACCGGCTTTAGACCTAACTGCTCAAGCGCAGATAGATTTACTGATGTGTTTTCTGCAGCCGTATCTACAATAAAGGCAAATTCAGCAGTATTATTAACCAGCACATCAACCAGATAATGCCCTTCATTATTAATCCGGTAAGGAATTGAAACCAATGGCGTATTCGGGTCAATAGCCCCGCAGGCAGTGGTATTGATAATAAGAATACAGACAAGCAGTGCGTACAGATGCTTAAAACCCATCATGCTTAATTAATGCAGCTTATTTAAATCTGCTTTTTGCATTCTATGCTCCAGTCAACAAAGACTTCACCCGTCAGGTTATCAATATTGCTGCTTTTCCATTTAAAGCTTGTTTCGGTAATATCAAAATACTCGAGCTGACTAAGCACTAATCTATCACCCTGCTTTTCGTTGTGCTTTTTAAACACCAATCGATCACCTTCACGACCGCCAACCCACTCGCCGGCGTAATAAAAGCCCTGCCCCAGAAAATACCAGACATGCCATTGCTTTGTTTCAGGGTTATATACCCGCTGACTGGCAGGGGCACCTGCCCCAAAACGATAGTGATCTCGAATCCCGTAACCATTCATGTCGTAATACCATGCCCAGATACCATTAGCTTCAACTGTTTCACGGGTTGCATAATTAGTCCGCTGCTGAGTACAGTTATGCACACCAATCATCGTATCAAAAATCCTTGCTTCCGGGTCGGTTTGGGCTGGGTTCGCCGCGCCGAATGGATACAATGGGCTAGGGTCATAAAACCATTCATTCTCAGCAAACGCACTTCCAATAATAAAATTGAAAACTATTATGCCCATCAAGACTATGCGGTTAAACTTGATTTTACTCATGCTATTAAAGGTTCCATTATTTACTTTGCAACATAACTGGCAAACATCCAGTTGTTTTAGACAACCGCCTATTTTTTAATCTCGGTCGAGACAAAGCCTCGATAGGTCATCTTAAACAGCGATACCCCATCGTCAATTCTGCGATAATCCCAACCATAAAAATACGGCGCTTTATCAGAAATATAAAAACTGACCAATGTCGCCCGGCTTGGCGGTAAAGTTTGCACTTCAGTCACCTCATGTTCATTACCATCCACATCACTGATCGTAACAGGCCCAATAACTTTCACATCCAGTAATTGAACACCGTCAGCACCTGACTGCTGGTAGGCTTTAAGCCGGATTCCCTGCCCGTTTTGCAAATTCATAAACGGGAAAACAAAAGGCAACCCCCCAAAATCATAAATATTCCCCTCGATTGGAATTATTTCTGTGCTTAGCTCTGAATCATCAGATAGAATAATGCGTTTGACTTCGCTGTCACCTACACCAATAAAGTTGTAAGGACCACCCCAGGTGCTTCCAGGGGCTGATGGCAACATTCGATAATTGAGCGCACCTGTTTCCTGATCCATAATCAATAGGTCAAGGTTTGCCACCCCGCCTTTACCTTCTTCCTCGCTGGTAAATGTCCATTGCATCCAATCAGCAGATTTCCCATTAAACATTACATCCATTACATCGATATAAGTACCCAGTACCAAAGGGCCTTGCGGAGTAGCAAAAATTCCATCGTAACCCACCCGCAAATTTCCAAGCTCAGCATTATCAAGTTTGATCTCACCCGGCATGAATATCGGCCATTCACTGGCATTCTCAAAATGCTCAATTGAAATTGCAGCTTGTGCTATTGCGCTAACAGGATAAGTCAGCCACAGAATACCTATGATTAATAATAATTTGGCACTAACGGCTGATCTTAGTAGTATTAATTTATTCATTTGGACTTCTCTGATTTTCTAATGGGTAAACCCTTTAAATTAGCTCTATTACGTGCAACAAGCTCATGAAATGTACCCGCCCCGTCAATTCTCGCCAGCCGGTGAAATGTCACCAAACTCATTGATTTCCACTGCTTATCAACCAACATCAATCCTTCCTCAGTGAAGGTGTTTCCATTGATATGTGTTTCTACACTTTGCCATTGACTAACCGCTCCTGATGTCGGGGAAACAAATTTGAATTCCATAATTTGGGTTTTGCTTGATAAGGTCTCGGCCTTGTAGGTTGCGTCATAAATTATTCCACCATGAGCGAACACCCCAAAAGCCCGAACTGTATTCAATGATGGATCCCACACATTTAGCCCTTCCAACCCGGGGCGGATTGCACCATCTGCATATAAAAGATCCTGCTTGAATGAAATTGCAGTGCCATTGGCTGCCCATTGGCACTCGCGAATCGGTATAAAATCGCGGCCCAGGCTGTCTTGCTGCTTTTCCTGCGCTGCCCATACACCGCCAATACAAGATGCTGTTTTGCTAAGCCCGCCTTGGTCAAAGCGGCCATACCCGTCTGCTGCCGCAACTGTACAAGCCTGCAACCACAAAACCATTGAAATAGTGACTAGCAGCAATTTATTTGCTCGGATTGGGTGTCGCATATTAATCCTGACGTTTCCTCAAGTACTGATGAAACACAGGTTTCCAGGTAACACCATTGTCCAAACTATGTTCAGACAACACATCAACTTCTGTTGCTGTACTGCGCAGTGTTTTGAATCTGATAATGCGGTCAGCGCCTTCACTCTGCTTGTGAGCATGGGAAAGCATAACCCCGCTGCCAACTTCTTCAGTCAAAATCCAGTGATCTCCAGTTTTATCGACCGAGAAAAAATATAGCTTGCGCTCAAGTGGATGAAAATAGTTTAAAGACTTACTAAATAAACCCATTTCAGGGACTTCTGTGGTGATCTGTAAAACCCGACCTTCAATCACATACTCACCACGTTCAATGCCATTAACCACCTTGGAAACATCACCTTCTTCATCAAGAAATTCCCAGCTTGAATCCCAGACACCCTGGCGGTGTTTTAATATCTCAAGAGCACGATTCAATATAGAATCTGTGCTCTCTGAATCTCCCTGGGCGTATGTGGAATGGAAACTGAATAATGGCAGCACCAACAATGCAATCAAGTACGCACGTACATTTGCTAAACACCTGCTCATTAAATATTCTCCTATTTCGTGCAATTTAAGTTTTTATATAAACCGTCTACAACCCATGGGGATTACCACTCAACAGTTTGCCTTTGAATGTTGCAGTCGGCCCACTGACTCTTTTGAACGTCAGCTTTGTATCTTGGCTGAAAGTAACCGTGAAACACGACTCTACACCCTGCCCCCATGATTGCCATGTCCGGCAGAACTCGCCGTTGTCCGCTATGTGCCATTGTCCCTGATCACCATAACTGCCTTCTTTGCCTTTCAAAATGCCGTTTTCACTGACATACATGTACCAGCCATTGCCTTGAACGGTCTGGTTAGTCAGTTTCAGCAATAACATATTGGCGGACTGTTTTATTTCTCTTTTATCATTGGCGATGCCGGTAAGCGGTATTGCCAAAATCATCACCAATGCTTTAGGTATGTGTGTAAATAGTTTCATGTTAACTCCAGGTATTCATCAATAATCCATTAATTATTTCAATCTGATTTGATTTAAGCGGTAGTACTTGGACTGTGCCGGTATAGCTGGTTTTTGGTAGTTGTTATCAGTTTTATCTTTTTTTGTTATCTGTCAGCCGGGGAAACCCGGCTGACAGATCTAATACAGCGAGCATATGCATCAACCGATTCAGAACCATGCCGATAGGATTTAACAGTTCCATACTCAGAAAATAGTGGCACCAATAAACCTGGCTTAATTCGACAATTATTGCTGGAAAGAATTTATCCCGGATGTTCAAATATTTCTGTGAATGCCATCCCAGGTAATTCTTACCCCATTGTTTGCATACTCAATAACTCGCGGCACACCTTCTACCGGGTTAACTGTAATATAGTAAGCTCCACCAGCTTCATCACGACCACCCGCAGACACACCCCCGCTGTTATGATCTACCCACTTGGTGGAGACCTCCCAAACGTCTTGTGTGCCGCCATCTGCTGTAGCAAATTGTTTGCGGTCAGTTACCTGTGCCTCTACCCAATAACTGCTGGAAGAATGAGCGAGCAGCGCGGGCAATGTCGCGGTATACCCTTGGCGTAATGGCAAAGCTGATAACGCCACGCCCAGAATCTGGCCATCAAACATCGGCATTGCTAAAGCCTGGGGTTCGCCTTGTTTGGTTTCGCCATTGGCGAAAGTTGTTTGCGATACAAATTGATCACCCGTCAGATCATAAAAAAGCCTGGTAGGGTGTTCGGCAGGTTTGTTTTCAAACTCGATTTCCTCATCCAGCACCTGCAGTGTCTGGCGGTCGAGAGTACGTATACCAATAATATTGGTACCATCTCCGGGTGGGTTAATCTGAGTGTGTTTCCAGTGACCATTTTCAGCCACTTCAAGTCGTTCTTCAAAAATGCTCGGTGTTTTAACCCATTCACCGTCTTGTGGCACACTTTGTGTCCATTTAGCGTGGTATAGACGTAATCTGGAACTATCAACATCTGCTGAACCCACAGCAACGCTGTAACATTCAAGCTCTTGGTAACAGTTATCTGTTGTATCGGCAGAAACTTTCAACTGCTGCGGAGTAGTTGATTCTGTGCGTTGTTCCGCGAATACATTTTCACTGATATATACACCAGCTAAAAAGCTTGTCGCGGTAAAAAATATTGCAGCCTTCATAAAATATGTTCTCCATAGTGCTGTCATCAGCAATAACTGAATTTCGCACTCAGAGTGGCTTTGGACTGGATATGCAGGCAAATTATTCCTGCTTAAAAAAAGCTAAAAAAGATATTAATTTAATTAATATCAATAAGTTAAGGACTACCGAATGTCAATACGCATATCAATATTTTGGGATTCAGGCTGCGAGCGGAACTCTTTGAACTTCGGGTCAACAGCATAAAACAACACCCCGGACTCCCCCATTCGTTTTGCTTCCACAAGCAATTTCGAAGCAATTTCATATTCACCACAACGGGCTTTGAAGGCAGCCAATTGAACCAATGGGAACTGCCCGTCTTCCGCATACGCCTCTAACTGCTGAGCAGTTTCACAATAGGCTGTGGTCAAATTGTCGGGTTGGTTATCAAGATTCACCTGCAATAAATGATTACCCTGGCGAGGCTTGAGCGCATTGCTAATTAACCTCAGCATATCCAAGGCTTGTTGTTGGCGACCAAGATGCTCCAATGCCATCACCAGCGCAAACCGTGACAAGAAATGACCAGGTTCGATTTCAAGCGCCAGGTTACAGGCGCTAACAGCTTCCTGATAACGATCGGCGGCGCCCAGGTACCAGCATCGGTCAGCATTAACTGACATCGACAATGGATCCAGCCCAACAGCAGTATCAGCCTCACTAGCTGCACTTTGCGCATCACCCTGTGCTGCCAGCACTCCGGCCCGCCAGGCATGCGCCAAAGCATTGCCAGGCTCAAGCTCAATGGCGAGATCAAACGCCTGGCGAGAACGGTTTACATCCCAGTCTCGGTATAAAAAGATAAATCCCCTGACCAGTTCAGTCTGTGCAGTCGGGCCTGCCATCTGACGGACCTGTTCGGTCAAGGATAATGCTGTGGCATAGGTACGCGCAGCTGGATATTTATTCCCACCGCTTAACACCGCCAACGCAAGTGCCTTTCCACTTTTCGCATCAATCGACTCAGGGCTGATTTCCAGCGCTTTATCGAACCAGCTTACACTGCTTTCCAACGAAGCCGGGTCACCAACTTGAAAGTCTCGCCGTGCCTGTATCATGGCATCAAAATAACCCGCAGGATATTGCTTATAATTCTGTTCACGTCTTTCTTTTTGCACACCAAATATTGCGCTGGACCAGATAGAAATATCATCAGATAAACCAGCCATGCTGACCGCGTCCAATTGATCTACAAGAAATGCTTTTTTGTTCACCTCACGGCTGGTTTCTTGGCCAATAACAATAGCATCAACCAGATAACCCTTGTCAGCGGCTGAAAGTGTCATAAAAAGCTTGTAATCAAACACTTCACCAGCCCGCCATTCATCAGGGTTTTTCCACAGACTATCGCCGTTGATAGCGGCTAAACTCTGGCTGTCATTGCTCATCAATCGTTCAATGGTGCCAAGCCGCAGCGCATATTGTGCAACACCATCAAATGCTGATACTTCAGCTCCATCAACCTGAACAGGGGCAACATAAATCTTCACTGGAGAAGCCTGCTGCCGCCCTGACACAGCCAGCCATATTCCTATTGCTGACAAAAGCACCAGACTGACAACTGCGGTACCAAATAAAAGTCTGGATCGTTTTTGCCGCAAAAACTTTATTTCAACTTGCGGAATAAACCGGTAACCGCGTTTCGGCAAGGTTTCAATATAGCGGGGGTTACTGGCGGAATCGCCCAATGCTGTACGGAGCTGATTCATACAAACATTTAAGCCAAGGTCAAACTCCACTCTGGTGCCAGAGTCCCAGATGCTGTCTTGCAGTGTAGTTCGCGAAACAATATTCGGCGAATTTTCGAGCAACATTTTGAGCAGCCTGGCTGGTTGCAGCCTAAGTTCTATGAGCTCACCGCCCCGGCTAAGCTCTAAATGTTCTGCATCAAAAGAATAATCCTCAAAAAGGTAGTTGTTACTACTGCCATTTCGAACTTGCTTGGTGGTTTTAATCGTAGCCATACCAATAGTTTAGTATTAGTGGCCGCATAATTACACGGCTGTAAGACAAGCGCATACTGATATAACCATTAAAACCCTCATTTGCTGCTAAAACAGACATATATGAAGTTAGCGTATTCGTAAAACCACACCTGATTGGCAGGTGAAGTCGATGCCACTGCATGCATATGAATAGATTAAGCCTTAGCCTGGCAAGCCAAGCCCGTCATAAAAGAACAATGCTTTATTCGACAATACGCGTGAACGTATCACCAAACGGCTGTGTCCATTCACCATCACCCTGGCGGATATGTGTTGTGTTTTTCCAGGTGTTTTCATCAATGACCTCAAACACATCGCGCACATCAGTGACAGCACCATCAGCCCCTTTTGAACGGGCACGGGTCACTCGCCTGTTGGTATCGAGATCAAATTCCTGGATTCCTCCGAATGCAGTGGATCCAAAGGTAAACACCTGGGTATGGAATAGTTTGTTTTCAAACGGGTCAAATCCGTAGAAACCCTCAGCATTCAGCAACTCCTTATTTTCGTCTTCGATAACATAAGATAGTCGAAACTTTACTATCGACTTGTTCTGATCGAACCAAGCGTACTCGACTATAAAATAGATATTTTTGCCAAGCTGCTCGTTACGTTGGCTATTGGATCGGAACTTACCAATGTATGCATCAAAAATATGAATGTCTTGCGGAGTTGCTTTTTGAAATGTCCAATCACTATCAGGGAATGATTGATTCTGTGCAATACATACAGCTGTGAAGGCAAACAGCACGAATGAAAACATTGTGATATATGACAACAGCTTGTTCTTAAGAATTATGTTTTCCATTAAAACATTGCAACCTTTGGAGTGTTAAGCTTTAGATATATCAACTGTAAATAGCCTTAGTTTTGAAATGTAGGTAAAAACCTCACCTGAAACTTAACGCCTTTGATAGACAACAAAACCTATACCACTAAACAACCCCATCATCACCAGCAAACCCCACAGAGATAAAACTGGAACCTCAGCTGGCAAGAGCCTTTTTTCCGGATTAGCCAACATTGGGAAAGGTAATGAAAAAGCAGCCAGATTTTGCATATCCAAGCCTTCGATACGCAGCTCATACAAACCTGCCGGAATCTGCTCATCGGTTGCATAATCTACCAGTGCCGGGTCAGATTGAGTGGTTGAGATGACAAGTTGTTCCCACTCCCGGTTCCCTGACGGGTTGAAGTTCTTAAACTGTCGACCGTCGGGGAAGATCACTGTATAGGTAACCGCAGGTGGGAAAACCAACAAATTCAGCGGGTCTGATTCACCATTAACAATCTGGTCATCAAATGGCGAAGCCTGATTCAGGCCTTCATTCAGGATATCGGAATCTATAGTCACAAAAGGTGGTAGCTGGTCATTGGGTGTATTCAGGTCATCTGTATCAAAATCAGTGCCATCCTGATTACCATGATCCAGATCCGCATCCCATAAGGTCAGTTCGTCCACATCATCAGGCACAGAGAAAAACAAACTGAAAGTTCCATCGTAATTTGAAACACTGTAGTCCTCAGCAGAAATACCATTACCAGGTTCGAAGTTTGGATATACTACGCTGGCATCCTGCCCATTCGAGATTATGCTTGCCAGCGAGAACGGCTCATCGATTTGCAGTAATGCCGAAGACCTGACTTTGAACGCATTCAACAGCGATAAAGTTTCGTCAAGTAATTTTATCTCCAGGGTATAACCAAAATTACCATTTGCATTCATAGCATCGGGGTGCGTGTTAATTAGAAAATCAGCCCAGTCATCATCAGGTAACTCCTCCCCAAATGCTTGAAGAACGGTTGCTCCCATATTGTCTTGATCGGGATCAATAATCACGTTATAAGAAAAATTTGCCTGTTCCCCACCATCCCAGAAGCTGGCCGGGCCTCCACCAGCATCCCCATCAAACAATCCGATTCTGAAATGCTGGCTTCCAGCAGGAACAATGATTTGGACATTCAGCACACCAGGTGTGAAGGTTTGCAAAGCATCCCCTTCTCCAATCACTAAAAATCTGCCGTCAACAGAACTGCAACTAGGCAAACAAAATGGCTGCTGAGAAGTTATCTGAGCGTATGCCAGGTTGACAAACAACTGAAAGCCCAATGGTATAAAAATCAGCTTCTTCATTAATCTAAACATGTTCAATAATTTCCAAAAAATGTCTTGGCAGATGAAAGCTATGCCACAGGGCCATGGTTAACCTCTTGAATCCTTTTTACTGCAGCAATTGAGTAGAGGATTATCCCCATAATGCTCAGCAATGTGGCAAATTAAGCCTGCTTAAATAAATGTAAAAAAGATATAAATTGGATAATGGCCGGCAGCAACTGAGCTATATCTGTGAACTTTTGTCGGTGATTTAAGCGTCACCAGTCCAGCAGTATTGCTTGAAAAATTTACCTGATGAGCCTGTAGGTCTATACCAAAAGGAATATTAAGCTTGGCCTTTTTCCCATAAAACCCATTCTTTCAGAAAGAAAATCCAGCCGAATGCCTGATCAGTCACCTGATATCGGCGTATCAACTCATTGGCCCACACCGCGCCTGCAATAGCCATCAACAATGCTGAACACTCAAAAATACCTGCGATCAGCATGCTGGTCATGCGCAAACCCACCAACCAACACTCTTTATGCTTTGTGAAAATCAACAGCCGGCACGTACCGGATTAGTTTTTACGCTTTTTGTTCGTATCTGTATAGCTGATTTTCCATATAGCTTGTACATGTACTTATAGTTAATCACTAGATATTTGGCATTTAGGGTCCCATACAACAACAAATGTCTATGTTGCATAATTATCTCCATAAATCAGTCTGTTGTTAGTGGCACTACTATCGGGTAAATTCCATTAGCGGGAAAAACAATAAACCGAATTCTTTTAACACAAATATGAACAACCGCATTTTCTAAACCTATATCCCCATCAAAAACCTCATAATTGTTACGGCCATCTCCTATAAACCCTTCAGTTGGAAAACACACTATCTGTTGCTGGTCTATTTCCATAAACACATCTACACCCTGTTCAGCTTGAATCTTTTTACTGCAATAATTGAGAAAAAGATTATCCCCATGCTTCCCAGTAAGGTGGCAAATTAACCGTGCTTAAATAAATGTAAAAAAAATATAAATTGAACAACAGAGCGCTTGAACCAGAGACTGAAGTGCTGACTTTGGCTTGTGACTTGGGTATACCTGAGCAGATATCATCCGCTCAATTCTGTAAGGCACCATGCAAAATACCGCCTGGCGGTAGCACCGAACTATCCGATGCAAACAGGTTTTAGGGGAGACGTCAAACATGGTTGTGCTTTGCTTTCTACAAACGCCAGGTAAGGCAACTTTTCTACTCATTACTATCGATATCATTCGTCAACCAAAATTGTTCTAAGTCCGTTAACTCATATACCTATCATCTGATACAAGCAGCTATTTATAGCCTGCTATCATTAGACAACTACATTATCCAGAAATATCAGCAAGTATTTGAAACATTATAATCAAACAGCTTCAGCAACTGAGATTAGACATCCCGGTCCAAGTTAACCTGGTCATTGATTATCCTTGGCGATTAATAATCGCCAAGGATGCTTTTTATAAAATGGATGTCTAAGTACTCTATACGATTAGCAAAGAAGTTTACCCATATGTATCTAAAATGGTTAAGGTCGGTCTGGTGGTGATGTAATAGTCTCAATTACTCCGTTTATACCTCTGGATAACGACATTATTGGGTCGATAATAAGACTTTTTACATTACTTTTAAAACCAGCTGCGCCCGCAGTTACTCCCTCACCCAAAGAAATGGCAAGTTGCTCAACTCCCTCAGCTACTCTAAGCGCCACTGCGCTATTTACCAATGCTTTGTTCTCAACAGCCAAAGCTGCATTGGCAACCAACACACCATTCCCAAGATTCGCCTTGGGATTCTCACCTTTTGCCCCCAAAACCAAGGCGCCAGCAGCACCTAAGGCAGGTGCTCTTGCCATAGTAACAGCATCAATGGCAACTGCTGCATCAAAAATTAGCGTCTGCTCTAAAACGCCGGGTTCACCTAAGAACTCAGTATTTATTTGCATTTCTCGTGCAACACCATCAGCTTTTTCAAACATGTCTGTAGAAGTGGCTGGTTGTGTGGATGAAGCTGCTAAACGTTGATCAGCATCACCACTAGCTAAACCCGTAGGATCAACCCTGTTAACCGGGTTATTCGCAGCATAGGTATACAAATTCCAACCATCACGTGCCGGATCAGCCGACATAAAACGCCCCAGTGTAAAAGCATAAGTCCGGGCTTTGGCATAATCCAGCCGCCTATGGCCATCGCGCTCCAAGCCTGCGAAGCTCTTCCAGCTACCACTCACCGCATCGGCTTCCTCACCATAGGCAAGATACTTGGCTGCTCCACAAGCTGATACGCCTTCTGAATCTTTAATTGAACAGAAACTTCTGACACTACCCAAATGATCAACACCATAATGGGTGGTCGAATCATTTTGTCTTCGGTATAGCTGAAAGCCACGCGGATCATTGACTAGATGTTCCTTAAAAAAGAAGGGGCCATTACGATTCGATTGAAAATAACGTGCCAGCAAAACACCGCTTGTTGAACGCAGTTGCAATATGGTGCTGTCAGTGCCATGCATCGTAGCAACCCGATAATTACCTGGCCCATACAGGTATTCTTCATGCTCTTCGGGGAAAACCGGGTCGATATACGATGTCTGCATATTGAATGCGTCGAACGTGAACTGCCAGCGCCCACCCACATTGACCAGGTTCCCGGCTTGATCATAAGCATTGGGTGGAGATGCCGGGTCGATGGTCCGCAGGCGGTTATTGGTGTCGCCGTTCGCATGACTGGTATTTTCCAGCATATAGTTCCAGGTGTTGGTACCAGTTGGTGATTGTTTTTGCCGCCAGGTGATGTTATCCATGGCATCATATTGATAACGGTCATTAAAAATCCCCGAAGCAGTATGCATAGTTGCATCGACCAACCGATTGGCATGATCGTAAAGAAACTCATCCACTCCAATTTGATTAACTATACGAGCAATATTTCCTGATCCGTCATATTCATAGATGCCGGTGTCAAAATATGTTCCACCACCAACGCTTCCGGATATTCGCCGTGTGCGCGGCAAATTATGAGGGTCCAGATCAAATCGCAGATCGGTTTGAGTTTGATCTCCATCTGACCTGATCCGCTGCAACGAGCCATTTGCATGGTACTGAAATTCAGTATCGGGAATACCGGTGCTGAATATATCAAACAATCCCGCTGTTACCCCATGGGCATTGTGAAACCCCACACCAAACGGTGCGGGGTTTGGTGTGCCAAGCTGAACTGGATAGCTATGACTGGCGAGACGCCGATTAGGGGTAAAACCAAATGTTTCCAGGAAACGATATCGACCACCAGCATCCGGTAATTGAATGGTTATATAACGGTGACTGGGAGCGCCCGCACCGTCCCGATACTGGTATTCTTCTGTGACTGGTGAATCACTCCAGGCACTACCATTAAAGTACCAATTATGCCGGGTAATACTGGTTAGCGAACTTCCCCGGTAATTGTGTCCATAGTAATCAAAATCACTATCATCCATATTCTCTGATTGATCGACACTGCATCCCGGCTGGTTGCAATAAGTTAATTCTTCAATAGGCAAACCAGCTATTGGTAAATTCGCTGCTCCGGCCATCCAATCCACGCGAACCTTTCTGCCCACTGAATCGTAGATCACTTTGAGATCATTCTTACCGTCCCGGATACGTGTAGGCAAGCCATTCACATTAGGCACCAAATTAATAACTGCAAACCCATCAATTCCCAGCTCGGGTAATTGCATCTGAGTTATCCCGCCGCGGGCATCATAGCTATAGGTTCTGATCTGTTGATCACCACTTCCGCTCCTTTTTTGCCTTATGACGTTACCGTCAGGATCGTAAACAAAATCGGTACGGTACTCACCATTTTCATCACTTAGTACACGTCCGATACTATCGGATATCTGCTTGGTTGTTACGTCAACATCGCCCAATTCGGTAGCAACCTCCCGAGTCGTTGTCACCACCCGTTCCCCCCGGTAGACAAAGGTAGTTTGCTTGCCATCCGGAGCTGTCATTATCTCAACCTGTCCTGATGGGTCGTATTTGGTAAAACTGGTGGCAGGAACGTTGGGCCAATTCACATTGCCAGTTACTACCATTGGGGTGGTTTTTCGTCGGACATTACCGCGCGCATCATAGGTGGTTCTGGTTTCAACATTCCTTGAAACACCTCCGACCAGTTTTGCCTCCCACTGCCGCCAAACACGCCCCAGGCTATCTACTTCAACATAATTTTGTTCATCGCCCTTGAATATCGACGCCAGTGCACCATGATCATTAGCAACGGCGAACTCATAACCAATGACTGTATCGGCCTCCCGCAGCGACGCATCTGGCTCTATCCGTGTGGGTCGCCTGAGCACATCATAACTAAAGTCGGTGACCCTGCCACTCGCGTCACGGGTACGTATCGGCAAGCCTGTAAAAGGGTCTATATCGGCATCTACCAGCAGGGTATTAAACGGCTCTACACGCACAGAACTCAATCGGCCAGCTTGATAAGAGCGGTGATAGGTGATTTTTGAATCGGCACTATTGCCAGCCTGCGAACCGGCTGCACACACCGCAGAATTGGTCAGATTACCAAGTTCACCACCAGCTTTGGTAACCTTCAGAGGCAACCCGGCATTCTGCCCTGCTGTGGTACCCCACTGATCGACTTGAACGACTATGTCTTTGGCATTGGCAGTGTTATAGCTGTTAACACTAGAATTCTTATGCAGCCGAACACAGGCAAGCCGTCCCTGGTCCCATGCGTAACGCGTAAAATACCGGGCTGAAGAGCCGGCTGCTCGATTGGTTGTCGAATTAAACTCGTCGATTTTCCAAACAGCGCCTGCGCTCGGCAAACCTGCATAAGTAGCTTGATTGATATTAAAATAACCTAATCTGCCGGCATTGATTGAGACCGATGGCAAAGCGTTATAGTCGGTAATCGTTTCCTGCCGGAAGCGGCGCACTGGATTTTGACCACCACCATCATTTTCAAAATTGTCCCAGGTCTGAACTTTCCGAAAATGCCCTAATGCATCGTAATCACGATTGACCGTTTCCTGGTAACGAGTAATTCGGTCCTGGCAATTCGGCCGACTATTCAAACACTTAAAATCATCATCATATCTAACCAATGAACGTTCAATGACCGCGTTAGTGCGCCAGCAACTGCCATGTGCTCCTAGTGTCCGGTTATTCGATTCACAACGCCTCAGTTTCATCGCATACTGAACCCAACGCGATTGATCAAGCCCACATGAATCAACCCCATCTGTCGTTTGACATCGGAAAGTTTCTTTGCTCAAAAACAATGCTTCACCACCATCAACAGCGGTTGAAATCGCCTTGGTGTAAGGCAAGCCGGTATCATTGATCCGCCATTCTTCAATTGGTGTTTGCAGATCAACCCTGTTTGGGCCGACATAGGTGGCTGAATAAAACTTTTCTCTGACCCATCGCCCGATATTATCCTGCAGAGTATTGGTTTCAGTAATTCGATAGGTTGCACGGCTGCAGTCCGACCCGGATTCTATAATAGGATCGCTCGAATTATCAGTAGATATTTGACTGATATAGGTTTTTCCGATCAGCAGACTACCGTCATAGTTATACACTTTTCGCTCGGAAATTCCCCATGCGTTGAAATCGATCATTGCATCAGGATTATTCCTGAATGAACATTGGGTAACAAATGGCCATAGACGGTATTTATATTCCACCCGCGCTAATTGCGGTGTAGTTAGAGTGCGTAGAAAACTTAAAGTGTTTTGCCGGCAGGCATAAGTCTCATTGGTCGCCGACTGCCCATCATTGCCAAGGTTCGAACTCCGGTAATAGTCAAGTTCATAAGGATTGCCAAACGAAACCCAGGTACCGTTGCTGCTGCGCTGCTGCGGTTGTATCTTATCCATCACCGGTACTGCAATTTCAGGCGAAGAACCCACGCCCCTTCCGTCATAATAATTCGGACAAGCCCGGCGCACGACGGTGTTGGTGTATTGAAAATCATAGCGAAGTTGTTCACCATCAAAAGCCGCCAGCTCAACATAATCAAGTACCATTGCAAGATCACCCAGCTCATCATAGCTCCCTGGCCCAGCACTTACTCCCCGAAAGGATTCTGCTCCAGACGCACCATGATCTCCACCCGCACGGGCACTATCTGCTGTTGAAAAAACAAGCTGGTGTGTACGCAACTGCCCATCAGCTCCTACCTGGGTGCTATCTCGCACAGTCCAAATTTCCTGAAAAGCTTGTGCTGTGTACTCAATATTGACTGAATTACCCCATGGATCGGCAATTTCCGTAATTCGCCAACAAGCGCTGAAGTTACCATTCCGGCAAATGGTCCCAATACGATTGGTGGCACGTTCGAATACCCTCACCAGACCATTCGGGTGCTTGATTTCAATGCGATTGCTATCGACAGTAACCATTCTGATGTGCGAGCCATCCCGGGATTGTGTACCCAGACCGTCATTATCATTGTGAAGAATCGTCCTGTTCCCATCGGGCGCCACGTATAACCATTTGTGCAAATCAAGCCCATCGGTTTGATTTGGCCATGTCTGCCGTTCCGGACCAGTCAGACCCGATACCTGGGTCAAGGGGGGATATAACTGCCCAAAATGCACCTCCCAACCCAAGCCCGCGTTGGCTGTTTGAGATGGCACTGAAATTAACCGGTCGGTAACCTGACAGCCTCCGATTGAACTGCACTCGGTCATCGGGTAGTTATCCCAAGAGTTATTGTTGAAGGTTGCAGAAAACCCATATCCTATTAATGGACCAACCGTGTAACTGTCGCCAATGGGAATTTGCACCACCAGATTACCTGACCCAGTATCAATGGAATCGATATCAGAATCACTCGCATAAGCCCGATTAATTTCAAACCCCCTGGGGGTATCTACTCTAACACCCGTTAAAGCATCGGTATCACCAGCTGCACCATGCACAGCAAAAGCCAACAATAACCAACTTAGCAACATCATATACAGCGTTGACTTTATTCTATTCATCATGGTAATAACTCCTTACATGCAAGTATTTGCAAACAATTTGATGATCTGTTTAAGCACCAACCTAAATAACCAATGCTGTTCAATCCGTTGCCGGTGATGCGCCATAAAACCATTAGCACGTATGGCTATCCGAATGATCCATATTGGTTTGTTTTATTCACTTGTCTGTCCTTGCTACTGCTACTATCCAATCAATGCCTTGCATATTTGTTGATATGCCGCAGAGCACCCAGACGTTCATACGAATTACTTCATACAATGCAATGGAATTTTGCTAACTTCTGGAATATTTCGTTAACGGTGGGTTTCCGGTGGTTGACCGGCTATTTTTGGAGGATTACAACCCACCAGCTCTATTTTTATTCAGCCATTTAGCATTGCGTTTTTACATTGAGTACGAATTTATTCATACGATGAAATCACAATAGCATATACGCAATCTATTGCGCAATAGGTTTATTAAAACCTACCTGAGTAGTGGTAATCCTAATTCTGTTCGTATAATCTCTAACTCAAGCAATCGCTAAACTTGGAAGAATATGAACTTCAGCTTTGAAGAATATGGGAACGCATTTCTGGCGGTACATCTTCACCGCCTGCGTGAGTTAGTCAGCGCACAGTGCGATAAACTCTATAAAGACGGCGGCAGCAAAATCCCTTCGCATTGCACCTCATTACTATTGATATTGCCTGGAAACTCGAATCTGAGCGTAATGCAACTTGCTGCTCACCTGGACTATTCACACCAACTTATTAATCAACGTGTCGGTATTTTAGAGAACCTTAATCTAATTGAACGGCTTCCAGATTCTGACGATAAACGACGGAAAATCATCCGACTGACGCCTGCTGGCAAAAGAGAAGCTCGTAAAGTTCGAAAACTCCTGGAAGATATTCGATATGCCATTGACCAACTTGTCACTGAATTGGATGTCGATCTATTACCCAAATTGCAGCAGGCCGAACATGCGCTGCAATCAAACCCTATTTACCTCCGGTCGGCGACTAGACAATAGCCGGCTATAATTTTCTATAGTGCCTGCTCGCCTGTGCAAGTACTGTTCATTGTGCAGCCGACCCGTGATTCAATGCCCGTGCAATACATTTGGTTTAAAAGATAAGAACTCCACCGTGTATGAATAATCATCCAACAATCAAATTATGTGCTCTCTTCAGCAAGCGCAAAATAATAAAGTGAAGTTAATAACCTCTACCGTTTGCAAACATTTATAAACCGCTTACAAAATTAACTACGTTATTCACCAATCAGCATGCTAGCGTCAACAGTCATTTAATTTTCATTGAAGGAATTCCAAATGTTTAGAACAGTTTCAATGTTGAGGCTAACTATGGCCCACCCAATGGCTGCGGGATTGTTAATTATGCTATTGGTTATGACATGTACTGCTAGCCTTGCAGCAGATCTAAACGCTCAACCACCAAGCTTGGTTCCTGGATCCAGCAATGTGGACACATCCAGTATTAAAGAATACCGCACTACTACCAAGTGGGGAGAGCAGAGAATGATAAAAGGTGAAGTCGATGGCCGCAAAACCTGGAATATTGTCAACGCAATCTATTCAACTGATAACCCCATGATTGATCATATTATTCTAGATCAAGTTACACTCGAATACATGGGCCGATTTGCACCTTTTTTTGCTATCGGTAAACACTATCTGAGCTCTACTATCACTGATCAGAAACTCTCCGGCTCACTAAATCCAATTGACGGTGGTGATCCCATCATTATCAATATTCCACTCGACTCCAAAGTCTTTCAAGAGGCTAGCTTGGGTATTGTGCTGGCATCATTACCACTTGAACTGGATTATCGAGCCACTCTGCCAAGGCTGGCGATCAGTGCTTCCAGCAAAGCATTTTCAGCTGGTAGTTTAGCTATTCACGTTACCGGCCGTGAAGAGATACAAGGTGGTGACGGAAATACCTATTCTTGCTGGATTGTCGAAGCTCAATGGGCAGGTGTTGATTACCACGAAATTCATTGGATTGCGGATGTGCCGCCTTATTCTATCCAGAAAAAAGCCACCTTTCCCAGCGGCCGAAAAAGCGAGAGCAATTTTCTGACTGTCACCTCAGAACCTTAATACAGGTTGGCAATCTGGGCCATTGTTTTATGACTTTGCGGTGCCCGGATATTAAGTTTAATTTCTACATTTGCGCAATATATTGCGCAAGTACTTTATAATATGATAGAATCATTTCTAACTACTGGAATATGTACAAGACATGATTGAAAGACAGTTCAAAAATGAAACGCAATAACCTGTTCTTGACAAGCTTTTATACATTTCAGGAAGCACTTAGCTTATGTCGCCACTATTTTCAGGGAAAGCGGAACCAAAAATCCTGTCGGTCATTGCACTAATTCTTATAAAAGAGATTCCATAATGTTTTTTATACCCGACACACATCAAACTGACTGAGGCTGTTATGTATTACAAGAACTTTAGTTTTTTAATTTACCTCATTTCAGCCATCTGTTTACAACATGTTTCTCAGATAGCAATGGCTGCTGAAAAAGCACCAAGAACAGAAAATTTTGAAGTTGTTGATGGTCCATACATGGAAAACTTTGAATTACTTGAAGGGAAATGGGATGTCGAAAGCCACAGCCTCAAGCAGCGAATGGTTGGTCAACAGGAGTGGTTGGAAAATCACATGGAGACCGAATACCGCATCTTGTTAGGAGGACTGGTTGCCATTAACGATACCTATGGAACCTTCAACGACAATGATATGCATGGCATTATGATTCGCACTTATGATCCTGATAAAGGCGAATGGCGGTTTCAGTGGATGAGTCGTGGCTATCCCCATTTAACAGAACAGGTGCGTGGTAGTTTTGAAAATGGTGTGGGCATTTTTTATGGAACTGAAACCAATCAAGGACGTACTTTCAAAATGCGCTTCCGGTGGAAAATGATTTCTGAAAATCATGCCTTTTGGGACCAGGCTTATCAGGACCCTGACACTCAGCAATGGGAAATAAACTGGACTATTGATTTAACAAGAAAACAATAGAACACCGTTAGCGGCGACAGCGTGCAGTCTCACTAAAAATAAATACCTAAATACATCTTGTTATGATACCGGACTGCGTGCGTGTCACAGGAGAGTGGCCAACTACTTTGTCAGTTAAGTTCTCTATTAGCATGTAAATCTGCATTAAAATTTCTAACTTCAACTGATCATCTGAAAACTTCCTTAATAAAACCATTCAAAGCCAGTAAGTTTGAAGCAAAAAAACCTTAATAAACCAAGCCCTATCACCAGGCTTGCTGCATAGCCATTGCTACCACTACTAGAGCAGCAGCAATGGTCAGATAATATCAGTTCACGGCAATATCCTACGTAAGTACAATAGCTCGTTACTGGTGAAGGTTTTTGTACCATCCCAAGTGCTTTTATTACCAGTGTCTGAATTATTAAACATAATACCTCCTGTATTTGTGTTGTGATGCGTTGAGGTACCATTCAAGCCAATATTATCGACATTTAAATGTTGCCCCAAGTCTGATTGAAGTTCGGATTGTCTCGGCACTAAGCCTAAGGCATGACCCAATTCATGGGCAGTCAGCAGAGTGACTGCATTGGATACGCTATTGGCATCGCTTCTCTCATTAATTGTAGTTGTGGAAACTGGATCACTGCTATCGGCCAATCCGAGATTGCCAAGTCGAATATTACAAGTTGTACGTCGAGCTATATTCAAAAGGTCAATGGGGCAGCTAGGGTTGCCAGTGCTATTGCTAAGGTTTAGAAATGTGGTATGAAAACCGGGTTGCACACCATTGACAACATTTCCTCCATTAACAGTTATTTCATGAATAACTTTTCCTTCCACAGATGCTTTGATACCGTTAATCACCGAACTGCTGCTGAAATGAGTTGATAGTGCTGCGTCAACACTGCTATCCCAGTTAAATTTGACATATTGCGGAGCATTGGTGAACTCAATTTCGAATTCTGGTGAACTAAGGGTGGTGCCTCCATTGGTAAAGTCCACCTTGACCTTAACGGTACCCGCTGCAAAAGCCTCGACTATTCCACCGCTTGAATGGATGGAGCCACATTCAGTACATCCATCTGTAAAACGCCAGTTAGATAGTGTCCCTCCGAGGGGAGAACTCTGTACGTTAAGCTGCTGGGCGAATGAACCTACTGGTATTGAACTTGGCCCGGTAATCTCAACCTGTAAGGGCGGCGGGAGCACCGGCACACAATTGGAACATGGCTCGTTGCCATTCGGGTCGGAAGGATCTGTGGGTAAGTCGTCACAGAAACAAATCACACCATAAATCAGCCTGCATGCAAAGCAACAATTGAGGCTACGGTACTCAGCTGGCCAAAAGCGAATATTAGAAGGTTGTTCAAACTCCATGCCATCCAGATCAGTGGAAAGCAGCCCCAATAGCCTACTACGTTGTAGCGTTGCCGACATTACATCATCATCTGCAGTGGGTGACATATCTGCTGTCAGCCGAAACTCAAGCGCTGACGGATCCAACGCCACCACCCCTAACAGGCTGCGCCTACTGCGTTGCAAAAACACATCATTACTTGAGGCAAAAGTAGCCGCGGCTGATGTTCTGGCGGTTTCCAATGAAGCGGTTTTGGCATCGTGTTGTAATCGCAGGTCTGGCTCACCTTTAGCATATTGATACGTGAGTGTTTGTCCGGCAACGGTGGTTATACGGTTTATACGGTTAAGCTGGTCATAGTCGAAGATAATGTTTTCCTGACCGTATTCATCGGCAGCGCGTGAAACCGTGACGTTGCCGTTAGAATCATACTCAAACTCGAACCGCCGCCCACCGAAGTACTCAATTGATACAACCCGCTGCTGGTCGTCCAGAGTCATGAAATTACCACCGATCACCCCATCGGCGTTTTCAGTCCGGGTCAGGCTGATGCTGCCAGTGGTCGTATACTCATAATCTACCGTGCCCAAAACAAGCTCACCGCGATTGAATACGGTACGTACGCGTTGTCCAAGCGCATTGTAATCGTAACTATGCGCATCTCCGTTGGTAAGGTAAGTGGTGGCCAGTTTGCCATCTGCGTGATAATCAAAGGACACGCGTTGGTCTGATTGATCGGCAAGCGCAATAATTTGACCATCGTTGTCATAATCAAAGATAAAGTTGCTGGCATCAGCATATGTCAGTGTGATCAAATCACCTAGAGCATTGTATGTCATGCTACTGCTGCCTTTGTTATGCTTGCGCGATAGAACATTGCCATGAGCATCATAATCCAAAACCAATAGCTGTTTGATTTCAGCATTCGATCTGTGATTGCCTGCCATAAGTATTTGGATAGAGATCAGGCGATTTTGATCATTGTAGGAATTAATTTGCAAACTGTTCTCAAGTGGATGTTCGACTTGGGCAATATTACCTCGCTTATCGTAGCTGATGACGGCCTGGGTTTTGCTATCGCGGGTGATGCTTATGACACGGTTGTGCTCATCCAGATCAACAGAACTACTTACACCAAGCGCATTTTTGATTGTGGTGGTGATACCATCTCGGTTAAAGCGGAAAATATTATGCTGCTGGCTATCTGTTGTGACGATAGTGGTTTGTCCAGCATAACGAAAAGTATAACTGGCGGAAGGTGTAGCGCTGTATATAACGCGGCCTGAATCATTGTAGTCAACCATTCGGGAAATACCGCTATCAGGATGCTGCTCCTCAATTAAACGGTCAGCATTATCGTAGCGGTAGCGCCATGGCAAGCCATCAGGACCTATGCTAGCCTGCAACCTTCCTCGAGCATCATAGCGATAGGTAAGCTGTCGTCCTTGTTCATCAATGGCACTGACTACACGGCCAGCTGCATTACGCTTAATACTGATGCTGCGGTCATTATCGCCATATAAACCGACCAATAGTCCGTCAATGTATTCCAGCTCAATAATATTATCGTTGCGGTCGCTCACCTGTGTTAGCCGGTATAAACCGTCGATCAGCTGAAATTGCTTTCTCAGTCCATTACGCAGTTCAATCAACAGCTGATCGGGCTGATTCGACTTCACTGATGACAGGTCGGTTACCATGGGTGGTGATGGGTGCAGCTCACCATCAGCTCTCCACACCAGGTGAATTTTACTGGCAGATTCATCATGATAGATATAGTCACCAGTAATGGAAGGTGTAATTGTTTCAGCTGCAGTTAAACGCCAACCGGCTCCGAAGTCGACATGCTTTGGCAGTGATGAATCATAAACACGGCCCAACACCAACGGAATACGCCCCACGGTTACCAGGTCTCGCCTCAGGAAAGTCAGGTTTCCTCGAGTGGTATTCACGCTGCCCATTTGTGCCCCATACAACAGCGATTGTTCGTTTTGAAAATTTACATTCAAGCGCCGACGGTTGCTGAGTTCGTTGAGCATGCTGATATAAGGTCCAAATCCCTCCATGTCTTCAGCAGACTCAAGCAGTTGACTTTGGTCAGCCTGCATCAGCTCAGTAGCTGGTCGGCTGGATTGTGTGAATATTGGTGATTGTCCTGACAGGATAATCGGTAGTCCAATCAGAACGATAATTGCAATATATTTGATCATGATGAATCCTTATTAATTGGTTATACAACCCTAAATTCAGACGCCCTACTAAGACTTGCCCTATGCCGGCCACCTGCAAATGCATACACATCCACAAGCCTTGATAATAAGGATCTCGATAACAGCAGCGTTATCAATTTTCAGACAAATGCTGTCAATAAATAGACTTAAAAACGGGAATTTTCGATATTGATTATCAGATTGACTTTATTCAGACAATTACGAGTCTGAATCGGACATAATATGATCTTGATAGACCTTGGGCGTAACGCCGAATTGTGCTTTGAAACACTGGCTGAAATACGAGTGCGCCGAAAACCCGACATCAAACGCCACTGCGCTAGCCGGCTCACCGTGGCGTAACCGTCCAGCGGCAGCTTTCAACCGAAATGCTCGCACATACTCGGACGGCGTATAGTTCAACAACGCTTTGAGTTTGCGATGCAGTTGTCTTTCGCTCATCGCCATATCTGCAGCGATGTTACCGATTCTGGCCTGTGGGTCTTGGTAATACTGGGTGATAATGCTCTCCAGCCTGGATAGGAACCTGCTGTCAGCATTACCGCCACTGCTTCCGGCAATCGAACTTTCACTCGATATCGGCAAATTACCAAACAGCACGCGCTCCATCCGGCGTTTGATCAGGTTGCGCAGTTGCAACAGGTTGCCTATTCTGATCAGCAATTCATCCTTATCGAACGGTTTTATCAGATATTCATCGGTCAGTTCGCGCCAGCCCTTGAGCCGGCTGTCCCGGTCTCCTTTAGCCGTTAATATCACAAAGGGAATATGGCAAGTGCGCTCATCTGCTCTCAACGCTGCAATAACTTCAAAGCCATCTTTCACCGGCATCATAATGTCGCAGACTATCAGATCGGGAATTTGCTCGATCGCGATGCTAATACCGGCTTCGCCGTTATCGGCCTGCAGACAGGCATAGCTGTCGGACAGGCAATCGGCAATATAGTCACGCATATCACGGCTGTCTTCTATAATTAATACCGTGGTTAATTCCTGGTCAGTGCTTTCCGCTTGGTTGACGGCACCGCCACCAAAGGGTTCGCTTGCGCTTGCCTTTTCAAGTTCCAGTATCGCGCTATCCGGATTTATCGCCTGTATATCTTCGGCCGGCATCTCCGTTGACGGCAGGTTCACGGTAAATACCGAGCCCTGACCCGGCGTGCTTTGCAGATGTATAGCACCGCCAAGCGCCTGGGCCAGTTCCTGAACCAGGGACAGACCGATGCCCGCTCCTTTTATTCTGTCGCCGGTTTCTTCAAAGTGCGCAAAGCGCTCGAATATCACTTTCTGTTGGTCATCGCTGATACCTCTGCCGGTATCGGTAACCGAAATTGTCACGCGCTGCCCAGGCTGGCGCTTCACACTGATTAAAATCGTTCCGCCGGGATCGGTGAACTTTACCGCATTGGACAACAGGTTTAACAGGATCTTCTCAATAGCATCGGTATCGCCCCAGGCACAGATATCATCAATATCGGCAACCTGCAGCGTCAGTTGCTTTTCGTTCACCAGACTGGCAAAACTATCGCACAGAATATTGATCATTGAGGGTAAATGCACGGCTGTGGGCGCCAGCGGTTGTTCACGGCTGAAGCGGGCCAGCTCGAGCATTTGTTCCACCATCCGCAATAACCGCATGGCGTTACGTTTGATGACCATCAATCTGGATTTTTCATTGTCTCTATTGGTCAGTTTCATCAATTCCTGAGCGCGCCCGGTAATCAGGGTCAATGGCGTGCGAAACTCATGTGAAACATTCGCAAACAAGGCGTTCTTGCGGATCAACAGTGATTCGATTGTTTGTTTCTGCCGGGAAATTTCCTGCGTGCGCTGATCAACCGCCTGTTCCAGTGCCTGGGCTCGCCGCTGCAATGCCATTATTCGGTTTCTGAACACCGCGGCAATAGCCAACATCACCGCAAGAATATAAAGCGAATAAGCCCACCACGTTTTCCAGGGTGAAGGAAGAACTTTCATCTTGATCACGCGGCCTTCATCATTCCAGATACCGTGATGATTGCTGCCTTTGACCCTGAATGTGTAATCGCCCGGATCAAGGTTGGTGTAGGTGGCTCGGCGGTTTTTGCTGTCGGCGGCTATCCAATTTGCATCAAAGCCTTCCAGCATATAGGCATATTGATTCTTGTCCGGCGCTGAATAAGATAATGCAGAGAATTCGAAACTGATATGGCGTTGTAAATGAGTAAGGACCAGTTGTGGTTTCTGATCCGTTGCCGCGGTTAATCCAGGATCTAGCAGTTCACCGAACGGCACTTGTTGATTATTCAAAGCGAAACGGGTGATTTCGATTGCAGGGGCTGGGCCGGACCTTTGAATTTGATTAGGATAAAAAGCATTGAAACCGTTAATACCGGCAAAGAACATCTGGCCGCTATCCGGATTCCGATAAGCGGCCCAAGTAAAGTCATTGCCCTGCAACCCATCAACAGCGTCATAGTGTTCGAAGGCTTCTGATTCAGAGTTGAACTTTGCCAGCCCATTCTGGGTACTCAGCCACAGACTCCCACCGGCGTCTTCGAGAATTCGATAGATCTTGTTATCGGAAAGCCCATCTGCGGTGGTATAAGTCTTAACCGTGCCCTCGGATTTATCAAACAGGTTTAATCCGCCTTCGGTACCCAGCCATAATCGGCCATTGGAATCCTCATGTATGGCCGAGATAACATTACCTCCCGGATAGCTGGTATCTGTCGGGTCGTATAGATAACGGCTGAATCCCTGCTCATTGGCTTTCAGCTTGCTTAAACCGCGTTCGGTGGCTATCCACAACATCCGATCGCCGTCCTCGAGAATGGCGTTCACCCGATTATCACTGAGACTGTCGGGCCGGTCTGCCTGCCATTGATAGCGGTGAAAAGCGCCGGTCTCACGGTTGAAACGGTTAAGGCCTGCGTTCAAAGTCCCTATCCATAAGCGGTCCGCGCTATCCTCATAAATTGAATAAACCGTATTACTGCTGATGCTGTTGCTGTCTTCAGCAGCATATTGATAATGCTCAAATTTATCGGTGATCGGATCATAACGGTTAAGGCCACCAGTGCTGGTTCCCAGCCACATCGCACCCAGATGATCTTCAAGAATGGAATAAACCGTATCATCACTCAGACTTTCGGGGTCGTCAGGGTTGTGGGAATAGTGCCGGCAACTGCCGTCGTTCAGATTGATACGATGCAGGCCGCCTGCATAATTTCCCACCCAGAGATTTTGCCTGGAGTCCTGATAAATAGCATATATAGAGTTGTTACTAAGGCAGTCCGGGGCTTCCGAAGCACGCACATAGTGACCGAAGTTCAGTGTCCAGGGATCCAGCATGGCCACTCCGGCGTTATAAGTTCCAATCCACATTACACCAGCTCTATCCTGGTAAATGGCCTGCACCAGGTTATCGGGTAGATTATTCGGGCCGGATGGGTCCTGCCGGTATCGGCTGAACCTGCCTGTTTCAGCATCAAAGCGGTTAAGGCCGTTCTTGAAGGTTCCTATCCAAAGCTTACCGTCGCGATCCTGTCCAATCGACTGGATGCTGTTACCACTGATACTGTGGTTATCGCTGCTATCATGAAGATAATTTATATACTCATCGGTGCCTGGATCAAAACGGTACAGTCCACCACCGTTGGTACCTATCCAGACAAAACCCGAATCATCGGTAAACAGCCGCCTTATGTTACCGGTAAAACCTCCTGCGGGTTGCTGCACAGGAACAATCTGCTTGCTCTGTGGAACAAATATCGCCAACTGCCGATTTGCAGCAACCCAGATATTACCCTCTCTGTCTTTACTGAAATCACGAATCTGGCTCCAGTCCGCTGTCTCATCTGTAGCTGATCGCGGTTCAATGCTTTCCAGCCGATCAGAGTCGGTAAACAACCTGAACACACCATTTCGCCGTGTACCTACCCACAACGTGCTGTTGTTATCTTCGATCATTGCCGAACCAAATCCATTGATTGATTGGCCGGTTTCTTTCGGTTCATAACGATAACGCTGAAAACGGTCGGTTGCCGGATCAAACCGATGTAGCCAGCGATTGCTTGTGGTCACCCACAGCGTACCGGATGCATCCACGTATAAGGTTCTTACGCGGTTGTGGGCCAGAGAGTGCTCATCATCTGGCAGATGACGAAAAGTCTGGAACCCATAGCCATCAAATCTACTTAGGCCATTGTCGGTCGCAAACCACATGAACCCCTGTTGATCCTGGATGATGTCATTGACGACCACAGCGGCTAATCCATCTTCGATGGAGAGCTGTGAGAACCGTATACTGCTTTGCAACGCGCCGACATTTACCGGTAAAAGCAACAGTGCCAACAAAATTTTATGCAGGCTCATCAGGAGGTATCTTTCTCATGCGCAGACACGGTTACACAATCCTTGTTCTGCTGGACTGACTATGCAGCACTGATGCCGTTTCCATCGTTTAGAATACCGTTCCAGGGCCGTCACCACCTCCAGGTGGGTCGGGACGGGTTAATGTCGTTATGTCGAAGTTCAACAGATTCGAACGGGGGTGGTGAGGTGATTCAATGGTAAACTGATCGGTATAGTCTCCGCATAGATCACAGGTGTCAGTCACCGGTGGCAGGCTGGTATTAACAGCAAATTGTCCATTAATATCCGTATAACCTATCAGGCTCCCGTCGATCACCACTTCAGTGAGCCCCGACCTGCGATCATAATAATCTCTCCACATATAAACCGGCTGAAAAGCCTGCACTGGCGTCGTTGTAACAAGCAGACTGATATTGGTATTGCCTTCCAACAAAACGTATTGAGGATAATTAGCATCCGGACGACTGACTGACACATCAGCAATTGGCAGTGAAAAAACCATGTAATTTAACTGATTTGAGCGTGGGTAATTCGATGATCCGACATTGAATTGCTCTTCGGTGTAGCTTCCGCAAATACCGCTACAATCCAGCGGCAACACGGCATTGATAATCAGTTTTCCATTAATGTCCGTATAACCCAGCAGGTCACCATCCCGCTGAACTACACCATTAAATTTCCTCCAGGAATAAACCGGCATAACCTTCTGCACCGGTACTGTTTCCACCACCAGGGTAACGTTTTCACCCACCCAGTAATCAGGGAAGCTTCCATCCGGGCGGCTGGCTATTATATCGAATAAACCCTGAGTCAATACCTGAGTGGTAACCCCTGACGACAAGATAAATACGAACAAATATAACAATCGCTTGGTATTTACACTCAATAACTTTTTCATAGCAATGCCTCACAAATGGCGCTTTTAAGCTTTAATATTTGTTAACAATTCCGGACAATCAAACCCGAATCACCCAGAAGATTTGATCAAACAACTTCGATGCGTCCCGAATTCTGGCCACAATAAAATACAATTTGTCTACTGAATTCAGTTTTCCATTCAAAAACGGTTGAACAGATCAAAGACATCAAAATGAGCCTTCCCGGAAGCCACAAACCGCAAAACTGTCATGTTCTATCTGCGGCATTTTGATCATATAGAAGTGACTGTTAGACAACTTTAATGTCCCAGTATATTAGACCAACAACATACGTAATACCTCGTATGTTATCCAACATGTTACTGACTGCTATTACTGCATAATGTTGTCATTATTGTCTGGAAAGTTTATTTTCCAGACAACAACTGCTTAAAAAACAAGGTTTACAACAGTAAATGGCGCAATTATGATTACCGCTAAAAATAAAAACGAATATATATTGAGACTGCCGATTAAATCATAGTTCCCTTATAGAAAAAGCAATTGGAAATTATTTAAAGTGGCAATGACCACCATCACTAGGAATCAAATACCCAAATACAGTGCTGACCATTCACCCACGTAAACCTGCCGCTAACGGACTATTTCTGAACCTTTACTCATTCATTGCTAGGGTCAATCCAGGTTACCAAACGAGGATTGATTATGACCACAGGGTATTTCAGAGCAGCATCTATAGTGTTGCTGCTATTAACGTTAATCACAGCATCTTCATGTGCCACCGGCGCACCACCAGAGCCCATCTACGATAAAGTTATTCCTGGGGATGCCAGTATCAATGCCGGGCGAATGCAAGCGCACAGCATTCGTTATGAAAAATCTTCCTGGAGCATGGACTATGTGATAGAACCTGCTGAAAAAGACGGATTATCATTGTGGCACGCAGCCATTTATTTCAACCGTGAAGCAGATACCAAACCAGACAGCATATGGTTCGACCATACGACATTGGCCTTTCGCAGTCGGTTGCTGCCTTTACAGGACTATACGATTGATGTGAACATGCAAAATGGTCTATTCAGCGGTATCCTGAAGCCTGCTGAAGGCTCTGATTACTCCCCTGTTGATTACCACAAAACCTATCCACACGATGCCTTCGAACCGGCGATCATTAACTATTTTATCGCTGCCCTGCCACTGGAAATCGGCTATACAGCATCCATTCCGGTATTCGACTTAAACAATGGTTCACAAATGTTTTGGAGCAACGTGCAGGTAGTTGCCGAAGAAGTATTAAACGTTGACGGACACTCGTTTGATACCTGGAAAGTTGTTTCAGATGGAATCAAAAAGAAAACCATATGGATCAGCAAACAATTTCCTTTCGCAATCAAAATGCAAACGTCAGGCAATAGTGGCAGCTGGATGGTCGTACCCGATTCGATCAAGCTCCCCTGATATACTTAAGCTATAACCTTTACCATAATTTATTGCTGATAATGGAGTCATTAAAACCCATTCCCGCGAATAACCGGCGCATCCTGATGCGCTGGTTGGTTGGTGGTGTACTGGTTACATTACTGATGTCGATTTCATCGGCCTGGCAGAGCTGGGAGCGCAACGAATCCCTGGCAGCGTTAACCTCATTGCCGGTTTATTTTATGGTTATCTGGGTAAGTTTTTTACTCTGGATACCAATTGCCTTGCTGATCTACCAGCAGCATCGCCGCTATCCTATGTTCAGTAAACAACAACCCCGGTGGTGGCTTATACATCTTGGTTTAAGCGTAGTGGTATGTTGTTTGCATTTGCTGATTGATACATTTTTATTGTGGGCCAGTTTGTCAGGTTCGTTTTCATTTTGGGCGGGGTATCTGGAAAAACTGATTCGCTGGTTGCCTTATGATTTACTTGGCTATTGGGCCTGTCTTGCACTGATGACACTGGTCAGCCACCGCAAACGAATACTAACACCGGATGCTTCCAATCAGAACCAGCACCTTGAACGTTTAAGCCTTAAGATTAACGACGAAACCCACTTTATTCCAGTTGATCAGATTGACTATATAGAAGCCTGTGATAATTATGTACAAATCTGGCGTGGCCAAAACACTCAATTAATAAAACAGACCATGGCAAGCCTGGAGAAACGATTAAATCCACAGCAATTTATGCGCATCCACCGCTCGTTTATCGTTAATTTAAATGCAGTCGATCGCATTACCAAAAATGCCAACCAGCACCCGGCTATCATTATGAAACATGGCAGACCCCTACCCATCAGTCGGCGCCGTAGAGCAAGCTTAAAACAGGTTTTACTGAATCGATAATCAGCTCTCTGCATTGAGTGATTGGTGTTTACTGATTTTCCGCACTAATTGTTGGCTGTTGTTGAAACCCCTGTACAGCTGTACCTGAACTGGCATGATTACCAGATACCGTTTCAATGGTCTGTAGAAAACGGAAATAAATTTCCTTGGTATCCTCAAGCCCCAGATTCAAGTTAAGGGTTAACTCACAGGCACGATAAAGTAATTCTCTAGCCAGCAATACTTCGGGGTCCCGCCCACCCAGCCCCAATGCGCCCGCCGATGACGAATTTCCGATTCCGGCTCCCGGCCCGGCGGGTAATGAACCGGAAATACTCAATCCCGAGGAAGTGGTTTCCACTGCATCCACTCCCCGACCTTCACAGAATCGATCAGTTTCAGAATGCTTTTTAATATAGGCGGTACTCGCCGTTCCCGAGCTACTGATTGAATCCAGGCCTGGACGTTCAATAACCTGTGGAACAGGCACTTGGGAGGCGCATGCCATTAGCAAAAATGACATACTGAGCACTGCTGGCAACCAGAATTTGCGCTTAGACATTATTATTATCCCCGATCATTGTTGATTAGCATGCATCATTCGATGCTATGCACTGACCTATATTGTGGTCTGAGATGAGCTGATACTGCAACACCGATCATTCATTTGAAAAATCAGAACGGGTTTCAATCACCCATCAGGCAGCATACACCGGCTGATACATCAGCGATTGAATATAGCCTTCGAGATCATCAGGCCTTTGTATTTGCGCGACGTTCTGTGCAAATGCTTGCTTGGCTACTTCCACTGCAATGGTTTTTGAAACTGACCGAATATCCGATAACGGTGGATACAAACTGCCACTGTGCAAGTCCTGTTCGGATACTTTACCAGCCAGCGCATGGGCTGCTGATAAAAACATTTCATCGGTGATAACACTGGCTTCGCAGGCGATGGCGCCTAAACCAATACCAGGGAAAATATAGGCATTATTGCCCTGCCCCGGTTTGAATCGCCTGCCCTCCAACTCAACAGCATCAAACGGGCTGCCACTGGAAAATATGACTCGCCCGTTGCTCCATGTATACGCCTGCTCAGCAGTACATTCAGCACGGGACGTGGGATTTGATAAAGCAAAAATGGTTGGTCGCTGATTGATGGCCGACATCGCCTCGATCACTTCCTGGGTAAATGTGCCTGGTGCACCGGTCGCACCAATTAATACATGCGGTTTAATGGTTTTGATCGCTTCAATAAAACTGCTCGGTGGATGATCGTGTGCATAGGGCAAATTGTGCGACATCAAATTATCCCGCGAAGCTACCACCAGCCCACCAATATCATTGAACCACAGCCTTTTGCGTGCTACTGCTTCATCCAAACCTGCTGCCTGTAATGCAACCACCAGTAAATCGCCTATGCCGGTAGCCGCTGAACCAGCCCCCAGAAACATTACCCGCAGATCTTTAAAATCGATGCCGGTTAACCTTGTGGAAGCATATACACCAGCCAGTGCTACCGCAGCAGTGCCTTGAATGTCATCATTAAAACTGAGCACGCGATCCCGGTATAAATTGAGCAACCGATAAGCATTGGGCGTTAAAAAGTCTTCAAACTGGAGCAATGCTTTCGGGAATTTATCCTGTACTGCCAGTACAAACTCTTCTACCAGACTCAGGTAATCGTCACCCTGGATTCGCTTGTGGGGATACCCCAGATACAACGGATCATCCAGTAATTCCTGATTATTGGTACCGACATCCAGCATCACAGGCAAACATTGGCGTGGATGAATTCCGGCACAGGCGCAATACAATGATAATTTACCAATCGGAATGCCCATACCATTAGCACCTAGATCACCCAACCCCAAAATTCTTTCCCCATCAGTGACTACAATTACCCGTACTTCATCTTCAGGCCAGTTATCCAGTATTTCCCTGATCGAACCTCGATCATCCGGCGTGATATAAAAACCCTGGGGTTTACGGAATATATGCGCAAACTCTTTGCATGCCTGGCCTACCGTTGGGGTATAAATCAATGGCATTAATTCTTCGATATTGTTCAACACAGTGTGGTAGAACAATTTCTCGTTGCGCTCCATCAACGCCACCAGGAAAATATAGCGTTCGATGTCGTAACCTTTGCGGCGAATATTTTCCAGTGCGCGTTGTTCTTGCGCCTGCATTCCGCATACCTTGTGGGGCAATAAACCACGCAAACCCAGTTGCTCGCGCTGTTGACGGGTAAAGGCAGTTGATATATTCAATGATGGATTGTCAAGAATGGCGTAGCCTTTTGCTGAACCCGGCATTACCTAGTCTCCTGGTGTTGCAATATTTATTGACATAAGATCGGTTCAGTCATCAATCATTAGACCAGCTTAAACCGATATGCCTTGATTCACGACCGAACAATATCAACGAATCTCCAACCTTTATATTGTTTTGGCAAGCATCCTCATTAACGAGTATTTTGCCTTGCGAGCGTATCGCCAATAAGGTTAAATCCAATTCTGGTAATTTTGATGATATGACATTGCCATTTTTGTCAAACCAATCAATCGGTACCTGATGTTCACAAACACTGTGTTTATTTCCAACCTGCAGCTGGCGTTGGTAATTCTGTTTGCCCAGCAAGGTGGTTGATTTAAGGAACGTCCCGATCAGTGAACACATAATCCGGTCCGCTGTTTTGTTCAATATTAAAAACCACAGCAGAATCAGGCCACAAACCAACCAGACCAACTGCAGCAGTATTGCATTCACTTCGCCATCAGTATGTACCAACGAGGCCACCAGGGTGGCGAAAACGGTGACCAGCCCCATGTTCCCGATGATCATCAAAAGGCTAACAATTTTCCGACGAACAGGATAGTTCACTATTGCTTCTGCTTCACTGGTGGTAAAACCAGTCCCGGAAAAAGCTGACAATGCTTGAAACCGGGCACTACTTTCATGTAACCCCGTTAAACGCAAAGCCACAGTAGCAATCCTGATCACAAACACCGATAAACTCAACAGCACAAACAAGGAAAGGGCAGCACCCATTAATACTTACTCCGAACGATCATGAATCAAATCAAATCTGCATCAGTGATAATTTCAACCAATGCCGGACCGGGGTGAACCAGCGCTACGTTGATTGCCGCTTCAAGTTGTTCGGCTTTGGTCACCCGAATACCCTTACCACCACATAGCTTGGCATAGGCCGAAAAACTGGGATTGTGCAATTCTGTTTGCCAAACAGGCCATTCTCCGGCGCGCTGCTCCTTGGAGATTTTGCCAAGCTGGGCGTTGTTAAGTAATACGTGGGTAATATCCATGTTGTATTTCACCGCGGTATTAAAATCACCCATGTATTGACCGAATCCGCCATCTCCGCTGACGGAAATTACTTTACGGCCACGATATTCATCCTGGTCCTGGGTTGCTGCCCAGGCGCCCATCGCGGCGGAAAACGAAAAGCCGATTGAACCCAGATAGCCTGACATCAACACCCGTTGCCCCTTACTTTCAAAGTAACGGCCAAAAGAATAAGTGTTATTGCCAACATCAACCGCAATGATGGCATCAGGTGGTGCAACCGAACTAAGTGCAGCGAACACCAGCGATGAATTCAAACCCTTGCCCTGATCATCATTGAGCCTGCTGCGTTTTTCAGCACGCCAAATGGCCCAGCGTTGTGCCAGTTCAGGGCGTTGATCGATGGTACCTGAAGAGGCAGGTAATTCAGCCGCCATGCTTTCGGCTGTTACCCCAATTTCGCCCCATACTGGTACCGTCACGCTATGAAATTTGCCTAGTGTCATCCGATCAAAATCAACCTGAATGATCGGTCGTTTGGGGGTAATCCCGGTATGATTCGAAAATGATGATCCAAAAGCAAGAATCAGATCACATTCATTCATGAACCAACTGGCAACCGGGGTACCTGAGCGCCCCAGAACACCGGCAGCCAGCGGATGATCATCAGCAATCTGGCCTTTTGCTTTGAATGTTGTTAATACCGGCGCATTAAGTTGCTCGGCCAAGGCAATGACTTCACCCATTGCCTCTCTTGCACCATAACCAACTATCACAATCGGCCGCTTGGATTGCCTGATTAAAGTAAGTGAATCGTTGAGCACTTGTTTGGCAGGCGCTATCGAGTGAGCTGCAACTCTGCCTTCAGGACTGGCCGCCTGAGCAGGTTCAGCAGCCGCTAATGTTTGCACATCATCCGGAAAAATAAGGTGGGCGACATCACGCTCCACCAACGCGGTTTTACATGCCAGACTCATCAGCTCTGCATGTTTTGAAGTATGTAACACGGTTTGACTGAACCGTGTTACAGGTGCAAATGCTGCTGCCAGATCAATTTCCTGAAAAGCACCGGGACCCAATACCTGAGCATCAACCTGACCGGTTAAAGCCAAAACCGGCGCACGATCGACCTTGGCATCCCATAAACCGGTCATCAGATTGGTTGCACCTGGTCCGGCGATGGTCAGACATGCAGCTGGTTTACCGGTGAGTTTGGCATACCCCGAGCAGGCAAAGGCAGCTGCTCCTTCATGACGGATGCCGTAATAATTCAAACGTTCCTGCTTTTCCTGCAATCGCAATGCATCAGACAAGCCCAGGTTGGAGTGACCGACCATACCAAATACACTTGTCACACCCCAGTTGGTCATGGTTTCAGCCATCACATCAGTTACTGTTTTGGTGTGTGGAGGATCAACTTCCAGTCCTATATAAATACCGCCCTCACGCACCTCAATGGGATATAAAGTCTGCCCGGCATCCTCATGCCCACCTGGTGGCAATCCTGTTTTCGGATCAAAATCCCAACCATGCCACGGACAACGCAACCAGCACTGTCCATCACTGCCGATTTCAATCGAACCCTCACCCAACGGCCCGCCTTGATGCGGACACCGGTTATCCATAGCGCTGAATTCACCATCGATATTGGTTAACGCCATGGAATGTGTTCCAGCCGTTACCGTTTTTACCCGTCCTGTGGGGAGCTCATCAATTTCTGCTACCCGATACCATTCCAACTGCTGTTTTTGTGTACTCATAGACTATGGCCTCAAGTTGTAGTGGCGGGCATGTGCTCTCGACCAGCAGCCAGCATAAAACCCCAGAACTCCCGCAGATAACAGCTGGGATCGGTATTTTGGATCAGCTCTCTATACAACAGTACGGCACCGCTGAAACCTTCACTCAGCCATTGGCTCCCAACAGGCATCTCTAATGCTGGGAATGCATCCGGCAATGGGTACGCCGTAACATAAAAATAAGGCTCAGGAATGCCGGCATCTCCAAAAGTAAAGCCATAGTTCATTTGCTGATCTGAATACTCTTCATTATCCGGATCTTGACCCGGGATTTTGTCGCCTGGTAACCACAACATAGATAAATCAAAATGATGCGGCCACAGTTGTATTGGACTGGTCTCCTGCTTGATGCCTGCTCTGAACATTTGCATCGCGGCAGAAACTGAATTGAGTGCACTTGCCAGACTGACAGCATGTGCTGCTGAATAACCTGCAAATTCATCGTTAGAATACCGGTCAGCCGCTGGTACAAGTTGTTTATCAACACCTGCCCCCAGCAGGAAATCTTGTATTTTTTCCGCCAGTTCAGATGCTGGTCGACCATCCAGAGGCTCAACCGATTGTTGACCCAATGATGTTTGCATCTGCAGCAGATTTTCATTCAGGTTCAACTCAAGCTCAAAACCTATACCGGCATGCACCACACCGGTGGTCAAACCATTTAAAGATGGCCGCAAGCTGGCATGCCACCAATGCTTACGCTGAGGCCGGCAAGCCTTAAGCCAATCTCCGAGAATAGCTGCATAGTTGTGCAGTGCATCACGGGTTACTTCAATCTGCACCGGATCCAGGCCTGGGAAGTTTTGTGTTGTCATTTACTGCTCCAGAGTGTTTGCTGAAACACCGCCGTAGGCAATTCCAGCCAATTGGGCCATGTCCGCTTTGAATGTGGTCAGATCATCAACGCAAAAATCGCGTAAATGCCGATGTCCAGCCGCACGTGCCAATACCGTCATTAATTCAACCGACGCTGAGAAAAATCGCGCCAACCGCTCAGCTGCGATATCCACCGGCAACCGCGCCCGCAAATGTGGTTTTTGTGTGGCTATTCCCACCGGGCAATTGTTGGTGTGGCAGGCACGCATGCCCAGACATCCGATTGCCTGGATCGCAGCGTTGGAAACCGCTACCCCATCTGCACCCAGGGCCATTGCTTTGGCAAAGTCAGCTGGATGTCGCAAACCACCGGTAGTAATCAAGCTGACATCGACAGCCTCACACTTATCCAGATGTCGGCGTGCTCTGGCCAAAGCCGGGATGGTGGGTACTGAAATGTTATCTCTGAAAATCAATGGTGCTGCGCCGGTGCCGCCACCACGACCATCCATGATGATGTAGTCAACCCCAATCTCCAGTGCTGCATCGATGTCCTTTTCAATATGCTGTGCAGACAACTTGAAGCCAATCGGTATTCCACCGGTCCGTTCACGCACTTCGGCCGCAAAATCGCGGAATTGATTGAGGCTGGTCCACTCCGGAAAACGAGCTGGTGAGATTGCTGCTTGTCCTTCCGGCAACTCTCGAACCTGTGCAATCTTGCCTTTAACCTTGTTGCCCGGCAAATGACCACCGGTGCCGGTTTTGGCTCCCTGCCCACCTTTAAAGTGAAACGCCTGGGTACGCATTACCTTGTCCCAGGAAAACCCAAAACGTGCTGATGCCAACTCATAAAAATACCTGGAGTTGGCCGCCTGTTCATCCGGCAACATGCCACCTTCACCAGAACATATTCCGGTTCCAGCCAGCTCAGCGCCTTTGGACAATGCCACTTTGGCTTCTTCGGAAAGTGCCCCAAAACTCATGTCTGAAACGAATAGAGGTATCTTCAGGTGCAATGGCTTTGCGGCATTGGGGCCAATCACAATATCCGTGCCAACCGGTTCATCATCCAGTAACGGCAATTTATGCAATTGCCCAACCACAAATTGCAAGTCATCCCATTTGGGTAGACTGTCGCGCGGCACACCCATAGCAGCAGCGGGCCCATGGTGACCCACTTTACTCAACCCGTCATCAGCAAGCTTGCGAATGAACTTCACATGGGGTTCATCGGCTGTCCCGGTTGGATCTTGATAAATTCCCTGATACGCATCACGGTTATATGGTTGTGGATGCTTTTGCGCCCATGCAGTAATTTCGTCTTCGTTGACGAACACCTGGCCATCTTCAACACAAGCATAAAACATTGGCAACGTTTCATTGTTGTTGTATTCGCTGATGCCGCTATCCAGCCGATAGTCCCAACCATGTACACCGCAGATCAAATTATCTCCATTAACATGACCATCAGACATCAATGCACCTCGATGCGCACAGCGCCCGTACATCACACTGACACTGTCATCGAAACGGATAACCACCAGATCCACACCGGCGACCAGCGCATACTCCGGGCTACGATCTTTTAGCTCTTCCCAGTTTTTAATGGCAACTTTGTTCATTTGTTCATTATCCTGTCTGAATCGTTTTCAGTTGATACCAGCCCTTCACGCAAGGGCAATTCTGCAACCGGCTGATTTTCTTCACATTCACCCATGGCTGCAGTCATACGCCCATAAAGATTAGCCAGGGGCGCCGCACTGAGGCCATGCAGCAATGCACTCAAAGCCACGGTAATCACGGTAATTGACAGCAGTTCCTCACGGTGCAGCATTTCCGATTCCTCCAGAATCAGCAACACAAACAATATTGATGCCAAACCGCGCGGTCCGAACCAACCAAGAAATAACTTGGTAGGCAGCCGCAAGCCGGCACCGAGTAATGAGATTGCAATTGGAATTATCCGGATGACCGTCAAACTCAAGACAGCGTAAAGGAAAATGGCAGGCGTAATATGAGCAATGCCGTTTGGTAACAATACTGCACCAAACACCATAAAGGTAAGCAACATCAGCAGTTGACCTTCGGTCTCCATGAATTCAAACAAAAATGTGCACGAATTCCGGATGCTGTTGCCAAATACCATACCGCCGATAAAAGCAGCGATGAATCCATTTCCGCCAATCAACTCGGCCGCAGCAAAAGTAAACAACGCCAGCGCAAGAATTCCAATCCCCTGAAATGACTCGCCAACCCAGCCACGATTAATCGCCGTATCCAGTAAGCGAGCGCCACCAAAACCGACCACAATACCTACCAATGGCCCAAGTGTGACTTGCAACAGACCAAAGCGCAGCCACTCACCTGCTTCAGTTCCACCATGCTGACTGCTGGCCAGTGCAGCCAACAACAACACCACCGGCAAGGCAATTCCGTCATTGAGGCCACTTTCGACATTAATCGCCTGCCGAATTCTCACCGGCACCACTTTCGCAGACACTACCGATTGCCCAAGTGCCGCATCTGTAGGTGCCAACAAAGCAGCCAGCAAGGCCGCTTCCCAAACTGAGAACTCTGGAAATATCCAACTGGCCAACAAAGCACCGGACAACATTGCCAGCGGCAGGCCGACAATCAACATTCGAAGCGGCAAATTATGGTCACGCCTGACCCGGCTTAAATCTATACGGGCGGCATCAGTGAACAACACCAGGACCAGTGTGAATTCAGCAATAAAGTGAATGGCTGAATGATCAAACTCTACATTAGCTATGCCAAAGCCGCCTGTTCCTACTGCGTAACCGAAAATAATAAACACCAGTGGCGCTGTTATAACCGTACCCTGCAATCGCCCGGAAATTAACGAATAAATTAAAAAGCCTGCGGTTATTACAGCAATCGATACAAGGTCCATCGTTAACTCCGGAAAGGTTGGATAATCAAAACCATCAAGCGGTCAGCCTGTTTTTAAACCGCATGTCATGCCTGCGTCCGTATATTTTTATCTACCAGGTGATCTTTAATTTGCTCTGAGCTGTCGGATACCATAGCAAAACAAAACAAGGTAGATGCGCTTCATTGATCATTGGTTACAGCGCAATGGGGATATTTTGGAAAAGACATGCTAATCTCAATAACTACTAACTATAAAGCCAAGTGCCCGGCCAAGAATAATATTTAAGTACTGCATGTCCGACGACTCAGCAAAAACACAATCAGCGGCACTGGACAAGTCCGTGGAAGAACATCTGGATTCCGAACAACTGGTGCGCGAAAACATCGGTTGGATGCTGGCACTCGCACAGCGCATTCTGGGCGAACGCGGACTTGCGGAAGATGCCGTGCAAGATGCATTTATAGCTGCTTTTAGAGGACTCGCCGATTTCGAAGGGCGTTCCAGCCTGAAAACCTGGTTACACCGGATTACGGTTAATGCTTCGCTAATGAAACTGCGTCAATTGAAGCGCCTGGGGGAACAATCAATTGACGAGCACCTGCCTGAATTCGACAACTATGGTTGTCGAATCGAACAACCCTGGTCACAACTGGTCGACATCGAGACTGTTTTACAAAATGACCGGTTGCGAAAAATTGTGCTGGATAAAATTAACACATTGCCGGATAGCTACCGTGTTGTATTACAGCTGCGCGATATTGAAGAGTATCCAACCAGTGAAGTGGCTGAGCTGTTGGGAATTACCCAAAACAATGTCAAAGTAAGGCTGCACCGGGCCCGGTCGGCTTTAAAAAAATTGCTTGAACCCTTACTTCGCGGGGAGATGCACTAATGGCTCATCGACACAAAAAAGGATTCCGGCGATGGCTTAAAGGGTTAATGCTCAAGCACATGCATCGCATGATTACCTGCGAAGAATTTGAAAGTTTTGTGCTCAGCTATCTTGATGGTGAATTACCTGCTCGGCAACGAAGTATTTTTGAGCTGCACATGCGTGTCTGCCGCGAGTGTCGGGAATACCTTGCTGCATACCGGCGCAGCATTGAACTTGGACAGTCGGTTATTACAGCTGCTGATGAATCAATCCCGGATGACGTGCCGGAAGATTTGATTATCGCCATTCTGGATGCCCAAAAACATTGATTATAAACTGGTCATAGATGTTGTTGGCAAAGCCAAACAGCGGCTTTATTGCAGCATATCAGTATTGTTTGATGATCTAGCTGTGCCAATTAAACCCGGCACGTGCTGACGACATCAAACCCTGTAAATAACAACTAAAGGCATCACCTGATGTGTTACCCATCACCTATTCTGGCGCTCATCGGTATTTGTCTACTGTGCCTCACAATTAGCGGTTACTCCAATGAACCAGCTGTTCAACCAGACACTACAGCTGCCACCATTAAACACTTGCATCAACGGATTCCGGAGTTGATGCAGGCGAATGGCATTCCTGGGCTTTCTATTGCGCTCATTGCAGATGCTGAGCTCGCCTGGATTGGTCATTACGGTGTAGCCAATATTGAAACCGGTATACCCGTCACTGCCGATACACTTTTCGAAGCTGCTTCGTTGAGTAAACCGATATTGGCTTATCTGGTATTGGGCATGGTCGAACGCGGCGAGTTATCACTGGATACGCACTTGTTTGAATTATTACCCTACTCGCGGTTCGATAATGCGCCAGAGGCATTGCTTTTAACACCAAGGCTGGTGTTGTCACATCAATCCGGATTACCCAATTGGGGCGGCGAGCCATTAAAGTTTAAATTCGAGCCGGGCAGCCGCTTCGGCTATTCCGGCGAAGCATATGTTTACCTGCAGAAGGTGGTAGAAGCACAGACTGGACTAACGTTGCAAACACTGGCACAGCAGCAAGTATTTGATCCACTGGGAATGACCAACAGCAAATTTACCTGGTCTGAAGACACGCATCAGTTATTAGCAACAGGCCATAACAACAGTAATAAACCCCAACATCGCAGCCGCCCTGAAGCCAGTGCTGCCAGCAGTTTACACACCACGGCTACCGACTATGCTCGTTTTATGCTCGCCTGGTTGAATACTGAAGGCATTGCCCCGCAATCAATTGAAACCGCCTATACAGCTGCTGTCAAAATCCAATCCAGCCCTGATGAATCTGCACATAATCGCCATATCATAGGCTGGGGCTTGGGTTGGGGCATCCAGCATTCTGCAGAACCTTTAGACAAGGTCGTCTGGCACTGGGGGGATAATGGCGTATTCAAAGCATTCATGGCATTGCAGCCTGGCACACGTAACGGTGTGGTATTTTTTACCAATAGCGTAAATGGCCTGGAAATAGCCCAACCAATCGCCGAGCTGGTGGTTGGCGATGTGCATGGTACTTTCAACTGGCTGGATGAGGCTCAATCCGGCCACCAGCTAAGGCGCATTTTGTATTTAGCTATTCTCCTGATGGCAATATTGACTTGCCTTTTCGGGATCCAACGAATTAGACGCAAACTCACTTAAGACCGATATTTCAAACACCGCTGATATTCTTTTGAAGGCACACCATTGAATGGTGACAGGTCTGCGCACGAAGATTGACTTTTTGATTCACAAGTTGAAAACGCCTGAATTAAAAACCCTCGTTTAAATATTGATCTGTGTCGGGCATACATTGCTCCCAGGTGGAAGATTCAGACATTGTAACCAGTACCTTCCTGTCTCCTTTAAATGCATTCCGTGCATGCGAAGTCACCATGTTATCAATAATCAGAACCTCTTCTTCACCCCACGGTCGGGCGACCACTTCAGCCTGGTAAGCTGATTGCAGATGAGTAACCTCGTCTTCTGAAAGTTCGCTTCCATCTGCAAAATAAGTGTTGTTCGGATAATCTGCAATATCAAAAAAACGCTTAAGGTTAGCGATCATAGGCGCTGGTAAAGTTCGGAAATTAAAGAACGTCAGATGGTTAAACCAGGTGTGATCACCGGTCACTGGGTGTTTGGCGATAACATTCCGGCGTTGGATGGTTTTAATACCACCATTTTTGGTTTCTTCTATTTGGATATCATTTTTTCTGCAATACTCCTTGACGACATCCAGATCATCAGTCTGATAAACGTCTTGCCATGGCAGACCAATACCACCTCTGAATTCCTTTGAGCAAAGGTTTCGCACATAAAGGTACCCTTCCTTGATCAACCTGTTGCGCAATGCGGTATCTATTCTGGTCAACACTTTACGGGTGTTACATACCGGCGTTTCACCTCCTGATTCAGCCACCACCTGCGAATAAAAAGCCAGCTTCATGGCAAACCCCAGGTTATAGGATTGTTCGTTATGGGGGAAAATGGGCAGTGCTTTTGGATAGTCTGTTGAGGTATAGACTTTTCCCTCAACGGCATGCCTCGGTGAAGAGCGTTCTGTGTAAACAAGACTTCCACCACAAGCGGCGTCAATAAACGATTGGAAATTCTGGACATCCGTTTTGAAACCCTTAAGGACCAGACAACCATCGTTGTAGATGATCTCATTAATCAGCTGTTTCTCCGACTGGCCGAACTCCAGCAGGCTGATATTGTTCTTAGTTTCAATTTCAGCAGGAAAAATATCGCGGTTGACGGAGAAATCCTGCCGGCCAACACTGTTCGTCTGCACATCCATGAGCTCTTGTATCCTCTCTCGTCGGCAAGGATCGCAACCTTTACCGGTACCAATAAACACTCCCCAAACAGGTTAAGAACTATAAACCATCTACAATTCATCAGCAATGAACCTGAGGTTTTCAAACGGCGCTCTCTCGAGCCTGGTTCAATCAGGGATATTATTTGCAGTTAACCACCCTAAAGCTTGTGCTCGATGGAAATGAAGTAATCTATCGGATTAACCACTTGCTCAATCAAGGAGCTCATTCAATGCCGCATTATTTGGCAGTGATTTTCGTGTTTTTACTGGAGCTGCAGATCAGTGCTTCAGCTGCTCAACCCTGTCTGGACAAACGCCTGGCATTGACTTTTGATGATGCGCCCACTGCAAACACAGTGGTGTTGGATGGTACGCAGCGCACCCAACTCATCATCAAGGCATTAAAGGACGCAAATGTTGAACAGGCCGCTTTTTTTGCGGTATCCCAGCGGCTTGATGAAAGTGGAGAGCAACGTTTAGTCGCCTATGCTGAAGCGGGCCATATTATTGCCAATCATTCACACACACACGCCAACCTGCACCGGGTATCTGCAGATGCGTTTTTGCAAGATGTTCAAACTGCCCATTTGGTCCTATCTGAATATGTCACTTTTAAACCACTGTTCAGATTTCCCTACCTGAATGAGGGCGTCGATGTGGAAACACGTGATCAGGTTCGCCTTGGTCTGATTGAATTGGGCTATCAACAGGGTTACGTTACCATCGACAATTTTGATTTTTATCTTGACAGGTTACTGCGTGATGCAGCTGCCGACGGACTGCAAATCGACCATCACAAAGTCAGTGATTTTTATGTGGATTTGATCCTGGGCGCCGCTAAGCACTACCAGCGTATCGCTTGCAGATGGCTGGATGAATCGCCTGCGCATGTTTTGTTACTGCACGAAAATGACCTGGCTGCACTTTATCTTGGCAATCTGATTACTGCACTAAATCAATCCGGTTGGACAATCATTCCAGTTTCCGAAGCCTATCAGGATCCAATTGCACAGACAGTTCCTGATACCTTGTTACTTGGTCAGGGTCGGGTTGCGGCGATTGCGCATTTGGCTGGAGCACCGGCCGAATCACTCCGCCATCAAGGTGAGGATACTGATTATCTGCGACAGCGATTTGAACAACTGCTGGTGAAAACCAAAATTCAGGATTGATTGTCAGTAATCCACGTGAAAAATAATCGCTGATCCATAACGCAACTTTTCAAGCGTTTCATGCATCTATGAATATATTCGTTAGTATTTACGTAAATATAATAGGTATTATTATGCTCACCCTGAAACAAGTCTGCCGTCTACTGTTGTTAGTTATCTGCTTACCCTTAACCGCAGCATATGCAGAGCCGTTATCTTCACAGCAGTTGAATCAGCTGCTAAACGGATTGGCCGAGCTGATCACAGAAAATTATGTCGAGATTGAATTGGCTAACACCATTGCTGACGAGCTGAAAGCTGCTGCTGACTCAGACGGCATTAGCAATGCGCCTTCAGAGGCGGCTTTAGCAGCAGCCTTGACACAGTTTTTAAAGAATTATGATGGGCATTTTAATGTGGTCTGGCAGGATCCGGCAGAGCAGCCGGCTGCTGCAAATGAAACTGAAGCAGACCGCCAACTCAGGCGTGAACGCCAATTGGCCGCTTTACGAAGACAAAATTATGGCTTTCAGGAATTGCAGATTCTGGAAGGAAATATCGGTTATTTAAAGCTGAACCAGTTCAGCAGCGCCAGCATACCTGAGGCCGCTCAAACCGCCATCTCAGCAATGAACTTCCTGGCTTCCAGTGATACCGTGATTATCGATTTGCGCCAAAATGGTGGTGGTGATCCCAACATGGTCCAGCTGCTGACCAGCTACCTTTTCGAACAACCCACTTATTTGAATGCGCTCTACTATCGTCCGACTGATACCACTCAGCAATTCTGGACTTACGCCAAGGTCGAAGGGCGACGTTTTCCGGATATGCCGGTATATGTTCTGATCAGTGGCCGCACAGGTTCTGCAGCAGAAGAGTTCGCCTACAACTTGAAAACCCGAGATCGCGCCACCTTGGTGGGGCAAACAACTTATGGCGGTGCCAACCCCGGGGGAATGTTTCCTGTTATCAATGGGTTTAGTGCCTTTATATCGACCGGCAAGGCGATCAACCCTATCACCAACACCAACTGGGAAGGTGTTGGGGTTAAACCTGATGTCGACATTGCCGCTGAAGACGCATTGGACTGGGCGATTGATGATGCCCTGAATAAATTGGCCGCAACCACCGATGAAAAGCAGCACGACCGTGAACTGAGCTGGGCGATCGAAGCGCGCCAACCACCACGTATGCTGACCACTGTACAGGCCAATGAGTACCTCGGAGAGTTTTTCGGAAAGCGCAAAGTGCAGTTGATTAATGAGCAATTGATTTACACCCGGGACAACCGCCCGCCGCAAACCATGCTGGCAGTTGGTGATGACCGGTTTAGACTGGCAGGTATTAACGGGTTCCGGCTAACTTTTCAGCGTGATCACCATGGGCAGATCAGCGTGATCAGCGAAAACTGGCTATCCGGACTGGTCAGGCCCTGGCCAAAGCAGTAGTTTGCTCAGATTGGGATACAATTGAATCCACTTACTTAACAGACCCTGATCAGTGACCAATAAATCACTTAATGAGCTACGTGAATTAGCGTTTGGTGTATTGCTCAAAAGCTTGACAGACCGGCTGTACGCAACCATTGACCAGGTTTACCAGGATTGCGGCATCAGTTTTCAAGGCAGCTGGTTTGCTCCCCTGGTCAGCATTGCTGCACATGGTTCTTTGAGTATTACCGAGTTGGCCGATGAGATTGGTCTGAGCCACCCGGCAATCACACATATCAGCAAACAACTACTGAAAGCAGGGCTGATAGGCGAATCGACTGACCCCGCTGACGGGCGGCGGCGCCTGCTCAGCATAACCCCCCAAGGTCAGCAGAAATTGCGAGAATTAAAACCGATATGGGATGGAATAGCCGAAACTTCTCGCGACTATTTTGAGCGTTGCGAGCATGATGTTTTTGCTGTTTTAAAGGCCTTTGAGCTTACCCTGGATGAAGGTGATTTGCTTGCCGATACGCTCGCAGCAATCAGCCGAAACCGCCAGGCAAAAATAGAAATTATCGATTATCAGTCCGAACTGGCTGTAGATTTTTACAATCTGAATGTTGAATGGCTGAAAAAATATTTTTTCGTCGAAGCCCTGGACGAAAAAATATTATCTGCACCGGAACCACAAATTATCCATCCGGGTGGAGCCATTATATTTGCACGCTATCTGGGCCAGATCGTCGGCACATGTGCTTTGCTGAACAATGGCAACGGGCATTATGAAATCAGTAAAATGGCGGTCACCAATCAATTCCAGGGTTTGGGGATAGGTCGTAAGCTGTTAATCGCCATCATTGAACGGTTCCACCAATTGAATGGCCGACAACTGCTACTGGAAACCAGTCGAAAACTGGAAACCGCTATCGCTCTTTACCAATCAACAGGTTTTGTAACGACTGCACCACCAGAAGGTGCCAAATCTTACCAGCGGGCTGACCTTTACATGGCTTATCAACCAACCAGTTAAACTTAACTCACTGATTAATAACACCTTCATTTTTCTTCATACCTTTTACTGACTCCTTCAGATTTGGCTTAGCAGTTCTAGCCAATAATATTGGCGAACTGCAAATAAAGGCAATCCTGATGAATAAATTACTGCTTGGGCTCATTTTAATAAGCGGCTACGCACTGGCTGATGATCATGCCGATCAATGGCAAACTATCTCGATGTCATCACTGGGCTGGGATATTGAACAATTGGACGCACTGGAGTCAGCAATTGCTGATGATCAACTCAAACAAATCACCAGCGTAGTGGTCGCCCATGACGGCAAACTCGTCTATGAACAGTATTTCAATCACAGTGATCGTGAAACACTCAATGACATACGCTCTGCCTCCAAGTCTTTCACCTCGCTGCTGGTGGGCTTGGCGCTTGAACAGGGCAAACTGCAATCAGTAACACAACCTGCATTTGCATTTTTTCCGGATAAAAAACCACGACTTAACCCTGATCCGCGCAAGGATCAAATTACCCTGCAGGACTTACTGACCATGAGCTCGGTACTGGAATGCAACGACTGGAACCAGTATTCACGCGGCAATGAAGAACGCATGTATTTACTTGAAGACTGGTCCAGGTTTGTACTGGATCTGCCGGTGCGTGGCATCCCACCCTGGGAAAGCAAACCGGAAGACAGCCCATATGGACGGAATTTTTCCTACTGTACCGGCGGCGTATTTTTACTTGGTGCAATTGTTGAACGCGCGGTGGATATGCAGTTGGAAGATTTTGCTGCACAGTACCTGTTCGACCCGCTTGGCATAGTCCCGGTGCAATGGCCGCAATCACCACTGGGGGTCGCCCAGGGCGGTGGCGGGATTCGAGCCAGAAGTATCGATTTACTAAAGCTGGGGCAGTTAATACTGAACAAAGGCCATTGGCAAGACCAACAGCTAATCAGTCAACAGTGGATTGCAGAATCGCTGGCACCACGTGCCGAGATTGGCCAGGGTGCCGCCAAGGATTATGGCTACTTGTGGTGGATTTATAACTTTACCGTCAATCAGCATTTATATGTCACTTATGCTGCCGCCGGCAACGGTGGGAATTATATTTTCATTATTCCTGAGCTGGCGCTGGCTACCGTGATAACCAGCACAGCTTATAATCAGCCATATATGCATACTCAGTCACAAAGCATCCTCACTGATTATGTGTTGCCGGCGGTACTGGCTGGGCAAACAGCAACTCGCGAGGCACCCAATCAGCCCTGAGTACGGCATCACGCTGCTGAGCAATATCCTGTTGCATACGGGCAATTTCAGACTGAAAACGCTCATCAGACAAAAGCGCTGCAAAGGTTGGCCATAACATCAACATCCGATGATCACGAAACCCGGCCGGGTATAGCTGTTCAATGGTATCAAGCGCTGCAGAATGATCTCCATATGCAGCCTGCAGGCTGGCAACCTGCAAATAACTGCTGGGCCAGCTATCGCCGGCCTGAATGTCCATCTGCATTACATTAATTTTGTGTTGATATTGTGACTCATCCAGTTGACCACGCATTGCCTTGATGATCAATGGCCAGGCCTGGGCCTGGCCATTTTCCGGCTCAACTTGCAGTGCTTGATCAAAACGCAGCTCTGCGGCCGGCAAATCATCACGCAACAAATCGAGCAAGCCCAGCTCCAACCACAACTCTGAGCGCATTACGCCGCGTTGTACGGCATTGTTGAGCACCTGTTCGGCTTCCTCAAAACGCCGGTTAACCAACAGGAATCGGGCCCGGTTCTCAGCAGCAAATACATTATCGGGCTGCAGCTCATCGGTACGCTCCAGCAATGGCTCAGCGGCTGGATCAAACCCCAGCAGATACAATATCTGAGCGACTTGCAGATACCAGTAATGCAGCTGATCAGCGCTGCCAAAAACCTCCAGGTTCAGCCGTAGCGCTTTTACCAATTCACCATGCACCTGATACAAATAGCCCAGACTGGCTTTGGCGCCGATATGTTGTGGTGAGATGCTGAGTGCTTGCTGATAGGCTTCAATCGCGGGCACTACTGCACCCTGTCCATCCAAACTGGCCGCCAGTGCCAGCCAGCCATTGTACAGTTGCGGATGGTTGGCAATAATCTGTTCGGCTAAAGCTTGTGCTTCATATAACCGTTGTTGGTCAGCATTAAATTTGGTTACGCTCTGAGTCAATGCCTGACTGAGACCTGTGACTGCCCGTGGATTATCCGGCTGCAAATCAATTGCCTGCCTGAATAAGTTGATGGCCAGGCCATTGTCCAGCTGCTGATGCCGGCTTAGATATTCATTCGCTTGCTGGATATAATCCTGGGCAGTAGCTGAACCGGCGACTGAGTTTGCCAACTCGGATGGCGGTTGCGATGAAAAATATCGTGCACTGAAAACGCCTATTACCAGTGCCAATAAAATCACCGTAACCAATCCTGCTTTAAAATGATTACTATGCCTGTTACCGGCATGTTTAACCGGCACTGACAACAATCGGTAGCCACGGCCACGCACGGCCTCAATGTATTGCGGATTCCGCCCATCATCACCCAGCGCCTGGCGTAACAGTTTGATTCGCTGGGTAACAGTCTCATCACTGACTACGGCGCCTTGCCAGGCAGCGTCGATCAAAGCTTGAACTGAAACCGGCTCAGGTGCTGAAGTCGCCAATACCCGCAATACCTCAAATGATAATGCCGGCAAGCGTATCAACTGCCCGTTGCGGCTCAATTGACGGATATCCGGTTCAAGCAGCAGGTCATCAATCTGCCAGCCGATTCCGGATTCTGGATTCTTTTGTTGCATCACATTAAGTCTAGAGCTTTTCGACGAATCAGCAACCATCGCTGATAAAAACCACCAGGACATTGATTATTGCCGATGATATCAATCAGGGTCCAGCAAGCGTGGGCCGGTTCCCTGCTCTGCCAGCTCATCCCCAGGATTGCGTAACGGGCACATCTTCAATGATAAACATCCGCAACCGATACAACCATCCAGTTGGTCACGAAGTTGGGTTAGCTTGATGATTCGCTGATCAAGTTCGGACCTCCAGATATCAGAGATTTTATTCCAATCAGCAGCTGTCGGTGTGCGCTCTTCCGGCAGCGCCTGCAATGCTGCGCCAATATCCGCCAGTGGAATTCCAAGGCGCTGCGCAACTTTGATCACCGCCACCCGGCGCAGTACTTCGCGTTGATAACGGCGCTGATTCCCTGCATTTCGCCAGCTCTTGATCAAACCCTTGGTTTCATAAAAATGCAGAGCGGACACCGCCACACCGCAACGTTTGGCAACCTGCCCCACACTCATTTGCTGTTTGTTATTCACAACCATGGATTGCCCCTGGCCATACGCTTGACCTCAAGTTATGTTTAGGTTTTAAGATTGCCTGGCATTCTACATAACTACCAGGAAAAAACCATGAACATCAAGTTTAAACTTAGCGTAGTTGCTACCGGCATTATTACCATAAATTTTTTGCTGACCGTTGCTGACTGGGCCGGCAAAGAAATCTCCAGGCACAGTGATTCGCACTGGACAGGTTTAATCTGGCAGCGATGAATATGGCTGATATTAAGTAGTCTTGAACACCAGCGGCAAACTGCACCGCTGGTATTCAGCAAGATTGATATCGCTGGTGGTTTCATTACGTTCTAACCATCGAAAAGCATGGGTTCGCTGATCCCTGATCAGGGATTTAAAAGTAATCATTAATATTTCTTGCAAGTCGGTTAATATTATGGATAATAACTGACTGGTCAGTTATTTATATTTAATTATGCTTCGTGCACGTACCGATCAAGCCAAAGACCAACGCCGGCAAGTTTTTTTGCATGCTGCTCTGGATGAGTTTTTTGAGCGTGGTTTTACTGCCGCACGTATGGATGACATCGCACGTCGGGCCGGCCTCTCAAAAGGTGCGCTGTATCTTTATTTTGATTCCAAGGAAGCTTTGTTTACTGCACTGGTTACCACCATTGCAATCCCGAATGTAGAACGGATTGAGGGATTTGCAGCATCAGCCGTTTCCGCATCAGCAGGCATTCATGCACTGCTCAGCCATATCCCGCATATTATCCGGGAAACACAGTTACCACGCTTCATGAAAGTTTTGATTGCCGACTCTGGTGTATTTCCTGAAGTGGTAAGCAATTATCGCCGTCAGGTAATCGACCGCGCACTTAAAGCGATCACCAGTTTGCTTGAATATGGCCATTCTAATGGTGAATTTAAGGTTGATAATCCTGCGCTTACCACCCGCCTGCTGGTTGCGCCAATGATCTTTTCATCCATTTGGAGCGTGGTCTTTGAAACCGACCCGGACGCACATATTGATTTTGATGCGTTATTTGCTTTACATGAACGCATGCTATTGCGCGCACTATCGCCTGAGCTTGAAGGTAGCTTATGAACAAGCAGCTTTGCTATTTCCGAACACTGGCCACCGCTTGCTCTGTTATCAGCTTATCTGCCTGCCAGAATGAATTGGATAACAAGCACTTCACAGGCTATGTCGAAGCGGAATATGTTTATGTTTCAAGCCCCGATTCCGGTTGGTTAATCGATGTTCCATTTCGTGAAGGCGATGAAATCAACTTTGGCAACACACTGTTCGAACTGGATAAAGACCGTCAACAGGCAGAATATGCAGAAGCGGCTGACCGCCTGAAACAAAACGAAGCGCAGGTCCGAGATGCAGCAACCGGCGCCCGCCGTGAAGAGATCAATTCATTGCAGGCTCAACTAAATGAAGCCCAAGCCACTTTGCAGTTTGCCCAGGCTGAACGTATTCGCTGGACCGAACTGGTAGCGAAAAACCTGGCATCACAAAGCCGTGCTGATCAGGTTATTTCAGAAGCGAATGTCGCATCAGCTCGGGTACGCACTATCGAAGCAAATATTGCTGTCGCCAGGCTGACCGCCCGGGATGGAACGCGGGAGGCCGCAGCGGCCGGGCGAGATGCCGCAGCAGATGTCTTAGCTCAAGCACAATGGCGGCTTGATCAACGTACAGTGAGTGCCCGTGTTAATGGCCGCATCGAACAAGTATTTCATCGCCAAGGCGAGTATGTAAATGCGGGTATTCCGGTATTGGCAATATTGCCTGAGGATGCCCTTAAGATACGCTTTTTTGTTCCGCAGATGATGCTTTCAAAACTATCGCTGGGGGCAAATGTGAACATCGCCCTTACTGAAGGTGCACAACCGGCGACTGCTCAAATCTCTTTTATAGCACGTGAAGCAGAATTCACGCCCCCGGTGATCTACAGTGAAGAATCACGAGATAAGCTGGTGTTTCTGGTCGAAGCCCGTTTGCTTGACACCGCAGGCTTACGCCCCGGCCAACCTATCGATATATACCTGCCATGAGCGAGTTGGCAATTGATGTACGTGGACTGGTCAAACGCTTTGGAGATAAGGCCGCAGTCGACGGCGTAGACATCCAAATGCCCAAAGGGCAGGTTTGGGGCTTTCTAGGGCCCAACGGATCAGGTAAAACAACCACTATTCGTATGATTTGCGGGCTGTTACTGCCAACCGCAGGCGAAGGGCGTTGCCTGGGATATGATATTCGCCGGGAGGCCGCCAACATTAAACGCCGCACCGGCTATATGACCCAAAAATTTTCGTTTTGGACCGACCTGACGATCCGCGAAAACCTGGAATTCGTTGCCCGGCTTTACCAAATGCCCAACCGTCGAACACGTATTGATGACACTCTGGAAACACTTGGCTTGAGTGATCGTCAGCATCAGATAGCCGGGGCATTATCAGGTGGCTGGAAGCAGCGTCTGGCACTTGCAGCAGTGACCATGCACCAGCCTGAATTACTACTTTTAGACGAGCCAACCGCAGGCGTAGACCCGCAGGCGCGCCGGGATTTTTGGGATGAAATTCATCGGCTCTCAACCAAGGGGCTGACGGTGCTGGTTTCCACCCATTATATGGATGAGGCCGAACGTTGCGACCGGATTGTTTATCTCGCACATGGCAAGCTGATAACTCAGGGGCGGGTTGCTGACATCATTGCCGAATCAGGTTTGATGACATTTCGTGGAATCGGTGATGAGGTACGGGCATTAGCCGAACCCTTACGCCACCAACCTGGGGTTGAACATGCCGCATACTTTGGTGCTGCACTGCACATCAGCGGCACCGATCGTGCATCCCTGGAGCGGGCAATAACCAAGACCGAGCATAAGAAAGTTGCCTGGTCACAGGTTGAACCCAGTCTGGAAGATGTGTTTATTGCCCTGATGTCACGCACTGGCGGCGACCGGCGGTCACACGGATGAGTACATTGTTCAATAGCTTTGCACGCATCAATGCCGTGTTCATTAAAGAACTGATTCAGATGCGACGCGACCGATTGACCTTCGGCATGATGCTGATGATTCCAATTTTACAACTCACTCTGTTCGGCTATGCCATCAATACAGATCCCAAAAACCTCCCCACAGCTGTACACACTGCCGAGCACACACCAGTGGTACGCACTATTCTTACAGCGCTGAAAACATCGGGCTATTACGATCTGGTCCTGGAAACCGATGACCCAGGGGATAGCGACCGCCTGTTTGCAGCTGGTGAAGTATCCTTCCTGGTCTCCATTCCAGCGGGGTTTACTGAACGTCTGGTACGTGGTGACCGACCCCAACTGCTGATTGAAGCCGACGCCTCTGATCCGGCCGCAGCATCCAATGCCGTTAGTCTGGCAGAAACCATTATCAATCAAGCCTTACGTCATGACTTAACCGGAGCATTGGCACATCTGGCTCCGACTGCAGGTCCCGTTGATGTGGTTGTCCAGCGACGCTACAACCCTGAAGGAATTACTCAATACAACATTGTCCCTGGCCTGCTTGGGGTGATTCTTACCATGACATCGGTGATGATCACAGCCATCGCCATGACCCGTGAAGTCGAACGCGGCACCATGGAAAATTTACTTGCCATGCCCGCCAAACCACATGAAGTGATGATAGGAAAAATTGCACCTTATCTTGCCATTGGTGGCATCCAGACAGTCATCGTATTGTTGGCGGCGCACTATATTTTTGCAGTGCCTTTTGTCGGAGCGGTATGGCTGTTGCTAGTTGGCGTTAGCCTTTTCATCATCGCCAACCTGGCACTTGGATTCACTTTCTCGACTATTGCGAAGTCACAATTGCAGGCTATGCAGCTGACTTTCTTCTTTTTTCTGCCGTCGATTCTGCTTTCAGGTTTCATGTTCCCGTTTCGGGGTATGCCTGACTGGGCTCAGGTGATTGGTGAAATACTTCCTTTGACACATTTCCTGCGTATCGTGCGTGGAGTGATGCTGAAAAATGCGGAATGGATGGATATAAACACTGAACTGTTCGCAATAACCCTGTTTACCATCGCTGCTGGAATTCTGGCGATTGCCCGCTATCAACGGACGCTCGACTAATAACATTCCAGCATAACTGTTTATCCCAAGAACAAAACTTACCGCAAGCCGGGTATCAATATAGCAACCAGGCTACACCTGCTGGTCAGGTCTTAAGCATTGCTTCTGATAAACACTCGGTTGCATGATCTAATGCAACTCGAAGAAAAATATCATTCGCTCTTCTCACCCACAATTGGATCAACAATGTCCCTCAGTTGTGATGAAAATTCACCCCGAACTTTAGCCCATTGTTCTATTACCCCAGGCCCGCCACGCAGCACTTTGATATTCGATGTTCTTGATATTCAAAGTAGCTGAATAAAGGTCGACCATAACATCGTGCCTATTGATTAACTCATTTAGCCTTTTAGCACAATTCAACCCACCACTTGCCTGCTTTATCGCCGGCAACTGAATACCAGCTCAACTTGACAAAACAAACTGCAATCTATAATGTCACCATATGGTGACATATTCTATTCAACCCATTGATCGTATCTGGAAAGCCATCTCGGACAGCAAACGCAGGCAGATTCTTGATGCCTTGGCAGATGGGCCGAAATCAACGGGTGAAATAGTCGAGTTATTCCCTTCTATCGGCCGTACCACGGTACTGAAACACATGGGTGTACTGGAAGATGTCGACCTGATATTGGTCAAACGGCAAGGCCGGATACGTTGGAATTACCTGAACCCTATGCCGATCAGGCATGCCTGTAGCCGCTGGGTGTCAAAACATGTTGATGGTATTACCAGATCCGTTGAGCAGCTTAAAACGTTGGCTGAAAACAACCACTAAACAATACGCGAGGGTTATAAAATGTTGACCAAACTGGAATCCAATGCCGCTATTTTTAAATACAGTTTTGATATTACTATTGAACGCCCGATTGAAGCGGTCTGGGGGTTGCTATGCGATAGCATCAACGATTGGTGGATGAACGACTTTCGCGCACTCGGCGAAGACTCTGTAGTAAGCCTTGACACCGGAACCGGTGGTAGTCTGCTGGAACAAGACCCAAATGGTGCAACACTGGAATGGTATCGAGTCCAAATGTGTATGCCCGGCCAGTCATTATATCTGACTGGCTATTTAGCCCCGGACTGGGGTGGACCGACAGTTTCCATGTTAAAGCTGTCCTTGGAATCAAAAGATGATTCCTGCATTTTGACCGTCTCGGATGCATTGCTTGGCAGCGTGACTGAAAAAGCTGCAAATAGCGCTAAAGATGGCTGGTCCATGTTGTTTACTGATGGATTAAAACGCTTTGTTGAAAATTAAATAATGCAGTTGGATATGTTGGCACCCTTTTCATCCTTAGTTATCACCTGTTGAAGGCAACTGTACATTCTGTGGCCCTGCCCAGAAAACAACAGTTGTAATTAACCATTCAGTAATCACGCTTCGGTTAAACAAGCGGCTGAAGCTGGCAGATACCTGCTTCAGCCGCTTAACGATAATCAGATACAAACGGAACCTTTACTAATAAACCGGTTAGTTCGCAGCCTTGCTATTAATATCCACCTGCCGTAAAACTTCAAAATTATCAATACGGGTATCATCCATCCGCCCAAGTCGACTGCTCCAGCCAGCATGGGCTATAGCTTCAATAAATGTCACTGGTAACACCAGATTGGAAATTTCCTTAATGCCATTAATCCATAATGATATGGTCTTCGCTATGGGGTCATAGAAAAACTGTACATGATTGTAATCACCCGGTCTGAAATCCGTAATCGGCAACGCACCACCGGTCAAGTTGATAGAGGTACCCATTGCATAAACGGTATATTTACCATTGGGCCGAATCAATACCCATAGCTGGCCACCGGTGGTGTTCCACCAATTGGTGAGTGGGTCCTGGGTGAACCCGATGGCTGTCCACTGGCTGCCTGACGGGTCGATGGAAGCCTCTACTCCAAGCAAGTTGTAACCAGAGCTGATCTCCAATGGAACCACTGCCCGAGTATTCTTGTTGGTATTAGCGGAGGCGTTGTTATACACCCCTTGTAAAGCGTACATTGACATCCAAGTCTGATTGCCTGTTTCCAGAGCACGGCCATCCAGGGAGGCGTCAACAGTCAGTTCATTGAATGTATCAAAAGCCACACTGCTAAGGCCAAAAGCATGTTCGAAATTCAATCTTGCGTGCAAAGAAGTAACAACAGTTACAGGCTGGCCGCTATCGGTGACACGGCAACGGTACCAGCCTTCATTTAAACTGCTGACTGGAAACACCTTCAAAGTATCACTGTTAGCGCCACTAATTGCACCACCATCTCGCAGTGGTCGCCAATTCAGTGGCTGCGTACTACTTTCCCATTGGAAACTGTAACCCGGTATGCCACCCAACACCGGGCAGTTGAACACCGCGAGAGTACCGGTGTGGGCAGTCTGAGAAATAGGGTTTATTACTTGTAACGGTGCAGGTTGAGTGATCACGCTATCCTCATTGATCAGCAACCTTTGGTTCATGGCAACCGGCCCGTTGAGTACGCTCTGCTGGCCACTTGGCCAGTTAACCACAAGCTTGTCAATTGCTGCTGCCCCACCCAGCCCGAATTCCAAATCCATACTCGCTGTCGAAGCAGCATTGCTGCTGCCAGATATAACTTCACGTATTTGCGTAACGCCATCGCTGGTTGTTAGTTCGACCCTGGCGCCAACTGCGTCACGGCTGCTGCGATAAGGATAAGGGTTATTGGGATCATCGGGAGCACCTTGCAAAGCGATGTGCAGGTATTGTGCATTACCGCTGCCGGCGGTCTGATTGTTCAAATATAAAACGGATTTATGCTCATCAATGATGGTCTCATCGTTGGTATTGATAACAATATAATCCATCGCACCATCTTGATCGAAGTCTCCGGCAACGCTACTGCGGGCATCAGTAAACCCATTTCCTGATGCTCCTTGAGGCGCTAGGTTTCTAACATTTTGTGTTGTTGTCTGGTCCGAGAAACCTTGCCCATCCCAGATATACAGATAGTCGCGATAACCATTTTCAACGCTGTTAATCAGGGTATCCGCATATCCCGCGCTGACTTGCAAATCGAGTCGCCCATCATTGTTGGAATCAAGCCACTGTGTGCCCCAGGAAAACTGTGCAAGAAGCTGATCTGCAAAGTTACTGCTTACATCAAAGTCTAATGCGCCGGTTTCGGACAACTTATTAAGCCACAGATCATTGCCGGGATTAGACTGAAACCCTCCACCTACCGATTCAAAATCCAAATCGGTGATATACAAATCCAGGTCACCATCATTGTCTATATCTCCGGCATCAATACCCATTGCGTTATGACTGACCCTGCCGAATACATTAATATCAGGGATATCACGCAAGTCGGTGATATTGTGAAAACCCAGCCATTGGTTTTGCTGGTCAAAACCACGGTTGATATAGACCATATCAGCATCGTAATCTGGGTTATTCATTTTGTTGGTAACGACCAGATCAGGCCAACGATCATTATTGAGATCAGCAAAAATAACAGCATTGCTGGAACTGTAACACTGATGCCCATTGCTGCTGGATGGCACGCAAGATTCTCCATTAACATCAATAAAGCCAGGCACATTTGCCTGCATGGTGATATCAGTAAAAGTTCCGTCACCATTGTTTCGATACAGGATATCCCTTTGCCCCTCCAGTTCCGAGCCATTGGCTATCCCAGTGTGATTGCCTACGTACAAATCCAAATACCCGTCACGGTTAACATCAGCCCATGCAGCCGTTTGTGAATGGGATAATAATTTCCCTTGCCATCTGCCTGCAGCAACTCCAATTTGATTGTCCACCGCTGGCGGATCATTAGGCGTCGGGTCGGTGCTGTCAGTCACATCAACAAAGGTAAAATCACTTTGTTTTTGCTCAGCCAGATTGATAAGTTGGTTCTGCCATAGTTGATTAGGCGCCGAAACAGTGTCAGATGGCACAGCCAGGTCACCTGGGTGGCTAAGAATATATAGATCAATATCACCATCGTTATCATAATCTGCAGCCACTGCTCCAGTAGCGCCAAACGGATCACCCAGCATCCCCGGCCCCAACAAGAGTTGTTGCGCATCAAAATCACGCAACCCACCACCGGCATTAACATTCTTATACACCCAACGACCCAATCTTGGCCGATTTTCCACCAACACCAAATCAGGATATCCATCTAAATTCAGATCGGTGAACACCGTACCTGGTCCGTGCCCGGCTGAAGATGCTTCATATATATTAAGTGCCGAGCTGAGAGAAGGAGCAACATTAGTGAATGCAGCAACAAGATTGCCGTAGTAAAACAACAGGCAAACTAAGGCGCTTAATTTAATTAAAAAAGCAAGGTAACTGTTTTGCATAGTGATCTCCTTTAATGTTGTAACGCCAACAATGCATAAACATCGAGATCAGGCGTAGCCTCACTTACCCGCTAATATGCCAATACAGCACTGGTATAACGTATTTCAAAAATCACTTTGATGCTTGATGAAAACTGAATGTTTCTTTGATCTTTTTATAATGGTTACATTCACGATCTATTTATCAATAGGTTAACCTGATTCAAGCCAGCCATTTATACGAAGGATCATTAAGTGTCGGAACAACAGAAAAACACCTCCCTCAATACCAGCAAAGTTGCTATGTTCCGAACTGGCAAATGGCAAGTCATGCCACAACTGAACAGCATTGAAGATCGGCACAACAAGATTACTTTAGAACCCAATGTAATGAATCTGCTGTGCTATTTCACAGCTAACCAAGGTCGGGTGTTAAGCAAGCAGGAACTACTGCAACAAGTATGGGGAAATACTATTGTCAGCGACTATGCTATCGCACGCACGGTCAGCCAGTTACGGAAAGCTTTACAAGATGATCAAGCTGACCCGCATTACATTCAAACCATTCATAAGCGCGGGTACCAGTTTATTGCCGACGTCAACCTGGAACCCAGACCAACACCAAAAAAAATGGCCCCGATTATATTCGCGATTTCGGGCGTTTTGGTAATTATGACTTTCATTGTTTTATCGCAACTGATCTTTATTGCTGACATACACGATGAAAACCAAAGAAAAGCTGCCGGAAATTACCAGCTAATCCCCTCTGGAGATTCAGTTATTTCTATGCCAGGGGATGAAATTCAACCAAGCGTTTCTGCATCGGGACATTTGTTAGCCTATGCCTCATTGCAACCAGGCAAAAGCACACATGATGTTTTCCTCTATGACACCATTACAGACACCAACCATAACCTGACTCAAACAGCACAAATTGACGAACAATTTCCAGCGCTGTCACCAAGCGGTAAATATCTTGCCTATTTTGCTTCAAATCATGCCGGCCATTGCAAACTAGACATTCATGCTGTTTACAGCAAAGAAAAATCAACCATCGCTGATTGTGCCGATGTTGTTCAAGCGCCGGTCAGCTGGGCGCCTGATGAAGCTTATCTGGTAGCTGCATTTGCGGACATTGAACGCTCCAGCCATGCATTCGCTAAATATTCATTTGCACAAGCCAACTGGGAGCTACTGGAACTTGCCGGCACCGAATCCATACTGCCTAAGCTATATCCGAAAATTTCCCCGAGTGGCCGATATCTTGCTTTTCGCCAAGGCAAAAACCCATTCAGCCAGATTATGATTACACCACTGGATAATATCTATGCACAACCAATCCACCAGAATTTTGGCCAGATTGAAGGTTTTGCCTGGCATAGTGATTCAAAAGCTATCTTATTTTGTCAAAGATCCGTCCAGACTGCTCGCACCTATCTGGCCATACTTAATACAAGCAAACCACAACTGGTCATTGATCAATGCTTTCCCAATTTCACCACAGCCGCTGACCAGCCAGTTATTTATTACCAACATCAGCCACCAGTATATGAGCTGGTTTTTTCCAGCCAAACCAGCACTAACCCATTAACTTTCCTCAACACTACCGGAAATGATCGCTACCCTGCCTTTTCACCCGATGGTAACAAGCTGGTATTCATTTCAGAGGCCCCGGACGAGTATGCCGTATGGCTTGCGGATATAGCAGCACAGTCCACCAGAAAAATCACCGTAAAAGCATCTTCAAGCTGGAATCCCAGCTGGCCTAATTGGCACCCACACAACAATGAAGTTATTTTCATCAGCAATACTGAAAAAAAATATGTTATCTATCACTTGGATCTTAATACCAATGTATTATCTAAATTACTGAATTCAGAACACCCTTTAGGCCCGGCAAGTTATTCTCTCGATGGTACTGGCATTTTTTACAGCAAGTTAATCAACTGTAATAATTTTATATGGAAGTTGGATTTGCCCACTAACCAGAGCACACCCATAGCCAATACCCTAGGCTATAGGCCGGTACAACTACGACCCAACTACCTGCTAGTTCCCACCTTTACTGCCCTTTTCGAAATTAACCTGACGACTTTAGAAGCGGAAGTTATTTCATCTGATATTAACTATTTCAACATAACCAATTGGGCAAACTGGCAGGGGAATATTTATTACTACAATACAAATAAGCATCAAATTATGCCGATAGTAATGGGTCATTCAATACCAGACAGAACACTATCCATATTTGATGTTCCAGGCAATAGTCCACCAGATCATTTTTCATTCGCCGGCGATCGTGCCTTATTTGCTCATGTCATCAGCCACCCTGCTGAGACCACAATCTATAAAACAAACTATACAGACGCTACCGGCCCATCTGAATATGCCCGTCACATCGATGAAACCACTAGAAGACCATAAGCGAATTACCAGCGCACTGATTATTTAAAACAATTGAAATATTTATCTATCCAATCTTTCCTTTTGCCTTTTAAATCAAATATATAGATTGACTTTACAAGCATTCCTTCTAGCCTTAAGGTAAAGTTTATAACTGTACTGTGTGCCGGTAGAGGAGTGAATCCATATGGGCATTCACCACTACAAAGTTTACGTGACCTTACAAAGACTAGTGCAGGTATAATAATCATAAATCCAGTGCTGACATAATAATAATTGAGGATAGAGCCATGTCACTAAATTTCCGCGTGGGAAGCAAACTATTTTGCCTGTTGTTGATAGCCGTCTTAAGCACAGCAGCTGCACCATTATTCGCCCAGGCAGATTACACAGCCACCAAATCCAATGACACCAGTGGCATGGCCACTGTAGGGGTAACATTCAACTGGTCGATTGCGATGAATAATATCGCCGGCACAGGGGGCACCTGGAGCGACGGCTCAATACTTTTTGTCGACTCTTTCCCCAGCGCTAATTTGACGTTCGGCACGCCCGCAGTGACCAATACAACCGGTATCACCGGAGCCAGCAATATCAGTTGTGCGTTTGTAAACACCAGCCGACTGGTGTGCCGGGCACAAGGCGGCAGCGTGACATTTGCTGCAGGTGGTTCACTGAGTTTTCAGGTACCCACCACACCAACCACAGCCGGCACGTTTGTCAATCCAACCGGTGGCAACTGTGCCGTTAATCCGTTAGACGATGTGGCGGAAAGCAACACCTCCAATAACAACTGCAATCCTGATACCGTTAATGTGACCACTGGCGCTTCCGGCCCTGATATGACCGTTGGCAAAACCAATAATCGCGGCGGCACCACTTCCAATAATTGGAGCTGGTCGATACAGGTTTCCAATGGTGGCAGCGCCGGTGCAACTTTCAGCAGCGCTCAGGCCATTTTGAGTGATAACCTACCCAATACCGGAGTAACTTACGGTACACCCAGCGTTGGCTCTCAAACCGGCATTTCCGGACCCGGAACCATCAGCTGTTCAATCGTTTCATCCAATCTGACCTGTACAGCCAGCGGCGGCAGCGTCACCCTGGCAACACTGGGCTCGTTTACCGTGAGCTTTTTAGCCACACCTTCCAGCTCAGGGACATTCAACAACCCGCGAGCCGGCGGCAGCTGCTCGGTTGATCCCAATAACAATATTACCGAAGGTGATGAAACCAATAACAGCTGTTCCGACAGCATCAGCGTTAACCCGGGACCGGATTTTATTGCGACTAAAAGCAATAACACTGGTGGAACCGCAACTGTGGGCACACCTTTTAACTGGTCAATTGCGTTAACCAATCTCAGCAGCGATTCAGGCACTTTCTTCGATGGCAGCATCTTGTTTGTCGATTCGTTTCCTAATGCCAATATGACCTTTGGAACACCCACTGTAACTTCAGTAAGCGGTGTTACCGGTACCGCTAATATCAGCTGTTCATTCGTCAATACCAGCAGGCTGGTGTGCCGGGTGCAAGGTGGCAGCGCGGTATTTTCCAGTGGCGGTTCATTAACCATCCAGGTTCCATCGACACCAACCACTGCAGGTGTTTTTGTCAACCCAACAGCAGGTAACTGTGCTGTGGATGGCGTTGACGACGTGGTCGAACTGAACGAAAGCAATAACAATTGCAACCCCGACACTGTCACTGCAACCACCGGTGCATCAGGTCCCGATTTAACCATCGGCAAGACCAATAACCGAGGCGGCACCACGTCCAATAACTGGACCTGGTCGATACAAACTGCGAATGGCGGCAATATGAATGTCACCTTCGGCAGCGGCCAAACCATATTGACCGATAATCTGCCCAATTCAGGGGTGTCCTATGGTATGCCTTCGATCAGCGCACAATCCGGCATATCAGGTGCGGGAACCATCAACTGTTCTATTGTCTCCTCAAACCTGAACTGCACAGCCACTGGTGGCACTGTGATATTAGCGCCCGCCGGTACATTTACCGTCAACATTCTGGCCAACCCAACCAGTTCCGGGACTTTTGCCAACCCACGTAACAGTGGTATTTGCATGGCTGACCCGAATGACAATATTACCGAGGGTAATGAAAGCAATAACAGCTGCGCTGACAGTATTACCGTCAACCCCGGGCCTGACTTTATTGCCACCAAGTCCAATGATACCGGTGGTGCCGGCTTTGTCGGCATGCCGTTCAACTGGTCTATTGCACTAAGCAATATCAGCGGCGATGCCGGCACTTTCCCGGATGGCTCAATACTTTTTGTTGATTCATTGCCGAGCACCAACATGAGCTTTGGAACAGTCGGTGTGACTTCAATAAGCGGTGTTACCGGTACCGCTAATATCAGCTGTTCATTCGTCAATACCAGCAGGCTGGTATGTCGGGTGCAAGGTGGCAGTGTGATTTTCTCAGCAGGTGGTTCGCTGACCATTGTGGTTCCATCCACGCCTACTGCTCAAGGAACCTTTGTCAATCCAACCGGTGGTAATTGTGCTGTTGACGGAGTAGATGATGTTGTTGAATTGAACGAAAGCAATAACAACTGTAACCCTGACACTGTAGTTGTTGCCGTTGAGGCAGATCTGGCAATTACCAAGACCGATGGCGTCACCACAGCTGTCCCCGGCCAGACACTGACCTATACCATAGTTGCTGCCAATAACGGACCCAGTGGAGAACCTTCTGCAACCGTAATTGATATGTTTCCTGCGATATTAAGCTGCACATATACCAGTATTGCCGCTGGTGGCGCCAGCGGCAATACGGCAGCAGGCGCTGGCAATCTTGCCGAAACCCTGAACTTACCGTCAGGCAGCTCTGTAACCTATACCGTTGTCTGCAGCATTCCATCAGCGGCCAGCGGCGGGCTGTCCAACACCGCCACCATCAGCGGTACCATCACCGACCCGATAGCCGGAAACAATTCCGCCACTGATGCTGATACCACACTGGTTCCTGAAGCCGATATTTCAGTAACCAAAACCGATGGTGTTACTTCCGCTGTCCCAGGTCAAACGACACTGACTTATACGATTGTCACGAGCAACAATGGTCCCAGCGATAACCCATCAGTATCACTGGGCGACATGTTCCCTGCAGAACTAACCTGTACCTATACCAGCGTGGCAGCCGACGGCGCCAGCGGCAACACCGCAGCAGGTTCTGGAAACCTTGCAGAAACATTGAATATGCCGGCAAGCAGTTCAGTCACCTATACCGTCACCTGTGATATCGCATCATCAGCTACCGGTACACTGTCCAACACCGCCACTGTCAGCAGCACGATGACCGACCCGACACCGGGCAATAATTCCGCTACCGATGCAGATACGGTGTTAATGCCGGAGGCCGACATTGCTGTTACCAAGACCGATGGCGTTAGCTCCGCCATCCCCGGGGAAACGCTGATTTACACCATCGTGGCAACCAACAGCGGTCCCAGCGATGATCCGGCAGTTTCACTGACCGATACACTACCGGCAGAGCTGACCTGTACCTATACCAGTGTGGCCACCGGTGGTGCCACAGGCAATACAGCGGCTGGTGCTGGTGATCTTGCCGAATCCCTGAGCATGCCGGCAGGCAGTTCAGTGACTTATACATTCTCTTGTAATATTGATGCATCGGCCACCGGCGTGCTGTCCAACACCGCTACCGCCATCGGCTCGGTAACCGACCCTAACGCTGGTAATAACTCGGCCACGGATGCGGACACGATACTAATGCCGGAAGCCGACATTGCTGTTACCAAGAGCGATGGCGTAACTTCGGCCATTCCTGGGCAAATGCTGACATACACCATCACGGCGTCCAACAACGGCCCCAGCGATGACCCCTCGGTTTCACTGACTGACACTTTGCCGACAGAACTCACCTGCACCTTTACCAGTGTGGCCGCCGGCGGTGCGACGGGTAATACCGCAGCAGGCGCAGGGGATCTTGCCGAAACATTAAGCATGCCGGCAGGCAGTTCGGTGACCTATACGGTTAGCTGTGATATCGATGCGTCCGCCACCGGCACACTGTCCAACACGGCCACTGTCAGCGGATCAGTTACTGATCCAGACACTGGCAATAATTCCGCCACAGATGACGACACAGTTCTGATGGAGGAATCAGATATTTCAATCACCAAGACTGATGGCGTCACCTCTGCAGTTCCAGGTCAAACCATACTGACCTATACCATAGTAATCAGTAACGGCGGCCCCAGCGATGACCCGGCGGTCTCATTAACCGATACCCTGCCGGCGGAGCTGACCTGTACCTTCTCCAGTGTGGCTGCCGGCGGTGCCACCGGGAATACTGCGGCCGGCGCCGGAGATCTCGCAGAAACCCTGAATATGCCGGCCGGCAGTTCGGTCACTTACACAGTTGACTGTGATATCGCTTCATCAGCCACTGGCACCTTGTCCAACACCGCCACTGGCACCAGTTCGGTTACCGATCCAGACACTGGCAATAATTCCGCCACTGATAACGACACCGTGCTAATACCCGAAGCTGATATTGCCGTCACTAAGACCGACGGTGCTACCTCAGCTGTTCCGGGGCTGACGGTGTTGGCTTATACCATTGTGGCAACCAACAACGGCCCCAGCGATGACCCGGCGGTCGCATTCACCGATACCCTGCCGACAGAGCTGGCCTGTACTTTCATCAGTGTGGCTGCCGGTGGCGCCAGCGGAAATACTGCGGCCGGTTCCGGCGATCTCGCAGAAACCCTGAACATGCCTGCAGGCAGCTCGGTCACCTATACGGTCAGCTGTGATATCGCTTCATCAGCGGTCGGAACGCTGTCCAACACCGCTACTGCAGCCAGTTCGGTCACTGACCCCGACCCCGGCAATAATTCCGCCACCGATGACGATACCGTACTGATGCCCGAAGCCGACCTTTCCATTGTCAAGACCGATGGTGGCATGCTGGCAGTGATACCCGGCTCTAACATCACTTACACCTTGACCATAACCAACAACGGGCCTTCCGATTCCAGTGGAGGTACGGCAACCGATATGTTGCCTGCCGGTTTAAGTTTTGTTTCATCAGGCTCCGGCTGTACTGCAGTGGCTGATGTGGTCAGCTGCCCCTTCGGCGCGCTGGTCAGCGGCGCCAGCATTGAGCTGAGCTTTGTAGCCATGGTGTCTCTCACCCAATCCGCACCGATCATCAACTCCGCCACTGTGACCGGTAACGAGCCTGACAACAATGCCGACAACAACAGCGGCACTCTGGAAACCGCTATCGTAGTGATGGTTCCTACACTCAGTGTGTGGGGCATGCTGCTGCTGATCAGTCTGTTGAGCCTGCTGACCTGGAACAGGAGATTGATCAGCTAATCGGAACCGGCGGGGGTTGTAATATATCAATGCCGCTGATGAATATCAGCGGCATTGTTGTCGACAAATCCTAAGCCACTTGTTCCTTTTTGACAGCCGACTTGCCCTGCAGTATCTATAGCTGGGTTTATGCTGTGCTGGATTTCAGTCCACCAGCCAGCTTATCCATAAAAGCTTCTTTACCCGCGCAAATACTCATCAAGAAAAGCCACATAAGCATCTGAAGCGGTTATCCGGTTTTCACGTCTGCGAAAGCCATGACCTTCATCCGGGAAAATAATATATTCCACATGGGTGCCGTTAGCCCGCACCGCTTCAACCAACTCATCGCTTTCCACCTGCAATACCCGGGGATCATTGGCGCCCTGCACCACCAGCAACGGTTTTACGATATTACCGGCATGAAACAACGGTGAAATGCGGTGATGGCGTTCTGCATCGGTTGCCGGATCACCCATTTCGTCATACAAAGCCTTTTTGAACGATTCCCACCAGGGTGGAATAGAGTCCAGGGTACGCACCCAGTTGGTCACACCGAAAATATTGATGCCAACATCAAATACTTCAGGCTCAAAGGCCAAAGCAGCCGCCACCATATAACCACCATAAGAGCCGCCCATGATGCCCACTTTGCTGCCATCGACCCAGTCCAGTGTTTCCAGATAACGGCGTGCGTAGACAACGTCCTGTAAATCCACTTCACCATGGCGTTTATCATCCATATGGAAAAACGTTTTGCCATAACCGGATGAACCGCGGTTGTTCATCGCAAACACGGCGTAACCATGATTGACCAAATGCTGAATGGCTGCCCGGTAACCTTTGCGGTTTTGCCCGCCTGGCCCACCATGCACCCATACGATCGCCGGCGCCTGCTGCTCGGCACTGGCCTGATGCGGCCGATACAAAATCCCGGGAATGGCTAAATCATCAAAACTGGGGTAACGCACCACCTGGCCTTCCACCAGGTTATCAGGATTAATCGCTGGATTAAGTGCCTCGGTCAATTGCCGGGCTGTCCGGTCACCTTGCAGATCCACCCAGAACACATTCGATGGTGCAGTGTCACCGTTAACCAGAAACGCCATGCGTGTTTCATCAGCAGAAAACCGGACGTTGCGCAGATCACCAGCCGGTAAATCATTCAACCCCAACAGCTGTCCGGTACTACTTTCAGTAACAGTCACTTCGGTGGAACCATCGTTATTGACACCCACCACCCGGTATTTACCAGTGGGACTATAATTGACATAACTGACGTCCCAATCTGCGGCAACCAATACGCTGCTTTCACCGCTGGCGAGATCATACCGCCAGGCCTGGTTAAACTCGCCATGTTCATCGGTGGCCAAAATCAGCGCATCATTTCCCGGGGTGAAATCATACACACTATAGGCGACATCCCCATCGTGCGGAGTGATTAATCGGGGGGTGTTATCTTCAGTGTTCAAATCTACCAGATACACATCTGAATCAGCACTGGTATGGTTTTGATTCAGCGCCAGCCAACGACCATCACGACTGATGGCATTGATTTGCAGGTTCTGTTCATTGGCAAACACCTGCTCACGCACATAGTCGCTACTGCTGTAACAATAAACATCAAACGCCGCGCCATCACGTTCGTTGGTCAATAGATAAAAATATGCTTGGTCAGCCGACCAACCCAAAAACGAGGCTTTCAGCTCTTCACCGGGGGTTAGGTCGGTCACACTGCCATCAGCAGCCCGAACAAACACATGGTTCAGCTCATTACCGCCCTGATCAGCGGTATACAATATCCGTTCGCCATCAGCAAAATAATTTACCGCGAAAGCCGCATCCGTTGTGGAATCTGTTAAGGCCTGACGCTCACCACTGGTCAAATCCAGGCGATATACATTGAATACACCGGTTTCATCTGAACTGATCAGCAACGATTGGTTATCAGCTGAAAATGCATTACCGTTATTGCCCAGAAAAAAACTGGTGGTCTGAAAAAATGTTGCAGCATCGTATTGTTCGACGGCAACAGCCTGATCAAGGTTATCTGAATCGGTTGATACAGGTGCTGGTGTATCCTGATCTTGATTGCAAGCGGCAACGGCCAGCAGGAACATAACCAGCACAGCGTTTTTAAGCAAAGTCATAACAGTGTCTCCCAATGGCTTTGATAGCCGTATTAGCTTGTGTAATGGTATTCAGGTAGCGAGTTTAGCAAACTAGGCATGCTGACATGCTGATTAGATTCCATAAATCAACTTTGCAGGTTCACTAGGCTTTAAGTGTTTTAGATGACATAAACCTCATTCCATTTCCATATTACTCATCCAAATCATAGGCAACCAGCCATTCATTCCGATAATCATTCAAACGACCTGCCCCACCGAGCCCATTCAAACCTATCAAAAACAACAGGCCCGCCACCCGCCCGCCCGCCTGCTCCAACAAACTGGCAGTGGCACGCGCAGTACCGCCGGTGGCCAGTACATCATCGATAATAACCAACCGCTGACCATCACGGATATCATCCCGGTGCACTTCCACCCGATCCTGGCCGTATTCCAGGTCATAATCAAACGTATGGGTATCCCGGGGTAGTTTGCCGGGTTTGCGCACCAGCACCAATGGCAAACCGAGCTGATGCGCCAATGGTGCAGCAAAAATAAAACCACGCGATTCAATTCCCACCAACGCATCCGGTTGCATGGCTTTGACCAGTTCAGCCAAACTGTTGATGGCATACATATAGGCCTGCGGGTTGTTAAGCAAAGGAGTGATGTCGCGGAAACGTATCCCAGGCTGAGGGAAGTCGGCCACCGTGTGAATATAGTCTTTAAGCTGCATTGGGATCCAGAATATTTTTTTGAATTCGCAGTGTAGCGGTTTCATGAGAAGCTGCAAACAACCAGGTTTTATGCCCTTTATAGTTCTGCAATCACCAGCCGATAGCCCAAATCCAGTTCTTTTTGCTGACACAAAAAGCCATATCGCTGTTCCCAGACACCACTATCCAAATCATTGGCAAGCGCCTGCAGGCTGGCTTCAATGTCTTTGAGTCTGGTGAAAGTCGAAATGGCAGAACGAATACCGGCGTCCAGATAAGCGTCGGGGCGTTGCCAGTAAGCCCCCAGGAATCCATCGCTGCAATTGCAGGGTATCGGTAATTCAATCACTTCAATATCTCCCAGAGCTTTGGCAAAAACATTCAGACCAGGAAAAATGACACGGTCAATCGCCAGTATTTCTGGAAAATAATCTGTCAACCAAAACCCTGCTGCTGCCGGATCCCAGGTCAAAACCACCACCCGGTCTCGTGCAACTCTGCTTAACTCCGTTAAACCCTGAAACTGATCTTGCCAATGATGCACCGTCAAAATTGCCAATGCCGCGTCGAATGAATTGTCTGCAAATGGCAACGAAATGCTATTGGCCTGCACCACCGGCGCAGCTGTATCGTCTCGCTGACGAATCATGGTCATCGACAATTCTGCGGCCACCACCTCTCGATCAATCGGTTCATACGAGCCAGTCCCGGCACCGACATTCAGCACACTGGCTGAATTGTCCAATGCTGTTGCCAGTGCTGTAGCTATGCGCAGATCCGGCCGCCGATAAGGCTGATATGTTTGACCGATACGGTCATAAAGCTGTTGCATTGATGAATTGTCCCTGGCAGTTACCTGTTACCGCTGCTGCAAACCGTTACCACTTCATTGCTGACATCAGGGGGGAGGGTAAATAGCCCGGCAAGCGGTTAGGATAGCAGCATGGTGAAGAAAAGAGCGCGTGGTCGCCCACCCTATAAAGACATCTTGACGCCGGCTGAATGGCGCGTAGTGCATGCCGCACAGCATGGCATGAGCAACCGTGAAATAGCCACACAGTTTGGCATCAGTCTGGATGGCGTCAAATTTCACGTAGCCAATGCCGTCGTCAAGCTGGGCTTGCAGCATAAACATGATCTGCGGCAATGGTTCGCGATTCCCAAAGCCAGCATTTTGCAACATCAGGAGAACACTGTGGATACAACTGGAAAGCTCAACGCTATTGGTCAAATATCGAGATCGGTGAGTGATATCGAGAAAGCACAGGCATGGTATGCCGAAGTGTTGGGTTTGCAGCATTTATTTACTTTCGGCAAGCTGGCTTTTTTTGATTGTGGAGGCGTTCGACTATTCTTAAACCAGGATGACAGCCAGCCGGGTACTGAATCGATTCTTTATTTCCAGGTGGCTGATATTCAGGCTTCACACAATGAGCTGACGGCGCGTGGTGTTGAATTTATCAGCAGCCCACACATGATCCACCAACATGAAGATGGTGGTGAGGAATGGATGGCCTTTTTTAACGACCTGGAAGGCAGGCCGTTAGCGATTATGGCTACCATTAAGCCAGCATCTGAAAGCAACCCCTAGTACGCTTACTGTAAGCAGTCTGACAGACTGCTAATTAAGCTTGGGTCCGCCTGATTCAGTTGCTGCCTGCAGCTGTTCCAACATCTGTTGCCAGGCAACACGGCGATTATGTCCGACCACTTCTAATTTGGGGATTCCACTGCCATCCACCAACAAAAACCCTGAGCCGGTCGAGGCATCGGCCACGCCATCCAACTCGCAAATGTCATTCAGCAAACGACAGGAAAAACCCAATTGCCGGTAGCCAAAATCTTCGAACAAGCGCAGGAAAGTAGATTGCAGGCCTCCGCCTACTCCACCGCCGATACTGGAAATGGTATCGACTGCCCGTTGACTGATACGCAACGGTACTTCAGGATTTTCAGAGGTGCGTAACCAAGCGTCAAATTGCACCGGCTGCCAGTTCAATAGCCGCAAGTTACTGATCTGACCATCCACCGGACCGGTGATGCGGCCGATCTCAAACGCAGCTGTAAGGGGTTCCAGTTGCAACCTGTCCAGCCAGATGCTGGCGTTAAAAGTAGGCAACACCCCGAACGGTCGTTCGGCACTGAGGCTGCTCAGCACCATTTGCCCTCCAAAAACATCCAGTGCCAGTTGGCCAGCCAGTTGCCACACACCATCAGACAATTCCACACCTGGAATACGCCCTGCCAACTGACCGCCAAAACTTGGCCAACCCATGATCTTGGTCAGTTTCACCAATTCCATCGGTAATAGTTCTGCATCCATATTAACCGCCGGCGTTGCTGTTGTTATTCCGCTGACCTGTAATTCATGCAACATCAGACCGGCACCCAAAAAACCAATGCTGCTTTTCGGTTGCACAGTAAACCCGTCTCCGCCAAGTGCGAAATGGAGCACAGCAGCATCCAACGGCAATTGATAAATCTGCAACTGTTCCCAACTCAAAAGTGAATCAGTTTGTGGTCCCAATTCAGGGCGCCAGTTCAATCTTCCTTGTAAGCCATTAACTGAAAACCGGCTTTGCGCATCATTCAAGCTGATATCGCGCAGAGTTAATACAAAACCATTTTGCTGGTGTTGCTGGTCGGGGCCATAGCCGCCAAGCATACCTATAGATCCGGATGCCTCGACTCCGCCCAGGGAAACCTTACCTAAAGCTCCACTGAGATAGCGCTGAATTAATCCAGCTACATCAGCATCTAATGACGTCACCTTCCATACTTGTGGCCGCCAGCCGGCCTGTGATTGAACATTCCACGTTGCTGAGCCTGATAATTGCAATGCTCCAGGATCATCAAAGCTAATCTGTTCCAATATCAATTTGGCAGGCCTTGCTCCATCCGGACCACTGTAGCCAATGCCTTCCAGCCCAAAAGTTACCTGACTTTCGGGTCTAGGCAAATAGTTTGCCCCAAATAGCATTTCACCGCTGTTCCAACCACCTGAAAGCTTGAACTCCCAGCTCTTATCGGTTGCCACTGCCTGTTGCAGGAGTTGCCCTTTCAACATCAGACCCAAATTAACCGCAGCCAGGTCACCAGCCTGATTATCAAACCCTACCTTGCTCAACTGCAAATCCCATTCGACCTGTTGCAAAGCAGAACGCAGATTTAACCGCACGGTACCATCCAAAACCCCATCGGATACCGTCGGCCAGTCGGGTTGTGTGCTCCAGAACTTTTCCAAACCAGCGATAGCCTTATGTTCAAATATCAGCTCTAACAATTGCCCCCCGCTCCAATTGAGCTGGATACCTTGAGTGCTGAATTTTGCGCTCTCGGCATTTTCAGAGATGCTGAACTGCCCTTGATAATCAGCCCCACCCAAAACCAACTGCCATTGCCCTGCTTCGCAGTTCGGTTTGCTCAGTGCCCATGTGCCCTGCCGACAATCCAATACTATCTGGTCAAAGCTGAACGATGATGCTGCCAGCGCATTCAAGTTTAACCGCCAGCCGGATTTGTTTGGCTCACTTTGCAACTCAAAACCGGCAATACGTACAGCGCCCCATTGCAAATCACTCAATTGCAGCTGAAGCGATGCAGCCGCTGATGCAATGCCGAACAATAACCAGCAAGCACATGAAATGACGACACGCGTACTGATGGTTACAATAGTGATGAAAAGCTCCTGTAAATACTGCTTATGACATACATTGATAAACCGCTGGCTGAAATGCGAGTCCTTGCCGCTGATGACAATGATGTCAATCGATTGTTCCTGAAAGGCATTTTAAGCTCGAAAGTAAAAGAGCTACAGGTCGTTGCCGATGGCACTAATGCTATTGATGCAGGCCTGCAAAAACATTGGGATATTATCCTGCTGGATTTGCACATGCCTGGTGCAGATGGCATAGATGTCATGCAGGCCTTGGCTGAACAGTCTCATATCAATAAACATAAAACACTGTACATCGTGATTACTGCCGATGCCCGCAAATCTGAGCAAGATCGGATGCTGGAACTTGGTTTTCATGGCTTCTTAACCAAACCGATCTCTGGTGAAGCTTTGATCAGCAGTTTAAGTGCAATCAACACCCATCCCGGACAGCCGGTCACAACTGCACGCTCACGACAAACGACAAAGACCGTTTTAGATGATAACTCCGCACTCAGCGTACTCCACAATGACCGGGGCATACTGACCAAAATGCGCCTGCAGTTTGCTGATGAACTACCCGAATCATTGAATCAGGTAACCCAGGCATTGAGTCAGACAAACAAGTCTGAACAGCGCGACGAAATATGGCAGGTCGTGCACAAACTGGCTGGCGGCTGTGCCTATACCGGCGCCAGTCAATTGGCCATGGTATGCAACCAGATGCAAGTGCATATTGATAACAATGCCTCGCTTGAGACTCTGCTGGGTGATTACCTGCAATTACGCAAAGTGGTTGAGCAAACTGCAGTTGCCATCCATTCATCTGAACGCCTGGTCGCCTGATAGCGCCCGCTTACAGCCTAACGCGCTTGATCTAATAGCCGTCGCATACCGGCCACAGATTCAGCCAAACCAAGGAAAACCGCATCGGCGATCAGCGCATGCCCAATGTTTAATTCTTCAACCGCTTCCAAACCGGCAACAGGCAATACGTTGTGTCGATTAAGACCATGCCCTGCATGCACCTGCAAGCCAAGTGTGCCGGCCTGCTGACTGGCCAGTGATAACCGCTGCAGCTCTTCTTGTTGCGCCTTTTTTACCTGATTCGCATACGTGCCGGTATGTAATTCCACTGCATCTGCACCGCTGGCCCCACTGGCTTGAATCTGTTCGCGATCCGGATCAACAAACAGCGATACCTTGATACCCGCCTGTTGCAATGCCTGACAAACATCCTGAACCCGCTGTAATTGGCCAGCCACATCCAGCCCACCTTCGGTTGTCAGCTCTTCGCGCTTTTCCGGGACCAGACAGGCCCAGTCGGGTTTAACGCTTAGTACAATGTCCAGCATTTCATCGGTTAACGCCATTTCCAGGTTCAAGGGTACCTGTAATGATTCTCGCAAGGCACGCACATCGGTATCCTGGATATGTCTACGATCCTCACGCAAATGGACGGTAATCAGATCTGCTCCGGATAACTCTGCAATATGTCCGGCATGCACCACACTGGGATAACTGACACCACGAGCCTGACGCACTGTGGCCACATGGTCTATATTCACGCCGAGTCGGATTCTTTTGGGCATATTCTTTATCTGTTGCTTTGCATCCAGTGGATTACGTTATACGCACTACTGTGCCATGACAAGCCATGGCTTGTCTTACTATTGCTTAACTTATTTCATTGCTTTTTAAGTAACTTATAACTATGCAATGTTACATCACCCAGCTGGTACTGGATTACATTCCGTAATAACCGCCTCGCATCAGCGAGTTGCCCAGGTTGATCAAATATCTCGTTATGCAAAGCCAACAGGCTTGAACCTGCGATGCTTTGTGCAGAATGATCTTGTTGCACACCACATTCCGGATTATAGATATACCTGCTGCCTGCACTCACCGGTGTTTGTTGATCCTGTTCAAAATTCAGCACCAGACCAAACCCAAGCAGCATCAATAGATGCTTTTCGAAAAAACGCAAAACTTTTGCCACATGACTTTCCAAAGCTGCCAATGCCGTTATGGTTTCCAGGTACAATTGATAAACATCCGGGTGTGGATCATGCTTGGGCAGCATGCGCCACAACAGCTCATTTACGTACAAACCACAAAACAGTTTTTGACCGTTCAAAAACCAATACTTTCCAGCCAGCTCGGCATGCGTCAAGGTATACATTTCCCCACGGCCACTCCAGCCTAATTGCAATTCACGAAATGGCTCCAATAACCCATTCATCCCTTTTCTGGAGCGATAACCTTTTATCACTACACTGACCCGACCATGATCCCGGGTTATTACTTCTACGATTGCACTGGTTTCACGCCAACTGCGGCGATGTAATACCACCCCTTGATCTGTAACACCTGCAGGCATAACACGAACTAATCGATCAAGCCTGAATCACGCAGGGTCTGAGGGTTGCTTTGCCAGCCCGCCCGCACACTCACCCACATTGACAAATGCACTGCCCGGCCGATTAATTTGTTTATTTGCAAACGGGAAGCTTTTCCGATTTGTTTCAGCTTTTCCCCTTGTTTACCGATTACCATGCCTTTATGACTGGCGCGCTCCACCCATATTACTGCATCAATTTCAACTGGCTTACTGTGTTCCTCAAAGCGCTCTATTTGGACGTGCACTCCATACGGTAATTCCTTGTGCAGGTAGCGTAATAGTTGTTCACGAATCAATTCGGCAACCATAAAGCGTAAGCTACGATCACTGATCTGTTCATCCGGGTATAAGGCCGGTCCCGCTGGCAGCAATTCACCAAGGCTAGCCAACAGATCATCAACACCACTGCCATTTCTGGCACTGATCAATAATACCTTCTGCCACTGTGTTGCATCCACATGCTCGGCTAACCATGGCAACAGCTTCTGGCGCTGTTTGATATGGTCGATTTTATTCACCACCAGCAAAGCCGGCTGGCCACTGGCTTGAATCTGCTGCTGAACTTGCTGATCCAATGCCCGCCATTGTCCTGCAATCACCATTTGCACAATCACATCAGCATCATCCAATGCTTGCTGAGCGCTGCGGTTCATGCTTCGATTCAATAGTTTGCCGCCGTCAACATGAATGCCGGGCGTATCGATGAACACAATTTGCGCGTCACCGGTGGTGACAATTCCGTTGATCCGTTGACGCGTGGTTTGCGGTTTATGTGTGACGATGCTGATTTTCTGGCCCACCAAACGATTCAGCAAGGTTGACTTGCCCACGTTGGGGCGGCCGACCAGTGCCACAAAGCCCGAGTGAAAAGTGTTGGTTTCAGTCATTTGTTTCCGTTTGAAGTTGACGCAATATATCCGCTGCCGCCTGTTGCTCTGCCGTTCGGCGATTGCTGCCACTGGCAACCGCCTGCACCACATTTCCCCGACCATTAGCAGTTCCAGGTTGCAAGCCTTTTCCAGTCACTTCACAGCGAACAGTAAATACACGTGCGTGATCCGGACCTGCCTGATGAATAAGTTCGTATGCAGGCAGTTCATACCCACGTGCCTGGAGGTATTCCTGCAGTCTGGTTTTGGCGTCTTTCAGAGTTTCGGCAGGTGGCAGGTGGTTTAATCTTGATTTAAATATTGTCAGAATGGATTGACGAACCGCAACGAAACCACCATCCAGTAAAACTGCACCCAGTACCGCTTCCATCGTATTGGCAAGAATTGATCTACGCCTTGAACCACCGGTTTTTCGCTCACCAATACCTAGCAACAGGCAATCGCCCAGCTGCAGTTCTGCTGCTAACTCACCAAGCGTCCATCCGCGTACCAGCCGGGCACGTAATCGTGTTAATGCGCCCTCGTCTTCATCCGGGAACTGGCCAAACAACTGCTCGGAAATCACGAACCCAAGCACGCTGTCGCCTAAAAACTCCAAACGCTCGTTATCACGCCCACCAACACTGCGATGGGTAAGCGCCAATTCCAGCCATGTCAGGTCGGCGAATGAATAACCAAGCGCTGTTTGCAGCTTATACAAGGCTGCTTCACGGTTAACATCCACTGATCAGTTATCCATGGCTGAGTTACGTTCGCCAAAGTTTGTTAACGTGCCGAACTGAGCGTCACCGAATGCACAAACGTTAAACATGCATCCAGGTTGCCGACCATGCTTTCACGCACCTGATACTCCACTGTCATCAACAGCCCGCCTGCAGGCGCACGGCTCATTTTTATATGTTCCGGTCTGATGCTATTGATGAAATTGATGTCGAGCTTTTGTACCAAACGCAAGCGCGCAATGCCGACTGTCATAGGTTGACCACGGCTTTCTTCCGCCACAGACGCCATTGAGGTTCGTACCGAATAATAATCGATGTAATGTGGTACCAACTTGAATCCGATATAAACCAATATCAGTAAAAATGCCAATATAAAGACAAATCCAATAAAGGTCATACCACGTTGAGCCGTTGGAAACTTGTGCATATATATTCTCCAACCTATTTAATAATTAATGGTTGCAAGTTTAAGGCATAGCGCCTGACAAGTCGTGGTCAAGCGCATAATATTACTTGTAACCGGATTCAGGAATTAATCGATTTTTGTACCCAAACGTCCAAAATCGACACAACCGTGGCTGCAATCCCAATGCCACCAGATTCTCTCAGCGCGTCCCACCAGGTTTTCTTCCGGCACATAGTTCCATACCCGGCTGTCCTGACTGTTATCACGATTATCCCCCATCATAAAGTAATGCCCCTCAGGAACCACCCAGGATTTTTCTGCACCGGCACGGCGCTGAGGCCTTAATAAAATCTCATGCACCACGCCATCCAGGTCTTCCAGATACAATTCCGGTTGCAATGCGTGTGGAGCACGATTACCAGGCTGTTCATAAAAACCCACAGGTTCCAGCGGCATATGAACACCGTTGATATAAACTTGTTTATTGCGGTAAGTAATCCGATCTCCAGGCAACCCGATTAAACGCTTGATGTAATTGAGTCGTTCATCCACTGGATAGCGAAACACCACAATATCACCGCGTTCCGGCAAGCTGGTATCGATGAGTTTATTGTTTAATACCGGCAATCTAACGCCATAAGCAAATTTGTTCACCACAATATAATCGCCGACCAGCAGGGTTGGAATCATGGAGCCGGATGGAATCCGGAAAGGCTCGAATAAAAATGACCGCAAAAACCAAACCAGCAGCAATACCGGGAAAAATGAGCCAATATATTCTATAACTCGCATTGTCCGCGGTGGTTCACTGATACCGTCGGCTGCCAGCTGCTTGATTTTGGGCCGCAGAATAAAACGCGCCACCAGCCATAACACCAGTGTAAACAACACCAGCAAGGTCAAAATTAGGGTAAAGTCAAAATACACTCATTGTTTCCTTATTTTATAACAGTCTGGCAATCATCATTTCTGATCAGATTGCAATACAGCTAAAAAAGCTTCCTGCGGGATTTCCACTCGGCCAATCTGCTTCATACGTTTCTTGCCTTCTTTTTGTTTCTCCAGCAATTTACGTTTTCGTGTGGCATCACCGCCATAACACTTTGCAGTAACATTTTTACGCAGTGCCCGAACATTAGAGCGGGCAATCACATGGCTACCAATGGCTGCCTGGATAGCAACCTCAAACATTTGGCGAGGAATCAGCTCGCGCATTTTTTCAGCCATTTCACGGCCTCTTTTATCCGCAATCGATCGGTGGACAATCAATGATAATGCATCAACCTTTTCACCATTGATCAATATATCAACCCGCACAAACGGACCTGCCTCAAACCGGTCCAAATGGTAATCGAACGAAGCATACCCCCGGCTGACCGACTTTAGACGATCAAAAAAGTCCAGTACGACTTCGCTCATCGGCAACTCATAAGTAATTGAGACCTGTTGCCCAAGGAAACGCATTTGTTGCTGACGACCGCGCTTTTCCTCACATAACTTGATTACCGCACCAATATAATCCTGCGGCAACAAGATATTGGCAATAATAATCGGCTCGCGAATTTCAGCAATTTTATTAGCCGGCGGTAATGCTGCAGGATTTTCGAGGGTAACAACAGTGCCATCAGTTTGCTCTACTTCATAGACGACCGTAGGTGCCGTGGTAACCAGTTCAATATCATATTCACGCTCCAGGCGCTCCTGAACGATCTCCATGTGCAACATCCCCAAAAAACCGCAGCGGAATCCAAAACCAAGTGCTTCAGATGTCTCCGGTTCGTAATTTAATGCTGCATCATTAAGCTGTAATTTTTCCAGTGCCTCGCGCATATCAGGGTAATCATCACTGGAAACAGGAAATAACCCTGCAAATACTCTTGGCTGCATCGTCTGAAAACCCGGTAGAGGTTCACTCGCACCAGCTTTTGCTAATGTCAGCGTATCTCCAACAGGTGCACCGTGTACATCTTTAACGCTGGCAACCAAAAAACCCACTTCGCCGGTATTCAAGGCGCTACGGACCTCCCGTTTGGGCGTGAATACTCCAACCTGATCCACTTGATGGCTTTCCCCGGTAGACATCACAATAATCTTGTCACCTTTTGTAACTCGCCCATCAACTACCCGGATCAAGGATACAACACCCAGATAATTATCAAACCAGGAGTCGATAATCAAAGCACGTAACGGTTTGGCATGGTTGTTTTCGGGTGGAGGAATTCTTTTGACTATAGATTCGAGGATCTCATTGATTCCCAAACCGGTTTTGGCGCTCACTTCCAAAGCATCATACGCTTCAATGCCAATCACATTTTCGATTTCATCACGAACCCGATCAGGCTCTGCAGAGGGTAAATCGATTTTGTTGATCACCGGCACCACTTCCAAACCCTGCTCAACGGCTGTATAGCAGTTCGCCACGCTTTGCGCTTCAACGCCTTGCGCGGCATCAACAACCAGCAATGCACCTTCACAGGCAGCTAAAGAACGTGATACCTCGTAACTGAAGTCGACATGTCCAGGGGTATCAATAAAATTCAGCTGATAAACCTGGCCATCCTGCGACTGGTAATCGAGTGTGACGCTTTGCGATTTGATGGTAATACCACGCTCGCGTTCAATATCCATAGTATCGAGTACTTGTTCAGCCATTTCACGCTGGCTCAGTCCACCACAGACCTGGATAAACCGGTCTGCAATCGTAGACTTGCCATGATCCACATGCGCAATTATGGAGAAGTTTCGGATATTAGCTGTCATTACACTCTTTCATTAATAGCAAACGCCAGCCAGAGCTAATCTGGCTGGCGCATCCTTATTATACCCCGATTGCCAGTGCAACCGGGTGCTAGGCTAAATGCTATTCAGATGTTTCCGGCGTATAGGCACGGAAAGTGCTTGCGCCACCTCTGAATACCAACAATACCACTGATTTTCCAGGTTCCAGATCTTCAACAATATTCCGGAAGTCACGAATATTGCCTACCTCCTGGTTATTGATCATCAAGATGACATCGCCTCTGCGCACACCGGCACGATAAGCAGCATCACTTTCCACCTCGGTAATCACTACTCCACCTTCCGGATTATCCAGGCGGTTGCGTAACTCATCGTCAATACTATCGACATCCAAGCCCAGTTGGTTTGAACGCGCAGCTTCATTGTCACCACTATCCAGGCCAGCCAAAGCATCCTGGGTTAACTCTGTAATCGTGGCGGTAACAATTTTCTCATCACCCCATCGGAATAATCGGATTTTCACCTTACTACCGGGTGGGGTTACGCCCACCAAAGGTGGTAAATCATTAAATACGGCAATTTCACGGCCATCAAATTCAACAATCACATCACCGATTTCAATTCCTGCTTTTTCAGCTGCACCACCTTCTTCGATACGGTTAACCAAGGCGCCTCGTGGTTTATCCAGGCCGACTGCCTCTGCTTCTTCACGCGAAACTTCCTCGATACCAACCCCCAGCAAGCCACGTGATACATAACCCTTATCACGTAATTGATCGATGGTGTTTTGTGCCACAGTGCTGGGAATTGAGAAAGATAGTCCGATATAACCACCACTGGAACTCAGTATCCAGGAATTAATGCCGATCACCTGGCCTTGCATATTCAACAACGGGCCACCGGAATTACCCCGGTTAATTGCTACATCAGTCTGAATAAACGGCACATATTGCTGGGTTGCATTGGTTCGACCCTTGCCGCTGACGATTCCTGCAGTGACCGTTTGCTCAAAACTGAAAGGTGAACCAATAGCTATCACCCATTCACCTCGGCGCAAGCTATCGCTGTCGCCGAAACCCAACACCGGTAACGACTCATCAGCATCAATCTTCAACAAGGCTATATCGCTGGCCTCATCGGAACCAACCAGTTCCGCATAAAACTCCTGACGATCTTCCAAACGCACCAGAATTTCATCTGCTTCGTCGATCACATGATGGTTAGTGACAATATAACCATCTTCACTGATGATAAAACCAGACCCGCCAGAACGTCGATCTGGCTGGCCCCGCTGTTGAAAACCTTCACCTCGGGGATCAAAAAAACGCCTGAAAAAATCGGGAATATCATCTTGATTCGGTGGTGGTTGCTGTTGCTGCTGCTCGTCACCACGCTGGCTGTTGCGCTGTCGGGTGCCAAACGTCAATGTTTCAATATTCACAACCGCTGGTGCCACATCATCAATCAGCCCGGTGAAGTCAGGCAAATTGGTCTGCGCCTGAGCCGGCTTGACTGTGGCAAGCACTGAGATAATGGCAACCACTGCCATCAGCATTAATAAACGATTGCTAGCAAGCGTATTCATCATATCCTGATCCCTGTAAATTCATGCCTAGTTAATTGGAGTTTTATTTGTAAGGTTCAAGCTTTTGACAGCAACAAACATAAATGATTTGTATCAGCTGTTACGGCCAAACCTTCACTAAGATTAGTCTCTGCACGGCGAGTTCAATAATACCCGCGGCAATTGCGGACGCTGCAACAAACGTGTACCCGCCCAGCAGGTTATCAACAATAGAGTGCCTGATAACAATGACAACGCATCCTGGCCTGGTTGGGCCATAGCGAAGTTTGACCCACTAACCATTGACGGTAACCACAGCGGCAGCGACGCACCCAATACAAAGCCCAGAATCGGTAATCCATACCAGAACCAGGCTTGTTTGGCCGCCTGTCGTTCGTCCATGGCTAACCATACACGCTGACCCACTTTAAGTTCATTGGTAACCGGCAAAATCAACTCAGTCGGACGCATGCGTAATAACCGTGCAAACAACCCGGCACCACATCCCTGGCCTTTACTACAAAGTTCACAAGCTGAAGGTGGCAGAACCTTGATGGTCGCTTTGTATTTTAACTGTTCCCAACCGGCATCTTTCAATGCAACCACAATGCCGGCCTGAGTCAACACAATCAGTGCGCCTATTGCTTGGAGCTTGCGCTGTCTAACTGTTCCTCATGGGATGGTTTCAAGTGACTGCTGTCATACATCGAGCCGCCGATCAGGTGCAAAGTGCGGTAAGGTACAGCTCCCATGGCAGTGATATGCATTCCACTCATACTGCGGGAATAAATATTAACCACGCCATAACTGGTCGCCGGGTATTCAGTGTCGACTGTGGCAATCTCCTGGGGTTCCAGATAAACCGATACATGTGCTAAACCATCACTGTAAAGCAAATGCTCTAGTGTGTCGTCATCATCTTCACTTTGCTGGTGAACCTGCAGTTCAAAGCCACTGGGTAACTGCGCCGGGCGCCAGCGCGGCTGACTGTTCACGTTGGCCAATTGTTTGGCTGGTTTACCCATTTGATCAGTGATCGCTTCATTCAGATCTTTGTCATCAATTTCAGCGCCGAGCTCTATGTTTGTAAACACCAGCTTTTCCAGAACCTGCTGGTTTTCATCAACCATGACCTGTTTCAGCAACATCCCGGTGCGTTCTTCAAGCCAGAATTCATAACCGTAACGAAACCCATCTTTGGCTTCGATGCGGATTTGCTGTGCCGGTAGGCTGGCGATGCGATGTTTATGACCCAGTTGAAAGCTATATCGGCTTTTTTGTTTCAATAATTCGCTGCTCGGCAGCCGGGTAAACTGCTGATAATTCATTTGACTGTAATGATCCTGCTCAGGCGCTACCGCATGAACCAGATTATTATTCCGCCTGACTTCCCGGGCATCACCATCCAATGAGTAAAGTCGCTCTCGAACTCCACTGCTGCTGTGCAGATGAACTACTGCCAGTGATTGTAATCGGCCGCTATGACTGTATACAAAAGTCCCACGGTAATTGAGGTGCTCCATTGCCAAAGCCATCCGCTCCAGCCAACGGCGTGCTTCTTCTCGCTGTTGATCCTGATTTTTTTCCGGTGTAGACGGCTGTGCGAAGCTATCTGTAGGTGTTTGTGCCAGCCATACACTCGCCACACATATCAGCAACAACCAGCCATTGGGTATTCGCTTAATCATCAGTGATGATACGTTTTGTGTTATTGATTAGAGCTATCCTGCATCGCAGTAGCAGGCACAACTTGCGTCTCAACCACACCCAACCCGGCAGTTGTCTGCGCGGCATCGGCTGAGTCATGAACAATCTCTCCGGAGACCAACGGCATATAGGAAACAAAACCAAAGCGCCCACCACTGCCTGATAACTGATTATGTCGGAGCAGATAATCATTCAAACGTTGCCGGGTAGCCTGAGGGTCGTTGGTGAAGTTCACCGGCACTACCGGCGCAGAAAATTGTTGCTCAAGGATGCTGGAGCGGGCCACAAAGTCCTGCTCGCTTTCCGTCGTTGCAGCAGAGTTGAGAGCTACCAGTTCAGCTGGTTGCCCCTGAGTATTTTGCTGTTCCAGCATGTTTTGATTAACGCCTACCAATGCCAGTACCGCCACCGACGCAGCAACTGCGGTAGAAATTAATGGGCGTGCCCAGCGTTTTAAGTTAAACCCGGTGCGGCCGGCATCGTCATCAAGCAACATTGGCTGATCACTCAGATGCTCCTGAATACCTTCGAGAAAGTTATCAGGCACCGGGCAGGCATCACTATCACGTAAATAACTGCGCACCATATGCATGCGCTGCCATTGTGCAGTCAACTCGCTATCCTGGCTTAACCTGCGCAATGCAAATCGACCTCGATCGCGCGGCAACTCTCCATCCATAAATCCGGCTATCTCTTCCAAAACCTTATCTTTCATGTGCTCCGGGTGCCTCAATAATATGTCAATTCAGTCGTGCTCTTGAGCTCTGTGCTCAAACTATGCAAACATTGCCTACTCATGATCCAACAATGGGCGCAGGCGCTGATCTATGGCTTCGCGTGCCCGGAAAATCCGTGACCGCACAGTCCCAATAGGACACGCCATGGTGGTGGCAATATCTTCGTAGCTCATGCCTTCCATTTCCCGCAGGGTGATGGCTGTACGCAAATCATCCGGTAATATTCGGATAGCTTCATCGATGGTTTCTTCAATTTCCTGCTTGAGTAACTCATGTTCCGGCGTGCTACTATCCTTAAGACGGCTATCACCCACAAATTGTTCCGCTTCCTGTGCATCTAAATCACTGGCCGGGGGCCGGCGCGATTGAGCAACCAGATGGTTTTTGGCGGTATTGATCGCAATTCGGTACATCCAGGTGTAAAACGCACTATCACCTCGGAAGCGCTTTATCGCCCGATAAGCCTTTATGAATGCTTCCTGGGAAACATCCAAAGCTTCTGCATAGTCGGATACATAGCGGGTTACCAGGCTGACAATTTTATGCTGGTATTTAAGCACCAGCAGATCAAACGCCCGTTTGTCACCCTGCTGGACACGCTCGACCAGCAGTTGATCCGTCTCTCGTTCGCTCATCCGGGTTGATCCTGCCTGATGTATCGCCAACATAGCAGCAGACGCCAATGCCTGTGGTGGTGCGGCGGTAGAATGCGCTGACCGATCGTCAAAAACTTTGGATGCAGGATGTTGTTCCGGCATGTCGATCGCATCAATATCAGAATCCTTGGTCAGTGACCGCTGTGCGATTGCGGCAATAGTTGTCATGTGATGCATTACTCTATCATACAAAATCGCTTTTGAGACCCGTCAACTGGCTGCAGGTTCCCTTCATTGTCATTCAGTTCTAATAATATTTAATGCACACCGGGATGACGCCGACCATCACTCGCAGGCATAATAGTCGGCTGTAATTTCACTATTCAAAGAGTTAACGTCATGGATTTTTTGCAACGTCTTGGTATTTCAACAACACACTCCGGCAGCTGGCATGGTGAGTGGAGCGACACCACCGATCATGGTGTCATTGATTCTTACAACCCATCCACAGGTGAAGTTATCGGCAGCGTCTATGCCTGCTCTGATGATGACTACCAACGTGTTATCGAAACTGCCCAGTCTGCGGCCCAGATCTGGCGTCAATTGCCGGCGCCACAGCGTGGCGAAGCAGTTCGCCTGGTAACCAACGCATTGCGTGAATATAAAGATGACCTGGGCAGCCTCGTCAGCCTGGAAATGGGCAAAATCAAGGCAGAAGGTGATGGCGAAGTGCAGGAAATGATTGATATCGGTGACTTTGCCGTAGGTCAGTCACGCATGCTATATGGCTTGACCATGCACTCTGAACGGCCTGGACACAGAATGTACGAACAATGGCATCCATTGGGTGTAGTGGGTGTCATTACCGCATTCAACTTCCCCGTTGCTGTGTGGGCATGGAATGCCATGTTGGCAGCCATTTGTGGCAATGCCACCATCTGGAAACCATCCCCGAAAGGTGTGTTGTGTTGCGTTGCAGTGCAGAACATAGCCAACCGGGCGCTGCAGGATCATGGTTACCCCCCCATTTTCCTCAGCTTTATGGAAAACGGAAACACCCTCGCAGAGAAGTTTGTGAATGATCATCGTGTCAATCTGATTTCATTCACTGGCTCGTGCGCCATCGGCAGTCAGGTTGCAGCCAAGGTTGCCTCCCGCTCTGGAAAAAGCCTATTGGAATTGGGTGGCAACAATGCACTCATCATCGATCAAACCGCTGACTTAAAGCTGGCAATCCCGGCAGTGGTATTCGGTGCTGTAGGCACTGCCGGTCAGCGCTGCACCAGTACTCGCCGACTGTTTGTGCATGAATCCATTATCGATGATGTCTGTGACAAACTGGTGACCGCTTATCAACAGGTAAGCATTGGTGATCCGCTTGACCCCGACACATTGATGGGACCGTTAACAGATGAGCCATCAGTACAACGCTACCATGACGCCATCCAACAGGCCATGGCTTCTGGTGGCAAGGTATTGTGTGGTGCCGAACGATTGGATCGCGCTGGCTTTTTTGTTAAACCCACCTTGATCCGAGCAGAAAACCACTGGGATATCGTTCAGGCCGAAACTTTCGCGCCAATCCTGTATGTCATCAGTTACAGCACCATTGATGAAGCAATAGCAATGCAAAATGGTGTTAACCAAGGTTTGTCTTCGGCAATTTTCACCCGCGACCTGCAGACCTCTGAAAAATTCCTGTCGGCCATGGGCAGTGATTGTGGTATCGCCAATGTCAATATCGGCACTTCCGGCGCAGAAATTGGTGGTGCATTCGGCGGTGAAAAAGAAACCGGTGGTGGTCGTGAATCAGGTTCTGATGCGTGGAGAAACTATATGCGCCGTCAAACCAATACCATTAATTGGAGTAGCGATTTACCGCTGGCGCAAGGCATTAAATTCGACATTTAGTGTATTCGCTGCTACGTCATCTGCTGCTTCGGCTACCAGCCGAAGCAGCGCATGACCTGGGTCTGACCGGGTTGGATTGGGCTGGCCAGCTAATCACCAGCCCTCCAAAACCTTTACCGGTTAATTTGCTCGGCCTGAATTTCCCAAACCCGGTTGGACTGGCGGCTGGTTTAGATAAAAACGGCGATCACATCGATTCATTATTGGCGCTGGGTTTTGGCTTCGTAGAAATCGGCACCATCACACCCAAGCCTCAGCCCGGCAACCCCAAGCCTCGACTGTTTCGATTACCAACTGCAAAAGCGGTAATCAATCGAATGGGCTTTAACAACAAAGGAGTCCAGCATTTGGTTCGCCGTGTTGAACGCAGTAAAGCGATTCAAAACCAGGCAATTATCGGAATCAATATCGGCAAGAATAAGACCACACCCAATGCGCAGGCGGTCAATGACTATCTGTTTTGTCTTGACCAGGTTTACCCGGTGGCCAGTTACATCACCATTAATATCTCTTCACCCAATACTGCGAACCTGCGCGAGCTGCAAAACCATGAGGCCTTATTACAGCTGCTGGCCCCATTGCGTGATCGGCAGCAGCAATTGGCCGTCACTCACCAACGACAAGTGCCTTTGCTGGTGAAACTCGCCCCGGATCTGGAACAGGTACAACTGGATGACATCGCTGAAGTCATTCAGCAAACTGAGATGCAAGGCGTCATTTGCGGCAACACCACTGTCAGTCGACGCGGTGTCAGCCAGTTGCCGCATGGCCGGGAATCCGGTGGCCTAAGTGGCGCTCCTTTGAAAAAGAAAGCTGATAACTTACTAAAATCCATGCGTGCCCGGCTACCTGATCAAATCCCGATCATCGGTGTCGGCGGAATTACCAAAGGGCAGGACGCCGCAGGTAAAATTAAGGCAGGTGCGAACCTGATACAGTTCTACACCGGCATGATTTACCACGGGCCGACTTTAATCAATGAGTGCGTTAATACTTTACGCAAGTTGCCTTTCAATCCTGATCAATGATCCAACTGAACGTTGATATTCAAGACCTGAACAGCTTTGGCTTGCCATGCAAGGTCGCCGGTTATTGCCAGGTCGGGTCCATTGAAGCTTTAGACAAAGCATGTCACGATCCCAAATTCCAAAACAAACCACGTTTAATCCTGGGTGGTGGCAGTAACCTGCTCCTGGCCACCGACTTTCCCGGCCTGGTAATACAACCTGCCTGGTCTGGCATTAAAATTATTGAACACGATATTGACTCGGTCACGATCAAAATTGGTGCCGCCGAACCCTGGCATAAACTGGTCACCTGGAGTGTTGACAACCACTATTTCGGATTAGAAAACCTAGCTTCGATACCGGGCTGGTGTGGGGCAGCGCCGATGCAAAATATCGGCGCATACGGTGCTGAACTCAGTGATGCTTGCCTGGCTGTTGGTTACATCAATCTGGATACTCTGGTGCAACATACACTAGCCGCCAAAGAATGCCTGTTCGGCTACCGAACCAGCATCTTCAAGACCCAGCCAGCACAAAATTGGCTGATCACCGATATCACATTGCGGCTGCTGCGAGATGGAGAGTTAAAACTCGACTACCCTGGTGTTACCGAAATGCTGGACCAGCAAAAAGTTCAGCAACCATCACCTGCACAGGTAGCAGCAGCAATAACCCGTATTCGCCAACATAAGCTACCTGACCCTGCAATGCTTGGAAATGCCGGCAGCTTTTTCAAAAACCCAGTAATAAGCGGAGACACGGCGAATGCTTTATTGGCACAATATCCTGAGTTACCACACTGGCCTATCGATGATCAGGTGAAACTCAGCGCTGCCTGGCTGATCGAACAGTGTGGCTGGAAGGGCCGACGTCAAGGCGCTGTTGGTGTTCACCAGAATCATGCCCTGGTGCTGGTACATTACGGCAACGGCAATGGACAACAGTTATTACAGCTGGCCGGCAACATTCAGCAGGACGTTAACCAGCGCTTTGGCATTGATTTACAACCTGAACCCAAAGTGATTCAGGTCTGAAACCCTATCGATTTGAACTGGAATAGTTATGCTTATCACAACCCCGCCTCGTTTTATTACCTGTTTGAGCATCTGCCTGTTTGGCATAGCATTAATTGCTTGTGACAAACAATCCACTGATCCAGCAACAGCCGAAGAGTTGTTGATAAAGCCCGTGATTTCAACCAGTAAACTACTTAACGACATCACCCGGCTGGCGTCAGATGAATTCGAAGGTCGAGCACCCATGTCAACAGGTGAAACATTGACCCTGGATTTTATTGAACAACGCTTCCGTGAACTTGAACTGGCCCCAGTGTTCGATAACAATTATCGACAGGCAGTACCATTGGTGTCTATTACAACCACACCTACGGCACAAATGACGATCACGTCAACCTCCAGCGAAGCTGCCGAGCCACTTACCCTGAACTACTCTGAAGACATCATGCTGTGGTCTCTACGTGCTGAGCAACAGCTATCCATTGATGCCAGCGAGATGGTATTTGTCGGTTATGGCGTAGTTGCGCCTGAATATAACTGGAACGATTATGCGGGTATCGATGTAACCGGCAAAACAGTCATCATCCTGGTTAATGACCCGGGTTTCGCCACTAACGATAATCAATTATTTGAAGGCCGGGCTATGACCTACTATGGCCGCTGGAGCTATAAATTCGAGGAAGCTGCGCGACAGGGAGCTTCCGCTGCATTAATTGTGCACGATACCGAACCTGCCAGTTATCCATGGGCAGTGGTCTCCAACAGCTGGTCCGGGCCACAGTTTCACTTGGACCTTGGTGCTGATAACAGCAGTTTGTTAACTATCGAAGGCTGGCTGAGCCATGAAGCTGCTGCGCAAATCATGACCCAGTCTGGTCACAGCCTGCCTGATCTGGAAGGCCTTGCATTAACAGCCGAATTTAAACCTTTGGAATTGTCAATGACTGCCACCAGCAGCATAGAACAAAGCATCACTCACGCTGAATCATACAATATCGGTGGCAAAATCATTGGCAGCAGTCACCCAGATGAATGGTTTATCTATATGGCCCATTGGGATCATATCGGTATGGATAATACCGCCGCAGAAGGTGTTGATAACATTTATAACGGCGCAGTTGATAATGCCACCGGTTTAGCCGGCATCATGGCTTTGGCAGAAGTTTTTGCTGCACAACCACAACCACCGCTTCGCTCAGCCATATTTCTGGCAGTTACCGCAGAAGAGTCAGGTTTGCTCGGTTCAGCACACTATTCACAATACCCACCGCTACAGATGGATCAACATATCGCCGGCATCAACATAGATTCAATGAACGTCTACGGCCCAACCAATGATCTGGTAGTGGTTGGATACGGCAAATCACAGATAGAAGATTATTTGCGTAAACATGCCGATAATCAGTTGCGTATTGTTGCACCGGAAGAGCACCCTGAAGCCGGTGGATTTTACCGCTCCGACCATTTCAATTTCGCCAAACAAGGTGTTCCAGTGCTGTTTGCCGGGTCAGGAAGCAACCATAGAGAACATGGCACAGCCTGGATGATTCAAAAACAAAAAAACTTCAATGCAAACCGCTATCACAAAGCAGCAGACGAGGTGCTGGATGATTGGGATTTATCTGGTATGCAACTGGACCTGGAGCTGTTTTTTCATATCGGCTGGGATTTAACCAACAACGATGACTGGCCGGAGTGGTATGACGGCAATGAGTTCAAGGCTACCCGCGAGCTAAGCCGGCAATAACAGATTTGAAACTCAGCACTCAAACGCACATGCGTTGGAGTAGACACCAGTCATAAGCTGAGCCAGCGACAATCTTATATTGATCGGATCGAACTATATGATTACTCTACAAAATCTATGATCACAAACCCCTGCAAAGATTGTAACCACTCTATGGTCACCTGCTGACCGGCTTCCGGAAAATCAGCTAAATCAAACGTCCCGCTTAAGCCGCTGACAAAGGGGCCACCAAGCGTGGTGACTGTAAAAGTACCGGAATCCACCTCTATATCGTCCGCCAGCAACCGGATGGTATGTTCTCCATCACCAAATATTCCCAGATTCACCAGTAGCCCAAAACCGTTATCGATATCACCACAGACATCCATGGTGTCCGCGCGGGGTGTTCCGTACGCGGCCTCAACCCTGGTTGCCCCATCAATCTCAACTTCGACCCTGGTGGCATCACAAACCCAACCGGAAATAGAGGTAACACCGCTGACACCGGCAGCATCAGGTGGGTTTTCCAGTAACGCCATAGATGCAGTAGGTTCTTCAGCATCACCCAACACAATTGCATGCACTGCCCCTCTAATTGATATACCTACTAATGGATTTATTGTGTCTGTCTCAAGCACAGGGCAGCCGGCACTGGCACCAGCGGTACTATAAAAAGTACTGATATCTCCAGTCAGCTGTTCGATAACAAATGTCACTCGGGTGCCTTGCTGAATAGCAAGCTGGCGAAAATCAAAAACAATCGGTACCGGCAGATCTGCAATTGAAAAATCATAGCTGGCTTCGGCAACACCTAATAGATCACCACCAAAAGTACTGTCGCGCACAGTTAAACTATAAGTTGCTGCTCCAGGCGTTGCCACTTCAAAGAATAAATAAACTTTATCCAGGGTAAACCCTGGGAAGGCACTGATAAGAAAGCCCCGGTTAAAACCATCACTACCTCCCAACTCACTGGGAACCACACAATTATATAGCTCTTCAGCTTGTAATTGTATTTGCGAAGAAAACAAAAATAGACATATAAAACAAGTACTTATTCTCTTCATATTCATTCTCAACAGATTGGTATAATCGATTACACGTGATATGTCAGACTAATCAATCAGACTAGCATACAACAGATATTTGCGATCTAAGGCAGATTAATATGTATCAGCTGCAGCTACAACGGATACGCTTAAGCTGTTTATTGAAACCGGCAGCAATCATATCAGATACGGTATTGCTGAGATAATTTATCAGCAAAAAAAGATCCCTTCGTTTCGAAATGATTTAGCAGCAATGAACTCAAAATGGTTTATGAGCAACGCCGCCGATCACATGGATAAAACCGGCGCAACTAAGTTAGCTGCGCCAAAGATACTAAATGGTTACTCTACAAAATCAGTAATCACAAAGCCCTGCTGTGATTGTAACCACTCCACCGTTACCTGCTGACCGGCCTCCGGGAAACCCGTTAAGTCGAACATCCCACTAGCGCCAACCAGAAACGGTACTCCAAGGGTAGTAACTGTAAATATGCCATTGGCAACTTCTATACCGTCAGCCAGCAGTCTGATTGTATGCGCGCCATTGCCAAATATCGCCCAATTAACCAGCAAACCGAAACCGTTATCTGAGTCACCACAAATTTCCATGGTATCAGCACGCGGGGTTCCATAAGCTGCTTCTACAAGTATCGTTCCATCTATTTCAACTTGTACGACTGCGGCATCACAAACCCAACCGGATATAGTATTGATACCACTGACGTTCGCCCCATTTCCTGGGTTTTCCAGGGATGCTACTGATGCTGTCAATGCTTCTGAAGCACCCGTAATAATTGCGGCAATGCCATCTCGGAACGAATCATTGGTACCCAAAGGTGGCGAGGTGTCACTCGTTTCTATGATTGGACAGTCATCACTGTGAATGGCTACGCTGAAAAATGTACTAGGACCAGATAACTGCGAAAACGCAAAGGTGATACGCTGGCCATTAGCCACCGGGGCACGATTGAAATCAAACAACATCGGTACCGGTTCCCCGTTACCAGAAAAAGTATAGCTGGCCTCAGCCACACCGATAACCTCACCATCGAATGTATTGCTACGCGCTGTCAGCTGGTAAACACCTTCACCCGGTTGACTGACGTTAAAGAAAAGGTACGCGCGGTCGAGGCTAAAGCCTGGATAAATGTCTATATAAAACCCCCGGTTCAGGTTATCACCACCGCCAATGCCGTCGCCAAGCAAGCAATTAACCAACTCATCAGCAAATAGCTGTAATGGCGCGGCACACAAACAAACACTGATAATAATGTTGCGTATTTTTCTCATAATGACTCTCTCACCTTATTAAAATGACTATTGATCAATTCACGTTAACTCACTTTCAAAAATTATCCTTAATCGGCATTCTGTTGATATGTTTTAGCTTTTTCAGCTAGCTGATCAGCAGCTTGCCAATTTATAGCAGCATTTTGCTTTTCATAAACGTCACGACCTTCCTGATAGGCGACAAGAACCCTGATTTCATAACAATGCGTCAGCGTTTATTAATTCACGCTGACAGAAATGGACTTACCTCAAATTCTTGGATACCGTCTTTCGAGGTTCATTGCCCAGCATAAAATCGATTAATCCTTAACTTATACAATTATTGTACAAAGTAAGCAATATGCAGTTTTAGAGCATATTTAACCTAGACTAAAGTCTTATATTTAAGCCATGACTGGCTGGTCATTTACTTTTAAATTCCATGCATCGAAAAATACGCTCAGATGTTGAGCTGTTGACAAGCAAGTGTACTGCATAATACTTCCAAAACTCTAGAGGTTTTGATTGCTGAGCAAGCGACTGGCCGCAGCGCGCCCGTCGTATTTGCCACACGCTTTGTGCAAAATTCCGGTGCGACATTGGAGTTTACCCAACACCAACCAACCTGCGTGGTTGACATCGATGGTGCTCACTCAGACCGTACTCTGGATTTTATGCAGCGCTGTTTTGACCGGTTGGAAACAGAGGGTATTAATTACACCCAGCACTGGGGCACAATTAATAATTACAACGCGGCCAACCTGAAACAACGCTATGGTGATGCTGCTGTATTGGCGTTTCGCAATGCCCGTGCACAACTGCTGCCAGATGCAACAGCCAACCGTTTATTTAGCAGCCCCTTTATAAAAAGAATAGGTTTTAGCTAAAAAGATCCCTGATTAATCAGCGAGTTCAACATGCTTTGATCATACCGATTGGAACCACCTGGAAACGAAATCAGACCGGTTTCATAGACATTGAAGTTACGTCGAAAACCACCAACATCCAGCTTGGCATCTATTGCATACTCAAAACCATTCCGCGGGCGGCTGAATAAATCAGCGACCAGACCCAGGCCACTCAATAAATCGGGATTGGCATTAACGCTGAAACTGCCCTCACTAAATCCTTCAATATCCGGCAGGTCATTGGTGGCGCCAGTGAATAAACGATGCCCTTCCAGGTGCAACGTGTAAAACACACCATTCAGATGGATTGGGCTTCTATTCGGATTAACGATATTGAGATCAATGACAAAGTTGGGAATAAAGCCTGCCGATGGTACCGCCCGTACTCCTTGAACCACGATCTCCGGATCGTCCTGCCCATAGTAACCACCGCATGCGCTTAATAGCGATGTGATGAACAAAAAGCAGATAACAATTTTTCTTCTTTTCATAAACTAAGCTCCAACGTAACAACGGTCCAGTGGCCAAACCAGTACTCTATCAATCTAATAGTAACGGATTCAATGAGTTCGTCAGTGCTCGTGATAAGCCGCGAATGACCGATAATGGTTAACCCTTACCAAACAATGCCGACAAATCCGTCCTCCAGGGCGCTGCTGTGCCTGGCGGCGGTGCATAGAAACGCTGAACCCGTCATTATTAGATTGATAGAATGCTAGTGTACCTTATGCCATACCTGAAACTATCAACAGTTGTTACATGGTGCCGGTAATCGCATCTACCTATTACAGCTAATGGAACTCGCTGATGAATAATAAAGTTTTACTAATATACTTTTTCAGCTACCCAGCAAACTCAGGATTTGCTGGTTATTGCGCTGTTGTGCAATGTCGATAACACGGTTACCTGTAGAAGTAACCAGATCTTTTCTCGCACCGGCCGCCAATAACAGCTCTACCAAAGATGCATCCTGATTCCAAACCGCATAAAACAAAGCACTCCAACCATCTTTGCCTTGTTGATTCACATCAGCACCAAACCGCAACAATAATTCGGTCAAATCCGGATGACGATTATGCACGGCCGCCATCAATGCGCTGCGCCCCTGATCGGTTAACTGAGCTGGGTCGGCACCAGACTCCAGCAATACCCGGGCAACTTCGAATTGGCCGAATATCGCAGTGATCAACAATGGCGTCCAATTGCGCAAACTGGATTCATTTGCATCTGCGCCCTGCTCAAGCAGCATGTTAACCCACTCGGCATGGTTGCCTTCAGCCAGAATCATTAAAGCCGATTGGCCATCAGCAGCGTGCCATCGTGATAATGCCTCTGCATTGGCTCTTAACCACTGCAGGTCATTATTCGCCAGTGCAACATGAAATGTGCTGGCGAATATTTGCTGTTGTTCACTGATCTTTAATTCCGGGTCATCTATGCCATTTCGATCAGTCAAGGGATACCTGATTGATGGTGCCTCAGCATCATCAGCACCTATTGTTCTGTCAGCAGATTCCGCATACCCTGCCTGATCATTGTATTGCTGTGACAGCTCTGTATCAGACAACTGCTTAAACCACTCAGATTCAACATGATAATCCCAAATTTCGGAAGTCCCTGTTGATTCAAATAAACCCGCCTGATTTTCAGCCATACCTGTCTGCCCAGGTTCATTGGCTACTTTTTGATCAACTGGTGTACCGGGATTAAACCATTCGGTTGTCCTCAGCCATGACCAACCCCCGATAACAGCCAAAACCAGTAACCCGATCATTAACCATAACGCCCTGGTGGGTTTGTGTTTTGGCCCATCGTGGGTGCCGTCATGGATAAAAATATCTACCTTGCTCCCAGCTATCTTCAGGGCCTGCTTTACCAGCCTGTGGTCAAGCAATTGCTGGTCTACCGCCACAATCGCAAATAACGACTTTGTTGATTTTTTACTTGTAACCGCCCATTGAATTAGCCTGCATAATATTTCCTTGCTGTCGGGCGCAAGCAAACGCAATACCAGTAAATGCCGCTGCTTTAGCTGACTCAGACTGACGTTCCAGTCAAGCATATCGGGCACTTTATCCAAGCCGTCAGAAATTTCATTTTGCTGCTCAAATGCTTGCCGCAATTTTTGCAAATACTGGTGCCAATCATTGGATTTCAGTTGCAGCAATATCGGCAATCCAGAAAAATGGACTTTACGCCGATATTTAATCCGCACATAGTCAAGCAATTGCCCAGCATGGTGCATATCACTGACCGGAACGATGGTTAAATTGGCAACTTGCGGCATTTAATCACAAACCAGGTAATGTTGATGCCAGTATGCCAGACTAAATATTCAGAATAACCACTTCCACTCTGCGGTTTTGTGCTCTGCCCGCTTCATCTCCGCTGCCATCGCCATTTAAATTTGCTTCAATCGGGTGTGCCTCACCCAGCCCTTTGGCCACCATTCTATCTCTCTGAATTCCACTGAAGGCAAGTATTTCCAATACATTGGTTGCACGTTCTTGAGATAATTTAATGTTGTAGTCCTGCTCACCTACATCATCGGTATGACCTTCAATGGCCAGCTGGCGAGAACTGGTCGAAGGTCGTGTGAGTATTTCAGATACCTCTTCCAGTTTAGTGCGTGCTGGCAGCGTCAAATCAGCACTGGCGAACTCGAAATACACCATTGGCAGATATATCACCAAACCACGATCGGTTTCAGTTATGGTGAAGTCGGTGCCGGCAAACTCTTTTATCAAATCTTTATTGGTCAACGGCGCGATGCAACCAGTCAATAATATTAATCCGGTAAGCAGCAACAAAAACCTTATTGATTTCATCAATTTTCCCTCACAAATGATGAAATCAGACTATCACCAATTCTGGCCGAAAAAGATCAAAAGTTGTTACATGAGCATGATAAAACTATCAATATTCAGCTAATCCAAAAGCTGAATAGCTGCATTCAAAACATCATCCTTGACCGGCAACACCAGGTTGGCTGCAGCACCCAGAGGAATATAACTGTCTAACCCGGCAATGCGTTTGATTGGCTTGCCTGCTAAACCATGGCGTTGAAGCGCAGCAATTACCCCCTCTCCAACACCACCACTGTTACGGCCTTCATCCAGAATAATTATATTCTTGCAGGCTGCTGCATGTTCTGCAATTTGCAACTCATTCAATGGCAGCAGCCAGCGTAAATCCAATACTCTGATCTGTCGTTTGTGTTCATCCAGCAATTGCTGGGCAACCTGCAGGGACATCGGCACTCCGTTGCCATAAGTAATAATCAGCAAATCAGTGGCATCCGGGAAATACACCCTACCCTGACCAAGTGCAATGTGTTTGCCGGGTTCTGGATAAGCAAAACACCATCCGCTATCACCTTCCTGATACAAGTCCTTGGTCATATATAAGGCAATTGGTTCCAGAAATGCAGAAACCCTTCCATCGACTTTGGCCAATGCCATTAAAGTACGCAACATCAGCACCGCATCGTCACCACGCGATGGACACGCAATCACCAGACCTGGAATGTCCCGCAGCGCAGTAATAGAGTTGTCATTATGGAAATGCCCGCCAAAACCTTTTTGATAACCCAATGAGGCAATTCGCATCACCATCGGGTTGCGGAACTGATTATTAGAGAAAAACTGCAGTGAACAGGCTTCCCCGCGAATCTGATCACAGGCATTGTGAAAATAAGCCAGATACTGGATTTCCGGAATCGGCAGATAACCTAACGCGGCATAACCCTGCGCAAGCCCCAGAATGCTTTGCTCATCCAATAATGTATTGAACACCCGCGCACCACCGAAGCGCTTAAACAGACCCTTGGTTACGGTATACACTCCACCTTTTTGAGCCACATCTTCACCGAACACCAGACTTTGATCGTATTGCGCCAGCAAATCCATCAATGCCCAATTGATCAATACTGCCAAGTGTTTGCGAGGTCTTTTTTCCGGCAGGCGCTGATCAAATACATGCAAACGGGTTTGTTCATCAGCACGCTGCTGTGCAATATGAATTACCCGGTCTGGATGCCACGGAGCCAATGGCGCCATCACCTGTTCAGCGTCTTCCAAACGGGGTTCATTGTCCGCTTTATCAGCTTCATTCAGACAGCGCTGATGCATGGCGCTGTAACGGTCCAGTATCTGTTGAGGTTTCAATAACCCACGCACCACCAGCAGTTCCGCAGTACGCAGTATCGGATCCATGGCTTCTGCAGCTTCGAGCTCTGCTGGCCTGCGATAGTCAACTTCAAAATCAGTACCGGCATGCCCCATCAACCGGGTTGTGCGCAGGTGCAAAAACACCGGTTTACGGCAGTTTCGACAATGCTCGATCGCCGCCATTACCTGATCGTACCCTGCTGCCAGATCGAGACCATCAGCAGCTACATAATGCAGCCCGTGCCGGTTGGAATAATTGCTGGCAACCCAGCCCTGCGGGCTTTTCACTGAAATTCCCAGGCCATTGTCTTCACATACAAATACAATCGGCACCGGCAAACCCTGGTGGGTAGCCCATTGCGCCATATTGAATGCACCCTGGGCAGTTGAATGATTGGTGCTGGCATCACCAAAGCTGCATAAAACAATACTGTCTTCAGGGATTTCCAAGCTATGACCGACCCGTTTGGCATGTGCTATTGCAAGTGCCGCACCTACTGCTTTGGGCAAATGGCTGGCAATCGTGCTGGTTTGCGGTTGCACCCACAATGGTTTGCTGCCCCATACCTTATGCCGGCCACCGGAAGAAGGATCATTGCGACTGGCAGCAAACGATAAAGCCGTATCACGAATAAAATCCACCCCACCCAGCATCGAGCGGGCGGCCATAAAGCCACCACCGCGGTAATGCAGGTATGCCGGATCAGTCGTTCGGCTTAAATAACCCAGTAAGGCATTGCCTTCATGGCCGGAACTACCAATGGTGTAAAACACTTTGTTTTCCAGCCGCTTAATTCGGGCCATCAAATCCATTTGTCGGGATTGCAACTGGCAGTCAAACAGGCTTAACAATGACTGATCATCCAGGCCGGATTCAGGCGATGGCTTTATTACTGCACGCTCAAGTGCTTGCACATGGGTAATAAAATTCTGATCGACAACCTCAGCCCGATTGATGTTTTTGCTGATGGATCCCGGTGCCGAAGCAGCTGCCATAGGCATGGTGTTATTCCTTGATGGTTACTTTGTTTTTTGTTGTTGCTTCAAATCTAAAAAGCGTTATGACCGGTCAACTCACGGCCCACTATCAGCTGATGCACGGTTTCAGTACCTTCGTAGGTAATCACGCTTTCCAGGTTCAACATATGCCTTATGGGTACATATTCCAGGGTAATCCCACTACCACCCAGCAAATCGCGGGCATCGCGGGCAATATCCAGTGCCAGCCGCACGTTATTCCATTTCGCCAGACTGACCTGGGTAGGCCGCATGGTCCCTGCATCTTTCATCCGGCCGAGTTGCAATGCCAGCAATTGTCCGGTGGTAATTCGACGAGCCATTTCCGCCAGCCGTATTTGGACTGTTTGGGTGGCCGCCAATGGCCTTTGAAAAAGTTTGCGATCAGCCACATAATCTAGTACTTCGGTAAAGCAGGCTATCGCTGAGCCGATCGGCCCCCAACTGATACCGTAGCGCGCTTGTGTCAGACAACCCAATGGCCCTTTCAGACCAATTACATTGGGCAGCCGGCTGCTATCCGGTACGCGGACATTATCAAAATACAATTCCGAAGTAACAGAGGCCCGCAACGACATCTTAGCGTGGATATCGCGCGCTTCAAAACCCGGCATACCCTTTTCCAGTATAAAGCCGCGAACACCATCATCAGAATGCGCCCAGACTATCGCAATATCAGCTATGGTCCCATTGGTAATCCACATTTTGGAACCATTGATAATCCAGTCGTCACCATCTCGTTTGGCCCAGGTATTCATGTTCATCGGGTCGGAACCACCATGTGATTCGGTCAATCCGAAACAGCCAATAACTTTGCCAGCCGCCATCTCCGGCAACCACCTTTGACGTTGTTCCTCTGATCCATACGCATAAATTGGATACATGCACAAACTGGACTGGACTGACACAAAACTGCGGATACCACTGTCGCAACGTTCAAGCTCCTGACAAATCAAACCATATGCAACCGAGTTCAAACCAGCGCACCCATAACCATCTATGGAACTCCCCAACAAACCCAGCTCTGCAAACTCAGGGATCAACTCATTAGGAAAGCGGCCTTCATCAAAGCATTCAGCAATGATCGGCATGGCTTTCTCATCAACAAAGCGGGCGACAGTATCCTGAATCAAGCACTCGTCTTCGCTCAACAGGCTGCGGATATCGTAAAGATCAGTGGGGTTTAACTGGCTCATAATGACGGTAGGCTACGCTTTAAACTAAACCGGTTATTGTAGGCATTTCCAAGCTGCCAGTCACCTAAGACTGTAACAAAACAGTTTATCGCTTAATTTTCTGGCCAGTTAAATCAGGTATACGGCAAGACCGTTTGAATCCTTGCGCACCGTGATAACACCAAAGTGCTAATGATGAAGCTCTATTTGGTCAAATCCACATCACGGTTACCCACCGGCAGAAATGCGATCACATGGTTATCGTACATGAATTCCAAACGTTGCCGGCTATCATTAAATCTCAATGCAACTGCTTGATCACCTGCAAATTGAACCGCTGCACCTGCATTCATACGCAAGTCATTATTTCCCATATCAATTCCGGCCTGGAATTCACCACGCAACCAGATGCCCCGATCACCGGTGGTATTCGGGCCAAATTCCATCCCTGTGCCAAAATAAGCGAGTCCTGGCTTACCGGACAATTTAATGCCGGTCTGCCAGCTGCCATCCATTCCAGGCTTCCAGAATCGATGCGATTGCGGGAATGGACCGGCCTGAATCTGCATACCTATGTTTCCTGGAAAGCCTTTATTCTGGATGTTCATCCCTACTGTATAGGCACCTAATCCGGCTACATCGCGAATTTCGATATTGCTCCCCAGTGTAGTCCCATTGCCCCAGGCATAGCTGTCGACGTGATAACCACTAGCCCAACCACTACCACGATTATGCACATTGATATTCGAAGCCACACCATCTCCGCGATCATGATTGGTATCCAAATTTACAAAAAATGTCCAGGGAAATGATAAAGCACCCGATGCAACATCATTCTGATGCTGCAGGCTTATCAATGTGTGCGAAAAACCCCTGCCACCCGGATTCGCTGCTTGGTTAAGGCGCCGGTAATCAAGCGGTGCGTTGATGGGAACGTAGCGTTCCGGATCACCTGTCCCGGCGACCTTGACATCTTTATAAAATGCCGACTGAGGGCCAATGATTTGTGATTGCCAATCCGGAAATGGAAAAACCATACCCATAGCTGCACCAGCCATCAGCATAATAAATAAAGCTGGATATACCCACCTTTGGTGACTCGGCCTTTGCTCAGGAATTTTTCTGGTCGACAAAAAAGCCTGCAAAGCGGTACTGGTCACCAAAAGTTTGTTGCCAACGGTAATTGTTTCTAACTGACCTTGATCAATTTCATGATCGATATCTTCAATATTTACGCCCAGGTAACTGGCTACTTCCGAAATGTTATACAACATCTTTTTCATTAAATATAACCTGGAACCCATACAACATTGCTCAGTATGCCCTGCCAAATCTCAACCCAAACTGAACAAGCCCGCATAATTATCGTCATACAATGCAAACTTGGAGGTAATCAATAACATGAATAGACTCAATTACCGAAATGTTGTCTCTGCTGCTCTAATTGCCGGTCTGATACCTGCCTGTACCTGGGTCCCACTTGAAACCCATGGAGCAACTGTTGAGGTGGCAGCTGTAGATCAAAACTTGCGCTCCTGTCAGAAACTCGGTGAAACCACCGTTAGTGTTAAAAATAAAGTCTGGATTTATCAACGCAACCGCAACAAGATAGAGCAAGAACTGGAAAACCTGGCTCGCAATGAAGCAGCTGAACGAAATGCCGATACCATTCAGGCCATTACACCAGTTAATAATGGTGAGCGGATGTTTGGAATTTATGCCTGTTTGGAGTGAATCGGCAATTCAAACCTGAATTAATACCTGCACTGATCATCACATAACAGCACTCCTTGGAACCGTGAAAGCACGGTTTGTTTGGTCATTCATAAATATTTCACACCCATGGTTTACCCTAAGGTCGGATGTTGAGAAATCAACATGCTATACATGGATGTACAGCATAACCCTGGTGCAGGATAAACCTGGATGGTTAATCAGTTTTCGTGCCAATTCCATGTCTGTTAATAGTTGCATGCTGTGTCTACACAGTTTGCGTGAGTGTGGCTGGGTATCAAAGAAAGGGTGTTAAGTTTAGTAACGGTTTAAAACCATTACTAAGCGGTTCTTATTTAACAAAATCGACTTTACCGCTAATAACCATAAACTTGCCAAGGAGGTGAAGCCACTAATATTCAACTGTGAAAACTTAATATTTTTGAAATGGAGTTTAATGATATGAAGTATAAAATCGCAGCTGCTTTGCTGTTAATACCATTGCTGCATCTGCATGCAGCAGAGATTAGCGTAAAATCCTTGTCAGGCGCGCCTGAAGATTTTTCTGACAATCGCTTGCCAGAGCCCATGGAAACCCGCGTTGCATCTAATATTTTGCTAATTGATCAACGCACTGTGGAAGCCCGCACCGGAAATAACAACACCCGGTCAACAACAAACTCGGCTTTTAGCGTAACCGAAGGCACCGGTTTCAGTCTGGTGCAGGTAACCAGCAGTTATCCTAATTTCGGCCCATCCAGCATCACCGGGCCGAATGGCGCAGTTTACCATTTCAATGGCAGCGTCATCACCTGTAACTCTGGCCCATGTGACCTCGATCAGGCAGATATACAAATGGAAGCTTTTACCGACCGTCCGGGCGGCGTAATGGTTTTTTCCATTTCCGGAGGAGAAGCGGTGCCCGGCAGCTGGGGATTATCGATTTCAGATCCGTTAGAACTGCGCAGCACAGTCCAGATGGATTCGATGATCAGTTATGACGAGAACGTAGTTGAAATCGTTATTGGTCCGATTGAATGTGATGATAATAGCCCAATCTGCCCAGACCCATGCCCACCCGGTGAGCCATGTATCGAGCCGATGCTGGGTTTAACTGAAGGTTCAGCGGCAAAATTGAGTGTGTTTGCATCTACCACTAACGATAACGGTAAAAGCAAAATTCAGCCGATCGATATCAATAAACTGCAGTTAACTGTAGTCAGTTCCGATACACGGCAAACGATACATACAGAAAGTTACGATGCCGCACGTGCAACATCCTTGCCACTCAATGCCAATGGTTTTAGTCAACTGCGCCTACCAGCATTACCCAGTGGCAAGTATTCAGTTCGTATAGATGTGGAGGGTGAAGTTGAAGGAATAGGCAGCATAGAGCGCACCGCTTTTTATTTTCTACCTATTATCGAAAAAAAATATCAACTTGCACAGGCTGTACAAACCCAGGTAGTAGACAACAACAGGTTGAAAATTAATCTGAGCTTGGCTTCATTCGTTAATCAGCATAGCCATGTCTACGCCTATGCCGAAGTTTGGTCGGCAACCACTAATAAACCCATTGCCTGGATTGGTGGTATGACCTATCCGGAAACTGATCGTAACAATGCTGTCAGTATTCCGTTGATGTTTGACTCTCGCTGGCTGGCGCTGGCCGGTGAGACAGGACATGATTATGTGCTGCGTAATATTCGTATACAAGACCCACACACATTCATCCCGATTGACCAATTGGCGGAATTGTCAATGACGGTCAGTCAACTTCCACCCAAGGCTTATCTATCACGCGCGGAAGTGATAATTGATGACTCTCTGTATTATGGCAAACGCGATATCTCCATTCCTGTTCAGGCCTTGGCCCCTGATCCCGTCAACCGTGGTGCAATTGGTCCATTTGGAATATTGCTGGTGCATGGCTGGTGCTCCAACCCTGCATGGCCTGCCGGTGATTTTTTCAACGGTAACCCAGGCGGCACTGCAGTTTTCAGCGATCCGCTAACAAGCCGATCGCATGATGCATTTGCACAACGAATCCGCACCCAAGGTGATATGTTTTTTACTGATTCATTTAGTGTTGTTGCACATAGCCAGGGTGGTGCTGCGGCTACACATTTGCGGGCTTTTTATAACAGCGGGCTGGATAATAGCCAGGCGCCGCGCCCCATTCAAACCATGGGCACACCATATGGCGGCAGCACCTTGATGGATTTATATGTTGCTTCGGGACCACTGGGCTGGCTGATCGGGATCATTATTACCGGCGGCTGCGAACCGCAATTCAGCCTGACCACCCTGGGCAGCGTACTATGGCGCTCGAGCATTCCAAACCATATCCGGGACGATGTTTATTTTTACCGGACCCGGCATCGCCGACCCAGCAATTTTATCCAACGGCTGCAGTTCTGGCGCTGGAACTGCAAAATCACATCCTATGTAATTCCGCGTTCAGATGACGGGGTGGTATCACATGTTCAGGGACGCTTCTCGGGGGCCAATGATATGGGTATCACAGACCGAGAATGTCATACTGATAATATGAAATATAACGATCAAAAAGACAATGCAGCGCGCAACTTGATTATGGACTTCGAAGGTCGCCCACCGCCACCACCTCCTTTGAATGCCCGTTGCTTTGTAGACTGGATATGGCATACCGGCGGGCCTGACGGAAATGGCTATTTTGAATACTGGGTGGATGCCAGCAATAGTGTTGCCGGCGCATTCCCAATCACCAGTTATACGTGGATCAACGATGGCGCTACCGGCAACCCAACCAGCAATGACAGGTTCGGGCCACTGTTTCCAGGCTTGCCAGGCCAGGCCAGTTCTTATGTTATACAGGTACGGGTAACCGACACATCAGGTGACTCCGATACTGCCACATGCTGGGTTCCTTAATGTCCTGGTCTTAGCAGTAACTGTAACACCACAATCAGCCATTGACCGTGGTATGTTGATGAGCTGAGTTGTAGTAAAGCACGGGCTGATGTGACCTGCCCGTGCTTTTTAATATGAACATGATGCACGATTCCGCGTAATAAAATCTACGGAAACCCGGTCGCCATAGCCTATGGTATAAAAATGGGTTGAGTTATGGTGCTATTAGTAATGACTGGACCAAGACCGTGAGCCGGAAACATATAAGAATCATTCATACACGCTCAAATACCCTGCTTGCAGATGGCCCTGTTGGTTGGGGCATCATGCCATTTGAAGGGAATTACTATATTAGTAAGAAAAACCTGAAATCGAATGGGTTTCGGGTTAATTATGTTCCCGGGTTTTGTGCTTATAAATTTTTCTATGTATGGCTGGATTTCATTACAACAGATGGTGTAATTAATAAAAATGTAGGCTGGAAATACTGGTTACCTAACCCATTGTTACCGTTCATATGGTTCCGTGTAGCGGTCCCCGCAGTAGACTCCGAAATACATATTGAAGAATATTTCAGTGATAATTAATTTGCTGCTCTTTTTCTGTGTAAATGCTGGTACCGCTGATAGTTATATCTATATGCATACAACATTCTCAGCAATCAGGTACCGACAAAAGGAAAACTCAGATTTATTGCCAATCCAGATATTACAACAGTCGCCATAGTCGCATATCCCCACCAGCGTGATACCAGCTTTGGCTCAGGTATTTTTCTTGAAATCAAAAAATCCTGCAGTGCATCACTGGTAATCCGTACTTTTGTACCGATAGCGACAATCTGCAAGTAGCGCTGATCAATTTCATAATTGATATCCTCAATATCCACTCGTAAATAACGAGCAACTTCCGGAATGGTGAATAGTGCTTTTTTCATCGCCGATTATCCTGTCATTGCACAGTATGGCTAGTATAACTCTGCAAAGTTCAACCCAGGCTGAACAATATCCGGCCATCAACATGATGCTGACAAGAAACACTAAAAACCAATTTGTTCGCTTCCAACCATCTCGGGTTTATTTGGCAGTTAAGGCCAAATCGAATCGGCAGGCAATAGCGTTATCAGCTATTGCCTGCTGTAGCGACACTATCAATTGTGCGCGACTGTTTTGCGGGCGAGATTGAAACACACGGTCCTGATCACGCAACAGATCATCCTGATCTCCCGCAAAATACACCTCGGTGACATAGTCCTGGTAACTCGGGTGTCGCACCCTGAAATGAATATGCGCCGCTCGGATCAAACCTGCAAACTTATAACTGCTGGGCATAACCGTGGTAAAAGCATAGGCACCGTCAGACTGGGTGCGAACCTTACCGAAATAACCAAAGTTTGAATCTAACCTATCTGAATCAACCGAACGGGGATGGCGATAATTACCCTGGCTATCCGCCTGCCAGATTTCCACGTAAACGCCAGATACCGGTTTGCACGCAGCGTCAACCACAACACCACCAAGTGCCAGCAACTGACCACGCGCCGATTCGACGCGTCCCGCGAGCCTCACCAGGTTACTTCGTTCAGGGATATCCTCAGCAGGATAAAACGGACCTGAATCTGTAGCAAAGTTACTCCCGCAAGCCAGTGCCGCGGCCCGGCCTGTAACGGCCAACCCACATATTCCTATGCTCTGGCTGATAAATTGGCGCCTGTTACAGCTCACCATTGGTTTAGCTCCTCAATACAGCTTGAAGTTATCAATTTTGTCTGCGTGGTTGCCACAAAGGATAATCAATCGCTTGAGTTGGTTTGACTAACTTAGTCTGGTCAAATGGTTTTGAAAAAGAAGGATCAAGAATAAGATGTGCGCCGGTTACTGAACCTTCCGGACCAAAATTACCGTCCCCAAAACTGGCATAAGAACGTGCTATCAACAGGCCATCCACTTCGACATATTCATCGATAACCCTCAGTATGCCTCCACCAGGCAACCGGAATTCGTCAGGCAACACATTCCCCGGCAACAGTGGTAATTGGGGCCCCTGCGTCCAGGCTTTTAAGCGTCCATTTGTCTTATCTATGAATAGATTTATTGACCTTTCATGAATTTTGCCCTGTGGTTCAAAACTCATGCTTACAACGTCATATAGCTGCTCGTCATCGAGTAAAGTCTGTTCCCCAATATATTCATGTTTTACGCCATCAACCTGTGTCATAAACGGCAGCGACACCATCCCATAGTGAAACCACAGCAATTGCACCGGGCCATCACGGAAACGTTGCACGTCAAACGAGTAAGGAACCACCCAGGCCTGATCACCGTCATAGGCCACATCCGGCCCCTGGTTGGGTTCAAACAAAATATCTACATATGCACGGCTGGATTTTGGCTCTACCGTAATGGTGTAATACCGCCAATTATCATAGACAGTTCGATCATCACCTACTGATAGCACCGCCAAGTACATTAATGCGGTAAATTGCATGGATGGCGCATTCAGCCAGGTTGTATATCCGCCATGAGCTTCAACCATTTCTTCGATCAATTCTTTGGCTCGGTCCGATTGATATTTTGGTGCTGCCTGTGCTGTCACACACCCTGCACAAATTAGCAGGATCAATATTTTTGCCTGTTGAGTTATAAGCATGTTGTAGTTTCCTTATCGATTGGATTGAGCAGTAACCGTCCGCCACCGTGATTCGGCACGTTGGATCAGTTGCTTCGGATTCATTTGCCAGGTTTCCCGAGCAGCTGGAAAAATAAATAAATAAAGACGGCCGTCATGTATTGCCCAAGCTTCAGGGTTAATCGGAATCGATGAACCATGGGCCATGGTTAATGAACAAAACCCACCAAACTGTGGTACATAACGTTCTGGATCGTCGCGAAACTGTTCGAGGTTTTGCTGACTGGAAAACTGCCAGCTGACTCCACCCCATTGGGTCGCGAACTCAAGCTTGCCGGGAACCGGTTGCTGTTGGGTAAAATAGGCCACCACATCAAAGCCTCTCACTGCCACACCGTCAATCGCAAACACCGGCTGCACGGCATTTGCCCAGCTGCTAATCAATATTGCGAGAATCAAAACAACAACCTTCATTGCGTCTCTCCTAGAGATTGCTGCTGTTGTTGGCGTCGTTGCACCTACCATTGGTGATAGCGATCGATAGCACTTGAATAAGCCGCCAGCCCACGTTCAATATTGATATCCGGGTTATACCGCCAGGTCTCAGTTACCTGCTGATTTTGATTCAAAACCAGTTGGCCGTTATGAATCGACCAGGCTTGCGGATCGGATGGAACTAATGCACCATGCGCAACACCTAAGCCACAGAATCCACCGAACATTGGCTGATAACTTTCCGGAGAGCGGATAAACAGGTCACGATGTTCCTGACTGGAAAAATGCCAATCCACGCCGCGCCACCGGTAAGCATGTTCTGGTTTGCCCGGCAAGGGTTTTTGGTCAACAAAATACGCGACCACATCATAGCCGTGCAAAGCCACACCGCCCGGGGAGTAAACCGGTTCTTTAGCCGCAATAGCAGCAGGGCTTAATAAACTGCTGATAAAAATAATGAGTAATGAAATACCACGAGCAAAGTCCAACGAAGACCTCCTTAATAATTGCGCCACAGCCGGTAAGATTGCAGAACAGCGCTGAATTAGCTTGAGAATTAGTTGCGAGATTGTTGCGAATGTCCAAACCAAGTGATCCCCCCCTCCCTGGCAACAATGCGTCACAACCGCTGGGAGCAGTAACTAAAATCGCGCCTATAAAAATTGGCGTATGGACATTGGATCCAGGCCTGGGACGAATTAGTCATCAGTCCGGCGAGCATAAACACCTGACACCTAAAACCTTGCAAGTATTGCTGGCTTTATTGCAATACCCGGGCACTACAATCACCCGTACAGAACTGTTGGAAAGCATCTGGGGCTCCACTTACCCCAGTGATTATGTGGTTTCACGGGCAATTGCAGATTTGCGCTCGGCTTTTGGCGAGGAAGCCAAGTCGGCTGGTTACATTGAAACGGTACCCAAAATCGGCTACCGGCTGATCGCACCAGTATCACCTGTTATGGTCGTAACTACTCAGCGCTGGCAGGGTTGGTACCTGACTGCTGCATTACTGCTGACTGCATCTGCATTGTTGTTGGTGATGCCAGGCGGTAGCAATACCCAAATTGACTGGCCGGTGCCAATACCGATCACCTCTGGACCGGGTTTGGAGCAACAATCACGGATTGCTGCACAGGGAAAATGGCTAATCTACGCCTCTCTGGAACGAGGTGATAGCGATTGGAACATCTATCGCCAATCGCTGGCTGGTGGCGTGCCTGAACCGGTTGCGGTTAGTGAAGCAGTTGAATACGGTCCGGCAATATCACCGGATGCCAAAGAAATAGCCTACGTACGTCTGGTAGACCAACACTGCGAAGTGGTATGGCAAGCCATGCATCAAGGAGAACCGCAAACTCTAACCCCATGCACTACCAAATTCCCCACCTTTGTAGACTGGTCACCTGATGGACGGCAAATCGCCTTTACCAGCCCCGCTGATACTCTGCAGGATCGCCGATCAATACACCTGGTGGATAAAACCAGCGGCCTGGTAGTCGCTTTGAGTCATGGCGTTTCCGAAGATGGCACGGATTATTACCCAAGATTCTCGCCAGATGGTCGGCAGCTGGCTTTTTTACGTGGCGTGCCTAGACCAGATCACCGTTCCCATATCTGGGTTGTCGATCTTGATACCGGCAAACAAAACCGGATCACAGCTAATGATTCAACCAATGCAGGCCTGGCTTGGTTGGACTCAGGGCACTTGTTGTATGTTGTTCGTGATGGTGGCAGATTGGTGACAAAACTGGCTGACCTGAAAACCGGTCAACTGGAAACACTACCATTACGTGATCTTTTTCAGCCAGACTTTCACGCTGCCAGCAAATCTCTGACCATGTCTAAAGTAAATAATGTCAGTGATTTGATGGTATTGGAATTGAGTGACAGAAAAGCCAGCTTTATCGCTGACTCAACCTTCAACGATTGGGATGGAGAACTTTCACCCGATGGCCGTTGGATGGCCTTTGTTTCTACCCGCACCGGCAGTAACCAGTTATGGCTGGCGGCAGTCGAAACCGGGACATTTCGACAATTAACCCAGCTTGAGAATGTAAATATTCAATCTCCACGCTGGAGTCAGGACTCAGAAACCCTGCTATTTAGTGTCGATCAAAAAAATCAACAACAACTATTTACCACACACATTATCACTGGCAACACTCAGGCTCTCGATACAGGAAATTTTGCAGCCAACTCGGCTCGCTGGCTGCCCGATAGTGACGACATTGTATTCAGCTGCCAGGATGATCGCGGTTGGAAGCTGTGCCGGGTAATGTCTGAATCTAATGAAGTTCGGATAATGCTTGATATGGCTGCTTATGATCCGATGGTTGACCGACAAGGCCAACAAATCTACTTCACACGCGATCAACCTGGACTCTGGGCGTTCAATATCGAAACCGAGGCAGTGGAATTAATTTGGGCCGGTCTACCATCCACTCTGGGGCCAGGATGGACGGTCCACCAGGAGTCGATTTATTACATCCGCTCATTAACACAACCTGATGTAGCGCAAATCGAACGCCGTGAACTGGCAACGGGCAATACCACCATCCTGTATCGCGGTATTATCTCAAGTTTTGATCTCAGCTTAAGCATTAACCAAAATGGTACCCAATTGGTATTCCCCAGCTGGCGGGCAGCACAGGACGATATCGTACTGATTAAACCGTTTGATCCAATCTGATAACCCAATCCAACATTTGCAGCGATTTACGTTACACTCCGTTTATGACATTGGAAAGCAAACTTACTGATATTCAGGTTCGCATTCTGGGTTGCCTGATTGAAAAACAGCACACTACGCCGGATCAATACCCGTTAACACTGAATGCTCTGAAAAACGCCTGTAATCAGAAAACCAGCCGATCGCCGGTGGTTAATTATTACGAGGGTGAAATCGGGGCTACTTTGAACGAATTGGAATCATTGGATCTGGTGGTAAAAGCCTGGTCAGCGCGAGCCCCTAAATATGAGCACCGTTTACCACGAGAACTCGATATTCAGAACTCAGCAATAGCAGTTCTGTGCGCATTGATGTTACGCGGCCCGCAAACTGCCGGTGAGTTGCGTAACCACACTCAACGCTTACATCAATTTGATGACATTGATGATGTTGAATATGTACTCGGCCGGCTAAGTAAACGGGAGCCGGCACTGGTCTTAATGCTGCCCAAGCAAGCTGGTCAAAAGGAAGAACGATTCGTACATTTATTGGCTGGTGAACCAGATTTAGAAGCTATGGCAGCCACTATAGTCAGGCAAACACAATCTCCAATGGAGCATCGGGTTTCAGAGTTAGAACAAACGGTTAAAGAACTGCAGGAAAAAATAGCGCTACTTGAAGCCAACAATCTCTAAAACTTTCCCGCTGACTTCACTTGCCTTACCAATATTGGATAACGAATTCCCAAGCCAATACCGCGTACCGCAAAGAACATTAAAAAAGCAATCCACAAACCACGGTTTCCATAGGTAGCCGTTAGCCAATAAAGCATAGCTACAAATATGGCGAACGCAGCCATCATCGTCCACATCATATCGGCGCTTTTAGTCGCGCCGATAAAAATGCCATCAAGCTGATAACTCCACACTGCAATCACCGGCAGCAATGCAAACAAAACCAATTGTTCCGACGCCGCAGCCCGCACCGGTTGTTGATCGGTTAAAACAGCAATGATGTCATTTCCGCCAATAGCAAATATCATGGCGTAAACAACACTCATCAATATCGCCCAGCTGGTGGTAAGTCTGACAAACTGCCGCAAGCGAGTCCTGTTACCCTGGCCGATGGCATCACCAACATGTGCTTCAGCAGCATAAGCCATAGCATCCAGACCCAAAGCAATTAAAGTCGTGAACGTCAGTAATACGTGATTGGCCGCCAGTGTTACCTCACCCAGTTGCGTGCTGGTGCGATAAACCAAGGCAAACGCGCCCAGCAAAAATAAGGTCCGAATAAACAGATACGAATTCACTACCAGCAAGCGTTTAAAAGCGGCCAGCCGCCAGAATTGTTTTTGGACCAAATCAACCAGCAACACTTTTCCACGGATGCTGAATAAAATACTGATCGCCAGTATTCCGGCCAGCCACTCGGCAATCAGACTGCCCAGGGCAACCCCTTCAACCCCCCAGCCAAGCACCACCACAAACAACAGGTTCAAACCCGCATTGGTCAAATTTAAAACCAACTCCAGCACCAGCGCGGTTCTGGCTCGCTGGGTGCCGATCAAAAAACCCACCACCGCTATCCGGGCAAGCACAATCGGCACTGCCCAGATACGGATGTCCAGGTATTGTTGTACGTGGCCTGCCAGTGCTTCACCTGGTGCAAATACGATGAAAGCCAATTGAATAACCGGCAGTTGCAGAATAAGTACCCCAATCCCAATAAAAATGCCCAGTAATACACTGCGCAAGGTGATCAGGTTAATTCGTGTTTGGTCGTTACTGCCATGGGCCTGGGCTACCATTCCGGTAGTACTCATCCGCAAAAACCCGAAAGCCCAGTAAATATAGGAAAACACAAACCCGGCTAGAGCAATTGCTCCCAATAAAGCTGGATCCGGTAAATGCCCGATAGCCCAGGTATCGATAACCGCAACCATAGGGCCTGAAGAATTGGCGATCAGCGCCGGGCCAGCGATCCGCCAGATATCACGATGAGGAGTGGATGCAAGCATAGCTTGCCATTATCCAGGTTTTTCTCAAAGGTTGTGAACCATTATCAATAACCGCTACAAACTGCATAGCCATGAAATAAGCCGTCAAACCCATACCGGAAATTTCTTGTTGTATTCCTTCACCAACCGTCGCCTACGCCATAGCGTGCAGGTCATAGAGCTATTCCTGAGCTGTGCATTGAAATTGAAATATATCCATTGAGTGGAGAAAACCATGACAGTCAATAATATCTCGCATGCCATTAAGGCATTATTATTGCTGGTTTGCTGGATTTGTGGAACAGCGGTTTACGCAAGTACACCAGTGTCGTTTCTTGCCAATATTGACCCTGATAGCTCGCAGACCATTTTTACCATACAAGTTGGAGCCGAACAGGTTTCCTCAAACGATTTGAACAGCAGGCTCAGACCCGGCGGCGGCAGCGTGCTCAGAGTCACATCAATCCACGGTTTTTTAAGTGACGGTCTGAAACTACCTGCAGATCCGCATTATGCACTTATTTTTCTTGGGGCTATGCAACCAAGGAATGCGATTCGGGACTTTGGTGCAGGCACCCTGGTATTAACCGGCAGCAGTACCAGCCAAATCACTTTTGACCCCGGGCTGCTGGTCAACCTGTTGCCCAATGAAAGCCTGACTTTGCGCAGCCAAACCCAATCCAATCATGCAGCAAAAATTGAGGTGCGCGGCTTCCTGGAAAGTCTGCCTTAATCTGTGCGCTATAATGGCCACGCTGTTAATAAGCATGGCAAAGAGCACTCAAGCCGGGAAATGGAATTGGTTGATTCCCGGCTAAACAATAAAAAATATCAGAGGAAAAAGCCATGAAGTATCTCTATGCACTTCTTGCGCTGTTTATTGGTGCAATCATTTCCACCACGGTATTCAGTCAGTCGGGCGGCGGTTTTGAAATCGACCGCTCGACGGTATCAGATGCCGGTGGAGGATTGTCCCAGGGCGGTGATTTCGAACTCCAGGGCACCATTGGTCAAGCCGATGCAGGCAACCATGCCGGCACTGGTTTCACGCTCACGGGCGGGTTCTGGGTAGAAGCAGAAACTGATGCGCTTTTTAAAGACAGTTACGAGTAAGAGGTTAACAATGAAAATAATTAAAATTACCGGCTTAATGCTACTTTTCTGCCTGTCTACCGCCCATGCGGTACCGGTGGGTTCCGCTTTTACCTATCAGGGTGAACTGAAACAGGCTGGCACAGCCGCCAATGGTGTTTATGACTTCCAGTTTGAATTGTTCAGTGCAGCTGCCGGCGGCGTATCGGTATCAGTGACATTGGCGGTTAATAATGTGACCGTTGATGAAGGTTTATTCACCACTATACTGGATTTTGGTGACAGCCCATTTACCGGTGAAGCTGTGTTTCTTGAAATTGACGTGAAAGAAGACAGTGCACCTACCTTCACCACATTGGCGCCCAGGCAACCATTAACTGTCACCCCTTACTCCATCCAATCTGAGTTTGTCGCTGTGGATGGCGTCAGCAGTGCCAGTATCATCAATAATTCAGTTAGCGCAGACGATATTGCAGCCAATGCAGTCGGTACCAGTGAAATTATCAATACCCAGGTGCAACAACGGGTAACCGGTACCTGCCCGGCAGGCCAGGCAATTTCCACTGTTAACCAGAGCGGTACCGTAAGCTGCCAGGCAGCCGGTGGTGATACCGACTGGATGGAAAACGCCAGTACCGTCTGGACCACAAAGAATGTAGCCATAGGTGGTAACGATGCCACTATCGGATCGGGCACATTTGCTGTGCATGGCCCGTTTCCTGATACTTTCGGCGGTATGTTTGTCAATGTCAGCGGTACCGGCACCGAACAGCCGTTTTATGGCTATGCCACCAATGGCGGTTTCCGCTCCTGGACTGAATTCAATGAAGCCACCGATCAGTGGCGAGTGAATATTAATAATGGATATCGCCTTTACGTGGATGCCAATGGCCGAACCGGCATCAACGAACCCAACCCTCAGGCCAATCTGCATGTTGATGGTAGTGTGCGCTTCGAGGATTTAGGTGTTTCCGGCTCAACCTTTACACCCCTAGGTGTTCAAGCTGATGGCGACGTAGTTGCCGCACCGTCCACTCAGACTATTGCGATCCATCCAGCAGCGTTCACTGTGGAAGAATCCACCGACACCTTCCAGAAAGTATTAGGTAGCGGGCATGCGTTTATTAACAGTGGTTTTGGCGCTTTATCCACACCGGTCTATTTACCCAATGGCGCAACCGTAACCCGGGTGCAGGTATGGTTTGTCGATGAATCTGCTGAAAACATGACTTTCCGCTTGCGGCGTTCTCCACACGCATCAGTCAATAATGAAGATCTGGCAGCTTTGACACCAACAGGTTCGGTCGCAGGCATCCGTACCGCCACAGATACCACCATCAACCTGAACCCAATTAACAACCTTACCCACTCCTATTACTTCCGGGTGTTTTCCAGTGACTGGACCGGTGTCACCATGGGTATCAAGGCGGTGTTGATTACCTACCGACTGTAGTTGATACCATTCTGAAAAAAAGGCGGCCAATGGCCGCCTTCAAATCATCAAAATATTCCCTGCTAATTGTTACAGGCGCAGGCCCGTCGGATAAACAGACTGCTGCTGGCAGAAGAACCCGAGCCAGTAGTCGTCGGACTGGTATAGCGGACATAGTTTCTAGTACTACCACCAGTTGGGCAACTGTTGGCAGTTTCGAAATCCATGCCACAACCAACTGCAAGACCGGTTCGGGCTTCTGCACCGGTACAACCGGGCTGACTCTGGCCCAGCGCATCCAGCACGGCCGTACAATTAGCGCCGCTGCCACCGGAACCGGCAAAAGTTTCAGTGCCATTGTTATAACCACCATTAGTGGCGCAAACTGTATCGCAGGACTGATTATTGGCTCCGAAGTACCAGCAGAAGCCACCAACCAGGGTGCCGGCACAGCTGGCTGCACCATTCACTGTAATAGAAATCATCACTGTGTCATTGCCAGCAGTATTGGTCGCTGTCACGGTGTAATTGGTAGCCGCTGAAACCACAGTTGGCGTGCCGGCAATCGCACCGGTAGTGGCGCTAAAAGTAATACCGGTTGGCAATGCAGGTGAAATCATATAGGAATCCACTGCCCCGGTTACCGTCGGCAATTGTGCAGGATTAATCGGATTGCCCACATTAAACACAAATGGCGCGGCCGGATAATCCAGATTCATTGGTGGTGCTGCACTAACGGCAATCGAGATAATCACCATCGCCGAGCCACCTGCATTGGTGGCAGTGACGGTGTGATTGGTAGCTGCCTGCAGACCCGTTGGATTACCGGAAATCACACCTGTAGTGGTACTGAAACTCAAACCAGCCGGTAATGCTGGGTTGATACTCCAACTGGTCACCGCATTGGTCACAGTCGGTGTTTGCGCAGCAATTGGTATCCCCTGGGTAAAACTAAACGGTGCATTTGCATAAGACACATTCAACGGCGCCGGCTGGGCGTTGCAAGCGCACGCCCGGCGAATTGACAATCCCGCACCTGATGCTGCACTTCCGGTGGTTGCCGGACTGGTATAACGGATGAAGTTCCTGCTACTGCCGCCGGTTGGACAACTGTTGCTGGTCTGAAAATCAGTACCACAACCAACCGCCAGCCCAGTGCGCTCTTCAATACCGGTACAGCCCGGCTGGGTTTGACCCAAAGCATTCATTACCGACTCACATTGAGGGCTGGTACCACCCGATCCAACATAGGCGGTGGTACCTGCCGGATTGTTTCCACCACGGCCGCTGCAGACCGCATCACAGCTTTCATCATTTTGACCGAGATACCAGCAGAATCCATCTAAAGCGACACCATCACAGGCAATGGCATTGGTTACTTCGACAGAAATGATCACCATATCCGAACCATCAATATTGGTGGCGGTAACAGTGTGGTTGGTTGCTGCCTGAATTGCTGTTGGCGTACCGTTAATCTCACCTGTTATTGTGTTAAACATCAAACCGCTTGGCAGCGCAGGGGAAACCATAAAACTATCTACCTGGCCTGTGAAAGTTGGCATTGCTGGCGGAATGGCGTTATTCAGATTAAACAAAAATGGTGCACCCGGATAAGCTAAATTGGCGGGTGGCTGGGCAACCACAGTCAACATAAACGAAGTATTGACCATGCCCCCCGCATTACTCGCCGTTACCATATAACTGGTCGCAGCAGATGTACTGGAAGGGATTCCTGTGATAACACCGGTCGAGGTATTGAAATTCAAACCTGCTGGTAACGCCGGAGTTATTGAATAAGCCACTACAAACCCACTTACAGTCGGTGGAAGATTAACAGCCACTCCACGTGGTAATGAGAATGGTGCACCGGCATAACTGATAGAAATCGGTGCCGGCTGATCATTACACGCACATGCACGACGTACCGCCAAACCTACGCCGGATGCTGCTCCCGCGGTAGTTATCGGACTGATATAGCGGACATAATTCCTGGTACTGCCACCGGTTGGGCAACTATTAGAAGTCTGCTGATCCACACCACAACCAATCGCTTCACCGGTGCGTTCTTCGGCACCAACACAACCTGGCTGGGTCTGCCCTAGCGCATCCAATACATTAGTGCAATTTGCACTCGTACCCCCGGAACCAGCAAAGTCAGTGGTACCCAAAGCATTATTTCCACCATGATCAGCACAGACGGTATCGCAGCTTTCATCATTATTGCCGATAAACCAACAGAAATTGGCAAATACCGTGCCATCACATATTACCGGGGGCTCGACATTGATATCCTGGGTAACCAGCGCGCTGGTACCACCATCGCCATCGGTTAATTGCAGACTGAGGGAGCGCAAGTTGGTGGTTGCCGGTGTTGCCTGATCTTCAAATGTCAGATTACGCAATACTGCGCGTACCGCTGTCGGTGTTGCAGCCACAGATGCGAAGTTAACCACCAATGGCGTAAACCCATCGGTACCACCACTGAAGCTGCCTATTGCAGCTCCGTTAAACAGGATATTTGCGCCGCTGATTTCCAATCCGGTTCCCGCTGGATTCGGTGGCACTTCATTGTTGATCGCCAAACGGTCATCGATAGTGGAGTTATTGGTTAACTGGACCGTCAATACACCACCGTTCAAATCTGCTGAATCAATGTCAGAAGCAGTAGCGGTGGCATCAATAATGACCGGCGGATCGCCTTCCACATAAGTGGTTAACGGCCCAGGCAAATCAGCCACCGGATCATCGTTGACCCCGGTAATGGTTACATTCACCGTTGCCGCCATCATATTGCCGGTAGCATCCTGGATGGTATAGGTAAATGAATCCATGGCAGTAGCACCCGCAGCCAATGACTCAAACTGTCCATTGGGGTCGTAATCAACATTGTTGCCATTGATCATGGTCGACCCAACAGGGCTGCCGCCAAGAACAATCACTGTCAGCATGTCACCATCCGGATCGGTATCGTTCATGGTGACATCAATCTGCACCAGTGAGTCTTCATCTGTAAGGCCCATATCGTCCATTGCCACTGGCGGGTCCGGTACTGGGTTAATGGTCAACATCACCAGGGCAGTATTCGAGTTACCACTGCCGTCATTGGCTTCATAAGTAAAGCTGTCGGAACCGTTGAAATTCAACAGTGGTGTGTAACTGAAAGTGCCATTGCTGTTCAACATGAAACTCAGCGCATTAGCAGGCCCGGTAATCAATATTGCAGTTAATGGGTCCATTTCCACATCAGTATCGTCATCCAGCACACTGGTTGGCGCTGTATTCAAGGTGGTGTCCTCAGCCAGCATAAATGCATCATCCATAGCCACCGGCAGATCATTCACCGGGTTAATGGTGATATTTACGGTAGCGGTGCCGGATGTGGTTGTACCGTCATCAGCCTGGTAGGTAAAACTATCCGAGCCATTAAAGTTGGCATTCGGGTTATAGCTGAATGAGCCATCACTGTTCAGCATAAAACTTTGGGCATCAGACGGCCCGCTGATCAACACAGTGGTCAGCATATCGATGTCCACATCGGTATCGTTCATCAACACGCCGGAAACCATGACATCCAGCTGATTATCTTCATCAGTGCTGAACATATCATCAATAGCTACAGGCGCATCGTTGACCGGGTTAACAGTGATGTTAACTGTGGCTATGTTCGAATCATCTGAACCATCGTTGGCCATGTAAGTAAAACTATCTGAGCCGTTAAAATCGGCTACCGGTGTGTAATCAAAGCTGCCATTTGCATTAAAAGTAAAACTTTGTGCGTTAGCGGGACCGCTGACCAAAATAGCAGTTAACGGGTCCATTTCCACATCAGTATCATTGCCCAGCACACCATCAGCTGGAACATTCAACGCAACATCTTCATCGGTGCTGAATGGATCGTCCATAGCCACCGGCGCATCATTAACTGCATTGACGGTTAGATCCACGGTAACGGTATTTGAAGTAGTGCTACCGTCATCGGCCTGGTAGGTAAAACTGTCTGTGCCGTTAAAATCAGCATTCGGGTTATAGCTGAATGAGCCATCGGCATTTAACGTGAAGCTCTGGGCATTGGCAGGGCCGGTAACCAACACCGCTGACAACGCATCCATATCCACATCGGTGTCATTGCTGAGCACACCGGGAGCAGAAACATCCAATTGGGTGTCTTCATCCGTGGTAAACATCTCACCAGTAGCCACCGGTGCATCATTTACCGGGTTAACTGTGATGGTAACCGTGGCCGGCGCAGAATCGCCAATACCATCATTGGCAACATACGTAAATATATCTGTGCCGTTAAAATCAGCGGTCGGTGTATAGTTAAAACTGCCATCGGCATTCAGGTTAAAGCTCTGTGCATTTGCAGGCGCAGTAACCAATACGGCTGTTATCGGATCCATGTTCACATCAGTATCGTTGCCCAGCACACCCGGAACAGGGACATTCAAGGCAACATCTTCATCGGTACTAAAAGCATCATCAACCGCATCCGGAGCTATATTTTCCAGATCTGTCACATCAACTCTGAAAAACAGGGTTTCATTTTCCAGCCCGATAAAAAAGGCCTGTACATCATTGGCCACGCCACCATTACTGGGGTCACCGGCAGGATCAATAGCTCGTGGAACTTCACCAGCCCAATCTGGTACGTTGCCATCCACAATAAAATTAGCAGCCAGCACTATGCCGGCCATACCAACCAAACCAAAGGTTAACCAACGTGAATGCCCGCGGCGTGCAAAAAAACCAATCAACAGCAATAACCCGCCCAGCAGCAACAGTCCAAATAAGCCAATAGCGGGAACTTCAGCCGGTAATCCAAACAGTATTTGGCCACCACCGGTTGTACCGTCATCGGTGACAACCACATCAGCTCCATTACCGTCATCAGTAACTACAGCAAAAGCAATCACATTCCCAGCAGGTGAGCCAAGGTCGGTTAATGCGGCAGATAGTTCAACCACATCGGTCCCGGAAACACCATTATTCAAACCTACTGCATGTGGCCCACCAGTAACTACTGGTGTTGCAAAAGCACCGGCAACACAATTGGCCACATTAACTTCGGTTACTATTTGAGTGGTGTTATCAACCACTGCCTGAACCCGGTGTTCAAATCCACCAAATGGCGGTTGTCCGATAGGCGTTGCTGCACAGCCGGAACTGGAATTGCGATCCAGGTCCAATAGCACATCAAAACTGACAGTCTGTGCCGATGCAGCCGAAACCCACAGCAACATAAAACCAGCCAGCCACATACCCGTCATCAATACCCTTTTCAGGTTTGGATGTTTAATCATTAGGATAGATTCCACATTCAGTGATCGATAATTATTTTTCTTGATTATGTCCATGTCTTACCATATTAATTTGAGGGACCATCCACCAAAAGAGAGCAAAGAATTTCGTCATGTAGTGTAATCACAGAGCTTGCAACTAGCTTATCAAAGCCACAAACGTCACCTTAGGCACTGGCAAATCCGGGCTCATACCGGTACTCCGGCTGATCACAATTGTTTGTGTTTATATAATTTTTCTGAATGATAGCACTTTCGGCTGCAATCAGTATTGCATCAAATGCAGACATTCCTGCATGTCCACAAACAGGTATGCTGCTGATTACTAAAGAATAAATGTTACTTGAAGAGCTGTGAGCTGTGATCTGGGCCAGCAGATATGGCTGCTGACGGCTTTATTCGGTATCGAATGGAGAGTTGAATTGAGGCTGAGTACTCAGTATTAAAAAAACTGGGCGGCGGGCGCCGCCCAATATTATTTGATTGCTTACAAATCAACAGCTGCGGTGTGTTCGATTTTTTTCCAGTTAACTGCAGCCTTACTGATGGTGCCGCTGCGATCTTTGTTGAATAAAAGGAAGATATCCTCGTTCAAAAAAGTATACAGCTTGCCATCAACAACAGCAGCATAACGTGGGTCACCATCGAACTTTTTACCCACAGATACACCGAAGGTGCAGAAACCACCATTTTGCGGGGTGTATTTCGCTGGGCTCTTAGCAAAAGCTTCCTTATTGGATTCAGAAGCAAAGTAGTAAGCTACACCATCATGTACTTCAGTAAAAGCAGCTCTGCCGTCAATGCGATTTCCCAGCTCTACAAAAGCTACTGGATCAACACCTTGTAAACCAAGTGGTGCCCCGGCAGCTGTCAGCCCAGGAGCGGTATTGTGTTCATCAGCTGCTATCACCACTCCGCCTAACAACAGCGAAGCCAATGTAACAGATACAATCGTTAGTCTCTTAAACATGATAATTATCCTCTAGTTTTGGTTAAAAAATAAAAGTGTTATGCGGCACGTTGCTGGGTTCTGACAACTGGAAAATCTATGTCAGTAGCAGCCACATTATTGAAGTAGTTGGTGAAAACATTGAGGGCAACATTGGCCACTATTTCAACAATTTCTTCATCGGAAAAACCGGCCATACGAATTGATGCCAGCTCACGATCAGAAACCTGACCACGCGATTTCAAAACCGCTTGTGCAAACAATAAGGCCTGTTGGGTTTTCGGATCATTCGACAGGCCACGCAGGTTTAAGGCAGTTTCATCGCTGCTCAGGCCTGCATTCTGGCCCAGAGTTGTGTGTGCCGAAGCACAGTAATCACAACCATTTACATTCGCAGATGCCAAGGCAAGCTGCTCTTGCAGGGAATTGCTGAGTACGCCTTTGCTGAGTGTGCCGGAGAAACCAAGGTAGCTATCCAGAACGGTTGCCGATTGCGCCATGGTGCCAATAATATTAGGCACGCCACCCATGCTGGCTTTTACCGCAGACAACAGTTCAGTTGTCCGTGCCGGTACATTATTCGGATCTACTTTATTAATACGTTGCATAAAATTCTCCTGTTGTTTTGATCTAATCAACGACAGGAGCAAATATGCCGGGCCTAGGTGCTTATATCAATATAATCCCTTAATAAAAGAGTAAATTGCAATATATTTAGGACGATATGCAAAGTTTATGCGAATTTATGCCGGTATCGTTTCGGTGATGCCCCAAATTTTCCAGCAAATGCACGGGTGAATGCGGCAGCTGATTGGTAACCGGTCAGCTGAGCAATTTGCTGGATACTGCGTTGTGATTGATTCACCAGCACCAATGCCTTCTGTAATCTCCACTCAGTCAAATAGGCCATCGGACCAATCCCCAGCAAACGGCTGAAACGTTCCGCAAACCGGCTACGTGACATCGCCACTTTGCCGGCCAGTTTGCCGACTGTCCAGGGGTATGCGGGGTCTTGATGCATCAATTCAAGTGCCTGGCTGATTTGCTGGTCCTGCAATCCGGAGATTATCGACATTAGCTCCGGACTGCGTTTAATGCCTATTCGCAACAACTCGATAAACACCACCTCGGAAAGCCGGCGTATGGTTGCCGGAGAGCTGATATCTGCTGAAAACACATGCCGGGTAATCAGCCGTAAAATATCATCCAGCCATGGCTGTTCAGCTCGCGTTGCGCTGGTTGCCATAATCTGTTCAGGAAGTGCCCGCAATAAAGGGTGATCGGCCCCCTCCCGGAACATAAAATGGCCACACAGCATTTGCGTGGCAGCTGTCGGATCACCCTCACCAATGGTCAGAATTTCGTTATTTTGCAGCGCATTTTGCTCCAATACCTGTTCCAATCTCGTCGCTGGACGATCGGCACTATCCGATATGATATGTGAACGGCCTTTGGGAATCAGGATCATGTCACCCGGGTTCAGCACCTGCTGGTCACCAGATGGGAACCGAACATGACAACGGCCTTGCATGACCAGGTGAAAACGAGCTGCGTTTTCCAATTCCGGCACCGTGATTGCCCAAGGCTCGGAAAAGTCGGTGCGAAAGTAAATTGTGGCCTTTAAATCCAGGGTATCCAGGACATCATTGAGGATATTCATGCTATAAATTGGTTATTTATTTGCTGATCAACCTCAAATAATAGGGGCTTGAATCAAAAAATCCAATACCTGTTTTTACCGGCAACTGTTCAAAAGCACCTTTTTGCCATCAACAACGGGGGCTGCAGCACCCGTGTAAATGCCGAATATCAACTGTCTTAATGTTGACTGGTCTGGTTGCGTGGGCGGTAGGTGATATCAAAATACTTGTTCCAGGTTTCACCCTGGTTAGTGGAAACAAACCCGTAGTTATAAATGGTTCCATCTGATTGCGGCTCCCAGTGCCACTTATAGATCGGCCAGCTGGGGTTATCGAATTCCGAAGTTAAAACCATGTTGCCGTCAACCAAACCGCCTTTCAACGGCATAAAGGTACCTCCATTATCAGTCCATACCTGCCGCCATACTTCGGTATCAAACATACTGACCGACCGGCCTTCCAGGCGATTTAGTGCGCCCGCAGGTTTATATGCATCGGTTTGTTGCCGCCAATGCTGATATAACAAACAGTCATTATTTTGCTTAACAATTGTATCCAAACCCTGTAATACACCATCAGCGTTTGAATACACCTCCCAATCACCTAGCCAAAAATCAAATGCTTTGTACAATTCTGAACTGCACGGGACCGGGGTTGAGGTATTGCTTTGCGACCAGCTATTACCAGCCAGTATCACTGCTAACAATCCGACTAAAAAATGCTGTGACTGCATCTTGAGCTCCTATTAATTGTTGTGTTTGGATTCGATCAGCTGGTAACACCATGGGGCATTGATAATGTCGATCCTTAATACCTTCCGGGGCCGTTCCATGCTCAGATAAAATATTTGTGAGGGTGCTCCACCGAGTAAACGAAGCTGTACAGCCTGCACCATTGACCCATCAGCTTGTTCGATTTCAGTTACCCCTAGATTATCAACGCGAATATCCCGAATGGTTGCGTCATAAGTGTTGAACCAGCGAAATGCATATGGCTGATCGGGCTCAGGAATGCGCAACGCATGAGCAAGCATCAGCGCGGCGCTGCGTTCCATGGTTCCAGCCGGCCAGTCCTGATCGACTTCAACACGACCCTGAGGCCGGTAAGGTTGACGTGGGATTTGGCTATGGCCCTTGACCTTGGAGCTATTCCAGGCAATCGATATATCAGCTGGCGAGCCGAAAAAGGTGCCACCGAAAGTCATCTTTCCAGCACTTAGATTTGTTTCCAAATCCACCTTAATATTCGCCTCTGTCTGGAACCTCTCTAACCGGGTAGTTTCCTGTAAATGAATGCCGCTTTGATCCTGGGCGTATTCCCATACAGCTTCACCAACCGGTTGGTCCTGAAATAACATCTGATAACGGTATTGTCCCAAGCTGATATCGTTCGGATTGATAACAAAAGGTGTTGGTACAATTTTTGGATGTGCTGGTTCAGAGCTTAGGCGCCGAACTTTGGTGCTGTTGTCTGTGACAGTTAAATGATATAACCGATCGTATTCTGAATCGTCAATATCGGTTTCCAGATCCCCACCTAATGCCTGAATCAAGCCCATAATAGCTCCCCGATGACTGGCCACAACGTGCACACCTCCCTGTTGAATTTTCTCAATCAGAGCAGCCAGCTCGGTAGGTTCATAGTGCTGGACTTCCAGCTCCGTGCGCTGCTGAAGTGGCTGAATGGATTGCCGAGTCCGGCTGGTATCCGTTGAATGCAGATACTCAGGATTTTGTAAAACCAAATACTCAGCCAGCCAGTTAGCCCGCCTTTGGCCGGTCGCAGAGAGTTGCGGATCGGTTACTGTAGCTGATTCGGTTTCTGCATGCCTGAAGATATAAACTTCGGCAGCCCATAAAGGTGTCGATAGCCATATCGCAGCCAGCACAATCAAAACTCGCATATCAATTCTCACTTAATGAATCAAGCGTCAGTCTGGTCTTCCCCCCAATTGAAGTCCTCCCAATCCGACGAAGGTGAATAAATACCGGTTTACCAGGTTGCCAATCGGTCGAATGGGAGGCGCTCTTCACCATTCACACGCTTATAATCAATCGTTGACAGCAACCTGACCGGATTTAACATTGTTGACCCCACTGAGTTTTATTTATGCTTTGATTGCTACCCATGGCTGGGTACTGGCCGGGGTACTTTCATTGGGTGGAGTAGGACGTGTGCCGGGGGTCCGCTGGTTGCTGCTCACAGTGATCGCGATATCGATCATTCTATTGGAATACGCAGCCAGTGCATCAGGACTATTTCGCTATTGGACTGGTTACCTGCTGCTGAGTATGCCGCTGTGGTTTACCATCGGACCAACCATTTATTTATTCTTTCGACGTATTATCGATACCAGTGGGAAACTGCCGACGGTTATCCCTCATCTCTATCTGCCGCTGATTATCGCTCTCGCTTATCTGCCTTATTACTTGCTGGCTCCTGAAATAAAACTCGGCGGCACACCCGGGCCGGCCATGGCCGGCTACCTGCAAGCACTGCTGCCTTGTACTTATGTGCTCTACACTCTGCAAACCTTTAGTTATGTCTATTTAACAGTACGGCGTTTGCGGCAACATTCCACGGCTTTTAAATCTGCGGCGTCCAGCAGCGAGCTCACCTATGTTGAAGATGTGCAACTATTGGTGAAATGGTTTTGTGGTTATCTTGCAGTAGAGGGTTTGGTCACCTTCAGCTTATTGATAGTTGGTCACAATTCCCCGTGGTTGTCGATAATTTCGGTTATTGCCACTGCCCTGTTTATTTACCTGATTGCCTACTTTGGGCTACGTGCTGCAATCCGCCAACAGGCTATTGCGCTGGTCGAACATGCCACCCCACCTCCTGAGGTCGCCAGGCTGGTGACCAACCATGCACACCTCAACGAACTCAGCAACATATCCGAACCTGAAGCTATTCGGCTGCAAACCAGGTTGGAAGCGTTAATGGAAACAGAACACCCTTATTTACGCGATGATCTGCGGCTGTTTGATTTGGCCAGTCGCCTGGATACCAGTACGCATAAACTATCCGAACTGATCAACCGGGTGATGGCAACTTCTTTTTATGACCTGATCAACCGTCACCGTGTCGCTGCTGCTAAGCAACGCCTAAATCAATTCAGACAAAGTAATCAGCGCGAAACCATTTTGGCGATCGCTCTTGAAACCGGCTTCAAAAGCCAATCTTCGTTCTACCGCATATTCAAAAAACACACTGGCATGACGCCAGTACAATACATACATGAACAAGATCGCGAAGTGGTTTAAGAGAAATTTAAATTACCAGCCTTTGAGGAGCAAGGTCACCTTCACTTAACCCCGCTTCAAGCAAATCCTGAGGCAAACAGTTATCTACCAGCAACGAGCTAGCTGCCCGTGCCGCTGCTGATGCTGTCTGCACTCCGTAACCACCTTGCCCGGCCAGCCAAAAGAAACCATCCAGATCGCCCGCCCAGCCAATCACCAATGAGCGATCATCAACAAACGACCGCAACCCTGCCCAGCTATGCTGCACACTTTGTACCGGTAGGTCGGCAACCTGCTGAATCCGGTCAATGGCAATGGCAATATCAAGATCTTCTGCATACACATCCGCAGGTGGCATTGCAGTTTCATCTGCCGGTGATATCAGTAATTTTCCGGCATCTGGTTTCAAATAAAAGCGTTCGTGAACATCAAGTAACAACGGCCATGTTGAACTGCTTATACCTGTTGGCGCATCAATAATAGCGGCGCTACGCTTTAACGGCTGCAAGCCTATTCTCACAACACCAGCCAGATCAGCAATACGATCTGCCCAGGCCCCGGCTGCATTAACAACCACCTTCGCATGCACAACACCGGCATTGGTCTCCAATACCCAAGCTTCACTATTGCGGTGCATTTTCAATACTTCACAGTTCAACCGAACTTGGGCTCCATGGTTTCGGGCACCTGATAGATACGCTTGCAACAGAACATCCACATCAATATCAAACGCAGCCGGATCCAAATAACCCCCACAGATTCTGTCAGGATTAAGTATCGGCATTAATGCCTGACATTGTCTTGCACCCAATAGTGCAAAACCTTCAGCCATTGCTGCAGCTTTAATTGCAGCTTGGTCCTCCCTGCCCCCAATAGTTAATACACCACGATCAGACAAAATAGGGTAAGCAACAAAGCCTTTCGGCGGTGAGCGGTAAAACCTGCCACTGGCTGCACTAAGCCTGCGCACAGTTGCGTTTCCGTAATGCTCTGAAAATAATGCTGCTGAACGGCCGGTGCTGTGATATCCGGCATGCATCTCTCTTTCCAGCAAAACCACATCGCGACACTCGGCCAGATGATAGGCAAGCGAGGCACCCGCAATGCCTGCACCGATAATAATTGTGTCAGTTACAATGTCCACGTGGTGACGCTGACTATATGTTCAGTTCTGGGTACTGTCGGATAACAGTTTTTTCGCCAGGGGTATATAGGCCATTCCCATCACAATAAGTGCAGGTCGAGCCAGCAATGGAAGTTCCAGCGCGTTACCGAAAATAACCGCCACCCATACCAGTCCCAATATAATGGCATTAATACGGCTTACTGCACCACACCATGCCACTGCAATGGTCAACATCATAAAACCGATAAAGCCCAGATCCGGCAGCCCATAAAACAGGGTATTAATGAGTGGCGTTTCAAATAGTCCAGTGTGTACCGGATATGCTGCCTCGCCGGTTTTGGCTACCAGCGGCATGACAAAATCGATGGCATATTGTCCGGCCAGGAAAAACGGCGCAATCACAGCAGGTAATAAACCGATCCCTGCCAGTATCTCAGGACCTTTGGCACCTCTGACTGATGACCAAATGGCCATCGCTGCCGGCACCAGTAAAATAGAGCTCGCCAATAAAACCAAATGCGAACCGTTCCACGCATCTGCATGTGTAATCAAACGCTGATAAAACTGCATTTCCGGATCCAGCGTTGTATACAGCCACAACATGCCTATACCAGCCAGGATAAAAGCACCAGGCAAACTGGCAGCCCAGAGTGTTTTGATTAACTGTGGCATTGCTATTTCTCCTGGTTCAAATCGGTTTGATAGCTACCTGCCAAAACCAATATGTTTAGTTGGTTATAATTCCGGCTATTCACTGCCAGATGTATTATCTGCCGGCGGTCGCCCATCTTCAGATAAATACCAGGGCACAGAATCAAATTCTAATGGCGGCAAACCAAAAAACCTTCTTAATGCATCCAGGGCCGCACCATGATAAATGGTGGCATGTGTTTCTGACTCACTGCGATCCACGTAAACCCATTCCAGGCTTTTGGGTGCCTTGGTATCCAGCACACTGATTATTGTTTCCAGCGCACTCTGCATAGTGCCGCCTTCATTGGCCATGGTCAGATACAATCGCCTTGATTTGTCATCATGTGCTTCAAGCAGGCTTTCCGCCTGTGTTGCCAGCGCTTTTCCATCCCACCAAAGACTGGGGCTGATCGCAATATAGTCGGTGAATAATTCCGGGGTTTTGAGGAAAGTATCAAGCACAAACAAGCCCGCCAGTGATTCACCGATAATAGCTCTTCGCTCTGCAGTACGATACCGTTTTTCTACCAGTGCTATAACTTCGTCAGCAATATATTTTCGAAATTTGGTGGCGTCGCCCGATGGCGGTAGAGCATTGATGAATCGTGGGTCATGCGCTTGGAATGTTAATTCCATCAAGCGATTTTGAGTACCAATTCCGACGATAATTAATTCTTCATAATTGCCATTGATTGTGGTTAATTGTCCAAGACCACTGATGTGGTGAAAGTCCTGTTCCAAACCACCATCAATAACATAAAGAACCGGATAGGATTTATCTCCATCGACATAACCGGGCGGCAACCAGATATTAATTTCTCGTTGATCACCCAGGATGGAAGACTGCAACTTGAATGATTCACCAATGGTAATCGGTGATATCTGAATTTGCGCTTGTTCAGCCGCAACAGCGAGCTGCACTACAAAACCGAACAACAATAACCCTAATCGAAGCATATTTTTACTCTATTCATCAACAAACAACATAGCAGTAATAACATGTTTGCAGAACTACTCCCGAATTGGCCAAGTTAGTTCGTTACTGGCATTAGCTGGGAAGGTATTGTGTCAATTAAAATAAAGTTTTGAGTCAGTTATTACCTATTCAAAACCATTATTAAACACTCTATCACCACAGTCGCCTGCATCCAGCAAAGCCACCTCAATAATCAGGTCGCCACCAGGTGCGTCAATTTGCACTGGTTCTTCAACTTCGGCACCACCACGGTCAACCTCGGCCAGCAATGCCATACCACTGTCGAGAATCGACAAACTGACATCACCACAACTTTGTGCAATCGCGGATACTATCCCGCCATTAGCCACACCGGCTAAGGAGAAAGACTTGACCGATGTATCACCAGTAACTGCATTGATGAGTTGCTCTTCGGTACTCAAAGTTTGTGGGCCACGTGCCAGCACTTCCAGACGATACGGAATTAAAAAACCGGTACCCGGTTCTTCCAAAGTGCCATCCACTACTACCGGATCAGCGTTATACAATGCGGGTAATACATTCCCGATATCAGTGTCCAGCACTTCGTTGGACGCCACATTGTCAAAAAAATGGTCATCGTTATAACCTCCCAGAAAAATATCCGGCCGTAAATCACTGTTCACATCAAAACTGATGGCACGCCAGCCTTTATGCAGGCTGCCATCAGGAAAAGCGTCTCCAGGAGTCCAGTCCAAAAAGGCAACATCATCAACCGTGCTTACATTACGCAAAATCACCGGTCGGCTATTGCTAGCAGTCTCAAACATTACAATCAAATCATCGCGCCGGTCACTGTTTAAATCAGCCACCGTTACTTTACGGGTAGCACGTGATTTTACCGAGCTCGGTAAAACATCCACTGACGTTAGTATTGCCTGATTGCCGGCATCATTACCGTCGTTGCGTAAAAACCGGTCACCGCCACCCGGTGCATTGGACCAGTAAATATCCAAATCGCCATCACCATCCATATCGATCGGCTGCAATACGACTTCACCGTTTTGATCCGGGCCTATCTGTTGGACACTGCCGGTATAACTGAAATCACCTTCAGCACTGCCGGCTCCCTGATTATCGTTGTAATAAATAAATTGTGGGTCATGCTCATTACCAATTAACAGGTCGAGCTTGGTATCGCCATTCATATCACCGGCAGCAATGTGCACAGTGTAGTCAGAATCAGCCGGAACATGGGTGTTGGTTACCTGAGTAAACATCCCATCACCATCATTGAAAATCATCCGGTCCTGCGAATCGAAAGGATAATTGCCGGCGTAGATATCGATAGAACCATTACCGTTAAAATCCTCGGCAACACCACTACATGACGCACCCAGATCACCGGCCACAGGTAATCGCAGGTTGCTTTCATCTATAAAACTATCGAATACACCACCAGGATGATTATTACGGAAGTACTTATCATTATCAGAGTTGGAATCGTTGACCAGATAAATATCAACCCAGCCATCGCTGTCAAAATCCCTGAAATACGCAACCCGGGTCACATCTGAACCATTAAAACCCGGAATAATGCTGCCTCCGCTGACCTCGATAAACACGCCATTATCGTTACGATACAGCTTATTACGCCTGCCTCCAAAATCGGCCAAAGCTACTCCGATGACAACATCCATATCGCCATCCCGGTCAAAATCGCCGGTATCTACCGATTTTTCGTTATTGGTGACCTCCGACACATTTTGAACAATGCGGGTGTTAGTGACATCCTCAAAATTAAGCGGCTCTGTGATATTGCCACCGATAGCACCACCGGCAGTCAATAAACCCATACCAAACAGCCAGCTATTCAACAGCTGCCTGCCACCTGAACCACTGCAATGACTACTTCCTGCCATCATCGTCTTGCTCCAGTCAATCAGATACCCCTTGTTGTTATCAATATCCTATAGTAATCAAGGCTTATTTGCGATTTTGGAGGCTTTTACTCGGTTGCAGATTTAGCTATGCAACAATAAATTACTCATCAATGGAACCCCTGATTTAATCAGGCATGGCCGCGAGCGAGTCATTTTTTGTGCAGGACAGTGTCTTTTTGAACGCAGGCATAGCGGGCTACGTCAAGTTTAAAAAGTGCTGTCATGCGAAAAAAACGACCGCTCCCCAAGGGGTTACGCCCGAAATGCGGCCGTGCCTGATTAAATCAGAGGTTCCCAAGTTCAAGAAACCACGCATTAAACGCTCTTTCGTAATAAGCCGGATTAAACAATATCCAATTTCCCAGTGATTCTGGAATATTGAATTCTTTTGCTCCCTCAGCGGCTGTTTTACCTGCAGCATGCGCACGCCTGGCATGCATTTCTACAAGGTTGAGCAATTCCAGATAATTCCCCATTTCACCAGCCATACCAATCTCACCATGACCGGTAATAATCAACTTGTGTGGGTCTTTGAGAAGCTTTTCGACTGAGCTGCGCAATCTTGATGGTATGGCATCCACGTAGTTATGAAAAAACCCTTTCCAGATCAAATCGCCAGCAAAAATAATCGGCAGATCATCAAGATGAATAACCAAATCACTGGGTGTATGCCCGGACAACGGTTCGATGGTAACGCTGCGTCCACCCAGGTCTAGATTTACTGGCTTGCTCTCATCGATCAGAATCTGGGTCGGCCCGACAACCCGAATAGCCGGTCGTGCGAACACTTCACCCTGCTGCAGGTGGTCGATAACATAACGTTCGTTGATCAATTTTCTGGTAGTTTCAGTGGCTATGATTTCAGGCCCCTGCCCTCCCATTTGATAACCTGCCAGACCACCACTGTGATCAGCATGAAAATGGGTTACAACCACATCGGTCGGACGCTTGCCAGTCAACCGCGCTGCATGTTCAGCCATCCAGTGTGCCCCAGCTGGCTGCAGAAAAGCATCAATAGCCAAGACTTTCTCATCACCAGCAATAAAGCCGCCATTACAAACCGTTTGTGCATTGGCAAATTCACCCTGTGCATTAAGTGGTGTTGACACCACTGCCCAGACTCCTTGGCCAACCTGCTGCAAACGCCCGAAATCTTGTTCATCAATTACTGCACCCAGCTGTTGCGCGCCCGCCTGGGCGCTGGTTAAAGCAAATTTGCTGCTGATTAGACCGGCCACCGCCAGGCTGCTCGATTGGCAAAGAAACCGACGCCGATTAAGTAACGTCATGATCAATCATTCTCCATGGTATGCATATCTGAGATGCATTTGACTATGCTTGCAACACCATCCCGGACTTTGCCGATAGCTCCCAGGTAAACCGGGAGCCAGTCATATTACTCGCCCAATTCAGTAGGCAACGGCGGCGCTTGTTGCGGCACTTGCTGCTGATACTCACCCAATTGCCCCAGCACTTCGGTAATAGCCAGTTCCAATTGTGTATCCCGCCCTGCATTGGTCGCAATCGGGTCCAGCTCGACCTGGATATCCGGCGTAACACCTTCATTTTCAACACTCCAGTTACTGTCTGGATCGAAAAACCGGAAAAACGGCACGGTCACACGACCACCGTCGATCAAGCCCGGGTTAAATGCAATGCCGATCAAACCACCCCAGGTGCGGGTACCCATCAATTTACCGATACCAAGATGTCTGAATGAATAAGGCAGGTAATCACCGCCAGATCCCGCATCCTGATCAATCAGCATCAGCTTGGGCCCATGTAGCGCGCCAGCAGGTGTGTTGTAAATTAATCCATCCCGGTCTTTCCAACCGGACAAGTGAATACGGCTGAGTATCTCGGTAATATAATTGGCTGCCTGACCGCCACCGTTGGAACGTTCGTCAATGATTAGCGCCTGTTTGTCCACTTGCGCAAAGAACATCCGATTAAAAAATGTATACCCTGCCCCAGCTGTATTCGGCAAATAGATATAGCCAACCCGACCATCAGTTGCAGAATAGACAGCCCGCCGGTTGGCTTCGACCCATGACCACAGCCTGAGCAGGCGTTCTGATGACACCGGTTCAACAGTGATATCCCTCACATCGCTGCCATTGGCGTTGGGGCTAACCCGCAGGCTGACCTGCTGGCCAGTAGTATTTTGCAACCAGGCAAAAATATTATCATTTCCGGTCAGTTCACGGCCGTTGATCGCCAGGATGTATTCCCCTGCTGCAGCTGCATTACCAGGTGTCGCCAATGGGGCATCCAGGAATGTGTTCCAGGATTCTCCGTTGTAAACTTTGGCTATCTGGTAGCGACCATTGTCAATGACCAGATTTGCGCCTAACAAACCAGTGCTGACGCCGGGTGCAGAATATATATCGCCACCACCGGCACGGTTATGTCCAACCCGCAGTTCCGCGATCATTTGCACCAGCAATGTATTGAGATCTTCACGTCGGCCAACATGTTTTACCAGTGGCTGGTACTTGTCATACACCGCCTGCCAATCTGACCCATGCATGTTGTCAGCATAGAAATGTTCTAGTTCCATGCGCCAGGTTTCATCAAAAATCTGTGCCCATTCAACAGCCGGCTCAATCCGCACCCGCAAACCACCGACGTCCAGGTTTTCCGGTTTGAGTTCGTCGCCAATTTCCGCTGACACCAATGCACCGCCAGGTTTACTGATCAACAACCGGCCACCATCAGCACTGATGGTATAACCGTTGATCCCAGTCAGTACGCTGGTCGCTTCTTGTTCTTCGAAATCAAAACGCACCAGCTTGTTTTCACTTGCATTCTGCTCACCAGGAAGTTGATCGGCATCCCCTGGCTGAACCCGATCGATATAATACAGTTTGCCGTCAGAAGCCAACGCCAGGCTATCGTAATTGCGTCGAGCAACCGGCAATCCGACTATGCGCCCGGATAATCCTTCAAAGTCGATGCGCGTTTCTGGCACAGATTTTTCTTCGCTATCCTGATCTTCAGAATCATCCTTTGCAGTTTCTGCAAGCTCGTCACCACTGTCAGCCAATAACGGCGACTTATCCTCTGTGGCTAATACCAGAGCATATAGGCCTGCTCGATATGGTTGCTCCTGACTGGTCATATTCAGTCCAACCTGTTGTGGCCCGGAGTTGGTGGAAGCAGCAAAATACAAAATCTTGCCATCCGGCCCGAATACCGGCGCAGCAACATCTGCGGTATTCTCACTAATTGGTGTGTGCTGATCAGCATTAAAGTTGTACAACATCAAGCGACGATAATAATTAGGCTGCTCAACGGTGTACGCCAACCAATGCCCGTCGGGAGAAAAGCTTACCTCAAACAAATCCCTGCGGGCGTTAACGGCGATGCGACGGTGGTCACCGGTATCCAGGTCGATCACATGCAGGCCCAGGTGGTTGTCCTGGTAAATAATCCGCGGAGTATCTCCGCCCCCCCAGGCGAGTAACTGATAAAAATAGGCCCCCAGTGTAAAGCTCCGCATATCTCCAGCACCGGCCTGGTCAACTAAAACCAGTGTTTGCCCATCCAGCGACTCAACAATGTAAGCCACCTGTTCACCATCCGGTGACCACAATGCACCGTATTCACGTATACCTGGTGAATGGGTGAGATTCCGAGTGGAACCGTCTTCCAAAGGCACCGTGAACACATCACCTCTGGCGGTTATCAGTGCTCGTTTACCGGTAGCCGATAACTCGGCCCGCTGGATGGTGTGACTGGCATCTTTCCATTGAGTCCGTAGTTGCGGTAAGTCTGGATTAATTGATATCTCCAGCGCTCGAGATTGGCTGCTGGCGATATCCAGCTGTTTTAAACCACCGCCAACTGCATACACAATGGTGCCGCCATGGCCAGCTGCACCACGAATATCCCAGTGGCTTTCATGTGTGATTTGTACCAGGTTCTGGCTAGCAGCGTCGTAGCTAAATAAATTGAAATTCTCGTGCTCACGATCCGATAAAAAATACAGCTGGTCTTCCAGCCAGAAGGGATTAAAATTAGTGGCGCCCTCACCAGCAATGGTGATCGCAGTATTCTCTTCCAAATCCATAATCCGAATGGCCGGGGTGGTACCCCCACGGTACCCTTTCCAGCCGGCGGTTCCACCAAATAAGCCGTTGTAGCCGGATCCATGTGACATATAGGCTAAACGTGTGCCGGCAGCATCATAACTACCACGGTAAATACGCGCTTGCATTTGTTTGGCAGGCAAACCACCTTCCAACCCAACATGAAATAACTGTGCAGAACGACCATGATCGGTTTCACGTGGTGACACCAACGCTACTTGTTGACCATCTGGCGTCCAGCCAATTGGAAGATCCTGGCCCGGATGCCAGGTAAGCCGCTGCGGCTGTCCACCTGTAACTGGAATTACATAGACATCCTGATTGTCTTCGTAATATCCAGCAAAAGCCAGCATCGAACCATCGGGAGAAAAAATCGGTGTATTCTCTTCTGCCGGGTGTGAGGTGAGCCGCTGAGGATTTGATCCGTCACGCTCAGCTAACCAGATGTCACCTGCATAGACAAATGCCAGTCTATCCCCGCTCAACGCCGGCTGACTCAACATCAGGGTGGTTTCTGCTTGCACTGTGCAAGTTATTACCACAAACAAAGCAGTCAAGATAAATAACCTGTATTTCATGTTTTCTCCAAACATCTATTATGAGTATCCAGCGATATAGCTGTAATCGGCACCTACCATAACTGCAAACTCAATCTGCAACCAGAGGCGTGTTAAGTAAACCTATTGTATTCGGTGCCACCATGAAAACCGCTATCGAATCTAAATTCGAATCATTTTGCAGCATGCATCGCGCCGTTTGACATGCATAAATTACCCACTTGGCTCAAGCGGCTGAAGATCAGACTTAAGAATGATCAACCGTTATCAGGTATGGCCCGGTGATTCGGCTCTTGTTATTATCAGCAAGCCCCAGCTGATGATGCCCAACAACAGGTAATACTTTGTCAATTAATCACTGTTACAACGTCGAAGACTTTCGTCGCATTGCCCGGCGCCGTTTACCTGCACCAATTTTTCACTACCTCGACGGCGGCTCGGATAATGAATGGTCACTTAAAAACAACCAGGCCGCTTTTCAGAAATATCAACTGATTCCAGAATATTTACGGGATATATCGGAAGTTAGTCTTGCAACAACGGTATTGGGTAGCAAACTTGCCGCCCCATTGATTCTATCTCCAACCGGCATGTCACGCCTGTTTCATCATGACAAAGAATTTGCTGTGGCCAAAGCCAGTGAATCTGCTGGTTTGATGTACAGCCTGTCCACCCTGGGCACCAGCAGTATCGAAGCTGTGGCTGCAGTTAAGCCAGGACCAAAAATGTTTCAGGTTTATATTCATAAAGACCGTGGCCTGACCAAAGAATTTGTCATCCGCGCCAAGGCTGCCGGTTACGATGCCTTGTGCCTGACTGTAGATTCTGTAGTTGCTGGTAACCGTGAGCGCGACAAACGCACAGGGTTTGAAATGCCGCCACGCTTAACACTAAAAAGTCTGGCCAGTTTTGCCTTGCACCCACATTGGACTTTCAACTTGTGGCGCAATCCGGATTTCCGGCTGGCCAATGTGGCGCATCGCCAGGATGCTCTGGCTACCGGCCCGATGAGTGTCATCGAATATGTCAATAGCCAATATGATCGAACCGTTACTTGGGAACAGGCTGGCTGGCTGATTAAACAATGGGGCGGACCATTTGCCATTAAAGGTCTGCAATCACCCAATGATGCCCGCCTGGCCGTAGCCGCTGGCGCCAGCGCTATCATGTTATCCAATCATGGCGGGCGACAACTCGATTGCACACCAGCACCTGTCGATTGTATCCAACCTGTTCGTGATGCTGTGGGGAATGATATTGAATTGATCGTCGATGGTGGTGTTCGGCGCGGCACCGATGCTCTGAAAGCGCTGGCGCTGGGTGCAGATGCGGTGTCTTTCGGGCGGCCTTATTTATATGCTTTAGCCGCCGGTGGCCAACAAGGTGTTAACCGTCTGCTGGATTTGTTTAGGGCAGAATTGGAACGCGGTTTGGCATTACTTGGCTGTACTTCAATAGATGATCTTTGCGAACGCCATATTCAAAGACATAACCATCGCCTGCCTTAGTCAGACAATCTATCTCAAAATGTACATAGATTAATGACAAAACAAGACCCCAATCAACAATAGGCTTCAAGATGTCTAATTATTTCAGCCTGCATTTGGGTTTTCCAGGAATTTTATGGTTTCAATTTAGGAATTTGTCACTGCCATGAAACAAAACCATACTGACGAATTACTGTTGATCAAAGCAAAGGCCAACTCTTAGTTGACCTGCTTGTGTTATCGCTGGCCTGGTTCAGGTCTGCACGGCCAGATTGACATCTCTAATGCTGGTCAGATACCGCCGTTCTAAGCTTAGCATTAGCCGCCAGTATTTCACTGACCTCTAAAATGTTTTGCAGATCGTTAAGTGGCGTATCGGTATCAAGTGCCGGTGGATCAATCACTACATATCTATCAGCATTGATATTTATATCTGTGTAGTGGACTTCAAATAATGCGCCATCAATCGGCGGGTAGCTGGGATCAGCCTCGGTATAGTACGAACCAACTCCTGAAAATATATAGTCAGTGAAATAGCTCATCGACACATTTTCTATGATCAAACCCGGACAATTCATCGCTTGAATGGCCATATCCTCTGCGCTGGCAGCATCCCAGCCGCAAGCAATATGAGGCGGGGTGGTTGAGTTCTCAACCGACAGTGTCACGCAATGGGTAACAGCCAGCATAGAACTAAGTCCCTGTGGATTGGTCGTCGGGACATTCTGAAAATTAAAATATACCGGCGTTGACCAGGCCCAGATTGATATAGCGGCAAATATAGCAGCGGTTGCCGGATCATTGATTACAACCTCATTCCATTGCCCACTCGGGTCAACAGTTGCCCCGGTGCTCTGGTCATAAAAAACGCCGCCTGCTTCCAGCTGATCCAGTATAGCTTCATCACCTTGACTCACTCCCAGCGGAAAGCTCCAGGATGGCATATCAAAGCCTAAGCCTGAATTGACCAGGTGTTTCCAAACCATTGCATGTTGATAATAATCATATTCCGATTCATCCGTTGGAATAAAATCCGTATAGGCATCGTGATCGTAGCCAGTACAATACTCGGTCATCGAAGAAGGTGGTTTTACTGCAGGTCCGATATGTGGGGTATCTCTTGCAGTGGCCGCGTTACACAGGACAAATATTAATACAGCCATCAGACCTGCTTTGATATTTTTCAACTCATTAAATTTCATAATCCATATCCATTTAGTTTCCTTTAACATGATTTGCTCTCCATTCAGTTAATCAGCCCACCGTATACACGGGTGCAGGAAGCATCAAAACACAAGCGTTATAATTTGCAGTGACGAAAACCGGATATTTGTGTGACGATTTAATGCAATGACGAACAGCAATGCCAAGCCAAGGCAGGCTAGCGATAGGAATGTCAACCCAGGATCAAGGAATGTAACCGATAAATCCAAAAAATATACTTATAAAACAACTAATTACATTTAGTCACAAATTTGTCCTTGTTTCGTCATCACTGGAACCCTTGACCACAAGGCAGTGACTGGTCAAATTTTACAGCTATGCATAACACGGATTAGGATTTAAGCGATGCGCCTATTGACCATAATATTTTTTTTGGCGGTGGTAAATATACATTCAGTCTGCATGGCTGATGAAATATTTCCTAACTGCATGCGTAATGATGTTAACGAAGATGATATGGTTACGTTTGCTGATTCAATCATAATTTCGGATTACATTAACGGGCGACTACTCAGTTGTGATCAAATCCTGCATGCCGACGTAAATCGGGACAGGCTGATCAGCAATGCGGATTTTATGCAATTACGTAGCGAATTGATTAGCCCTGGTATCGATGACTATTACACCTGGGGTGACATTGATGGCGATGGTCGATTTACCGCAACCGACTTGGGCATATTGCGGGATTATGTGACTGGCATTAAACCAACCTTGCCTGTACTCGGTTACGACACCGGAGACATCAGTGGTGATGGAACGGTTAACCTGCTGGACCTGGATGTTTTTGAAACGTGTGTTGACGATCTGCTGGTCTCACCCTTCAATGCATCACCGTACTGATCTATGGCTATCACCAGTTAACAAGACGATGTCGGAATCCCCCACTGCCGTGCGCGAAAATACCAGGGTTTTCAGATCCCGTGAAACATCAAAATCAATAATCGTATCTTGGCTCAATTTGATAATATTGACTGGATCACTGTCTTCTTGTAGTGAGATTCTCAGAATGCTGGAGATATCATGTGGATCGACAAAATAAAAATGCTCCTCTGAAGCCGATATCACCCAATCGCGATTAAAATTCTGCATCCCCAGCCAGTTACCCACTGGTTTTTCCACTCCGCTATCAGAATCAAGCTGCCATAAACCGGGTTGATGCAACTTGGACAAATAGATTGTATTTCCCTGCTCAGCAGGTTTGCTTTGATAACCACCGTCTTTAACCACTGCCTCAACCTGCCCGGTGGCAGTTGAAAAAATGAACAACTGCCATTCAGCGCCAGTCTTGCGGGAAAAATAAATATGTTCATTATCAGTAGCCCATACCGGCTTTGCCACAGCTTCGATATCCTCTGGCCCGAACGATACCTGCTGATTGATCACATCCACCCATAACAATCGACTGTTGCCTGCCGCAACTAATCGCTTACCATCAGGTGACCAGTTCAACGCGGTAATATTATGACTATCATTAAACCGGGTAAGCTGGTGCTGACTGCCATCCCTGTTTCGAAGCCATATTTGTGGCGATCCCGAGCGCTCAGAGATAAAAGCAACCGAATTATCTTGTGGGTTCAATCGTGCAAGTAGATTGGAATGACTGGAGACGATAAATGGTTCGATGGATTCAACAACAGGTGTGTCGGTACCGAATTCCCCCACTGCCCGCCAGATTTCACGGCGGTGAAATGATCCTACTGAAGCCACCAGCTTCCCGCCCCCCGCTGCAGGGTGAAATAAAGGCATCATTTCTGAAGTCAGCTCAACACCAGTTCCGGTTTCTATATCCACCGTTTGCAGTTGCTTATTCTGGTTAGCCACCACTAGGCGCCTGGAGTCAGGCAACCAGGCCAATGCTCGCAGCAATACCGGCAAAGTGGTAATTCGTGCACTTTCCCCGGAATTCACCGCATACAACCAAAGCTCAGTCTGGTCCCTATATACAGCATTACGCAGAAAGGCCAGCCAATTTCCATCTGGTGACAATTGCATCCGATAATCACCTTTGCCACTGTTCGGAGGGCTGGTTATTCGGTTCAGGTTTTTTGTCAACAGGTGATAACTGAATATCACGAATGGGTCATTTACAGTGGCGGCATCGGAATAGTACAGAAGTTCGGAGCCGCCCCAGACCACGTTCCCGCTGCCAACACCGATATTGCAGTTCAACACCGGCTTGTCGACTTTCGGATTGGCAAGATCATTTACATCGGCAATATAGATCTGACAATAATCCATCGCGATGCTCTGATAAGCCAACTTCGAACCATCTGGTGACCAGGCTGGCAACCAGGCATTCTGGAGACCTCGCGTTACCTGGAATATCTCATTGGTAGCGAGTTTTTTTATCATGACTTGCCATGTCGCGCTTTCCGACTCACGGTGGGCAAATGCCAGCATCGCACCGTCCGGAGACAATGCCGGGTCGATTTCATCACCAACCAGTGATGTCACCGGAACCAGCTTCATCAGTGGAGATTGTAAATCAGTGCCGGAGTCCGGTGACCAATGCTTGTTAAACACAAGCACCACGATCATCAGTGAAGCAAGTGCTCCGGCTAGCCAGGCAAGCGGGCGTGAATTTTGTACAGGCCTATTTTTAGTTTGAACCGGTGCAATCAGCCGATAACCTTTCCGAGGCAAGGTGATAATATAGATAGGCTTTTGCGGGTCATCGCCCAATATCGCCCTGAGCCTGACTATCGCTCTGGTAACAGCATTATCGGAGACCACCGTTCGCCAGACATGATCCATCAGTTCCTGTTTACTGATTACCCGATCAGCGTTTTCGATAAGGTAAATCAACAAATCAACGGTTTTGGGCTCGAGGCTTAGTTCATCATCCCCTTTTGTAATCGTCAGTTTGCCAACATCAAATAACCAGTCACCTACCTGGATTATCCTGGTGTCACCATCCGTTTTTCTCAACCTGTTAAAACCCATTGGGATGTACTGATTCCACTGATCAAATCACTTCAGACAATATCTTACAGAAAACACATCAGTGTAAAATAACGTATATCGTTGTAAGTGACCAACATCTGATCACCCTGACTGAATCACAATCAACAATCCCTGCACCTTTACACCACTCATCATGATCACATTGCAGAATACGGCCTTGAGCACGATAAGAAAATAACAAAATTTATCAGCAAACCTCTGCCATGACACAACCACATAATTAGGGCATTAAAAGGCAACCCTATCAGGTGGGTTTTGAATACTATCTGAATAACTTATTAAGGTGGGAATGACCGTCAAAGCCGATACCACGTATCGCTCGATCCTTAACTGGTTACCGATAGTCAGTTCCATTGCTGCCTGTATATAAGGTCATTGGCGAATACATTAGACGTTATGGACGTTTAGTCGCTTGTGGATGGTTTGTTGGTCTAGACTAAAACCACCTCTATGGAGGCTAGTGTTTCAATCGGCTGTTAACTAACCGTAATCACTCAGGCTTAGCTCGACAACCATATCTAACTGTATGCTCGCTCCATAAGGCAACTGTGCTGCTCCAGTGGCTGTACGAGCATGTCTGCCGGATTCACCATAGAGTGCAATTAACAGCTCGGATGCACCATCAATAACCTGTGGGTGGGCCTTGAAAGATTCAGCTGAGTTTACAAATCCCTGTACTTTCAAAATTGAAGTTATCTTATCAAGATTACCGATATCAGCTTTGGTGATAGCCAACAGATCCAGCATGGCATCCCTGGCAGCCAGTTTTGCCTGTTCCTGATTTACCTCGGCACTCACCTTTCCGCGTTGCTCACTAACCCTGGCCGAGACAAACAGCAGGTTTCCACTGCGCTTGGTCCCCAGATAATTCGCCACAGGTGGTTTGGGCGATGGCAAAACAAGGCCCATGTCAGTTAACAGTGCTTCAATTCGATTCATTGTTTCAGCCTCTATTTGGACATTCCAACAATTCTATGACTTCAATCTGGGAGATTACCACCAACGATGACAGTTCATAATATATAACAACGTTTTCCATACAACGGGAGCATAAGGGAAATGACCGGGCAAAATGACAACCTGCAAGAGCTAAAAATCTTGGAGCAATTCGATACGATTGTTTACGTGATGTTCGAAAACCGGGCCTTAGATAACCTGTTGGGTTGGTTGTATGAAGGCCAGACACCGAACAACATGTACCCACCATATCCTGAAGGACCACAGTATGATGGCTTACGCCAAGGTAAGTACTCGCTACCGTTAAAACCACATATCTGGAGCAACGTAGAGTACTACCCGATAATAAAAGGTACGGGTAAAGATGGCTTCACCACCCCCAACCTGGACCCTAATGAAGCCTATAAACATGTACTCAATCAATGCTTCGGCAGTGCCACCCATACAGTGGAAACACCACCGCCAGATGGCACACTTGCCGCCATGCAGGGCTTTTTGCAGGACTTTGATTCTGACCTGGACACCTGGGATGAGACATTACAGATCACTGAGACCTATACGACAAAGGAATTGACCATTATCAATTCACTGGCTAAACAGTACTCGGTCAGTGATCGCTGGTATTGTTCGATGCCCACCCAGACCAATCCTAACAGGGCCTTTTCGCTATGTGGCACGTCGCTGGGCCGGCTGAAAAATGCCGGACCTTTTGAAATCGGAATCGAGCAGTTCAAGACCCCGACCATCTGGAATGCACTGGCACCCAGTAAAATAGACATGGGCATTTATTACCATGAGATTTGGCACGATCAACAGTGTTTTACCCAATACACTTTCCCCAATCTAAACCAGCTGCCTGCTTCACAATTGCACATCACCCCAATTGACGATAAGAATAATGGTTTTTACGCTCGCGCCAAAGCCGGCACACTGCCTGCTTTCAGCTATATTGAGCCCAAATGGGGTGGCGGCATCAGTTACGAGTTAAGCAAACAGGGCAACGATTACCATCCACCGACCAATGTTCTCCCCGGTGAGAAACTGCTATACGATATTTATACAGCTTTACGCTCCAATAAAGAAAAATGGAAAAGCACCCTGCTGATCGTGACCTTTGACGAACACGGCGGCACCTACGATCACCATGCTCCTGCCTGGGGTGCGTTAAACCCCGGGGATATCGACAGTTTGAAATCGCCTTTCGATTTTCACCTGTACGGCGTGCGTGTGCCGACTTTATTGATTTCACCGTATACCCCACCCGGCACTGTATTTCGTCAACCACTTAATTCAAAGTATCCTTTCGATCACACCTCGATACTGGCCACTCTGCTACGTTGGCAGGGACTCGACCCAGCTAAGGCCGGCCTATGGAACCGGGTAACTGCAGCACCCACTTTTGAAGGTGTGTTCAGTTCCAAGATTGTGAACGACGGTGGTTTGCCATTGAAATCACCTCCTCCTGCTGAGGAATTTGATACCGAGGCCAACTACATTCTTGAAGGTATTCCGGCTGCGTATGCCAAGCACATTGCCATGCGGGCGACGAGTTTGGCAAGCCTGAAGCAAATGGCGAAAAGCTACCGGGAAACTTTCGGTATAGATTGATGCTGTAACGTAACTGTGCTGTTTATCAGTTATTGTTCAAAATATTAGCATTGGATAAAACCCGCCTGATCAGGCGGGTTTTGCATAATATTTACATTACTTTAATCAAGGTGGAAATGGCCCGTTATAGCGGGTATCCCGTAACGGCCGCTCCCACAATTTATCTCCACTGGTCAGTTCCACTGCTATCATCCTTAAAGGATGCGAAACCAAAACACCACCTTCCCGAGCTACAAACGGTTCGGCAACATAGACCATAATGGCATCATCCAGCACCACAAAATCACTGCGTGAAGTACGCGCCGGCAGACTGCCCAGGATGGTGCCGTCGGTAGTATGGACGCCCCATTGATAAACGTTTAATGGGTCCGTGTTGGTGCGCTCGCTGACGAGTATATGATTACGATCTGCTGAAACAAACTGCCGACTGTTGCCTAGCGCCAGTCGCTCAGCGGGCAATACATTGATTATTCGGGGTTGCACAGGCGGCAATTCATTCAAACCGGCAGTGGCCACAATACCAGCCTGCAGATCAACTCTCAGTGCTCCACTTTGTTGTGTCAGAGAGGGTTGTTCATTTTCCAGAAAAGCCCCCTGAACCAGACGCTGTTCACTTTGCCAACTGACAAATTCATCACTGACACTGTTAACCGCAAAACGGGCACCCAAGCCATCATCAACTGCAGCAACTACGCCCTCCGGCAAATCAATAAACCGGGATGCAATGGCAACACCACTGGCAGTATCCAGCAAAACCATATTTAATTCATTTTCACGTTCAGCCGCATCACCCTGTGCCAGCAGTCTGCCCTGCTCTAATAATACCGGGCGCTGAGCATTAGCAGAATGCCAACGCTGGCTACCGTCCAGTGCATTAATGGCTTCTATACCACCTTCAGGATGCATCGAATAAAGGGTCGCCTGGGTGTTGTCAGCCAGCAAACCAGACCTTAATTCAACGGGTTGTGCATACGCGCCGGCTGCATAGATACCGGTTAACAGTATGCAACTCAAAAAAGTCCGAAGGCAAAATAACTGATCTTTCATCATATGCATTGGTTTGTTTCCTGAAATATATTCACAGCCGTTAGACGTTAACGCCGGCCAATTATGGTTGAGGCGATAATTCGATGCAAATCATAGCTGGTTATGCCGCATTAATTCATAGTTGAAACGGTGATTGCTGCTTGCAATAAACAGCATTCCTGCAACAAATGTGTTCCCTCTCGATTTTTACGAATAGGATATTTATCGAGAATATTGTAAGATTCGCTGGGTTCAGGAATCCTGACCTGTTCTGTATAGGGACGATGGATTAGGTCAATAATCCAGGCAGCCAATACATTTGGCTGTATGTATATCCTCAAATTTTGGTGACTATCGATGCTGCAAAAACACTTGCTTATTATTATTGCCGCTGCCCTGCTTCAATTGAATGCACTTGAAGCAATAGCCCAGATCAACGCCAACTGGACCAGAGAAGGCCCAGCACCGAATACCAATGGTCAGGTGGAAGGCATTCAGGATGGTGAAGTGGTTGGTTCCATCAATACAGTTGCTGCACACCCTTCAGACGCCAACGTTGTTTATGTAGGCGGCACCAATGGCGGGATATGGCAAACCAGTAATGCCATGGATGCAAACCCTAATTGGACACGACAGACCGATACTCAACTATCGAACTCCATCGGGGTATTGGAGTTTGATCCTTTGGATTTAACCAACAACACACTGGTCGCGGGCATAGGCCGCTCCAGCAGCATTGGGCGTCGTGGTGGCGAACGGTTGGGCATCATGCGCACCATCAATGGTGGCGCCAACTGGACGCTGATAGACGGCGGTGGACAGTTAAATGGTTGCAACATTAAAGGCCTGGCGGCACGTGGCGCAGTCATTGTTATCGCAGTTGACGCCGCAACCGGCGGCAGCCCACTGTGCGGGACCGGTATTTTTCGAAGCATTGATACGGGCGCAAGCTGGTCACAGGTAACCAATGGCCTGCCGGCCGGGGTACCGTTCGATTTGGTCGGCGACCCTGTCGATACTGCCCAGCTATATACCAACATCACTGGCGCTGGAGCGCAGAGCGGGGTATTTCGCAGCGACGATACCGGTGCCAGTTGGACACGGGTAAGCAATGCTGCGATAGAAGCAGCCATTACCGGCAATACCAATAACCTGGAAATGTCGACCGGTGTCGCAGACAGTATTTTTATCGTTATCGTCAATAGCGGGACAGCCACCGATGTTTTCCGCTCGATTGACAGTGGCGGCAGCTGGACAGCAATGGATACACCCGGTATCAGTGGCCTCAGCTCCCATCCAGGCGGCCAAGGCAGTATTCACTTGTCAATTGCTGCCGATCGAACCAATGCCAATATTGTATATCTGGGTGGCGACCGTCAGGATTTTCCCAACATGATCGGCGCCAATGATTTTTCCGGCAGATTATTTCGTGGAGATATTTCCCAGCTGGCTGGTTCTCAATGGGTACATTTGACCCATGACAGCAATTTAGGACCGACTGGAGGCGGTACTGCCAATGACAGTGCGCCACACGCGGACTCCCGCGATATGACCATTGCTGCCAATAACATAGTGATCGAAACCGATGATGGCGGTGTCTATCGCCGCACCAGTCCACTGGATGATACCGGCGACTGGTTTTCGATGAACGGTGATATCACCACCACTGAATTCCACTCGATTTCTTATGATGGCTTAAACGGAATTATCCTCGGTGGCACCCAGGATACCGGCACCCCCCAGCAGGTTACGCCTTTGGATCCACGTTGGAGCAGTGTGACCACTGCTGATGGTGGTGTTACCTTGGCAGACGACAGCTCGACTCCCAATATTTCTTTCCGCTATGCCAGCACCCAGTTTCTGGGCGGATTAACCCGGCGTACGTTTGATAACAATAATGTATTTCAAGGCCAGTCTGGTGTCTCACGAACGCCATTGGATGGTGATCCCGCACTATCAGCTCAGTTTTACACTCCCATGAAGTTGAACAGTGTGAATCCGCTAAGAATGATTTTTGGTGGTAGTAACAGTGTTTACGAGTCGCTCGATCAGGGTGATACCATCCGCGTAGTCGGTGCCGGCATCAGGGTCAACCAGGTGGGTCGACAGCCAATTGCCTACGGAGCAATTGGTAACGAAGAGATACTGTATGTCGGCGGCACCGAAAACCCTGCCGGTGGCATACCTGGTGATAGAGTTTTTGTACGCACCACAGCCGACCCGGATCCATTGGTGATGTCAGCTACATACCCGGGAACCGGCAGCGGCCGACTGGTAGCGGATATCGTGACTCAGCCGGATGACGCCAATACTGCTTATGTAATTGACAGCTCGCGCGTTTATCAGACAGATGATGCCGGCGCCAGCTGGACAGAAATCACCAACAACCTGGGCAGCTTTGATTTCGTTAATTTACGCGCCATGATTTATGTCGACAATGGTGTCGATGTAGCGCTTGTAGTGGGTGCTGATCGAGGTGTTTACGCAGCATTCGCCAGCGATTCATTTGCCACCTGGTCTACCGTGGGTAGCGGGTTGCCAAATGCACCGGTGTACGATCTTGAATACGATCAGGATGAAGATTTGATAGTGGCCGGACTGCTGGGCCGCGGCGCCTGGACATTGACGCCAACCACTACTTTTGATGAAACGTTTTTTACAGATGGTTTTGAGGCGATCGTTCGATAATAACTCGAACAGATAAATTGATGAGCATGCCGCCCATGCTCATCAATGAACAAGCTGACCAGTTGCCAGCTTTATGCATCAGTGTTTAGCGCCAACTCGTTACTTTTGATTGCTTTCATCACAGGGTCATTTTGATTGGCAAAATCCGAATATGTCAGCGGTGCTGCAATATCCGGATCGAGTGTGTCAACATATAGGTCGCTAAATAGTGCGCCCCAATAACACTTTCGAATACTTCTACAGGGCGCACCTAAATCGTGCATGCCGGTGCTGAATTTGATTTCGATTTCCGAGTTTGGCAAACGTAATAAATTGTCTTCACCCCAATGCTGCAAATGGTCACCAACCGGCTCACCAACCAAAATGGTTTTTTCACCACCGCTCATCTTTAAAGCTGTCACACTGGTCATGCCGGCAGAAAATGTCGCACCGCCGATTGCAACGTATAAGCGGCCATTATCCGGCAGGCTTTGCCCGAAATCCAACATACACTGCTTGGTCAGATCACCATTGCCTCCTATATTAAAACGCTGATCCACTATCAACACCGGTGTAGGGTTGGTTCGATACCAATTTAGTGCATCCCGACAAAATTCTTTGATAGATACTGTTCCACTGTCACTATTGGTCCAGAATTGAATATAGCTTGCCTTCAATTCTGGAATCGTCATCATCTGAAACTGCTCAATGGGTTTTTGCAGATAGACAGGAGTCGCCTGGCTATAGGTATGTAACGATTTCCATTCTGGCTGGGACTTCGCATAGGTTAATGGTGACAACATTAGAAACCCTCTCGACAAATGTTCCATTGAAGACGGGAACGGTTCTTTAAATATGACGATCTGCTCATTTTCACCAGACAACACAATGGATAGCGCCATCGCATCAGGCGCCTGCGCGATACCTGCTGCATGCATCAACTCAGGCGACTCAATCAAATAGGGGGAATACTTGTCGATATTGCCTTTCACTCCTGAGATGTAGCTGCTAAGTTTCTGCCTGACATTAGCCATTGGAACACCATCCAATGCGATTATCTTGCCGCCCAGCAGGTACTCATAACCTCGATAAGCGCGGATGATGTGATAACCATCTGCAAACCAATAACCTCTTACCGGCAAGCGGTTGTAACGGGGGGTACGATTGTATTCCCGAACCTTGGTATGTGCGTTATCAGCCATTGCCACCAATTCAGCAACTGCCAATTCAAATTCAGCGTCTGTCATTTCGACAGCTTTTTCTACAAGACTCGAATAATACTGACCGGCCAGCCATTGATTATTGCCTGACCAACTCTTCTCCAAATCCAAAAACTGCGCCAAATGCTGCATGTCCTGCTGCCGCGACTCAAATGCATCTTGGGGTGCTGGAAAGTTTGCCACTGGTGCATCACTGTTAAACCGCCACTGCTTAAGCAAGTGATATCCTCCTGTCAGCAGGACCACAGATCCAACGACTACAATCAGCCACCGGTAATGTTTACTTTTTTTAATCATAGTTATGTCCTTATCTCCAGCCACACCGTCGGTGGGCGACCTCAGTTGGATGAATTGAATGACGATTTCAGTTTGGTCTACACTGCTGGGGCTGACTACTAATAAATGACCAACTACTCAGGTAAAACATGAATGGCTCAGTGAGCACCGCAAAGCCTTATTCCTCGGTGATGAACGCTTACCCGTTGATCGATATAGGGTTATATACCGGGCTGTTGTTAATCGCTGTGTGGATCAGTTTCTATCAGCCTGTGCACCAGAATGTTATCTGGCAGCCAATTGATATCGCGATACACAATGACGACCAGCCAAATTTTGCCGAGCCAGGGCTGAATGATGCTGATTGGGAGCGCTTGGCTGTTTCTGATTTAAGCCACAACCCGGCCATTACCTGGGTACGTGTTCCGGTTGAGATTCGCGCTGGGCAGCAGCCGATTCCTCCATATGCTATTTTTCTGTCTGGCCCGTTTTCTGCAGATGCGTATTGGAATGGCCACCTTATAGGTACTAAAGGGCGTCCAGGTATATCCCGGGAATCGGAATCACCTGGGCCAATCGATAGCGTTTTGTACATCCCCGATGATATGGCCACCCCTGGCCAGCACTTGCTGGCATTGCGCTTATCCAGCCACTACCTGGGCTATCAAGCCTCCGGATTAATTCATCGTCTGTCAGTTGGTAGTTATCAAAGTGATCCCAGACGACAACTTCGTTACTATGCGCTACCGTTGATTCTGTGGGGTGGGTTTTTATTACTAGCCATTCAGTTTGCCCGCATGTATTGGTCAGCGGGTGGACATTCGACAATCTTGCTTGCTGCTATCGCTTGTCTGGTACTGCTGCAACTCGCTGCTGAAGTTAGTCGATCACTGATTAGCTATAGCTACGATTGGCACTTGATTCGCAGTACTGCAATTTGGGCGCTTGCCTGCCTTTCCGGGCTTTCACTGGCCCTGTTGACCCTCAAACGCATGCCCAGCCCGTGGCGAATACCGTTATTGTTGACGGCCATGCTTGGAGTGATAGCAGTAACCTATATAAACAGCGGATTTGACGATAAGACTACTTCATCCATCAAAATCTTAGCCCTTATCCCATTGCTTGGAGGCATAACGGCACTCCGCCAAAAACCATTGGACAAGATATTACTGGCCGCTGGACTGCTGGCCGCAACATGGTACGGAATTGGTATCTTATCGAATACCGTACTATTGGACAGCGGCTTGTACTTCAGCAATATGGTGTTTTTGCTACTGGTATGGTTTTGGTTATCCCGGGGCAGCGAGCATATCGAAAACCCGGTCAAGGTAGAGTCGAAATTGGACTACTTTTCGATTAAGGATACAGGCCGTATTAAACGCATCCCCAAAGATAAAGTTCTATATATTCGTGCCGCCGGCAACTATGCTGAACTGGTTTGTGAAAATGGAGCAGTTGTATTACACCATCAACGTTTAGGGCAAATCATGGAATCACCTCCGTCTGGCTTTGTCCGCGTCCATCGATCCAACGCTATCAATCTCAAGTTTATTGAAGGCCTGCGCAGCCGGGAAGGCAGCCGTTATCACGCGGAACTGGCTGGTGGTGTCAGCGTGCCCGTCAGCCGTTACAGCATCAAGGAACTGAAACAATATTTTGGCTAGAGCAACCTCTGCTTACCAACCGTTGCATCGCGACCAGGTAGCGCAAACATTAGCATCGACATCAAGCACATGATATTTATCATGGGCCGCCGCTGTCATACAGGCGTGGTTAGGCAATATCCGTAACTGTGTACCTATGGGAAACAGCGAATAATCAATCTGCCCTGCAACCGCAGTGATCATACCGTGCTCCTGATTGGCGGCTTCAACATACAAACCATCGATCAATTCACCTGATTCGGCATGACAGACCAGTCCGTACCGGCAATCCATTTTTTGGGTTGCGGTACTGTGATCTTTGGAGAGCGCAAGACCACCGGCATCAACAATCAGTCTGTTTTGGCTTTGCTTGTGACTGACCACTGTGGTCAGTACCGCCATGGCAATATCTTGTAACCCACAAACACCAAGGCCCACCTGGAACAAATCCTGAAACACATAAACACCGGCACGCACTTCACTGATTCCGCTTAAGTCATCAACAAAAGTGGCGGTGGGTGTTGACCCGACGCTGCGTATGCGGGCGCTTAACCCAGCTTTACCGACTGCCTGGGTGCAATCAATGATAGCTTTTGCCTCTTGGACAGCATGCCGCTTGAGCTCACCAATCGAGCTACAAGTATAAGACTCGCCAGCGTGGGTCATGAAACCAAGGAATTCAACACCTGACAGATCGTTTAATATTTTCGCCAGTTCAACCACTGCAGGGTCATTCGGGGCCAACCCAGCCCGATGTCCGTCACAGTCGACTTCAATCAAGGTTTTGAAAGTCATTTGCATTTCCATGCCAGCCGCAGCCAACCGTCGTGCAACATCGATATTATCCAGGATGAGTTTTAAATCACAGCCCCGATCCATCAGGGCCTGTACGCGCCTGAGCCTGGCAGGAACAATGCTCACCGCATAGAGAATGTCTTCAAACCCGCCTGCAAAGAAATATTCAGCTTCGCGCAAAGTGGAGACGGTAATCGGACCGGTGTTGCCTGCGCTGACCAGACGGGCGATTTCAAGACACTTGGCTGTTTTTACATGTGGCCGAAACATGACCCCATGGGCCTGAATCCGTGCATTCATCACATCAATATTGTGCTTGAGTTTCAACTGGTCGAGTACCAGGCATGGTGTATGCAGATCGCTGAGTTTCATTGTCTATTTATTGGCCGACATAGGCTTCCAAAATGGTATCTATACGTTCAAACACTTCGGCAATAATGTGCGCCTCAGGTAATATGGTAATCCGAAAGTGGTTTCGATAACCGGTATTGAAACTACTCCCAGGCACCACCAGCACATGTTTTTGATTCAATAAATCCAGTGCAAACTGGTAATCATCAAATTGCGGCAACTGCTCAGTATCGACCCCTGGAAAGGCATACATTGCACCCATCGGGGCAACCAGGTTGAGGTAACGGCTTTGTGCCGCCGCCGACATAACAGCAGCACGGGATTCTCCCAGGCGACCTTCAGACGCAGTCAATTCATGGATGCTCTGCAGGCCACCCAAGGCAGTTTGCACGCCCCACTGGCCCGGCACATTTCCGCACAAACGTAATGCTGCCAGCAACTCAACAGCATGCAAATACTGATCTGCAATACCCGACTGACCGCTAAACACCGCCCAACCAACCCGATAACCGCAGGCACGATAAACTTTTGATAAGCCGCCAAAAGTTACACACAGGGTTTCTTTGACCAACGGCGCCAGCGGCTGATGCGCCGCTTGATCGAATACTACCTGGTCATAAATTTCGTCAGCAAACAACACCAATTTATGGCGTTCGGCCAAGCCTACGATAGCTTGTAGTAACTCTTTGGAATAGACCGCACCTGTTGGATTATTCGGGTTAATCAATACCACTGCCCGGGTCCGCGGAGTAATCAATCCTGCTAACTCGGCAGGATCCGGGAGAAAGTTCTGCTCGGGTCGGCAATGATAATATACGGCCCTGCCACCATTCAGCACTGTAGATGCTGACCACAGTGGGTAATCAGGGCTGGGCAACAGCACTTCATCATCAGTTTCCAGCAATGCTCGCAAGCTCATATCAATCAGCTCGCTGACGCCATTGCCCATGATTACCTGATCTACAGTGACATCGGTAACACCCCTGTTCTGGAACTGCATGACCACTGCCTCACGGGCAGGAAAAATACCTTTCTGATGACAATAGGCGTCTGCTTTACGCAGATTTTCCACCACCGCCATACGGATCGATTCCGGTACAGGCAAGCCAAAGTGACCTGGATTACCCACGTTCAGTTTGATAATTTCGCACCCGGCTCGTTCAAGTTCTTCCGCCCGATGCGCCAGCTCACCGCGGATTTCATAACGTACTTCGTTTAAAGAACTACTCACTGAAATAGCTGCTTGATTACTCATCCTTCCATGGCTCAATTAGTCATTTGATAGAAAAGCTTCTTGGTTGTACTACAAGATACCTATGCTTGATTAAAAGTGCTATTCAAGACACCCACTACTTTGAACTAAATCAAATCCTCTTTTCAGCACAGTAGGTATCAGGATTCGGTCAGGTTTTAAAAAGAAATGACCGTACGATGTCGTTGAGAATTACCCGCCCTGCTAAGCACGGCTTGCACCGTTTTTGCTAAATCGGTGGCCGTGAAGGGCTTGGTAAGAAAATCAACGTCGCCAGCCTCCACTCCGTGGCGCAGGATCACATCATCAGTGTAGCCTGAAACGAAAATTATCGACAGCTCAGGCTGGCGTGCACGCATCTGGTCCGCGAGTTTCTTGCCGTTGATTGCGGGCATTACAACGTCGGTGATGACAAGATTAAAAGGGGTGTCAATGGTATCGAATATTTGCAGTGCTTGTTCGCCATCGCTCGCGGACCAGACTTTGTAGCCAAGCTCGCCAAGAATCTCACAGGTTGCCAGGCGTAGTTCCGCGTTGTCTTCAGCTACTAGGATTCGGGTAGACTCGATAGCCTGTGGAGCCCCAAGCGCTGGCCGAGTGGCTTTCTCAGGTTCAGCATATTCACTGCGCGGAAGCAGGATTTCAAAGGTTGTGCCGCAGCCTTCTTTGCTATTCAACGATATATAACCACGATTTTGTGTAACTATGCCATGGACTATAGCAAGTCCAAGCCCGCTGCTTGTTGAGATGTCTTTTGTTGTGAAATACGGTTCGAATACCTTGTCCACAACATCTGTAGGAATACCACTACCCTGGTCTGACACGGTCAACACAACATAATCACCGGGCGAATTGGAATTTTGTCCACCAGGTATTTCTTTGATCGAGCGGTTTTCGACAAACACGCTGATCTCACCGCCTGCCGGCATGGCGTCGCGCGCGTTGATAACCAGATTCAACAACACCTGCTCCAATTGTGATGGATCCATCATGACGTTCCATATGTCATCGCCACATAGGACTCGCAACCGGATGTCATCTCCAATCAAGCGCGCGAGCATTTTTTCCATACCGACAACAATGCGTTTTAAGCTGAAAACCTGGGGTTGTACCGGTTGTCTGCGACTAAATGCAAGCAGGCGTCTGATCAGCGCAGCAGACTTGGCGCCAATTGCCGTAATAGCGTCCATACGTTCGATGATTGGATCACCTGGAGAAGCCCTTAACTTGACTACTTCGCATTGCATTGTCATCGCGGCAAGGTGGTTGTTGATGTCGTGTGCGATTCCTCCCGCGAGTCTTCCTACCGCATCCATTTTCTGTGATTGTAATAATCGCGACTCGCTGTCAATCAGCGCATACACTGCCTCAGCACGCCGTCGTTCCCGATGCCACAGCCCACCAACCGCGACGGCAACAATCAGCAACCAAGCAATGACAATGGCACGGACCAGAACCCGGGCGCGCGCCTCGGTCCTATCGAACGCCGTCTGGTAGATACTTTCCAAGGTGATAAGATTGGCGAGTATGGCTGCGAATATCGCGTCGAATTGTGTATCAATGGTTGAACCAATGCCAACTTCCTCAGCAGCATCAACCCCTTCGATGCGTTGCTGCGTGACCACAGCGAAATGAGTAAGCTCGGAGAGCGCACCTGCCACTGACTTGCCCGCCGTCACCAGTTCGCTGGTATTTAATAACTGTTGGCTTTCCAACATTTGTGTTTCTATACCATGAAGCAGAACCTCAGATTCCGCGAGGTTACCGCGGATTTCATCCAAATCAACTGTGTCACCAGTAACGTACTCCTCAACCCACAAATGGGAGATAGATATCTTTGTTTGGATCTTGTTGAGCGCCAGCACCTGCTCAGCTCCAACCTGGAAGCGCGCGTGAATCCACTCAGTACTAGCAAACAATAACAATGCTGCACCACCAAGAGCCAGTACCATGAGTGGAAACCAGTTACGCCGCCCACGACTGTGCGGTGTCTGCAAGTCCTCGCGCAGCTGCTTGCTCACCTGCGCCGGCCGGTGAGCATGTAACCCATACCTTTTTTTGTATGCAATAGCTGTTGCGTTCGGCCACCATCTATTTTCTTACGCAGTCTGTATATGATCACGTCCACTGGGTTACTCATTGAATCGAATGCGTCATCCCAGACGTGTTCAATAAGTTCCGTACGGGTAACTACTTCGTCCAGATGGTTTATCAGATATTCGAGCATGGCAAATTCTTTTGGCGATACCTCAATCGGTTCACCCGCAATTGTGACCAATCTTTGCACGCGATCAATTTCAAGATCACCCGCTTTAAGGCTCGTTTGCAGTGGTTTGTCGCGCCGCCGTAGCAAACTGCGCACCCGAGCAAGCAGTTCAGGAAGTAAGAACGGCTTATTCAAATAATCATCAGCGCCACTGTCGAGCCCGGTGACGCGGTCTTCGATTTGTGAGCGGCCAGTGAGCATCAGAACTGGTGTGGCATTTCCGTCTTCGCGCCATAAACGCAGTAAATCGATGCCGGTAGGTGGTGGAATGCTCCAGTCAAGGATGACCAAATCGTAGTTGTTTACGAACATCAATTCCTCTGCGCTTGCTCCATCACGAGCCAGGTCTGTCGCGTAGGCTTCGATCCGAAGGGCTTCGACGATGCCGTCGGCCAGCAAGGCTTCATCCTCCACTACGAGTATTCTCATGGCGAAACTATTAATTTTAGCGAGTGTGCCATAAGCAAAGCGAGCATCACGAACTCTCTAATGCGAACGTCCGCGGTACTGCACGGCAATATATAAACACATCAAACCCCGGTTAAGGTTCATTTCAATGATTCTACTCATCAACGCTCAACCGAGTGTAGTCCAGCAAGAGCTAACTTGCCATTGTATTTTTACTCCAATATCGTTATCGCAAGTTGCTACACAGCCGATTGCTCGATTGTGACAGTACTCAACTGAGCAAGCCTAATCGCCTCTTTTATTTTGCATCTAAAATTACCGGGCGAAAAAGGCATTGGTAAAAAAATGACCTCTCCGGATGTGACGCGCTTAAGTATTTTCTGATCGGCCTCAAACACCGAATAGAGCAGCGCCGGTGCTTGATAACCGGCTTCACGAATGGCATCCACCACTTCGAGCCCGGTTGAATTAAGCATAAAGGCGGCCACGATCAGGCAATCAATTTCATTCTGTAGCTGAACACACAACTGAAGCGCCGTTTCACGATTACTTGCGGTGAGTACCCGGTAACCGAATACTTCCAACAATTCACAAATCGCAGACCGGAGATACGGCGCGGGCTCGATAAGCAAAATCGTACTGCCAGCTTTGAGTACAGGCTTTCCCTTTACAGGCATATCGGTTTCGAAGCTGTTTATATTCACAGTTTCAAGTTTAATTCCACCAACATGATAGCTGTATGACAAACACTGCCGAAGCAAAGTAGCTTGACGATTGTGATGTCACTTCGGTATTTCAATGTTCTCTATACGGGTGTACAGATCACCGCTCAGGTGGGGGGTGATGTGTGCGGACATCCACGACACGTTCCGAAACTCTGCCGGCGACTGGCGAATGGTGAAATTCGGTCGTCATGATACGCTTGCCTTTGTTCAACAGTTCCAATTCGATGCTCGGCAGTAACGCCTCATCCCTGCACAGATTTCAATCCTACGATGAGTGATTGTTGTTTGGTTTGTGCAACTTCCAATTCAAAGACACTTTCGCTCTTCAGTTGATGTTGTGAGCCTCGATAGGCGAGATTATAGTTGCGCAAGTGACACCGGGATGAACGTAAAATGACGTTCATCTCGGTGTCATGTGCATGTGTTTAGACTTTCTTCCAGAGTGCTAAAACCTAACAAACAGAGAGTTTCAACATGCATTCCATAAACTTCATGATCCGCAGCACAGCATTTGCAGTTCGCATTCAATACGAATTCTATACATTTCAGCGTGTTACATAGACTCACTAATTGAACGCAATTGTTATGCGAGATGAGTTAGTCAAAATATTACCGAAACTGCGGCGCTTCGCTTTCGCACTCACCGGCACAGCCCACGATGCCGATGATCTGTTACAGGGAACCGTTGAAAAGCTGCTGGTGAAAGGCATCCCTGAGGATATTCATCTGGAAAAATGGGCTATTCGTGTGTGCCGTAATTTATGGATTGACGAAGTACGTAAACAAAAGGTTCGGGCTGTAGTCGATCTTGATGATGCCCAAATCCCGATCAATGTAGGCGATAATGAGCGCCATATTTTAAACAGCATAACACTAGCGCAGGTAAACATGGCCATGGATGAGCTACCTATAAATCAACGTACCAGTCTGGCGCTGTTCACGGTTAGTGGTCTTACATATGCTGAAATTGCTGATGTGCTCGAAATTCCTATCGGTACTGTAATGAGCCGAATAGCCCGTGCGAGAAAAACTTTAGCTGTTAGATTTAACACCAGTTCAGCGCCTGAAACAAAGCTGCCTCCAATTAGCCAATTGGTGTCAATGGGTGGAGTTTGACCATACCTGCATCATGGTGTCGTTTTAAAAACCGACCCAACAATTTACTTTCGCGTCTGATATTTTCTTTGTATGCAACTTCAAAGTAGCAGTCAATAAGATTTTTCGTGAAAGCCGGCATCGATTTTGGCAGCAAAACAACCGGCAACGCCGGTTGCAATCCTAGTTCAATATCACTTCCAGTTAACAGGCAATTCTTCTAAATATTCGTTAAGACAAAACTACAGCCTATCCCTATTCGCCACCCCATGCGGCACATGCCCGGTCGCTACATGCTCACGACTGGACTCCACATGTACCCGCTGATCATCAAAGAAGATATCAGCACCGAAAGCACGTAAAAACTCACCTTTGCTGCGTCCACCTAGAAATAGTGATTCATCAATCCTGATACCCCAGTTGCGCAAAGTCAAAATCACTCGCTTATGCGATGGCGCGGATCGGGCAGTAACCAGCGCTGTGCGGATCGGGTTTTCTTCAATCGGGTAAGCCGCCTGAATATCATGAATGGCTTCCAACACCGGTTTGAAAGGCCCCGCAGCCAATGGTCTGGCAGCAGCAGTTTTTTCAGAGTCAGCGAATGCATCCAATCCATCACGTTGGTATATCTGTTCGGCTTCGTCGCTGAACAATACCGCATCGCCATCAAAGGCAATCCGAAGTTGTGATGTGGTATCTCCCTGAATAGCAGAAGGCATTAAGGTTGCAGCGGCGTGGCCGGCATCCAGTGCCGCGCGCACATCGTCACCATGTGCAGACAGGAACAGATGGGCACCAAATGGCTGCATATAACTGTGTGGACTGACACCATTGGTAAATGCCGCCCGCACAATATCCAGACCATAATGTTCGATGGTGTTGAAAATCCTAAGCCCGGTATCAGCACTGTTTCGAGACAACAAAATGACTTCGACGCCGGCATGTTCAGCCTGGTTTTCGTTTAATGCCAGTAATTTTTTAACCAGTGAGAAAGCAATCCCGGGTTTCAACAGCTCATTTTCATGCTGCACCTGGTAGTTCGCGTAACTTTCCAGGCCTTTGGTTTCAAATATCTGATGGCTGTTATCCAGATCAAACAATGCACGTGACGATATCGCCACCACAAACGGCTGATCCTTGGCTTGAGTTGCTGCCGGCGGCTGCGATGATGACTGACTCATAGAAATTGTTCGTTTAATACCCTTTCTTCCAGCGAATGATCCGGGTCAAATAATAACCGGTAATAAATATCCTGACGCAGATGCATATCCACCCGTACTACGTCTGCCACTTCATCAGAGTCAGCCGTGGCATTGACCGGTCGCTTTTTATGATTCAAAACTTCTACCGTCACCCGCGTTTTATTCGGCAATACCGCTCCCCGCCAACGTCGCGGCCGAAACGGGCTGATCGGTGTCAATGCCAGGGCTTCAGTGCCCAGTGGCAAAATTGGGCCATGTGCAGACAGATTATAAGCAGTGCTGCCGGCAGCGGTTGATAACAACACGCCATCAGCCATAAGTTCCGGAATCCGAATAATATCGTTAATCGAAATACGCAAATGTGCTGCCTGATTGGTCTGGCGCCACAGTGACACTTCATTAATCGCCAATGCCTGGGTTTGATGTCCATCTGGATCAGTAGTGGTCATTTGCAATGGTTTCAGGTCTACCGCCTGAGCCTTGGATACCCGCTCGGCAACATCATCTTCAGTGAATCGGTTCATCAAAAAACCAACTTTGCCAAGCTTCATCCCAAACAGGGGTTTGCCCAGGTGCCCATATTTATGCAGCGAGCTGAGCATAAAACCGTCACCACCCAGCACCGCCAGCACATCCGCTTTGGCCGGCGTAACTTTTCCATAAGCTGCCTGCAGTTTTTTCTTGGCGTTTTGCGCCTCACTCAAACCACTTGCCAGAAATGCTAGTTGCATGATCGCCTCACGTTAATCAATCAGCTGCCATACCGGCAGTCACCAGTTGTTCCAGGCTCCGCACTGCTACGGTCATGGCAGCAATGTCCATGCTGGGTAAGCGGCGCATATCGTCCAAAATACTTAAAGTACGTTGTATCCGGTCCTGATGGACTTTTTGCCAGCTGCTCACGGTAGCATCTGGCCGAGTGGAACGATAGTGCAGAAACTGGCTGGTCAAATCCCGATGCTGGGTAATCAGATCATTACGCAGATGCCCGCGTGCGTGGGCCTCCCAGTTACCACTGGTCGACAAGGTTTCCACCTGCCGGCGTAACCAGTCAATATTCAAAATTTCTGCAACAGCGAAATGGGTATTTAATACATCCCGCACCGGCAGATTCTGCTGAGCGGCTTCATCGACAATATCCAAACCAACGGTCATAAATTGCAATAAAGCAATCCGGTTAGCCATAGGTTCAGTGAATCCGGATTCCAGGTATCCGGCCTTTTGCTGCTCATATACCGCAAATGAATCCTGCGGCAGGGCTTCAAGCAAATACTCATAAAGCTCAGCTATTCCCGGGCCAAACCTCTTCACTTGCTGTTGGATTTCAATGTGATCCCCACCCGGGCGATTAAGCAGCCAACGGGTAGCTTGCCGGACAACATCCCACATTTCCTTGAAACCATCAATTTGTGAGTTGGCCGCCACTGTCGCATCCTGAGCTTCCAGCTCTGTCCAATAAGCTTGCGCTTGAAATACTTCCCGGGCTACCGCATAGGCTTTGGCGATGGCTGCGGCATCAGCACCGGTATCCTCACGTATCCGGGTAACAAATGACGCGCCCATACGATTAACCATACTATTGGTGACCCTGGTTGCGATAATTTCACGTTTCAGCGGGTGTTTTTCCATCAAATCCGCATACCGTTCCTGGATTGCCTTAGGAAAATACTGAACCAGCTCACGGGCTAAAAATTGATCTTCGGGTACTTCACTCTGCAACAATTGCCGATACAAAGATATTTTGCTGTAAGACAGTAATACCGCCAGTTCCGGCCGGGTCAAACCCTGGCCACTTGCCGCCCGCTCACGCAACATTTCGTTATCCGGCAAAAACTCCAGTTGCCGGTCCAGCACACCCCTGTTTTCCAGGCTGCTGATCAAATGCACTTTAGCTCCCAACCGTTCCACCGCAAACGATTCCATCATGCTCAGCGCCTGGGTTTGCAGATAATTACTGCGTAATACCAGTTGCTCAACTTCGGGCGTCATATCCCGCAATAACTGATTGCGTTGCGGCATCCCCAAACCTTTCTCATCACAAGCCAAATCCAGCAGTATTTTTATATTGACTTCGTGATCAGAGCAATCCACACCGGCTGAGTTATCAATAAAATCAGAATTAACCCGGCCTCCATGCATGGCAAATTCCATTCGGCCCAATTGGGTCAGACCCAGGTTACCGCCTTCACCAACGACCTTGCAGCGTAATTGAGTGGCATCCACACGGACTGCATTATTAACCCGATCACCCACATCGGCATGGCTCTCACTGCTGGCTTTTATGTAGGTTCCAATGCCACCATTCCATAACAGATCACATGGCGCTTTGAGTAATTCATGAATTAATTGCAGCGGTGTCAATTGCTGCTCTTCAGTGCCCAGCCAAGCTCGCAATTGTTTACTCAATTTGATCGATTTAGCGGCCCTGGAAAACACACCGCCACCCTTGGAAATCAGTTTTTCATCATAATCCTGCCAGCTTGATCGCGGCAGTTCGAACAAGCGCTTGCGTTCCTGAAAACTGGCTGCCGGATCCGGATCTGGATCAATAAAAATATGCAGGTGATTAAAAGCTGCTTGCAATCGGATATGTTCGGACAGCAACATGCCGTTACCAAATACATCCCCACCCATATCACCGATACCAATCACGCTAAAAGGCTCGCTTTGCGTATCCACGCCCAACTCTCGGAAATGCCGTTTGACTGACTCCCAGGCACCTTTCGCGGTAATCCCCATACCTTTGTGGTCATAGCCATTGGAACCACCAGAGGCAAATGCATCTCCCAGCCAGAATTTATGCTGTGCAGCAATCGCATTGGCAGTATCTGAGAAAGTTGCCGTACCTTTATCGGCAGCCACTACCAGATAGGTATCATCTTTATCATGACAAACTACATTGACTGGTTTAATCAATTCACCATCGATAACGTTATCGGTAATCTCCAATAGGCCGTTGATAAAGCTCTGATAACAATGCACCACTTCCTGCATTACCACATCACGATCACCTTCCGGCATGTGTTTAACCACAAACCCGCCCTTGGCCCCGACCGGTACTATCATGGTGTTTTTGACATTTTGGGCTTTCATCAAGCCCAATACTTCGGTGCGAAAATCCTCTTTTCGATCTGACCAGCGCAGCCCTCCTCGGGCCACTGGCCCCATCCGCAGATGGATACCCTCTACTCGTGGAGAGTGTACCCATATTTCACGATATGGATAAGGTTTGGGCAGCTCCGGGACGCGCTTGGATATCAATTTAAAACTTATGTGTTCAGCGTACTCACCTTGCTCAGCCTGCTGATAAAAATTGGTCCGCAGGGTTGCTATCATGGTTTCGTAATAATTACGGATAATACGATCTTCATCCAGGCTGGAAATCGTTTGCAAACCGGCATCAAGTGCCGCATTAATCAACGCTGAGCCTTGCTGACGACCATCGGCATCAGCACTTAACTTGGGCTTTTGCTCAATAATATCGTTGACGGCAGCACCCAATGCGCTTTCTATATTGCCCTCATGTTTATTACGCAACTTTTCCAAGGCCCGCGCCAACGCACGAAACCGCCCCGGCATTTGCGTATTGATGGCAAACATCGATTCAAACAATCCTACCAATAAACAACCGATCACAGGGTGTCTGACCAGTGTGTCCTCAACATAGGTTTGCGAAAACGGCATGCGGGTTTGCAGCAGATAACGGCAATAAGCACGTAACACCGCCACCTGACGCCAATCGAGACTGGCGGCTATAACCAATCGGTTAAAACCATCGTTCTCAGCCTGACCGCGCAGCACCCGTTCGAAGGTTTCGCGGAAACTGGCCTGAATGGTTGATATATCAATACTGATTCCAGCCACCGGTAATATATCGAAATCCTGAATCCATAGCTCTTGCTTACATTCCAGGTGATAAGGTCGTTCGTTGATCACCCGCACACCCAGGTTTTCCAGCATCGGCAATACCCGGCTCAACTCCAGCGGAGCCCCGAAACGGAATAACTTAAAGCGCAACAGGTCTTTTACGCGTTTGGTCCGTGGCACATACAAACTGGTGCACAAATCACCTTCATCCTGCAGGCCATCAATATTATCAACGTCAAATGAAGCCACCCAGGCAGAAACTTCTTCGCTGTAGGACACCGGAAAACTTTTGCCGTATTTATCGGATAACTTGATTCCGTCATGCTCACCATGTCGTTTGATCAATGCGGCACGCAGTTCATCATGCCAGGAACGTACAGCTTCAACGATACGCTTCTGCAGCACTTTGGTATCAACATCCGGCTGTGTGCCTGAATGTGGTCGCACCACCACATGCAAACGCGCCAGGGTCGATTCGGAAACCTGTACTGCAAAGTCATCATGCTCGCCTTTTAATCCGCGTTGCAGGATGGCCTGGATTTTCTCACGATTTTCAGTGTTAAAACGGTCACGCGGAATGAACACCATACACGAGTAAAATCGCCCATAACGCTCACGCCGGATAAACAGGCGTGTCTGCGGGCGCTCCTGTAAATTCAGCACCCCCATGGCCAGTTCATGCAAATCCTCGATTGTGCTTTGCATCAATTCATCACGCGGCATGGTTTCCAGAATATGCATTAAGGCCTTACCCTCATGGCTGACCGGTCGCAACACTGACATTTTCATTACCCGTTCGGCCTTGCGCCGGACCAACGGCGTGTCAACACAGCGCAGGTTATAGGCGCCTGAAGTAAACAAACCCAAAATCCGGTACTCGCCAATCACCTTACCTTCAGCGTTGTAGCGTAATACCCCGATATAGTCCATATAGCCACTGCGGTGAACACGCGAACGGGAATTGGTTTTGGTAATAATGATCGGTTGTGGACGTTGTTCAGTACCCTGCGCTGCATTGGATAATGATTTTAATTTACGTGGCTGACTTTTTTTTCGTTCGCGGCGTAAAATCCCTTTGCCTGAGTCCGGTATTACATGCAATTCACGCTCATCGCCGTGATGATGTATTTCGTATTCCCGCAAGCCCAGGAAAGTGAAATTATCTTCATCCAGCCACCTTAAAAAATGCTCAGCCTCGTCCAAATCCTCAGCGCCTTCACGTGGTTGGTCAGAAACAAATCGCTCAGCAATTTCCTGGACCCGCTTGCGCATTGCCTGCCAATCAGCCACCGCCAGCCGAACCTCATCCAACGCGTCGCTGATATGTTTAACCAATTTGGTTAAACGTTTGCCCTGCAATTGGCGTTCTATCTGGATATGCATCAACGAATCCGCCTGGCCCGACGATGAGGAGCGCGGCAACAAGTGAGTAACCTTGCCCTGCTGATTACGCGCGACCCACACCACCGGATGAATAATGATCTGAATCTGATGGCCAAGCTCAGCCAGAATCATGCTCACGGTATCCACCAGAAACGGCATATCGTCGTTAACCATTTCCAGCACGGTGTTGGCGCAATCCCAGCCGTGTTCGGCTTCGCTGGGATTGTAGGCTCGTATCAGCAGTTCGCCACGCGATCTTTGTTGCACCATCTGTGACATGCCGTTGATCAAATTCGCCAGCTGAGTCACTGAATACTTCTGTAATTCATCCAAAGCGGCGCGCCGGAAAAATTGCGCTATCAAACCAGATTTATCGGTAGCTTCACCTGATTGATATTCAATCAGATTACTGCATTCAGCTGCTATAGCCTCCAATAATTGTTGTTTTTGCTGTTCGCTGTTGATGTCAGACATCATTACGCTCATGACTATGGTTCCCGGGTCCTGTTTACCAGAAGTTACCTAATAAAAAAACCGTATTCTCCTGGGAGAATACGGTTGTGATCAAAATAAACATATGGTTTTATTGTGCTTGTAAAAGACTGATATAACCAGTTGTGCATGCAGGCTAGCGCAGCCCGGTTTCCATTCGAGCGATGACCATCCTTTGTATTTCGCTGGTACCTTCATATATTTCAGTAATCTTGGCATCACGGAAGTACCTTTCAATCGGCATTTCCTTACTGTACCCCATGCCTCCGTGAATCTGCACTGCCTGGTGGGTAATCCACATCGCAGCTTCTGAAGCAAATAACTTGGCCATGCTGCCATTTACAGTAAAACGTTCGCCAGTTTGCTGGCATTCCTGCTTTTTACAAGCCGCGCTGAAGGTTAAAAGCCGGGCTGCTTCCAACCGGGTTTTCATATCGGCAATCTTGGCTTGAATCATTTGAAAAGCGCCGATTTCTTTACCAAATGCCTTACGTTCTTTGACATATTCCACACTCGCCTCATAGGCCGCCTGCGCGATACCAACAGCCTGTGAAGCAATTCCAATACGACCCACATCCAGCACACTCATTGCAATCTTGAAGCCTTCACCTTCCTGGCCCAGGCGGTGTTCAACAGGGCAGCGATAATCAACCAGTTCAATTTCGCAGGTTGCCGAAGCACGAATACCCAGCTTGGGTTCCATTTTGCCGCGAATAAAACCTTGCTGTTCTGCATCAATCAAAAATGCAGTGACACCTTTGCCACCTGCATCCGGATCAGTTACCGCAAACAAAACCAGATATTTGGCCACTGGTCCAGATGTGATCCACGACTTTTTGGCATTGATAATGTAATGACTGCCATCTTCAGACAAAATTGCGCGAGAACGCATATTGCTGGCATCCGAACCTGATTGTGGTTCAGTTAAAGCATAGGCACCAATCACTGAACCATCTGCCACTGGCCGGACAAACTGCTGTTTTTGCTGTTCCGTGCCGTATGTCAAAATGCCATTGCAGTACAAGGTATTATTAACCGACATAATGGTTGAATGTGCGCCATCAGCCCGAGCAATTTCAATCATTGCCACGACATAGGAGACAGCATCCAAACCAGCGCCGCCATATTCCTCAGGCACTTCAATACCCATCAAACCCAATTCGCCCATGGCTTTGATGGTCTCCATCGGAAATTCACCGGACACATCAAATTCAGCCGCGACCGGCATGATCGCATTCTCCGCGAAATCACGAGCCGCATCCTGAATCATTTGCTGCTCTTCAGTCAGTTTGAAATCCATGTAATAAACCTGTACTACTTGTTTGGTAATAGTTGCATTCTAACATTGCAACAAGGCAACCCGCGAGGGAATCACGAATAATATAATGATATTTTGGGGGCGGGTTTTAGCCCTCAAGTTGGGGCAATAGCAAACCCGTTCAAGGCATCCGTGCTTATCCAGCCCGGAGATTTTTCGAGGCTATATTCTATCCTGATATGGCTGTACTTAATCTCCCTGCAGCTCACTCAAAGCCATTTTTTGCAATAACATCCTGTGGGCCGAGATTGGGCTGGATATCCTCCCCATTGAAGATACCCAACGGGTTGTAACCTCCCAACGGACTGCTGTCATTAAAGTCAGGCAGCATCGTCCCTATTTCCGGATTGCCCAGGTGTTTTAGTAACATTTCACTAAACACGTTGCGGTAATCTGTGGTCGCTAAAACATCGTTACCCTGAAACAAATCGCCATCAGCCAATCCTGGAAAGGTACCGTAAACTCCCCCGTTCACAGACGCGCCTCCAGCCACCAGTATATTGCCTGCATAACCATGGTCAGTACCGGCGTCGTTATTGTCAAAAGCCCGGCGGCCAAATTCACCCATCATCAGCACCGAGGTCCGATCTTTCCAGCTGCCACCATCACCTGTGGGCACATCCAGATCAGTCAAAAAGGCCGCTACGCTATCAGCGATGTCCTGAACACGGCCGCCGTATCCACCCGCTTGCAAAGGACCCTGACCATTGTGAGTATCCCAACCACCACGGTCAGCTTGCGCAACGCGTACACCGCTGTCCGCTTTAATCAGGCGGGCAATGCTCAGTAATTCATCACCGAGATCGGAATCCGGATATTGCGCACCGTTAGACGGAACGTACTCGCCATCAAAAACATCTTGCACGATACTGACAGCCTCCAGTGCCTGACTGCCGGCAACCTCGATTTCCGAATCACCCTGGGCATAGATATCCGTCAATACAGCCTGTAGCTCGTCTTCACGAATATCTGACCCGCCTTCCAATTCGAATGAAGCCGGATTCCCCAGACTCAATGCCGATGGTTCACCCAACAAAGAAAAGGTGATACTGCTTTCGGCCGCCATCCCTAAAATTGGTACACTGCCCGGCAGATTAATCGCTGTTTGCATATGCCGTGCCAACCATCCACTGGAAGTAAAACGATTCCCCGGCGTACCCAGTTCTACGAAACGCTCTGCTTCGAAGTGGCTGCGATTGGCAATCGGTAAACCTGCCGCCTGCACCACTGCCAAATCACCATCCTGGAACAACCCCTGGAATGCCCCACCAAAATCGTTAATCCCCCAGCCATCAGCCAGCGCAAGTAAACGATTATTCGGGATTTGTGTTCCATTGATACGCAATGCTTCATAATCACCACGGCTGGGATGGCCATCCATTGGAGTGATAAAACTGAGCCAGTCGGGTCCACCCCGCATAAAGATGTATACAAATACATTCTTATTGATACCACTGGAACCAAATGCCACCTGTAACGAGCCACCGGTTAATGTTGCCAAACCTACGGCTCCGCTGGCTAATGCTGTGGAGCGTAAGAACGAGCGACGATCAAAACGATTAATCTTCTGTGTGTCCATGATTTTCACTCCTTTAGCGACGCTGACCAACCGGCAACAAGACTATCAATGCCATGCTGCCACGCATGATTTTTTGATAATTACTATTACCCAAATCAGAACTGTCAATACCAGTGCCGTTGTCTATCGGTTCATTCAGGGTAATGCCTGCCTGCTCAGCAATAAACAAAACAATCTTTGACATCGTGGTCGGGTCTGGGAGAAAACCCAAAGCAGCCAAGGTCAATGTATTACCTATCTGCAGAGGTGTGCGGTCGTTAGCATTGGGCAGCAAGATATTAACCTGTTGCGCTATATTCAAAACAAAGTTATCACCGTTGGTATCTCTTCGACTGAGCAGATAGGTCACCAACCGCCAGCTCGCAACCAGGGTGCCGGTACCTTGCCAATAGGCTTTAAAATCCGGATACCCGGTAGGCACTTCAATATTCCAGGGCCTTTGTCCGGCCGCTTCCAGCCGATTGTTGATATCGCTGGCTATACGATTACGGCTGCCATCTGCATTATCCACGGTGGGTGTAAAATCAATCGCTGCAGCACGCCACATCCGCAACATCGTTTCTAATGGCCGCCGGCTTTTATCAGCCCAGGTATTTTGGAATTCAGCGGATAACAGAATGTGCCGATAAACTTCGCGCAATTGGTCAGAGTCATTGCGCCGATTGTAAAACTCCATGGCTGCGCTCTGTACCAATGACTCCGGTGGATTGTCTCCCACCAATCGGCGACACAACTTCCCGGCAATAAATCGCGCGGTACCAAAGTGTTCAGCCAGATGCTGCAGTATTTGCAATACATCGTTCTCACCGCCGTCAGCATTGATAGTAACCCCCATTACCTGAATCGGCTCACTGCCATGTTCATCGTAATGCCGATCGGGCCGGAACAGGAAAGCACCGGTATCGGGCGCACCATCATCACCATCAGCCACCCCCCAGCCGGTTAATGCCCGGGCAAACTGGAATACGTCGATCTCGGTATAGCCGGCGCGCTGTCCAAAAGCATTATCCGGTACTGTTGCAGGGTCAACCGCACCATAGTAATTTTCGAGGGCACCAAGCGTATGCAGTTCCAATACTTCCCGGGCGTAGTTTTCGTTTGGGTTGGGCCAAGAATTCCGATAATTATCCAGGTAATAAAGCATTGCAGCATTGCGTGCACTGCCGAGCAATAAATCAAAAAAGTTACCAAACAGACCGTTACCTGCTGCATCACCGCGCAACGCACGTTCGTAAGATGGCATGAAACCCTGTGTTTCATTATTTGTGCGGCTGTAAACATGCAGGTGGTTATTCCAAAAATCGGAAATCACTTCACGAAACTGCCAGCGACTATAGGCGCCACGTAAGTAGGTCAAACGATCCAATTCACTGAAAGGGCGGGTCCGCACACTACCTTCATCACTGCGCACATATTGTGTCCAAAGCTCAAAATCAGAAGCCAATATGGTGCGAAACTCAGTCCCGGCCGCAGCAAAACGGGTATCAACTTCAGTATCAATAGCTGTGGGGTTTAACTGCTCTTCAACCCAGGCCTGCAAACGAGCAAAATCACTCCCACCCGGAAGGCCGTCAAAAGCTTCCACATCACCACGCGTTGGTCCATAAGCAGCTTTGCTGAGTACCCGTACAGCAAATGGCGGCAACTCTCCGGTAACTCCACGGTTAACCGGCGGCGCAGGAAACAGTTTTTGATCCATTCTGATACCAAGCTGTGCATGTAACGGGTCACTGGCAAGTGTTCCGGCCATCACACCACTGGTGGCAAGAAAATGCCGCCGTGATAGTCCATTCATTGTCTGCTCCTTGTCTGCTGTATTGCTGGTCGACAGCTTTAACCTTCAGTATTTTTAGAAATGCATATTGTTAACCCAGCTAAAATATCAATCTGGTGCAAAGATGTTGTGAATGGCTTCTTACAAGTTCAGATTCAACCTGTGCTGTAATGCCAGCGGATAATTGATTCGCAGCGCAAAGTCTTTGGAATAACCTGAGTTGATCAGCTCAAATCAAAAACGGCTAAGAAATTCCGGGATGGTTTTTAAGTAATAGTCGGAGAAGTAAGCTCTTATTTATCAAATAAATTACTGACCAGTTGCTGGGAAGCCATGCTCGGGCTAGATGAGTTTAATCAGTGTCGGCCGATCAGCAGTTGGCTCATTCAGAAACCAATGGCGCTTCAAACCCATTAGTCAGTAAAGTTTCCTGCGGCTCCCAATTCAGCAGCGCCAGACACTCTCGTGTATCACCGGCCGCCTCAAACTGATAACGCAATTGATCCTGGCCCGAACCACTATTATTCAAAACGAACATTGCCTGCCCCTGAGTATCCGTTGTTGCTGTTTGATTTTGACCGGTATGTGGCCCGGACAGAATTTGCAGTTCTATCTCAGTAGCATTGATCGGTGTTCCATCAGGCATATTCGCCTGCAACATCAAATTAGCCGGCTGATCGGTAATAATGCTTGTGATATACGTGGTGTGGCAATAACGACCTATACTGAGTGTTTGGTTGATGGCAATGGGCCCTGGAACCAGCTTGCTCTCACCATCTGGCCAGATAATATTCACTTGTTGCGGAAAACCGGCCCCATGCAGGCCAAAATGCTGCTGGGTTTCGTTATTCGACACATAGTTGCTGCCGGCAGTCACTTCACGGTACTGCTGCACCGTTGCATTCACCAACTCGATACTGGCGCCTATCGCATGTGGGTTGGGTGCGCCATCGGTTAGCAGTACTTTCAAATAGTTGAAGGTTTTGGGTAAATCATTGCGGTATAAATGCACTTCACTGCCATTGGGCATCACCAGTATGTCCAGATCTCCATCCAGATCATAATCAAAACAGCTGATTCCGCGACCCTGGCCAGTGTATGTCAATCCATTACTGACTGCAGATTCGGTAAAACTACCATCGCCATTTGACATAAACAAACGTGACGGGTCTTCAAAAAACTCTTCTGCCTGACCAATGGAGAAGCCGTTTTCGTGATAAATATCCAGATATGTGTCGTTGTTAAAGTCCGCGAAACAACTACCCCAACCCCAATACCCGCGGCGTACACCAGCCTCGGTGGTAACATCTTCAAATACACCGTTACCGGTATTGCGATACAGGCGGTTACCGGAAATACCCCAGTTACCTTCAGCCTCAAAATCCGGATCCCAGATACTGGAAACAAACCAGTCCAGATCGCCATCATTGTCATAATCGCCAACAGCAGCGCCCATACCGTTTTCATCGGTCAGCACTGGTGGTTTTTCCACTGTAAAGGTTAACTGCCCAGCATTGATTCCATCGGACATGAACATCCGGCTGGTTCCAAAATCACTGGCCAGCAGCACATCAGGCCATCCGTCTTCGTTTATATCGGTAATGTTGGCGGTAAAGCTGAAACGATCCAGGGTATTAATCTGCGTGCCCAGATAATCATTGGTTACATCGGTGAAATGGCCGGCACCGTCATTTTCCCAGAATAGTTGAAAACCATCACTAGATGAATTCCAGTGAACCATGAATAAGTCAAGATCACCATCCAGATCCAGATCACCCATGGTTCCACCAAAATTAGGCATCCCTGAGTCGAAACCTGAGGTATCCGGGCTTTCCGTGTATACACCGCTGCCATTATTGATTAACAGGCGCGCGCGGTTTTCCAGCAAATCAGGATCCGAACCGATCGGCTGGTCCCATTGATGCACCGAAAACACCAGCAAATCCAAATCCCGGTCACCATCTACATCAACAAATAACGGCCCGGAACCTAATATGTCATTAAGACCTGTCCCGGAACCGGCGGTAATATCAGCAAAACTGCCGTCACCATTATTGCGAAACAGGACGTTGGTGTTTTCGCCGCCACCAACCAGATAAACATCCGGATCACCATCATGATCAAAATCACCCACTGTTCCACCCCCGGCGATTAAAATGGCTTCACGGCCCTGCTGAGAGGCGTTGGAATGGGTGTGTATCAATCCGGATTCAGCAGTCACATCAGTGAACGGCTGTCCGAATGCATTACAGCAACCGATCCCGGCTAACATGAATATTGTAATGGCTTTTCTGTTTATGATAATTGCAACCTCTGTCGTTGAATTTCAAATAAACACACACCGGTAGCCACGGAAACGTTCAAACTGCTGACTTTCCCAGACATCGGCAAACTCAACAATTGATCACAACTTTCCATGGTCAAGCGGCGCATGCCTTCGGCTTCACTACCCATCACCAGCAAGATTTTCCCTGTGAATTGTTGATTATAAAATAACTCAGTTGCAATATCACTGGTGCCAACCACCCAAAATCCATTTTGCTGACAACTGCGGATGGCCCTTGCCACATTGGTTACCCTGCAAACCGGCAATAGCTCAGCGGCACCACTGGCCGCTCGTCTGGCTACCGGCGTTAAGTCTGCTGCCCGATCCAGCGGGATTATCACCAGCGCCACCCCAGCCGTTTCTGCAGAACGTAAACAGGCACCCAGATTATGTGGATCCTGCACACCATCCAGTAATAACACTGTCGCATCATTGGCCAAGCCGGACAAAGCCGGTTCCAATTGTTTTTGCACCAACAGGTTATCCGGTACGATATCAGCCAATACTCCTTGATGAAACCCACCACCAGCCAGTTTTTTTAATGCCGTTGCCTGCACCGTCTGCACTTTAATGCCTGCGCCGGCAGCGGTTTCGGCAATAATTGCAAGGCGTGGGTTTCTGCTCTCGGCTTCAACCCACAGCGCACGAACAGTATGTGGCTTATGTTCCAGCAGATTACTGATAACCTGCAGACCGAATATCCGTTGAGAACTGTGTCCAGACATACTAAAGATGATTTAAATTAATTATTCCAGGCCGAAGTCAATTTTACGTTGTTCGATATCCACACGTAACAATTTAACGCTCAATCGGTCACCGATATTAAAGCGATTGCCGGCCCGACGACCATACAAGCATAAGTCACGCTCATCATAAATATAATAGTCCGACCCCAGGTTGCTGACATGCAGCAAACCGCTGATTTGTAAATCTGCCAGCTCTACAAACAAACCGAAATTTTTCACTCCGGTTATCCAACCCTCAAAAGTCTTTCCTTCAAAGGCTTTCAGGTAATGACATTTCAAGCGGAATTCCACATCCCGACTGGCCTGCTCCGCCCGACGTTCGGTAAACGAACAATGTTGCGCCAGCTGATTTAATTTGCGTTGTGTATCACCTCCCGATTGATCGGCAGGCTTTTGCGGACGTTTATCCAATGCGGCATAAATTGCACGGTGAACCAGCAGGTCAGGATAGCGCCTGATCGGTGAAGTGAAGTGACTGTATGCGTCCAGTGCCAAAGCAAAATGCCCACTGGTTTTACCCTCTTCAATCGGCTTGTAGATCGCCAGGCTTTGGGCCCGCAATAACATGTCTTCAATAATGCTTTTATCCGAGCGTTGCTGGGCCTGCTCTAAAATTTGTGCGAAGTCTTCAGGCGTGGGTTTATCGTGCCAGGTCGGCTTAATGTTGTACATCAGCAACATTCGTTCCAACTCCGTCAACTTGTCTCCGGAAGGTGGTGGATGTACGCGTAACACACTGGGAATATTCTGTTGGAGCAAAAATTTTGCCGCTTCTACATTGGCCGCAATCATAGCCTCTTCAATCAGCCGATGAGTCAGCAGCCGCTGGCTTGGCTGTATGTTACTGACCGTTCCATCGGCATTCCATAGAAATTTCGTCTCTTGACGGTCAAACGCTAATGCTCCGCGCTTCACCTTGACCTGGTCACGACAACGCCAAATGGCTTCCAACGCCGATAAACTATTGGTAATGGAAGCAGATAATTCGAGCGTCTCAGCAGCATCCTGTTGTTCCAGAAGCTGATTGGCCTGTCGATATGTCAGCCGCGCATGCGAGCTTATTATGGCGGGATAAAACCTGCTCCGGCGAACTTCTCCAGTAGCTGCCAGTTGCATGTCACAGACCAGCGCCAACCGATCCACTTGAGGCCGCAGGGAACACAGCCCATTGCTTAATGTTTCCGGCAGCATCGGCACCACTCGGGTGGGGAAATACACCGAAGTACCACGCGCTTCAGCTTCCTGATCCAGGGCAGTTCCAGGTTTTACATAACTGGATACATCGGCAATTGCCACCAGCAACCGCCAGCCATCACTGCTGGGGGCGCCGTATACTGCATCATCAAAATCTCTGGCATCTTCACCGTCGATGGTTACCAGCGGCAAATCTCGTAAATCTTTGCGGCCTGAATGCTGTTCGCTAGTGATTGAATCACCAAAATGCCCAGCCTCGCTGATGACTTCAGCGGGAAATTCATACGGCAACTCATGTGTCAAAACAGCAACTTCTGTTGCCAGACCGGCCAGATGCTGATCATCAAGTTGCCGTTCAATCACCACCCGGCCTGCTTTGCCATCAACCGGATATCGGGTAATTCTGGCTACTACCATACTGCCTGGGGAAAACGCATTGTCAGGATCTGAAATCCTGAAAGGCTCAGTGATCGCCGGATCATCTGCCAGTAATGTCAACCGGCGCCCACTCTCTACAACCCTGCCAACCAGTTTTTGCCTGACTCTTTGAATAATTCCCAGCAACTCCCCATAAAATCGATTCCGGCGCTTATCCTGTAGACGGTTCACCAACACCTTATCACCCGGCATTAATCCGGACATTTCACGCCGACCAAGATAAACATCTTCAGCTTGCTGAGCACTGTTGAGAAAGCCATAACCATCCGGGTGCAGGCTAACTGTTCCCGTGACTACCGTTTTATCGGCAGCGAGTTGCCATTGGTTATTGTTGCTTAAGACAAGCCAACCACCGGTCTGTAATGCTTTCAGCGTCTGCTGGTCATTGGCTGCCTGGGATGTTTCCGGTTCACTATCAGGGTGCTCAATGAACCATGCCAACAGCTGTACATGAGCATCACTTAACGACTGCTCAATCGCTAGTGATTGACCGGAACGTTTACCCGACGCCCTTGATCTTGATGATTTTTTTCCGGCACGAGAAGATTTCCTCCCGCGCTGTGAATGCTGATCTGCCATCAGTAATTATTTTTTTGACATTGGAACGTGGATTTTGAGAGCATCGCAGTTGGCGCAGCAACTGCAATTTTTTGATTTTTCATTCGAATAGTTTAACAGTTCTGCGTCTGATAACGAGGTTATTTTAAAAACATACCTAATCCATCGGTTTAGCATGTATGTGCGTTTTTCTTAGAAAAACAATATCTTATATTGCCGACGATCAATTGCTATCGTTCCCTGACAACTTTCTGACGAATTTAGTGCTAAAGAATAGTTGACATCCTTGGCATTAATCCCCATTATTTGCCGGGTGAAGTGGGTTGCCCCCTTGCCTACTTCATACGTGGCTGGGGTTTCCCCCTTGCCCCAGCCACACTCTTTTTCTCCCCACGCCGAGGTGGCGGAATTGGTAGACGCGCTAGCTTCAGGTGCTAGTGGCCGTAAGGTCGTGGAGGTTCAAGTCCTCTCCTCGGCACCATTAAGCTTGGTGCAAGCATTTTTGTCCCAAAATACATCGCAGAGTGCTAGAATACGCGGCTCTGCGGAGTCGCAAGACTATCCAACCCCGGCCGGGGTGGCGGAATTGGTAGACGCGCTGGTTTTAGGTACCAGTAGGTAATCCCTGTGGAGGTTCAAGTCCTCTCCCCGGCACCATCTTTTCCCTCGTAAGTTACTATTCTTAATCAGCATTTAAGCCATTTGCCCATCCCTTTTACATTTGACCATGGCGGCACTAATGGCTGGTTATGACCACACTGCGACATGCATGCACACTTAAGCAATCTTATTTGGAATATTTTTCCTTAACTCCTTCAGTTCAGGGATAACATCAATCGCTGATTTACCCGCCCTACAATGCAAAACTTGATATCGCTGCTACACCTTCACTATCTTTTATTGATCAGTATGTCCATGTCGACAACATTAATCAGCTATTGATAATACCTAACGACTCTATAAAAACTATCAATTTCATCAATAATGCTCCGAAAGCTATGATGACCGACATCTGCCGCTATACGGTCGCACAGCTTGAACACAAGGACATACCACAATGTTAAGGAAAATGATTACTTTCTCTGCCACACTGGTAATTGCCATATCATCGGCAATCTCAACCACCTCTGCACTGGCTCAAAGTGAGCCTAAACCAAATAATTTCTGGTGGCCTGACCAGTTAGACCTTAGACCACTTCGCGATCACACGGGAGAATCCAACCCCTATGGTGATGAGTTCAACTACGCAGAAGCATTTGCCAGTCTCGATCTGGATGATGTAAAAGCAGATATTGAAGCCCTGATGACCACCTCGCAAGACTGGTGGCCGGCTGATTATGGCCATTACGGTCCCTTCTTTATCCGCATGGCCTGGCATGCGGCTGGTACCTACCGTACCGTTGATGGCCGAGGTGGATCGGGAGGCGGGCAACAACGTTTTGAACCATTAAACAGTTGGCCCGATAACGGCAACCTCGACAAAGCTCGCCGCCTGCTGTGGCCGGTTAAGCGAAAGTATGGCCGGAATCTTTCCTGGGCAGACCTGATGGCCCTGACTGGCAATGTTGCAATGGAATCAATGGGTTTTGAAACCTACGGTTTTGCTGGTGGCCGTGAGGATGACTGGGAAGCTGACCTGGTCTTTTGGGGACCGGAGAATGAATTTCTCGCCGATGACCGGCACCATGGCGAGCGCAAGCTGGACAAACCACTGGGCGCGACCCAGTTAGGTTTGATCTATGTCAATCCGGAAGGCCCGAATGGTAAGCCAGACCCGATTGCTGCCGCACATGACATTCGCAATACCTTTGGCCGGATGGCCATGAATGACGAAGAAATTGTCGCACTAATTGCTGGTGGACATACCTTCGGTAAAGCGCATGGTGCACATAAACCGGAGGACTGTGTCGGCCCTGAACCTGCCGCTGCCGATATTGAGCAACAGGATTTTGGCTGGAAAAATCAGTGTGGCAAAGGCAATGCTGAAGACACGGTGACCAGCGGATTAGAAGGCGCATGGACGTCTTCTCCTGCGCGATGGACCAACCAATACCTGAATATCCTGTTCAGCTTCGAGTGGGAACAAACCCAAAGCCCGGCTGGCGCCACCCAATGGATTCCTGCTGATAATCAGGCTGCTAACCTGGTCCCCGACGCACACGTTGAAGGTAAACGCCATGCTCCGATTATGTTAACCACTGACCTATCACTGAAACAGGATCCGGCATTCCGCGAGATTGCTCTGCGCTTCCGTGATAACCCGGAAGATTTTGCGCTGGCTTTCGGTAAGGCCTGGTTCAAGCTGCTGCATCGCGACATGGGTCCACGTGCCCGCTATATCGGCAACGAAATCCCTGCTGAAGAATTGCTATGGCAAGACCCTATACCTGTGGTTGATTACGAATTGATTGATGACAGTGATATTCAAAACCTGAAGCAAGCCATACTCAATACTGATCTGACCAATGGCGAACTGGTACGTACTGCCTGGGCATCAGCTGCCAGCTATCGTGGTACCGATATGCGAGGCGGCGCTAATGGTGCACGGGTGCGCCTCGCTCCACAGAAAGATTGGCCCGTTAACAACCCTGGCGAACTGGATCGGGTTCTCGGCCTGTTACAGCAGGTAGGTGAGAACTTCAATGCCGACCTGGGTGGTGACAAATCAGTATCTATGGCCGATCTCATCGTCCTTGGTGGGGCGGTAGCCATTGAGCGGGCCGCCGCCGGTCAAGAGGTCAAAGTTCCATTTCAGCCCGGTCGCACCGATGCTACTGCTGAGCAGACCGATGTTGAATCATTTGCCGTGCTTGAACCCACCGCCGATGCATTCCGCAATTACTACTCTAATGACAGCCGCCTGCCACCCACTAAAATGATGGTCGAGCGCGCTGACTTGCTAACCCTGACTGTACCCGAAATGACCGCCCTGATTGGCGGTTTACGGACTCTTGATGCCAACACCAGTGATGTCAAGCATGGCGTACTCACAGACAATCCAGGTCAACTGAGCAATGACTTCTTCGTCAATTTGCTCGACATGTCCACCAAGTGGACCAAATCAGCCAATGCCGAAGGCGTTTACGAAGGACGTGACCGCAGTACGAATGAGCTTAAGTGGATCGCTACTCCGGTTGATCTGGTCTTTGGATCGAACTCCGAGCTACGCGCTATCGCGGAAGTTTATGCTTCGGATGACGCAGATGAGAAGTTTGTGCATGATTTTATCGCCGCTTGGACCAAGGTGATGACTTTGGATCGTTTTGATATGAAAGCCCAATAACCTCATAAAAAAGCCAGCGGTGCTTCAAACCTTTGAAGCACCGCTTATATTTTTATTAACTCATTTATATCTGATTTCAAACGAGGCATAGGTAACGGATCTATTGGAACAGCTGTACCGGGAGTTTTTGACTACAGATTTTATACCAGCTTATGAAAAATACTCACATTGCGGTTAACTCTCTGCAGTCTGGCTTGCCAGCGGCCAGCCAGCCAGGCAAAAGTTAGTTTGGAAAAAAAGCACACATGGGTCATATCGTCTTTGTAGGCCCAATCAGCAAATGCCGGCTGCTCGTCCCAAAGCTGGGTCATCACACCCAGATATCCCCCGTAATTAAGTTGTTCCCATAATTGATCCATCACCTGCAGTGGCTGATGCAGGTGCTCTACCACTTCACTGAGAGTGATGAAATCATAGTGAGCTAACAATACTGAAGGATCATCAGCATAAAAGTGATCGTAAATAGCCATCTGATGCCCGACTTCTGCGAACATCACACTCAAAGTCGGCCCCGGGCCAGAGCCAAAATCCATGCCTTTGCTTTTCGGCGTTAGTAGCGCCTGCATCGGTTCAAACAGCTGACCCAAAAAGCGACGGTAATGGTGATCGCCTGAAGCGTTTTGATGCAGGTCGTACTGGGTTTTTTCTGCTGTTGGCGACAAGTAACCGGCTGGATCAGCGAATACCAGCTGACAGTTACTGCAACGATAATAGAATCTTTCTCGTGACTGGCAAAACAGCTGAATGGCTAATTCGGCACATAGTCGGCAGGCAATAGGTTGATCGACCCTCTGAGGCTTTTGCCTGTTGAGTATTACCGAATCACCCAAATGGATTTACCAGTACCGTACCTTCGTCACGTTCCGGGCCAGTCGACAATATATGAATCGGCGCACCAATCAGTTCTTCCATACGATTTAGATAAACCTGGGCAGTATCCGGCAATTGCTCACGCGACTTAATGCCCCGCGTGTCCTGTTGCCAGCCAGGCATTGTTTCATACCTGGGTTGAAGATCGCTCCATTGATCACGATCCGCTGGATAACCATCAATCGGCTGGTCATGCAGCAGATAACCCGTACAAATTTTGACTTCTTGAAGTTGATCGAGCACATCCAGTTTGGTCACACACAGACCGGTAACACCATTCAGTTTGACTGCACGAGCCAGTGCCACAGCATCCAGCCAACCACAGCGCCGACTGCGACCGGTGGTGGCGCCAAATTCTTTACCCCGTTCACCCAGATGCTGCCCCGCATCATCATGCAGTTCTGTTGGGAACGGTCCGGCACCCACCCGGGTGGTATACGCTTTGGTTATGCCCAGCACATAATCAATATCACACGGAGCAATACCACTACCTGTACAGGCTCCACCCACTGTGGTGTTGGAGGAAGTTACAAATGGATAGGTACCATGATCAATATCCAGCAAAGTGCCCTGTGCGCCTTCAAATAAGATTTTCAGGCCTGCATCACGGGCCCGATGTAATTCATCGGTGACATCGCTTAAATAACCTTCCAGAATGGCACCAAGCTGCAATGCTTCATCACGAACCCTGGAGATATCCAGTGCTTTGTCCTGAAAATATTGGGTTAGCACAAAGTTGTGGTAGTCCATTACCGGTTCCAGTTTAGCCTGCAGGCGATCGCCATCCAGCAAATCACCCATGCATAACCCACGGCGAGCAATTTTATCCTCATAGGCAGGCCCAATACCGCGCCCGGTGGTACCAATGGCCTGACTCCCAAGGGCCACTTCGCGCATCCTGTCGAGCGCTTCGTGATAAGGCATGATCACTGTACAATTGGGCGCTATACCCAAACGGCCTTTGGTTTGAATGCCACGGTTTTCCAGATCATCCAGCTCTTTTTTTAATGCCGCAGGTGAAATCACCACGCCATTACCGATCAAATTGCGGGCATTGGCTTGCAGTATTCCGGATGGCACCAGATGCAGCACCAGTTTTTCACCGTTAACTATCAGTGTGTGGCCGGCGTTGTGCCCACCTTGATAACGGACCACAAGATCTGCCTGGGCGGCCAGCAAATCTACTATTTTGCCTTTGCCCTCATCACCCCACTGGGTGCCTAAAACAACAACCGAACGATTGCTGGTGGGTTGGTTCATGATGGTTATCTCAAAAAATTAAACATCAACGCCCCAATCGCCATCGCAATCATGCCAAATAAACGAATGGTGACAGGGTTAATGTGTGCAATTCGGATCAGCGCTTCTCGCCAGGCCTGTGGCATTAATACGGGCATCAAACCCTCTAAAATCAATAACAGTGCGATTGCTCGCCACAGATCTTCCATGTTTTATTCGCTTATCAGCTAGGTTAGCTTGCCGGCCCGCAGCAATAAACTGCGGCCGGCCGGTTATTATCAGTTGGCTTGTTGATTGCGGAAATAATCAAAGAACTCTGATTCTGGATCCAATACCAGCATATCCTGGCCACTACCAAATGCGTGCCGATAAGCCTGCAGGCTACGGTTAAAACGGTAAAATTCAGTGTCCCGATTGTAGGCATCCGCATAGATACGGGTTGCTTCAGCATCACCTTCACCACGGGTCCGTTCAGCATTACTTTGTGATTCAGCCAGTAATACCCGGACTTCACGATCTGCTGTGGCAGTAATCAACTCAGCCCGTTCACGACCCAGTGAACGCAGTTCATTGGCATATTCGGTACGTTGTGTGCGCATCCGTTGAAATACCGATTCGAGTACATCAGTGTTCAATTCAATCCGCTTGATTCGCACATCAACTACTATGATCCCCAGATCACCAACACGCTGATTAGCAGCGTCTGTCAGTCGATTCATTAATGCACCACGTTCTACGGAAATAACTTCGGTCAAGGTATAACGGGCAAATTCTTCGCGTAATCTATCGCGGATAATCTGAGCCAAACGCAACCGCGCTCGGCCTTCATTACCACCCTGAGTGGCGATGTAATAGCTGGCTGCATCAACGATTTGCCAATTCACGAAATAATCCACTTCAACATACTTCTGTTCCGAAGTATTCAGCTGCTCGGCGGGCATGTCCAGTTCAAGCACACGCCGGTCAAACATGCGTACGTTATTAACGAACGGCGCCTTAATGTGTAAACCAGGCGGGATATCAGTTTCAATAATTTCACCCAGGCGAAATTTGATTCCTGATTCGTATTGCTCAACCTTATACAAAGACATCGCAACCAAAAAGGCGACCATCGCCAGCAAAATAACTATCCAGGATTTCATCTAACGTCCCTCCCGGCCACGATTACGACTATCGTTACTTGTTTGTGGCGTGGTGATTAATGAGTTATTACCAGCACTACGCAATGGTGGCAATACCCGCTGGCCTGCGGTTGGCGAACGACCGTCCAACGGCAGATAGAAAATATTGCCATCGGAGCTGACATCCAGCAGAACTTTACTGTTATTGGCCAACACTTCTTCCAGGGTCTGCAAATACAAACGATTCCGGGTAACTTCCGGCGCCAGCTGATAAGCATTCAGTTGCAGCGTGAAACGATCTGCCTCACCTAGCGAGATTGCAATATTACTGGCCTTATAACCTTCGGCTTCCTGGGTTATCCGGGCCGCTTGCCCACGTGCTTCAGGCACCACCTTATTGGCGTAAGCCTGTGCTTCGTTTTGAAAGCGCTCATGATCTTCACGCGCTTTGACCACATCGTCAAATGCATCTTTAACTTGAGCCGGTGGCCTGACATCCTGCAGGTTAAACGACAATACCTCAATGCCGATGTCATATCGGGCGATGATTTCCTGTAACAATGAGCGGGTATCGCTGGCGACCTGACCACGCCCCTGCTCCAGAATAAAGTCCATGGCATTGGTACCGACCACTTCCCGCATGGCGCTTTCTGAGGCCAGTAACAAAACTTCTACCGGACTGCGAACCTTGAACAGATATGCCTCCGGATCAGCAATCCGATACTGCACAGCAAAGCTGATATCAATCAGGTTTTCATCACTGGTTAACATTCGGCCCTCACTAACCACGTCCTGAATATCGCTAACATTGACCTTGGTCAATGCTTCAATTGGACGCGGCCAAGTGAAGCGCAGACCCGGATCCAGAACGCGATCATATTTCCCGAATGTCTGGACCACTCCACGTTCAGCTTCATCAATTACGTGCGGAGAATCAAATACCGTCCATATCAATATGACAGCAAGCACAATAAAGCCCAGGCCAAAACCACCGGAGGAACCGCCTCCAGTACTATCGCCGCGATTGCTATTGCCTCCGCCAAACAGACTTTTCAGTTTTTTCTGTAAACCAGAAAAAACTTCATCCAAATCAGGTGGCTGTGAGGATCCCTTTCCCCAAGGGTCTTTTCCGCCATTATTTTTGCCAGGTTCATTCCAGGGCATATATTTGTCCTTCCTACCTAGTGGTAATCATCCATTGTGCATGATAGCAGCACAGTTATCGGGTCGACAGTGTGATTGGTCATTGCCAACAGTCAATAGGTTATGTGCGGACTGTCACGGCAAAAAACCAGTCATTGGATACCAGAACATGTGTAAAATTTTGCCGGGTTGTATTTCAGCGCTGCCAACAATCTTGGCCGAACGGTGATTTCCAAGCTTGAAAGCCCACCGTATAGCCCCTCAATAACTAAAACAACGATTGGTAACCGGTTCGCACTGGAGTGCAAATACTGAGAAATGAAACGCAACCTATACAGGTGCTACAGCAAGTAGCTGCTGCTCAGCAACGCGGCCGCAGATACCCGGCAGTTCCGCCAGTTTTCTGGCATCAACGGTTGATAGGTTTACGCTCACACAAAACCCGCTTGCATCACTGGCCTGTTCGATCTCAACCGCGCCCAGATCAAATAACCGGGCACGTAGCTCCGCGGCTGCAAATGGAATATGAATAGTCGTCTGAATTTTGGTTTCGCCGAGTCGTTCATTAACTGCTGAAACCAGTGCTGCCAGCCCTTCACCGAGGTGGGCACTGATACTGACTGCGCGTATAACGCCGTCGCTACTGCGATGTATACCTTCACTGGCATCAGCTGCCTGGTCGATTTTATTAAATATTTTCAGCACCGGTATATCTTGCGCACCGATTTCACTGAGTACATTTTCTACTTCATGTTGATGCAATTTATGCTGCGGGTCTGCTATATCAATAACATGTAGCAGCAAATCTGCATTGCGGGTTTCTTGCAGTGTCGAGCGAAATGCCGCAATCAACTCATGTGGTAATTCATTTATAAAACCAACTGTGTCACTAAGTAATACTGTTCCCAGGCGCGCGTCACTCCAGCGGCGCACAGTCGGGTCCAGAGTGGCGAACAGCATGTCTTTAACCAACACATCTGCTTCAGTTAAGCAGTTAAATAATGTGGATTTACCTACATTGGTATAGCCGACCAGCGAAACCAGCGGCAACCCTGCACGTTCCCGACTCGCCCGGCCCAGGCTACGACGACGATCTACTCGTTGCAGTTGTTTAAGCAAGCCTTTGATCCGACCACCAATCAGACGGCGATCTGTTTCTAACTGCGTTTCACCAGGCCCGCGTAGCCCGATACCGCCTTTCTGGCGTTCCAAATGTGACCAGCCCCGTACCAACCGGGTAGACAAATGACGAAGCTGGGCCAGTTCCACTTGTAACTTGCCCTCGTAACTGTGCGCCCGTTGCGCAAAGATAGCCAGAATCAGGCCACTCCGATCCAGCACTCTGCATTGCAACTCTTGTTCCAGATTACGTTCCTGGATAGGTGACAGATTCTGATCCACCAATACCAGATCACAATCAGCAGCTTTAACTGCCTGGCTGAGCTCCTCAACTTTCCCCCGCCCCAGATAAGTCGCTGGCCGAGGCTGTTGTATGCGGGCAGTCAGGCTTACTTTGACTTCAGCGCCGGCAGCCACTGCCAACGATTCAAATTCCTGGCTGCGCAGTTGTAAATCTCCACCCTGGCCGGCAACCACCATTAAGACCGCCTGGTGACCACCTTCAGCGCGATCAAACATGATCAAAATAAGCTTGGGTCACAGGCTTGTTGGGTTTATTTTGAAACACAATACTGTCAGACATACTGACAGTATAAAGTGTAATCGGTAGATCAATCAGTCAATTATTCAACCGTGTTACCGATATCTTCGGAATCGGAATCAGAATCGGGTTCATCTCCGGTATTCAAACTGACATTACGGCTTGGAACAATTGTAGATACTGCATGTTTGTATATCATCTGACTGACTGTGTTACGCAACAGTATGACAAACTGATCGAATGAATCGATCTGACCTTGCAGTTTAATTCCATTTACCAAATAAATTGAAACTGGCACGCGCTCCTTGCGCAATGCATTCAAATACGGTTCTTGTAGCGATTGTCCTTTAGACATTGTTGTTCTCCTGACCAAGACACATAGTTCTTTTGTTTGCTTTTATGACAGCACAATTCCTTGAAAATTTTGCTGTTTTACATTCCACAAGCATTACTCATGGATCACGAGTACTGCCTATATCAATAAAAATCGCTTACTAGACCGTGCTCAGACCTGTTTTGCTTGCAAAAATATCAACGCGGTTGATAAAAAAAGCATTTACTAGGGCTTTTGGGGTACCGGTGTATGTATCATCTGCCCCCCCGTTAGCCCATATTATACCCGGCATCTGCCGTAGCCAAGTGAGTTGCCGTTTAGCCAGTTGGCGGGTAGCAAAAATAATTTCATCAGATAGCCCTTCTAAACTCGAATTACCATCCAGCATTGACCAAATCTGACGATAACCCACACTGCGCATGCTACTGCTGGACGCAGTCAGTTGCGCATTGGCACGAAGCCGTTCAACTTCACCAATCAAACCATCTTTAAGCATGGCCTGAACACGCTGCGCAATTCGCAGGTGCAATAGATTGCGATCACTTGGGGAAATAGCAAGCAGCAAAAAGCGCCATTTTGAATCCGCTTGCAACTTGCCTGTTAACCACGCTGATAAAGTTACCCCAGAGCTATTAAATACTTCCAAGGCCCGTTGTATTCGCTGGGCATCATTGACTTTCAATCTGGCTGCTGTTTGAGGATCAATTTGAGCTAACCGGGCATGCATGGCCGGCCAGCCATATTGCCTGGCCTCCAGTTCTATGGCCTTACGGAAGCTCGGATCGGCTGGTGGTAACTTTGCCAGGCCTTGCATCAATGCCTGTACATACATCATGGTTCCACCTACCAGCACCGGTATTTTTCCGCTGGCGTGTGCCTGGTCAATAGCAGCACCAGCATCATGACAAAACTCTGCAACTGAATAACTCTGTTCCGGGTTGCGAATATCAATCAATGCATGTGGGTATTGTTGCAGCAACACTTTTTCAAGCTTGGCTGAACCGATATCCATACCACGATACACCTGCGCGGAATCAACACTGATCAAACTGACCGGTAACTTATCAGCCAGCGCTAATGCGGCGGCGGTCTTACCGGCAGCAGTTGCCCCCAGCACGCAAATCACCGGCAGGATGGTTGCCGGCAGCGTAGTCATCTCAACGGCCCCGTTGAAACAGTTTATCCAATGTTGGTATGTCCAGCTGCAGCCAGGTTGGGCGACCATGGTTACATTGATCACTGCGCTCGGTGGCTTCCATAGCCCGCAGCAAGCCATTCATTTCATCAGTTGTCAGTTTGCGATTCGCGCGTACTGATCCATGGCAAGCCATGCTCGACAACATTTCATCCTGGTGTGCTTCCAACAAAGTTGACCCGCCAATGGTAAGTAACTCGGACAACACATCACGTAACAATTGCTCCATATCAGCACCGGCAAGCAAAGCTGGAACTGCACGCAACATGCACGACTCAGGCCCGTTGCGTTCCAATTGCAAACCAAAATGTTGCATGGCTTCGCTAAACTGCTCGACCGCATCAGCTTCACGCTCACTGATATTGATATTGTGAGGAACCAGCAAACGCTGGCTGCGTACACCTTGTTGTGCATAGGCTTGCTTGAGTTGTTCATATACCACCCGTTCATGCGCAGCATGCACATCAACCAATACCAATCCAGACTCGTTTTGTGCAAGTAAATATATGCCATGCAATTGGGCGAGCGCATAACCCATCGGCGGGATTTCCTGATCGCTTGGTGGCTGATCCGGGGGCTGTTGGGTTTCACCTATCGACCCCGTAGCCTTTGCTGAACGGGCTAAATAAGCATACGCAGCCTGATTATCAGCCAATTTGCCGGGTGAGTGCACTGGTGGCCGTGAAAACCCTGATCCTTGATGGCTGCCCGCTAATGACACCTGTCGATAACCGACTTGCAAGCTGACATTATCAGCTTGTGTTTGCAGTTGTTCACCGGAAGCCGGGCCTTGCTGTCCAGCCAATTCACGGTGGATAACACCAAACAGAAAATCATGTACCTGGCGTTGATCACGAAACCGTACTTCATGCTTTTGTGGATGAACGTTGACATCTACAGCTGCAGGATCCAGTGCCAGATGCAATACATAGGCAGGTTGCCGACCGTGATACAACACATCCCGGTAAGCCTGACGCACTGCATGTGCAATCAAACGATCCCTGACCAGCCTGCCATTGACAAAGAAATACTGCATATCCGCTGACTGACGGGAAAACGTCGGGCGCGCCACCCAACCTTTCAATGCCATCCCACTGGCTTCGATATCCAAACGCTGAGCCTGATCTGCAAAAGCCGAGCCACAAATCAACCTTACCCGGCTGGATTGATCACCGCTCGACTTGATTGCAGGCAACTGGCGGATTACCTTGCCGTTGTGGCTCAGCCGGAAGCTGATCGAGTTACGGGCCAATGCCAGCCGTTTAATCAAGTCATCAATATGTTGAAACTCGGTGCGCTCGGTACGCATGAATTTCCGTCGGGCAGGCGTATTGTAAAATAAATCCTGCACTTCAATTTGGGTGCCGCGAACAACTGAACTGGGTTTTACATCGGGATTATCAGGCCCCAGCTCCCAGCCATGTGAATCATCACTGTCTGCCACGGCCGAAGCCAAGGTCATTTTAGACACCGACGCGATACTGGCGAGCGCCTCACCACGAAAACCAAGGCTAGCGACCGCTTCCAAATCTTCCAGACTGCTGATTTTGCTGGTGGCATGTGGCAACAATGCCAACTGTAATTGATCTTTACTGATCCCAAAACCATTATCGCGCACTCTGATCAAACGTGCGCCACCGCGCTCAATTTCAATCTGGATGTCAGTAGCACCGGCATCCAGGCTGTTTTCAACCAACTCTTTAACCACCGATGCGGGGCGCTCAATAACTTCACCAGCAGCAATTTGGTTGATCAGTTGCTGCTCAAGAATCTGGATATTGCTTGTCATTTATTTAAACCTGATAGTCATCTCACCCGCCGATGTTGCAAAATCAATTCAGCTTTTGATGCCGCCTTTGGTTAACTCGACAGGATCCAGCAAGCGATCCAACTCTTCAGCCGATAAACCGGTAGTATCCAGCGCAACCTCTTTAATTGGCCGACCTTCCTTGTAAGCCTGCTTGGCGGTAGCAGCACCCTTTTCGTAGCCTATTACCGGGTTCAAGGCGGTAACCAATATCGGGTTGCGTGCCAGGGCCTGCTGCACGTTATCGTGGCGAACACTAAAGCCTGCAATGGCATTATCGGCCAGCAACCGACTGACATTGGCCATAATTTCAAGGCTTTGCAGGAGGTTGTAGGCGATCACCGGCAGCATCACGTTCAACTGGAAATTACCGGCCTGCCCACCGACAGTAATGGTGGCGTCATTGCCTATGACTTGTGCACAAACCATGCACACAGCTTCTGGTATTACAGCGTTGACTTTGCCCGGCATAATCGAGCTACCCGGTTGTAACGCTGGCAGTTCAATTTCGCCTATACCTGCCAATGGACCGGAGTTCATCAAACGCAAATCATTGGCTATTTTCATCAACCCGCAAGCTATGGTTTTTAATTGGCCGGATAACTCTACTGCCGCATCTTGCGAACTGATACCTTCAAACAGGTTTTCATTACTGGCAAATTCAAAACCAGTCGCGGCCGATAATGCTGCAACCATTTTAGAACCAAATTGTGGATCTGCATTGATGCCGGTACCCACGGCTGTACCACCCTGTGGCAATTGCCGCATGCGCTGCAATGCAGACTTGACCCGTTCGCGTCCACTGTCAATCTGTTTGGCCCAGCAATCCAGTTCCTGACCAAAAGTCACGGGCATGGCATCCATCAAATGGGTACGGCCGGTTTTGGCAACCCCTGACAGTTCTTTGGCACGAAGCGTCAATACAGCATGCAAATGATCCAAAGCCGGCAACAACTGTTCACTGGCAACCAGGCAGGCTGATATATGAATGGAAGTGGGGATTACATCATTGCTGCTCTGGCTCATGTTGACATGATCGTTAGGGTGTACACCCATAGCTTTGCTCTGATTGGCAACATTAGCGATGACTTCATTGGCATTCATATTGCTGCTGGTGCCGGAACCTGTTTGAAATATGTCGATCGGAAAATGTTCATCCAGGCTGCCGTCACGGACCTTTGCCGCCGCCTGCTGAATAACATCTGCCAGCGGCTCCTCCAGCAACCCAAGTTCATTATTAACTTTGGCGGCAGCGCCTTTTATCAAACCCAAAGCACGAATAAACTGTCGTGGCATACGCAGGCCACTGATTGGAAAATTATTCACTGCGCGCTGGGTTTGCGCGGCATACAAGGCCTCTATCGGCACTTGCAGTTCGCCCATGCTGTCGTTTTCGGTACGATACTGGGTCATTGGTGTCTCCATAAAATTAAATACATCCTTCACCCCATTATAGATGGGGGTTAATGATGATAAAACCGAGCTGTTTTCAGCATTCAGAATGTATCTGACAAGTCCCGGCACTTCCCAGGCAAGCCGGGCAAAATTTGCCTGCAAAGTTTGTGGGCTATGTGCTCCGGGAAATGACTGATTCAGGCTCACAAGCAATTTCACCCCATACAACTGCCGCCTTAAACAACCTCCATTCACTAGCTTATATCTTTCGCCTCATCAGCATGAACAGCTGCTGTATCGTTGTTATTGGTGTTGTTTTTGCCGGGTTCAGGAGCGGCCATCATGAATACCAATGATGTGTTACCGGCAATCAGAGCTTTCCAGGTTTAATTAACGATATATCTGCCCAATACCGACCGCTACCGTTACAATATTCATAACTGAATAAAACTGAATCGCTATGGAATTGTCAGCTCTAACCGCTCTCAGCCCCACCGATGGCCGCTATGCGGCTAAAACCGCTGCACTACGCACATGCCTGAGTGAACAAGGTTTACTGCAACGGCGGCATTTAATCGAAGTTCGATGGTTGCAGGCGTTGAGTGAGTGCCCCGATATTGATGAAGTTCCGCTGCTGAGTGCAAACGCACAGAACTTTTTAGAACAATTACTGAAACAGTTTGATTCCGATTCCGCCGCGCAGATCAAAACCATAGAGCAGGTCACCAATCATGATGTCAAAGCGGTGGAATATTTCCTGAAACAACAATTGGCCGAGCATCCGGAACTGGACCAGTTAAGCGAGTTTGTGCATTTCGCGTGTACTTCGGAAGATATCAATAACCTGGCCTATGGCTTGATGCTCAGTGATGCCCGTACTGATCAGGTGCAACCGAAATTAAAATCACTGGAGCAGCAATTGGCACAAATGGCCATGGAATTTGCTGAATTACCGATGCTGTCACACACGCATGGTCAACCTGCAAGCCCAACGACTTTGGGTAAGGAACTGGCCAACGTGGTGCACCGCATGCGCCGCCAGCGCCGCGCCCTGGCCCAGGTGGAAATCACCGGGAAAATGAACGGTGCTGTTGGTAATTTCAATGCTCATCGGGTGGCCTATCCCGAGGTAGACTGGATTACCGTGACCCGACAGTTTGTAGAAAGCCTTGGCATTGCCTGGAATCCCTACACTACCCAGATAGAACCACACGATTGCATCGCCGAGTTCTGCCATGCGCTGATGCGCATGAACACCATCCTGCTCGACCTGTGCCGGGATATTTGGGGATATGTGGCTATGGGTTATTTCAAACAGAACCTGATTGACGGTGAAGTGGGTTCTTCAACCATGCCACATAAAGTCAATCCCATCGACTTTGAAAATGCTGAAGGCAACCTGGGCATTGCCAATGCTTTGTTAGGACATTTTGCGGAAAAGCTGCCTATATCGCGCTGGCAACGCGATTTGACGGATTCCACTGTACTGCGCGCCTTGGGCACCGCCATCGGTCATTGTCTAATTGCCTGGTTATCACTGGAAAAAGGTTTAGGCAAGCTGGCCGTTAATCAGGAAAAACTGGAGGAGGATTTGGAACACAGCTGGGAAGTCCTGGGCGAAGCCGTACAAACGGTCATGCGCCGTTACGGCCTGCCGGAACCTTATGAACAATTAAAAGCCCTGACTCGCGGGCGCGGCATTGATCAGCAACGCATGCACGAATTCATTCACAGTTTGGATATTCCCAGCAACGCTAAAACCTTGCTGATTTCGCTGACACCTGCCAACTACACCGGCTATGCCAGTCGCCTGGCAAAACAGCTATATCATTACCAATAAAATATGTCGGCAAACAGTCTATCCACCCGGCTATCCAATGCAGGGTTTTTACGCAACTATTGGCAACGTCGGCCACTGCTGATCCGTGATTCGGGTATTCAGTTGCCACACAGGCTGGACAAGGCGGCTTTATTCAAACATTCTCAAGATCAACGGCTGGCGGCACGATTAGTACATGGCCAGATAGATAGCCCGAACGCCTGGACAGTCAATTACGGTCCATTTGAAACTGCCGGCCTTATTAACCAACCAGCTAAAAACTGGACGCTACTGGTACAAGACCTGGATAAAGTCAGGCCAGATTGTGCCACACTACTGGAGCAGTTCAGTTTTCTGCCACGCTGGCGTTTGGATGATGTCATGGCCAGTTACGCCGTACCCGGCGGCTCGGTTGGTCCACACTCGGATCAATACGATGTCTTTTTAATCCAATTACATGGATTCCGGCGCTGGCAGTGGAGCACTGACTATTCAGCACAGCATATAGCTGAGCTCGAACTTAAAGTCTTACAGCAATTCAGCCCTGAGCATGATGAAGTTCTGGAACCAGGAGATATCCTTTACTTACCACCCGGTGTTGCGCATTTCGGAATTGCCGAGAGCGAATGTATTACCTTGTCGATAGGTTTGCGGGCACCCTCTGCAGGTGACTTAATCATCAGCCTGGCCGAATATGGTCCAGCAACTGATGCTCGATACAGCGACCCGGGCTTATCCGCGAACGAGCAAAACCAATTAAATACAGCAGTAGCTGACCGCATCCGGCAGCAACTGCAACAGTTGCTAAGTATTGATGATACAGAGCTGCTGGATAATTTTGGCCGGTATATTACTCAATACCGATTAGCAGAAGATTTACTTGATTGGTCTGAGCAAAATCAGCAGTTGACAGATGGCAGTTGCTTCCAACGCCAAGCAGCTGCGCGGTTGGCATGGCGGGCATGCGCCGATAACGCCGCGCAGTCGATGTTGTATTGCAATGGTGAATCGATGGCCTGCAGTACCACTGCTGCCCGGCTGCTCTGCGACCGACCCACTTTTCGCTTATCAGAATTACAGGCGGCTTCAGCCGATTACACCAGATTGGTTGATTGGTTGCTTGAACATGCGGCGTTTAAACTGTCTGGTGGCCGCACTGTAAACAATAAAACCAAAGATTAACCAACGTGTTGGGTGTGTTTATGCAGCAATGGTTTTATAATTGCGGGTTAGCGCGTTACCGGTTCAGTTCAACATTCTGATCAGGCAACCTAAACACAGACTTTAATCCTGATTAACTGTTACTGGCTGACACAATACTTTGAGCAAATCACTACAACAGCAATACCAGACATCTCACCTGGGTGGCACCAATGCTGCTTACGTTGAAGATCAGTTTGAACGTTGGCTGGCAGACCCCAAAGCTGTCACCGAACATTGGCAATCCCTGTTCACCGATTTGTCGGAGGGCCAGGAAGCCAGCCACGCAGACGTACTCGAGCATTTCAGCCAGCTTGCCAAAACCGGTCATTACCGGCTGACAGCAACTGGCTCAGCAGGCGCCGATCACAAACAGGCAGGTGTCTTAAAATTAATTAATGCCTTTCGCGTACGCGGGCATCAGCAGGCTCAGCTTGACCCACTACAGCTCAGCAGCCGGCCGGAAGTGCCTGATTTGCACCTGGCGGCGCATGACCTGGATGAAGGCGATCTGCAACGCGAATTCGATAGTGGGTCACTGGCCGCACCCGATCGGATGCGCCTGGATAGCATCATTGAAATGCTGGAGCATGTTTATTGTCGCAGTATTGGCTCGGAATACATGCACATTACCGACACCAATCAGCGCCGTTGGCTGCAACAACGGTTGGAAGGCAGCCGTGGTGATTTCACTCAGTCACCAGCCGTACAACTGCGTATTTTGGAAAAATTGACAGCAGCTGAAGGTTTGGAGCGTTATTTACATACTAAGTATGTTGGTCAAAAACGCTTCTCCCTGGAAGGTGGCGACAGTTTGATTCCGTTATTACACGAATTGGTCCTGCATTCCGGCAGTCAAGGCACAAAACAGGCAGTGATCGGTATGGCGCACCGGGGCCGGCTTAATGTGTTAACCAACATTCTGGGCAAACCCAGCACACAATTATTTGCCGAATTTGATGGCACCGCCGGCAATGGTGATGGCGCCGGTGATGTGAAATACCATCTCGGTTACAGCGCTGATATCAACACCGAAGGTGGCCACCTGCACATGGCGCTGGCATTTAACCCCTCTCACCTTGAGATTGTGAACCCGGTTGTTGTGGGTTCCGCCCGTGCCCGGCAAGTCAAACACGATCAGGGTGAATTCGGTCATGTCTTGCCAATTCTGGTGCATGGTGATGCAGCAGTGGCTGGGCAAGGCGTGGTGATGGAACTGTTTAATATGTCACAGGCACGCGGTTTTGCGGTTGGCGGAACCTTGCATATTGTGGTTAATAATCAGGTCGGGTTTACTACTTCCAACCCACTGGATACACGTTCCACATTGTACTGCACCGAAGTTGCCAAGATGGTGCAGGCACCGATTTTCCACGTTAATGCAGATGACCCGGAAGCAGTGGTATTCGTCACCAAGATGGCCGAAGACTTCCGGTTGGAATTCCAAAAGGATGTGATTATCGATCTGGTTTGCTATCGCCGCCACGGTCACAACGAAGCCGATGAGCCCTCAGCCACGCAACCCATCATGTATCAGGTAATCCGCAAGCTGGCGACCACCCGTGAGCAATTCGGACAACATCTGGCTAGTAACGGTGTGCTAACCGCTGATGACGTTAAACGTATGCAAACCGATTATCGCCAGCGCCTGGATGACGGCGAACCAGTGACTGAGGTCAACCATGCCATAACCAGTGGGAGCGACATCATCGACTGGCGGCCCTACCTGAATGGCAACTGGAGGGATACCACTGACACCACACTAAACCCCGAACAGGTGCAGCTAATAACCTCTAAAATGACCAGTTTACCTGATGGTTTCAAGCTACATGCCAGGGTGCAAAAAGTTGTTGATGACCGACGTAAGATGGGTGCCGGCGAATTACCGATGGACTGGGGCTTTGCTGAAAACGTTGCTTATGCCAGCTTGGTAGAGCAAGGCTATGGCCTGCGTCTGGTCGGCCAGGATTCTGGCCGCGGCACCTTTTTCCATCGGCATGCCATTTTGCATGACCAGAATACTGGTCAATGCATACTACCGCTGGACTGGTTTACCGAGCATCAACATAACGTAACCGTGATCGATTCTTTGCTTTCAGAAGAAGCGGTAATGGGTTTTGAATACGGCTATGCCAGCACAGATCCGGATTCGCTGGTTGTCTGGGAAGCTCAATTTGGCGATTTTGCTAATGGCGCTCAAGTTGTGATCGATCAGTTCATCACTTCCGGTGAAACCAAATGGGGGCGGCTATGTGGCCTGGTGCTGTTTTTGCCGCATGGCTATGAAGGTCAGGGGCCGGAACACTCTTCCGCCAGGCTGGAGCGTTTTATGCAGCTGTGCGCGCAGGATAATATTCAGGTATGCGTACCCAGTTTGCCGTCTCAGTTTTTCCATATGATACGTCGCCAGATGTTACGCCCGTACCGTAAACCATTGATAGTCATGACACCGAAGAGCCTGTTGCGACACAAGGCATCTGTATCCAGCTTGGATGAGCTGGCCAATGGTGGTTATCAACTGGTGCTGGATGAGGTCAACAACAGTATCCAACCTGCCGCCGTTAAACGTTTGGTATTGTGCTCCGGCAAGGTTTATTTTGATTTGGCCGCCGGCAGAGCTGAACATGGCATTCAAGATATTGCCATATGCCGACTGGAACAACTGTATCCTTTTCCCAAGCAGGAAGTAGAGGCGTTGTTCCAGCGTTACGTACACACCGAGGAGATTGTCTGGTGCCAGGAAGAACCACACAATCAGGGTGCATGGTATACCTTGCGTGATCGTCTACAGCGTTGTCTTCAGGATAATCAGCAACTAAGTTATGCTGGCCGCAGCGACTTGGCTTCGCCTGCGGTAGGTTATCCAAAACTGCACGCACAGGAACAGCGCGAGCTGGTCGAGTCGGCATTGAATGTTGCTGCTTCAACGCAATCTATAGATATCGGCCAAGCGTCCAATCAATAACTTTTCTATAACCGTACTACGATAATTTTTGGAGTAGGCAAGTAATGAGCATTGAAGTCAAAGTTCCGGCGCTGCCGGAATCGGTAAGTGACGCAGTAGTCGCCACCTGGCATAAACAGGTTGGTGATATCGTCAGGCGTGATGAGAATATCGTTGACCTGGAGACCGATAAGGTGGTGCTGGAAGTCCCTTCGCCGGTAGATGGTGTAATCCAGGCGATCAGCCAGGAAGCCGGAGCCACCGTGACCAGTGGTGAAACCCTTGCATTGTTGGAAGCGCGGGAAATTGAAGAGTCTGATGACAGCCCGGTCAATGAAGCTTCAAATGACTCACCAGATGGGCAAACCAGCGCCCAGAAACCAGTCAACCAGCCACAGCCTGCTAATCCGGATCTGCCTCCGGCGGCACGTAAACTGGCGGCAGAGAACAATGTTGATACCAGTCAGGTAACAGCTAGTGGCCGCGGAGGACGTATTACCAAAGTGGATATCATGGAACATCTGCAAGCCGGTGGTCCTCGCCCTGAGGAGCGTGTCAAAATGACTCGCCTGCGCAACCGGATTGCCGAACGCATGAAGGAAGCACAGAACACTGCCGCAATTCTTACTTCATTCAACGAAGTCAATTTACAGGCTGTTAAGGATTTGCGTGCCCGTTACAAGGAGGATTTCGAAAAAGCCCATGGTGTGCGCCTGGGTTTTATGTCATTTTTTATCAAAGCCTGCTGTGAGGCCCTACAGAAACAACCGATTGTGAATGCCTCGGTGGAAGGTGAAGACATTGTTTATCACGGATTCCAGGATATTGGTGTAGCAGTATCAATCGATCGTGGTCTGGTAGTCCCGGTATTGCGTAATGCACATTTGATGTCGCTGGCCAATATCGAAGAACAAATTCGCAGCTACGCTCAACAGGCTCGTGACGGCAGTCTGGCAATTGAAGATTTACAAGGCGGTACTTTCACAGTCACCAATGGTGGAGTATTCGGTTCATTGTTGTCGACCCCGTTAATCAATCCACCACAAAGCGCTATTTTAGGCATGCACACCATCAAAGAACGCCCGGTGGTCGAAAACGGCGAAATCGTCGCCCGCCCGATGATGTATATCGCGCTGAGCTACGATCATCGCATTATTGATGGTAAGGACGCAGTACAGTTTTTGGTAAGCGTCAAGGAAGCCCTGGAAGATCCAGCACGTATGTTGCTGGGCTTGTAAAAACAACCTATTAGGAATATTTGAATGAGCGACCATTTCGATGTCATTGTAATTGGTGCAGGCCCAGCTGGTTACGTGGCTGCTATTCGTGCTGCTCAACTGGGCCTGAAAACTGCTTGTATTGACGAGCGCCTGGGTAAAGACGGCAAACCCGCACCCGGCGGCGCTTGTTTGAATGTCGGCTGTATCCCCTCCAAAGCTCTACTGGATTCCAGTAAGCACTACCATCATGTGCAGCATCAGTATGCAGCACACGGCATTAACGTGTCCGGCCCGGTCAGCATGGATGTCGATACCATGCTCGCACGCAAGGATAAAATCGTTAAACAGCTGACTGGCGGGGTAAAACAATTACTTAAGACCAATCAGGTCGAATTTTTCTGTGGTCGCGGTAAATTACTGCCAGAGCGTCAGGTACTGATTACGGATGCCGACAACCAACAGCAGCAGCTTAGCGGCGAACATATTATTCTTGCCTCTGGCTCCATACCGATAGCAATTCCCAACGTTGAATACGATGGTCAGTATATTGTCGACAACGAAGGTGCTTTGGAATTTGCCCAGGTGCCGCAACGGCTTGGGGTAATTGGTGCCGGCGTTATCGGGCTGGAATTGGGCAGTGTATGGAAAAGACTGGGCTCGGAAGTGATTTTACTCGAGGCCTTGGATGAACTATTGGCCGCAGCGGACCAGGATATCGCTAAAACCGCTGGCCGCGAATTTAAGAAACAAGGCATGAACATTCGCTTGAGTACCCTGGTACAGGGTGCTCAAGTTATCAATGGCGAAGTCATCGTTAAGCTGGAAACCAAAGATGGAGAAGAATCCATTACCGTAGATCGGCTACTGGTGGCAGTTGGTCGCCGGGCCAACACAACGGATCTGCTGGCTGATGATACCGGGGTTAGTATTAACCAAAGAGGCCAAATCGAAGTTGACGAGCATTGCCGCACCAGCGCTGAAAATATCTGGGCAATCGGTGATGCGGTCCGCGGACCAATGCTGGCCCATAAAGGTTCGGAAGAAGGTATCGCAGTGGCCGAAACCATTGCCGGCCAGGCTGGCCATGTCAATCTGGAAACTGTGCCCTGGGTTATATATACCGATCCGGAGATTGCCTGGGTCGGCAAAACCGAGCAGGAACTGCAGCAAGCCGGTGTCGCCTACAACAGCGGTAGTTTCCCGTTCGCCGCCACCGGTCGAGGCTTGGCCATGGGTGATGCCAGCGGCATGGTCAAATTACTGGCTGATGCTGAAACAGACCGCTTGCTGGGTGCCCACATTATCGGACCCAATGCTTCAGAATTGATCGCGGAGTGCGTAGTAACCATGGAGTTTGCCGGCTGTGCTGAAGATTTGGCGCGGATAGTACATGCACACCCAACGCTATCAGAGGCTGTGCATGAAGCTGCTTTGAATGCAGACAAGCGCGCCATTCACCGGGCCAACTAATCCCGGGATAATTTTGGAATAGGCTGGCAACAGATGTCTGTCAGCCACCGCTCGAACTTGCCTGAACAGCAGCCCAGACTAGTGCTATTTGATTTTGACGGGACACTGATCAGTGGTGACAATGGTACCCGCATGATTGTCGAATTTGCCCGCAGCCGTGGCTGGCCACTGATCACTTCCATATTGTGTACGCCAATTATTCTGCCACTGCTGCTGTTTCCACCGACCAAACGATTGGGTGCTTCCATGTACTTATGGCTCAGCACTGTCGGGATGGGCAAAAACCAAATCAACCGGTGTCTGAAACGCTTGGCTGCTGTTACCGCCGGCAACCCTCAACATTATCGAATTGAACCGGCCTGGGAACGTTTGCAGCAGCATCTGCAAGCAGGCGATAAAGTGGTCGTGATTACCGGTTGTTGGGAAAAAATGGCTAAAAAAACGCTTAAAGCCATGGGGCTGAATGGCGTTACAGTGATTGGCAGCCGTAAACAACGGTGGTTAGGTGGTTACATCAGCAATCCGCATTGTTATGGCAAAAACAAAGTTCACTGCCTGGCCAGCCAAAACATTACCCCACCGTGGACATATGCATATACCGATTCTGTTTCCGATCGCCATCTGCTGCGACTGGCTGACAAACCGGTATTGGTCAGACCATCCCTTTACAGCCTTATCCGGGTCAAATCCATATTCGGAAATATCGAGGTGATCAAATGATCACAAACCCGGTCTCCCTGTATACTGAACCTTATTCTTATATGCGGTCACAGAAACTGACCAGTATTTCATGGAAGTTTTATGCACACTGAAACACAATCCAAAGTTTCGTCGATTGCTATCTCAACAGCGGCTGACTCACAAGACCTGACATCACAGCAACAGTTGCTTAACGAATTAGGCAAAGCCATCGCTCAGGTCAACCGAATCGTGCTCGGACATCCTGATGCGGTACGGTTGGCGTTTTGCAGCCTGCTGGCCGGCGGGCATGTATTGGTAGAGGATTTACCCGGTGTCGGTAAAACCACCTTGGCTAATGCCTTAGCCTGCACCCTGGGTCTGGAGTTTCGCCGTATCCAATTCACCAGCGATCTATTGCCGGCGGACGTTGTCGGTATATCAGTATACAGCCAGACCAATGAGCGTTTTGCATTTCAGCCTGGCCCGATTTTCAGTCAAATTGTATTGGCTGATGAAATTAATCGAGCTCCACCTAGAACCCAAAGCGCGTTGCTGGAAGCAATGTCTGAAGAGCATATCACCGTCGATGGCAAGCAGCGTGAATTGCCACGGCCGTTTTTTGTGATCGCTACACAGAACCCGGTAGACCTGGCCGGCACATGGTTATTGCCGGATTCGCAATTGGATCGCTTTTTACTGAAAATAAAACTGGGTTACCCACCGGCACAAGCTGAACGCATGCTGTTGGAACAACCTGACCGGCAAACATTTCTAACCTCTGCCGAACCAATCTTAAATACCGACAAACTGCAAACTTTGATTCAGCGCGCCAATCAAGTACATGCCAGTGGTGCATTATTGGACTATATTCAGGCCTTGCTTTCAGCCAGCCGTCAACATGCGCAAATCAGTGTTGGCTTGAGTCCGCGTGCCGGCCTGGCATTGCTACGCGCCAGCCGTGCATATGCGCTGCTGCATCATCGCCAGCATATTTTGCCGGAAGATGTACAGGCAGTGTTTGTAGCATTGGCTGGTCATCGAGTTAAGATCATAGAACAACACAGTGAGCAAACACCCGACCCCAGTCAAATTGCGCAGGACATCCTGCATGCAACCGCAGTACCCTGAACTGGTATAAAACCGAAGAATTAATGCAACGTTCGGCTTTATCGCGATTCAGTCCGTTTAACTGGATCGTCCGGCAACCACGTTTTGAACGCTGGTTACAAAAACGCGGACCACTGGCACCGCCATTTCGGATCGCTTACCGGCAGGTTTATATTTTGCCGACACGCTTTGGAATAATTTTTGCAATTCTACTGACTGCAATGTTGTTAGGGGCTTTGAACTATAACAATAATGCAGCACTATTACTGGCCTTTATGTTGGCCACAGCTGCCCAACTGTCGACATTCCGGACCTGGCGAAATTTATCCGGTCTGGATGTCGGCACTATCCATACAAAACCTGTGTTTGTCGGGGATCAAGCCCTGTTCCGATTGAATTTGTATGAACGTCAGGGTTTTGAACGGCCAATTCTGGAACTGGACAGCGGACGCCAGGACATCAACGATACTGGGATAAACCTGAGCTTAGCTGCAGAACAAAGCGGTATGCTAGAAATCCCGGTACAAACAAGCCGCAGAGGCTGGCTGGAATGCCCACGGCTACGCTTAAGCACTATATATCCGCTAGGCCTGTTCCGTGCCTGGTCCTGGATTCATCCACAGCAACGCTGTCTGGTCTACCCACAACTGTTGGATAACCCACCACCATTGCCCAGCCCCAGTACGGGTGATGGCAAACGCAACCTGCAGCCGGAACCTGATGCTGATTTTGCGGGCCTGCGGGAGTATCGACCGGGCGACCATCTCAAGGAGATTGCCTGGAAAGCCACTGCACGCATGAATAAACTGATCAGTCGTGAAGAACCGCCAACCGCTTACAGTGAGTTATTGTTTAAGTTGCCTCAGACCGGCAGTCAGGATATTGAACAGGCCTTGCGTATATTAGCCAGCTGGGTGGTACTCGCCGAGCAGCGTGGGTTTCGCTACGGATTATCATTGCCGGCAGTTGAATTAACCCCGGATACCGGTGCCGGGCACAGGCATCAATGTTTACGGGCTTTGGCATTATGGCAAAACTGACAAAACGCCGACCATTGGTACAACGCTCTGTAGTGTTATGGGTAATGGCAACCGCACTGTTTGCCATTTTGCCACATCTGACACGCATGCCAATATTGCTGTCAGCTGCATTAATCGCTATTACCGGTTGGCGAGTCAGCCGTTTTTACCGTAATCCACATTGGCTGTTACGGACCATTACCGTACTTTGCGCCGTATTTATTATCTCCTGGCTATATGAAGGGTTATGGGGCCGCTTGCCAGGCAGCCAATTATTGTGCTGCATGCTGGTACTTAAGTGTTTAGAACTGAACCGTAGCCGTGATGCCATGCTAATGGTCAGTTTGAGTTTTTTCGTGGTCGCTACCTGGTTTTTATTTTCTCAATCACCTTTGACTTTCGTTTATCTGGTCACTGCCACCTGGTTGGGATTAACTACCATGATTGTCATCAATCGCGGCGGAACTGAACAATCAGAAATACGCTCGATGTTTGTTCAGGGTGCGCGACTCGCCATTCCTGCTGTGCCATTGGCATTAGCGATGTTTTTCCTATTCCCACGATTATCCGTTCCATTATGGGGCATTCAGGGTGGTGAACTGGAAGGTGTCTCCGGATTATCAAACAGCATGTCTCCAGGCGACATCAGCAACTTATTCATTGATGATGGACCTGCTTTCCGGGTAACTTTCAGCGATCCCCAGCCATCACAATCAGAACTGTACTGGCGCGGGCCGGTACTGACGCGCTTTGATGGCAAACGCTGGACGCAGAGTATTTACAGCAGTGTTGTTACCCAAATAAAACCTGAGCGGGAAAATGCTGATCTCAGCTACGAAATTGAATTGGAACCGCACCGACGACAGTGGCTGTTCGCACTTGATTATCCAGCCATTTACCCTGGTGACAGTCGCCTCGGTCTTGATTATCAACTGCGAAGTATTCGACCGGTAAGCAATGTCAGACGTTACCAGATCAGTTCTGATACCAGTTTTCGCGACAACCGGGCTCTCAATTCGACCTTGCTCAATGAATCCTTACGAATTCCAGATCATGTCGGCCGTCGAGCACGACGTCTGGTAGCTGAATGGCAGGCACAGGATGATTCTACCAATGCCATTATGCAACGGGCATTACACCACTTCCGGGATAACCCTTTTTTCTACCGCTTGGATGCTTTACCTTTGCTGGATGACCCAATCGATGAATTCCTGTTTGATTCGAAGGTCGGCTATTGTGAACACTACGCCAGTGCCTTTACGTTTTTGATGCGGGCTGCGGGAATTCCGGCACGAGTAGTTACCGGATATCAGGGCGGCTTTGATAATGGAGAATATTTTCTTGTTAGACAATCCGATGCGCATGCCTGGGCTGAGGTCTGGCTGGATGACGAACATGGCTGGACCCGGGTTGATCCAACTTCCTGGGTAGCGCCCAACCGGGTACAACAAGGCTCACGAGCAGTGGTCGATGTGCCCAACTGGTTACATGCACCATGGCTGGTTGATATGCGTAACCAGGTGGATAAAATTCGTCATTGGTGGAATAAAAATATTGTCAGTTTTAATGCAAATCGTCAAAGTCGATTATTGCAGCCATGGGGTATTGAGCGGGTTGATCAGCGGCAATTACTGCTACTGCTGATTGTATTGTCAGTGATTATCAGCGCAATCGTTTTCTGGTGGTACCGTCGAGTAGACCACATTCAACATGTTGACCCAGTGGTCCGGGCTTATCACAAACTACTGCATCGCTTGCGGCATGCCGGTATTGATACGCCGATCCACGCCGGACCACAAACTGTGATGCAAAAAGTCATTGCTTACTGCCCGGACATCCGCCAGCAGGTTGAGAATCTGTTCAATCGTTATATTCATCATCGTTATGCAGCACCTAACATATCCGTTGAAGAGCAACCCCAACAATCGAATCGGTTGGCGTTGGCACGTAGATTAAATTCTTTCAAATTACCAAAAAGACGTTGACCCAAGCCAAGCACAGGTTTGTCTTTTATAATTCCACTTAACAAAAACAGCAGAGACATCCATGCCCATACCCTCTACCTTTAAAGCATTCCGAATCGACCATGATGTTCAGGGTGAGCACCAGGCTGAGTGGCAATCCATGACGGCTGAGCAACTCAGTGATGGAGATCTTAGCGTTCAGGTTCATTATTCAAGTGTCAATTACAAGGATGCCTTGGCTGGCACCGGCAGTGGTAAAATTTTGCGCAATTTTCCATTGAATGGTGGTATAGATGTCGCCGGTGAGGTGATTGCTTCAACCGCTGATGGTTTTGTACCTGGTGACAAGGTCATCGCCACTGGTTGCGGCCTGAGTGAAACACGTGATGGTGGCTATAGTGAATACATCAAATTGGACAGCCGCTGGGCCATTTCACTACCTGATGGATTGGATTACCAACAAGCGATGACACTGGGTACCGCCGGTTTTACCGCAGCACTAAGCCTGTACCGCATGGAAATCAATGGTCAAACACCGGATATGGGCCCGGTAGTGGTGACCGGTGCAACCGGTGGTGTTGGTTCGCTGGCTATCAATATTTTGCATAAAGCCGGTTACGAAGTACATGCCATCAGCGGTAAACCGGAACAATTCGAATGGTTGCGGCACTTGGGTGCCAGCCAGTGTGTTGATCGTCATCATTTGTTTTTAGGTGATCAGCCACTGGAATCGGCGGCCTGGGCAGGCGCCATCGACAATGTCGGTGATCAATTGTTATCCGGTTTAACCAGGGTGATTAAACCCTGGGGGAATATCGCCAGTTGCGGCCTGGCCGGCGGACATGAACTGCATACTACCGTAATGCCGTTCATCATCCGCGGGGTCAGCCTGCTGGGCATCAATTCCTCCAATTGCCCGACCCCGTTACGCAAGCAGTTATGGCAACGGCTGGCTGGGCAATGGAAGCCTGAACAGTTGGATAGCATCTGTAAACGGGTTATTTCACCAGCAGAGCTGGAACCGGTTTTTGCCGAAATGCTTGAGGGAGGCTCATTAGGTCGTAGCGTAGTCAGAATCGGCTAGCATGCCATTTTTTCATTATTGATAAAGCTATAGATCATAAGTCAGACCAGGCACAGGGAAAGTTGCATTTACAGAATATTATGAGCGCTTGATTCAGCCATTGTTTGAGCGCCTCAAAGTCTGACACAATCCTAGTGACTTTGCGCTTTTCAAGGTGTATGCTTAACCCCGTCATCGTTTAATAATGAGGGTTAGAGAAACCAATGGCGACCATTCTGATCGTAGATGATTCCACAGCTCACTTGTACTCGCTGTCAAAGCTGGTAGAAGTTAACGGACACCAGGTAATTACTGCACAATCTGGACAGGAAGGTGTGGATAAAGCGGTCAAAAATCGCCCAGATGTGATTCTGATGGATATCGTAATGCCGGGTATGAGCGGTTTTCAGGCAACCCGCGCGTTGTCTAAAGAACAACACACCAGCAACATCCCGGTGATCTTCGTAACCACCAAGAATCAGGAAACTGATAAAATTTGGGGTATGCGCCAAGGCGCAACAGCTTACATCACCAAACCGGTAGATGAAAAAGCACTAATGGGTGCTATTAACAGCGCGATCGCAGCCTAGCTCTCGCCGTCAACCGGGATTCGCTCACCGATCGAGGAAAAGCACCATTGATATTTTTCATCGCAATACTCGAAAAGAGTATGTGCTTTTTTAAACGCTGCGCCTTACCGTAGAACATCGCCGGAATACTGAACCGACAACATTACATTGAAGCAACGCTGGTTATTCTTCGGACTCATCAGATAATGATACGCTTTGCACCTGCAGCTTAGCCTGGCTGTCTTCAATATCGGGAAGATACTTCTTATCCAGTTGCTTGCCCGTTTTCGCACCTAAATCCTGCAACATTTGAACCTGACGAAGTAAATTTCCAGAACCTGTGCTTAACTTGCCGAATGCGTCATCATAAGATTTGCGCGCTTGAGCCAAACGCAGACCCATATTTTCCAGATCACCAACAAAGCCATAAAACTTGTCATACAGTTTGCCGGCTCGATCCGCGATTTCACGGGCATTTTCATTCTGCCGCCAGGCTTGCCAGACACTACCCACGGTACGCAGCGTACTGAGCAGATTAGTCGGCGTAACCAATGCAACATTTTTGCCAATAGCATAGTCCAGTAGCGAACTATCAAATCGCAGCGCCTCCAGCAAAGCCGCCTCTACAGGCACAAACATCAATACAAAATTGGGTGTATCCAGGTTTGTTACATGGGCATAATTCTTGCTGGATAAAGAGTTGATATGCTGCTTAATAGATTTGCAGTGCTCACCTAACCAGCGTTGTTCCTGTTCACTATTTTCCGCGCTATAAGCCCGCGTGTAATGCTCCAGCGAAACCTTGGCATCAATGACAATACATTTATTATCGGGCAATAAAACCATCGCGTCAGGCTTTAATTGTTGTCCTTCATGACCTTTAAGGTTGGCCTGCAACAGATACTCGCGATCTTTCTGTAAACCGGCCAGTTGCAATAACCTTTCCAATTGCTGCTCACCCCAGTTCCCCAACAGTTTATTGCTGCCGCGTAATGCACCGGATAATTGTGCTGCTTCACTGGACAGGTTTTTATTCAATGATTCCAGGTCAAGTAATTGTTTTTGCAAATGACCATGTTGCTGGGCATTTTTCTCGTTGGTATGTTGCACCAGTTTGGCAAAGTTTTGCATCTGGGTCTGTATTGGTTCCAGCACCTGTTTCATTTGTTGCTGGTTTTGTTCACCAAATGACTTGCTCTTTTGCTCAAATATGTCCGACGCCAGACGTTTGAAAGTATCACCCAGACGTTGCTCAGCGGTTTCCAACCGCTGTAGTTGCTGCTGATTATGTTCTCTTTCAGTATTCAAGCGAGCTACCATGCTGGCATGGCTTTCGCGCAAACCGGATAGTTGCTGGCCTTTTTCCTCCAGGTTTTGGGATAATTGCACATGCAGATGCTGCTGTTGTTCAAGTTCCCGCTGTGCTTGAGACAACTCAGATTCGGAACGCACCGCGACAAGTGACTGCTGGTCAATAAGCTGCTGTTGTGCTGTCAATTTACGCCGGATAATCAGCCAGTTAAGCAACCAACCAATAACCAGCGCCAACCCAACCATCAACCAAACCAGAAGATTATCAGACAAGTCCTGCCATAGTGCAGTCAGGGTAACGTCAGTCATTTTCTGTTCGTTTAACCATCTGCCAAAGTAACTCTTGTTGTTCCAGGTTTAAAGTGTTCAGAGGGCTGTCCTGTTCGCCGGCCATTTGCTCCATCGCTTTAAAACGCCTTTCAAATTTAGCGTTAGCATGACGCATGGCAGCTGCCGGGTCGATACCCAGCTTTCTACTTAAATTGGTTAATACAAAGAACACATCCCCCAGTTCGTCCTGAATCTTATCTCTATCACCGGTTTCACGGGCAGCTTCCAACTCATCCAGCTCCTCACACAACTTTGCATCAACAGCGGACGCGTCAGGCCAATCAAATCCAACCGTGGCAGCACGCTTTTGCAACTTCAGTCCACGCATTAATTCTGCCAACCCAACCGGCACATCATCCAATACGGAATGTAATCCTTTGGCTTGTCGCTCAAGCTGCTTCTGAGCTTCCCAGACTGCTGTCTGTTGCTCAGCATTTTGCACTGATACACCGGCAAACACGTGTGGGTGACGTTGCTCCATTTTATCGCTGATCGCATTGGCAACATCAGCAAAATCAAACCAACCCCGCTCTTCCGCCATGCGTGTATGAAATATCACCTGCAACAATAAATCACCAAGCTCTCCCGGTAACTCCTGCCATGCCTTTCGCTGAATAACATCAGCCACTTCATAAGCTTCTTCAATGGTATACGGTGCGATACTGGCGAAATCCTGCTGTACATCCCAGGGACAGCCGCCAACAGGGTCACGTAATTTCTGCATGATAGCCAACAAACGATGGATAGCATCAGCATTTCGCTGCCGATCATCCTGTTGTTTATTCGAACAGTTACCAGCTCGCATCACTAAAACCCGGGGAATTCCACCAGCACCTGTAGCCCACCCAAATTACTGGCCGCGGCTTTTAATCTGGCTTGATAAGCATCAGCAATTTCTGCCACAATTGCCAGACCCAAACCATGTCCATCAGCTTTTTCATCACCACGCATCCCACGTTGAAGCAGTTGCTCAAACTCAGCATGATTGACGCCTGGCCCATTATCATCAACCTTGAACAACATACCGGGGCGGCGGGTTTCACTGGCAATGGATTGGGCTTTGATTTCAACCTTACCATTTGAATACTTGCAGGCGTTATCAATCAAATTACCAGCCAATTCCATAAAATCACGCTGCTCACCATAGAAATAACAATCCTCATCAATCTGTGCAGTGATTGATAATTTCTGATCTGCGTAAACTTTTTCCATCGCTCCAATCAGCCGGTCAACCAGTGGTGATATAGCCAGCGGTTCAGAAATTGTGCGTCTTGCAGCCGAGGCTGCACGTTCCAACTGATAGCGCATTACACCATGCAATTCGACAATAGCATCCTGAGCTTGTGCTTTATCCTGATTATGAAGGTTGGGTTTTTCCATGACGGACTGCAATACTGCCAGTGGCGTCTTCATACCGTGTGCCAGATTCCCCAAAGCAATGCGATAGCGCTGTTGCCCGGCAAGCTCACTACTCAGCAATGCGTTCAGATTATCGGTGAGTGGCTTCAACTCAACTGGATAGTCATCATCCAAGCTGCTGCGGTTACCCTGTTCGATCGCCCTGATTTGGCGTGAAACACGTTGCAGAGGCTGCATGCCTAACCAGCCGGCAATAGCTTGTAGTAATAACAAGATAGTTGCCACGCCCAACAGCCAACGCCACAAATCGGTACGAAACCCACTGACTTCCTGGGTAAAATGCCAACGGTCAATACTGGACCATACCGTAATAGGTATCACCATACCGCTGCTGGTTTCCCAGCCCAGGCTTAGTGCATAAACATAGCGTCGCTGCTCAGTTCCAGGCGAACGGTAATACTCGCTGCCTAATTCAAGTTCCGGTACCGTAGCTTTCAATTCACCAACACTGGAAGCAGATTGCCACTCGTATTGAGTGCTGATCAAACCTGAATAATAACCGGACTCGGGTTGTTGTAAACGGCTATCCAATACCGCATTTACAGTCAGTTCGTCCTGATCCTCCTGAATGCTGGCTAGAACCTGATTAACCATGCCCTCGAGGCGATCACGAATATTGCGTTCTACACCATTGGCATAAGAACGCTCTAATGCTATCCCGGTTGCGCCCAAACCAACCAGTAATACCACTGCCCCGGCAAATAAATAACGAGCACGTAAAGACGCAGATCGTTTTTTGCCGGTACCGGGGAACACTTACTCAGCTGGTGATGATGGTTTCAACCTGAATCGATAACCGCGTCCACGTAGTGTTTCAATGGGTTGCAGTGCACCATCCGGATCCAGTTTCTTACGCAACCTGCCCAATAATACTTCCAAAACATTGCTGTCCGGATCAGCATCTTCATCGTACAGATGCTCATTCAATTCCATTTTGGTAACCACACTGTCCGGGTGCAGCACAAAGTATTCCAGCAACTTATATTCAAAACTGGTCAAGGTCAGTGGTTCGTCAGCCAAATAAACCTGCTGACTGGAAAGATTTATCCGGACCGGCTCAAAAGTGACCTCTGGAGAAGCATGACCACCAGTCCGGCGCAATAGCGCCTGAATTCTAGCCAGCAATTCTTCAATATGGAACGGTTTGGTCAGGTAATCATCAGCACCAGCTTCCAAACCTTCAACCTTCTCCTGCCATTCACTACGGGCGGTTAAAATTAATACCGGGTAAATCTTACCCTCCTGGCGCAGTGCTTTAATTAATTCAATACCGGATAATAGAGGCAAACCCAAGTCAACGATAGCCAAGTCAACTGGATAGTCAGTCGCCATGTACAAACCTTCTTGACCGTCACCGCTGAGATCAACGGCATAGCCTTCCTGACGCAGTCTTTCGCTGATTTGCTTCTGCAACCGCAGATCATCTTCTACCAGTAATATCCGCATGTACTACTCCGGAATGCGAACGGTTTTTACCACACCGTTTTTGGTTACCACGCGAATCACATGAATTCGCTTACCCTTTTGGTTCACGGTTCTGGCAGACACCACATTGCCCTGATATTGCCGTTGCACCTGATTGACTGCCTGTTTTAGCGTAATAGCATATGCATCCTGAACCGGCATAGCCGCCCATAGGCTGACCACCAGGGCCAATCCGGGCAGCAGGTTTCGAAATGCGGATAATGTATTCATGGGTGTCATGATAACTGATGTTTTTAAACCAAACCTGAATTTAACGCAAGTATAAAAAAGCCGCTCCAGTGGAGCGGCTTTTATCGATATGAAAGTTTAGCTCAGATTGATCTTAATTCTGACGCAGACGGAAGGCGATAAAGCCACCCAGCATCAAAGTCATAACCAGTGCGATCAAGCCAAAGCGAGACAGCGCTGGTACTTCAACCGCAGCACCGGTACAACGAATATCGTAGTTAGGTGTTGCTAATGGTGCACCTTGTACGCCTGTAACAGTACAACTTAAGGTTGCTGTGAATAAGCCTGGTGAAGGCACTGCACAATTAACCACTGTATCTGCAGATCCGCCTGGGCCGAGATTGATTGGGAAGGTTGGGCTAACCAGAGTAATCTCAGGATCGCCGGTCAAACTACAATCAATATCGATAGGATCGGTAGTCCCCGTGTTAAACATGGTAATGGTGTCGTCTGTATCCATACCTGGCAACAGGAAGCCCAGGTCTAGAGTCGAACCAGGAGCCGGATCAGAATCAAACCCTTCATCTGAATCACCATCACAGGTCAATGGATAAGTATGCGGGGTATCCGGATCATTTGAAGTAATCGTCAAGGTAGCCGTAAAAGTACTGAAACCATCAGTTGGGCTACAGGTAACTTCTGCATCATCGGTACCATCTGGACCAACATCATTGGCAATCATTGTGCCGGTCGGATTGGTTATCAAGGCAAATACACCAGCATCAGGGCCGGCAATAGAAGCGCCCGTGATTGACAATGTACCGTTTGGCACTGCATCGGTATTGCTGTTGCCAATGTCGATTCCGATAGCTGGTGAAGTAGCACCATTCAATACTGCGCCAAAGTCCAGTGTGCTACCTTCGGCTGGCACCGACTCGTATTCAGCAATTTCATTGATAATTGTGCAGTTAACGGTCACATCAACGCTGGTTGGTGTACCTGGAATAGGAATAATGATACTTGGATCATCCCACTGCACGGTAATGGTTTCACTGAACATACCAGGCGCAGCAGTTGAACATTCAACCGTAACCATGTCACTTTCATCAATAGAAATTGTGCCATCGGTCAGACCATCTGTAATGCTGATTTCAGCTGTACCAGATTCTGCCAGACTGGCATTCAATGCATCACTGGTGAATCCATCTTGTGGATTGGATACTGTGAAGTTACCAGTTGGATTGGCCATGCCAATGATACCGTTCAAATTAATCACCAGCGGTGCCACCATTACATTCGGTGATAAGCCTGCACAAGTCAGGTTGTACTGCGGTGTCGGGTCATTGATCGAGTTGTTGTTAAGGTTGACCGTATCAACCAAAGCACCACGGGTCAACGGTGTACAAGACAGCTCCACATCAACTGAAGGGCCACCATCAACAATACTGAAAGCAGCTGTAGTGGATCCGAAATCATTGCCGCTGCCAAACGCAGGCGTCATCACATCCAACTGCTGATCACCAATTTCAGACACCACAATCGCTGGATCAATGGAGTTGGTTTGGGTGACAATTACACCACCAAAATCAATGGTCGCACCAGGTGCTGGCACAGAGGCATAACCAGCATTACCAACAATATTACCGGTAATATCCGCATTATTGCCGCTGATGGGCACATTGGCCGCATTGATATCCGCGCCAACCCCATTAACGAAGGTCAGGGTATGCGTACCGGGTTGGTTGATCATAAAGGTGAATTCACCAAAATCAGCAATCGCAAATGGCGAAATTTCTGCAGTCGGCGGAATAAAATCAGCCAGCAGCGTTCTAATCGTGCCATTACCCGCGCCACCTGGTTCTGTACAAGCAGCTGTATGAGTTGCCGGTGCATTGTTACCACACATAGTGATATCGGTTGGGGTCAATGCAACTGGATCATAAGTCAAGTCAAACTGAAAACCACCAACATCATCAAGGTCATCTGCTGCGTAGTCATACATAATGGTGACTGTTCCGCCTACTGCGCCGGATGTACTGTCAACTGTGATATTAATACCGCCACCTGCAAAAGCAGTACCAGCACTCAAAAAGCTGGCTGCAAACAGTGCAGTAAGGGTTTTCCTAACTGAAACCATGGTTACACTCCTAGGGATATAGTTCTAATTAGCATCGGATTTTCATTTATCGGCGTAATCATAACTGATTATTACGCCTAAATCCTTATTTTTGCGTTGAAATAAAAAAAATGCCGCTCCAGAGGAGCGGCATTTATCGATATGAAAGTTTAGCTCAGATTGATTTTAATTCTGACGCAGACGGAAGGCGATAAAACCACCCAGCATCAGAGTCATAACCAATGCGATCAAGCCAAAGCGTGACAGAGTTGGTACTTCAACTGCAGCACCTGTACAACGCACGTCATAACTTGGTGTTGCAATTGGCGGTCCACCTGTTCCCAGTACGCCCAGTACAGTACAGCTCAGCGTTGCTGAGAATAGTCCTGGTGAAGGCACTGCACAATTAATTACCGTATCAATAGAAGCACCTGGCTGTATATCAACAGGGAACACTGGGCTGACCAGTGTCAGTTCAGGGTCACCACTGAGGCTGCAGTCAACATTAATAGGATCAGTGGTACCGGTATTAAACATACTGATGGTGCCATCTGTATCCATACCTGGCAGCAGGAAGCCAAGATCTAAGGTTGAACCAGGAGCCGGGTCAGAATCAAAGCCTTCATCCGAATCACCATCACAGGTCAACGGATAGGTATGTGGCGTATCTGGATCATTTGAAGTAATCGTCAAAGTAGCTGTGAAAGTACTGAAACCATCGGTTGGGCTACAGGTAACTTCTGCATCATCGGTGCCATCAGGGCCAACATCATTGGCAATCATCAAACCGGTTGGATCAGTTGCCAGGGTAAATACACCAGCATCTGGACCAGCAATAGAAGCGCCAGTGATTGACAAAATACCGTTGGGCACTGCGTCGGTATTACTGTTACCAATGTCGATTCCAAGCGCAGCTGAAATAGTACCGTTCAATACCGCACCAAAATCAAGTGTGCTGCCTTCGGCAGGTACTGATTCATATTCAGCGATTTCGTTGATGATGGTACAGTTAACCGTTACGTCCTGTGTTGTCGGGGTAACACCACCACCAGCATTCGGCTCATCCCACTGTACAGTGATGGTTTCACTGAACATGCCCGGCGCTGCTGTTGAGCAGTCAACGGTCACGGCATCAGTTTCATCAACAGAAATGGTGCCATCGGTTAAACCATCCGTGATACTGATTTCCGCTGTACCTGATTCTGCCAGACTGGCATTTAAAGCGTCACTGGTAAAACCGTCCTGTGCATTACTGACATTGAACATACCCGTTGGGTTGACCATGCCAATGATGCCGTTCAGGTTAATCACCAGTGGTGCAACCACAACGTTGGGTGACAAACCATCACAGGTCAGATCGTATTGCGGAGTTGCATCATTGATCGAGTTATTATCCAAGTTAACCAAGTCAGCCAGTGCGCCACGAGCGGTTGGTGTACAGGACAGTTCGACATCAACAGCAGGACCGCCGTCAACAATACTGAAAGCAGCAGTCGTTGAGGCAAAGTTGGTGCCGGTAGTAAATGCAGGTGTCATTACATCCAACTGCATATCACCGGTTTCAGAAACCGTAATTGCTGGATCAATGGAATTGGTCTGACCAACAACCACAGCACCAAAGTCAACGTTTGAACTTGGCGCCGGAACAGAAGCATAACCAGCTGCACCGACAATGTTGCCGGTAATAGTGGCATTGTTGCCGCCGATCGCCACATTGGCTGCATTGATATCTGCACCCACCGCATTGGTGAAGGTAAGGGCATGCACACCAGCCTGGTTGATCATAAAGGTGAACTCACCAAAATCAGCAATCGCAAACGGCGCAATTTCCGCAGTTGGCGGAACAAAGTCAGCAATCAACGTTCTGACTGTGCCATTGCCGGCACCACCCGGTTCGGTACATGCAGCAACATGTGTCGCCGGTGCATTGTTACCGCACATGGTGATATCTGTTGGTGTCAATGCAACCGGATCATAGGTCAAATCAAACTGGAAACCACCAACATCATCGGCATCCATTGCACTGTAGTCATACATAATGGTGATCGATCCACCAACAGCGCCTGCAGCACTGTCAACTGTGATGGCAATTTGAGCAAAGGCATTGCCAGCCGTTAGTATGCCGCCTGCAATCAGGGCAGCGAGAAATTTCTTGGCCGAAACCATGGTCACACTCCTACGGTTAACTTTTATATAGTTAATATTTATTAAAACCTGATCAATCTCTAGTCGAGATGATCAGGTGTTACGTTCCTACCCTGGTTATCAGAAAAAATAACGCCACTTAATGATGGTCTTGCTTGTTTTGCCGTGAATGATGCAGCACCGCCGGTAGTGCGAACACTAACAATCGTTGCATCTGGAACCGTAGCTGAATCCATAGAGAATACGATTACCCGTAAAAAACCTTCTTCAGCATGCAGCACACAGCTGGTCTGAAAAGCAGCACTTAATGTGCCGGAACAGGTAAAACCATTTTCCTGGATAGTTTTATCGCGAATGTCAAACTGGACACCAGCCACGTCACCAGAGTTGATGAACTCAACGTTGTAACTGCCTTTACCAGCTTCAACCCACAGATCGGAAGTAGCTTCCGGTGCTGTGTAATCAGTTAATCCTTTTTGCCCGAAAGCCACGCCCGCGATCAGCAAAGCAGCGACGGCAATTGATAATTGCTTAAACATGTTTTTGATCCTCATTAACTTGTTAATACGCTTGCTTTACAGTACGCACATGCCACTACCGCCAGCGATATTAACTGCTGTGATAATGTCCTGAACATTGATAGCGCCGTCTTCATTACAATCGGGCGTACCGGTTGCCAAAGCACCACCACCAGCTTCATTCACTGTGGCAATAATATCTTGGACGTTGGTCATGTTGTCTGCACTGCCGTTGGCATTACAATTACAAATACGGCCAACAGGCGTTGTGCGATGTGACTCATAACCATCACCATATACAGAACCACCAGCTGCTCCAGTCAGGTTACCGAAACGTACAGAAGACAGCGAACCCGTTGCTGCACCACCGGTAGTTTGTGCAGCCGCACCATTTACGATCAAAGAGATGTTGCCACCACTGTTCCATTCCACTTCAACGCTGTTCCAGCCAGCTTGGAAAGCATCCTGGACATTGGCTCCACCGGAAGTGAATACGATATTCGCACCGCTGTAAGACACATCAAACAACTGACCGCCGCCGACGTTATCTGAAAAGCCGCCGTAAACCTGTGGGTCAGTTGCGCCATCGTTGAATACATAGAATCGGGCGATGATTTGTGCGATGCCGCCAGGACGGTCATCCTGTGCAAAACTCACTGCACCAGCAGGGGCTTCACTACCGCATAGTTCGGAATAACGCGGAATTAAGCTAGCGTTAACAGGGTCACCTGCTGCGCCATCGGGTTGGTTGGCGATAAAGCCACCGGAAACTGAAGACCAATTGGCCAGAGAACACGCCATCGCGCTGGTTGCACCCATGGACAATGCCAGGGTACCCGCTACTGCGAGTCGACCGCAAAATGTCTTCACGTTATTAGAGAAAGACTGTTTCATTGAATATACCTCTTTCATATCAATATCTTAAGCCAAACGGCAAACCTATGTAACCTGCTGATTCCAGCCTCGCATTAGCGCTGAATAGATGTCCTGCACACGCCATCCTTGACACGCATATGCATGTAAACAGCATAGATGGTATCGCAGCCGCTCGGCAATGTCCAACCATCATGGTAGAAAAATTCACTCATATTATTAATACACCTCGCCAATCGCGCAACGGACGCTACCACCAGCCTTTTCCAATTCAGAAAAAGGCACCGAATGCAGGGTGAAACCCCAGTCTTGCAATTGTTTCTTCTTAGTCACCGCCAAGGCTTCAATAGCCGTGGCGCTGAGCATAATGTCATGATCTGTTACTGCAATACAATTACCCGCAAAAGCAGTTTTTTCAGCCTGATCAAGCTCCAGCACATGTCCTGGATACGCGGCTGCAATGGCAGCCGGCACGTCACTGTTAATAAACGCATCCGGGCAGACAATGAGGACACGATCAGCCAATATGGTCATTACGACGTTAGTATGATACTCAGTCGGTTTCAGGTCAAACTGATAAGTCAGGTTCAGGTTAAACGCTTCATGCATCGCCTGGCATCCAGCTTCATCAACACGCTGGGTCATGCCACAAAAACCAATACCCCGGCCGCGATCGATAATCATCGCGCCGGTTAGCTCGGCCACCAGCTCAGGTTGCAGCGATAAATCGTGGCATTGGTAACCCATCAACCCGGTAAACAGTTCTCGAATATCCTGCCGCTGTGCCTCCATCCGACGTTGTGAATGCAACATCGAACCGACTATCAACCGACCAGGTACAGTAGCAAATACATTATTGGGAAAAACATCATCAGGTGTAGCTGCCCTGCCGGGAAATCGAATAACCGGGACACCACAATCTGAAATAGCCCGGGCCAACCCCCGATGCTCGCGTACAGCACGCTCGCTATCGACAATAGCGTCAGTATCCATATACACATTATCAAGCGCAGTTTGATCGCTGACCTGAAACTTGTCAGGTTCGATCATAAAAATCGCCTTGGGCAGTGTTGGTTTTGCGTCATCAGGAACAATTGCGCTGGTTATCGCCTGCCTGAATGCCGATGCAGTTTTCACTATCAATGTCGTCGCAACCTAATATGCTGGGTAATTTACGTTATCCGTGTGGAAATTATGTAAACACTTCTGTCAGAATTATGTAAAACCGTTTGATTCAGCCGGAATTTCCAGCATTCCTCCATGGTTTCATGAAAAACCAAATTTATTCGCAGGCCATCTACCTAAACTATGCAGCCTGGGTCCGTTTGGAGTTGAATGGTTGCAACCACTCTGTCGCCGGCAAGTTATGTTGCAAACAATGACTCATCCAGCGTCGCCAAACTCGAGCGCCGGGCTGGCCATGAAACAAACCCAGCAAATGCCGGCCCACATGTCGCGGCGCAAAACCTTCTGATTGTTGATGCTCACAGTAGGCGATCATTTTCTGCATAATTTCCAGTCTGTCAAGCAGCGGTGCCCCTGGAAACATTGTTGTATGACAGTGCGCCAGTTGCCATGGTGTCTGATAGGCCGCCCGACCCAACATCACACCATCAGCATAGGTCATCTGCTGATCTGCTGTCTCCGCATTGATAATGCCACCATTGACAATAATCTGCAGCGCCGGAAACTCTTGCTTGACCCGCTGCACCTTCGCATATTCCAGTTCAGGAACTTCACGGTTTTGTTTGGGGCTTAATCCGGATAACCAGGCTTTGCGGGCATGCAAAATAACAATGTCTATCCCAGAGCGACAGACTTCACCAATAAAATCACGCAAAAAACTCCAGCTGTCGAATTCGTCCACCCCTATGCGTGTTTTAATGGTGACCGGTATCTCCACTGCATTCAGCATCGCCGACAAACAATCCCTGACCAGCGCCGGCTGTTTCATCAGACAGGCCCCAAAGGCACCACGCTGCACCCGATCGGAAGGGCAACCCACATTCAGGTTAATTTCGTCATAGCCCCATTGCTCACCAATGCGTGCGCATTGAGCCAACTCACCAGGATCACTACCGCCTAATTGCAACGCCACCGGATGTTCCGCTGAATGAAAGTCCAGGTGCCGTGGTTGATCACCATGCAAAATCGCACCAGTGGTCACCATCTCTGTATACAACCACGCTGATGGAGCCAACAGGCGGTGAAAATAACGGCAGTGACGGTCGGTCCAATCCATCATTGGCGCTACTGCCAGACGCCGGTCCGTGTATCTGGTTTGATGCTGGTTCGATGATCGTGACATCAGCATATTATCACCCATTGCAGGATTCACAGCCAACCGTTATTTATGAACAACACACTATAAATGCTATGGCTTACACCTTATATAAGGCGTACTGTATTAAACAATGAATCTGCTAACCGGAAAATACCCGGCGCTCTTGGACCAAACCAGTATCAATCATCAGATTGGGTAACTGCATAGTCTTCACCATAGTATTTACTGGTGATTGCAGTATGAAACTGCAACGCCGAAACCGGAGGGTACTTCGGCTTACCCAAACCAGGCAGCACTTCCAACGTTTCCTGTTCCCATACATATACCGCCATCGGAAATGATACCCGGGCCTTGCTCCACAAGCTTTGATCCGTTGGTCGACCAACACGATGCGTGGTGGACGGGAAACGGTCGTTGGAAATTCGCTGCATATAGTCGCCGGTATTCAGAATAATGCTACCGGGTGGTGCCTGCAGTCGAATCCATTTATGGTTTTCCCGGTTGAACACCTGTAAGCCATCGACACTGGAAGCCGGCAGCAAGGTAAACAAATCCACATCTTCATGACCCAGCATCCGCCCGGCACCTGATTCCAGATGCGCTTGCTCAAGTGCTGGATAATAATTAAGCCGAAATCCAAAATTGGTGCCAGTCAGTTTACCGTCATAACAATGAGGATCCACGCCCAGATACCTAAGCATGCCTTGCATTAAAGGCAAAATCAGCGGCTCATGCGCTAACACCACTTTTCTAAACACCTTTTCATAACCTGTTGCAGGCCAATACTCAGATTCCTGATACCCGGGCTGGTTATCCAGATCAAAGGCGCGCCGACAAAATACCCAACCTTCAACCATATCTGGATGAATGATGGTGGTCTCTTTAATCGGAAAATAACCCTGATTGACTGACCCATGACGCTGCGCCAGATAGGGGCGCCGTACAGTTTCCGGAATGGTTTCAAAAAACCGGTGTATTGCAGTTTCTGTCTGCAGGTAAAGCTCTGGATCAACACCATGATTGGTAAGAATTACAAAACCAATACGCTCCATCGCCTGCCCGATCTGTTGAGCAAATGCAGCGTGATCTGCTGCATTGTCACTAAATGCCAGGCGCATATCGCAGCTCGTGATTTCGAATTCATTATCGAACTCTTCAGCCCCCTGGCTTTCGGCCAAACGGTATTGGTGGGCCTTGTTAACCTGTTCAAACTGGTTAAAGTCCTGATTGGACGCCTTAATACCAAGGTTTTGTTTATCGTTCATATTACTGCGATGTCAGCCGGTTACCGTAAGAATATGACCTATAAGAATAGCCGATAATGCCAACGGAACAACCCAGCGCAACCATACGATCAAAGCATTGATCCACTTACTTGGGCCCAACTGGTGTTTTAATACCTGCCTTTGCAAACCCCAGCCGGCACCAATTACCGCCAGTAAAGCACCCAGCATAAACATGCCTGATCCGAAAATCATATCCAGCGGCCCGATCCAATCAGGGTTATAGGCAATAGGCGTCATCAGCACTATCAATCCCAGACTGAGCACAATGACTAGTGTCTGCCTGCTAATACGAATACCCGGTGTATTTTCCAGCCCTTTCACAATCGCCTCCAAAGGCGCCATCACCGACAACAGACAAACAAACGACCAGGCAGCAAGAAATGCAGTTGCCAGCCCCCTGCCACCGGGCATCACCACAAATAATCTTGGCAAAGTATCAAACAGCAAACCTGGCCCGCCCGCCATATCCAGACCAAACACCAGCACCGCCGGAATCACAAACAGACTGGCCAACAATGCAGCAGCAGTATCCATTCCGGCAGTAGCAACTGCAGTTGGTAACAAGCGTTCCCGGTCGCGCAGATAAGCGCCATAAGCAACGCCAATGCTGCCGCTTAACCCTAAAGTAAAACAAGCCTGACCCATGGCCGCAAACAGCACCCCACTGTTGATTTGTGAGAAATCAGGTTTCAAATACTCCGCCAAGGCACTGACTGCCCCCGGCTGCATCAACGCGACCACCACCAGATATACCGCGATAACACCAAATGCCGGCACCAGCAACTTGCTGGCTGCTTCAATACCCCGCTTCAAGCCGCGAATAATCAATATTGCTGCTACTACCACGGTCAAAGCACCCACTCCCAGCATGATCACTGGATCGTTCACCTGAGTACTATATTCAAGCAGATTGGTATCGCTATAACCTTGGCTGATGGCAAAATACATACTGTAGATAACCTGTGCCACGATTAGAATGTAATAGGACAAAGCAACAAATACCGCAAATAAAATTGCGTACCCGGCAACCATCCCCACACCCGAACCAAACACCTTGCGAAACGCGCCAACAGTACCTTCGCGTGTATGTCGGCCCAGTATCCATTCGGCACTTAACGCCGGTACCGCCAATAGAACCATGAACAGCAGATAAACAAGCAGAAAGGCACCGCCGCCATTTTGACCCAGCATATATGGGAATCGCCAGACATTACCCAAACCGATAGCAAAACCAGCCATAGTGAGTACTGTAGTAAATCGAGATGAAAAACGGATTGCTGTGTGTTTCATGCGCGCAGCTTATCATCCGGTATTTTGTTCTGTACACTCCGCAGTTTGGCTCAGTCGGTGGTTGGATTCTGTTATGCTTAAGGCAAATTAATTAAATAGGGTTAACGGCAACCGTTATTACCCATTAGCAGGTCGGGCATGAATACCATCAAGGCTCAAACAAAACTCTCCATTCGGCACACCTCCGGCAACCAGCAGCGGCCTGCCGCTCAGCAGCAACACCATTTGCATTCGGCCGGCAACCAGGCAGTTCAAAATCATTTTCAACGGGTCAGCCAACCACACGAACCAGCAGAGCGTAATGCCCATCAGCTAGCTGACCAGGTGATGCAAACACCTTATCGGCACACCTCCTCTCAGCTAAAACAGCCAAACAATACCAACCATAACCAAAGCGCGACTGGCCAGCCATTACCGCACAGCCTGCGACGGTTTTTTGAACCCCGGTTTGGACAAAATTTTGATTCGGTCAGAATCCATGATGATAGCCAGGCACACCAATCAGCGGCTGCCATCAATGCCAAAGCCTTTACCCATGGCAACCATATCAGTTTCGATAAAGGACAATATGCGCCACATACCACACCAGGCCGTCACTTGATCGCACATGAACTGGCACATGTCAGCCAAGCGGCTTCCCAACCTGACACCGCTTACCGGGAAACCTGGGATGTGGATGACAGTAAGCGCACGGTAAAACGCGGAGTATTGGTGCAATTGCTGTTTACCAATACCTGGTCGGATTGGTACAACAATACCGGCTGGACGGCTACCCGGAAAAATGCCTTCCGTACTGACTTTGAGCAAGGCATCGAAAACCGCTTTAACAATAGCGGGATTGTTTTGAACCCTCCGGCATCAGCCGCAGATGTATTGCCGGCGGATAACATCAGCAAAGGCTATGAACCCAAGGTGGATATCAGTCTGGTTCCAGATGGCGATACCTCGGTCAGTGAAGACTGGGAAATTGATGTTGAATCCAACCCCTCCGGGGGCTGGCGAAAACCTTCCAGCAACCGCAGCTATGGCGATTTGAACGAAGCCAGCAATAAGCCTGTACGATTGAAATCGAGTGCTCCGGGAGTGAAGCAGAATCAGGCTGTACATGAATTTGGCCACCATATAGGACTCGACCATCCTGGGAAAGGTTTGGGTGGCGGACTATTTAGCAGCTCCAAATTAAGCCCTGGCGCCACCGAATACAGCCACACCGGCACCGATGCAAAAGGCCGAACGGTGGATGGCCCGAATGATCTGATGGGTGGTGGCATGGGTATGCAACCATTTTATTTTGATACCTGGTCGGAAAAACTGGACGAACATATAGCAGCATTACGTCTGGGAGCACAACGACGCCAGTTTGGGCGTGATTGGAATATGTTTAAACGCGCTATTGGCAACGACCCTAAAGCCGTGGGTTGGGCTATCGGTAAGTTTTCTGGTATTTAGCCGGACTAGTTAGCATTAAACCTGAGACCGCTTTCAAAACCTCTTAGTAAAATGGCAAACAGGGTCGCTGGGACATTACTCAGTCCCACGCGCTTTGTCCAACTGCTTACGCAGACTGTCGGGCAATGATGATGATGCAGGCATGTCGGATAACTGATCCAGCAGGTTTTGATAGCTAACCAATTGATCACCGGCGAGCGTCACTTGAGCACAACAACTCAACAACCTTTCCAGCAATCCGAAATCCATTGGCAAAATATACAGCTGCGGGTGCCAGCAACCCGCCAGCAGGTTAGTGGCTATTTCTACAGCCCGTGGTGAGCAATGCTGTTCCAACCAGGCAATTGTATGCCGATCCAATTCAAATAACTGGTTGCCACCGCAGGCAACACCCAAGGTCAGCAAATCATCCAAATTATCACGTGAATACAACAAATATTGTTCCAGGAATTCCGGCAAATGGTCTTGGAATCTGGAGGCATCAAGTCTGGCGATAAGCGGCCAATCCCTGGCATCAACCAGTTGCGACAGATTCATTGATGATTTTTTGGATAAGAACATACTCAACGCCTGCCTGCCAGTACGTCACGCGTGACGATCCTGGATACATCTGTACCATAGAGTTCAAGCAGCTCTTTTGTGGCATCCAGGCTCGAAGCCGGCAGCAATTGACCATCGGCACGGTTAAAGGTGTAGCTGGAGTTATTATCGAGTATCCAGCGGCCGGTCGGTTTACCATCCGGACCCTTCTCGGCATACAATTCGCCGCCGGCGCGGGCCGATCCGCGGGATTGCCCTCCCGGCCCGGGGGTAAGGTCACCATGTTTGACAACCCGCCCCTGTGGCGCTGCCTCAGTCACACCGAATCCGGGCTGATTTTCCGGCGCAATAATATAACTACCACCATCATCAACAGCCCACAGATACTTACGGTTGGGATCAAGCCGGGTCACATCGATGCGCCGCCCATCGGAGCTAACCATTTCCGGCGGATTATGATAGGGCATTTCACGTGGCCGGTTGGAACGCGCCCCGACTCCTCCCGAACGCTCACCTACTCTGCCCAATAACTCTTCCGGCGCTTGGACGGACCCCGGATTAACGCGTACCGCACGCCATACGCCATAGGCGCCAAAAGCAATCAGTAATGCCTCAACCCCCAACAATACCCACTCAAAAGCCGTAGGAGCAACGACGCCGAGCGGATCATCATAAGGATCAAAAGATGCTTCTGCGATAGACAGGCGATCCAACATATCCTCAAGGTGCACACCAAACATTGCAACACCACCGGCCACCCCAGCGGTACCTGCGACCACCCCACCGGCTATGGCCCCAAGTACCGGTAACAACGCAAAAGCCAGGGCGATACCCAGGCCAATGGTAAAGTTACGCACCTCTCTGTCTTTCCGGGCTTCATCCAATGCTGTTTGTAATTCTGCAGGCAGCCCTTCACGAGTTAATGCCACTGCTCTTGGCAAATCAAAAGGATGAATATCTCCAGAACCGATATCAACAATGGCTTCATCGATTTCTTCAATCAAATCAGCATAAGCCGTCTCTATGGCTTCCCACAACTTGGTATCTGATTGCAAATCATCATCATCCACTATGTCTTCGACATCTAACTCAGAAAACATTGGATAAGTCTGAAATACGTGACTGATGGCTTGCTGTACGCCAAAAATTTGTTCTTGCCGAATCTCTTTTAAATAATTAGTAGCGCCGTACAAGAAATTCCAATAAAAATCGCTGGTACCTCTGCGTTGGGCAATCGCATAGGATTCGCGCAATGGTTGACGCTGTTTGGAAGTAATAAATTCCGCGCCATTGTCGACAATGTCTTCAAAACCATCGCCAATCGTGCCCCGTCGGAATATAGTTCTACTGTGCGCTATATGTAAACCAGATCGGTAATCTTCCAATCGATCAAGTGCTGCTCTCAAATCTTTAACCAGTGCCGCAGCTTTGCGCAGTTCCGCAAACGGCGAACTATCGTTTGCAACAGAACCACTGTCCACCTGCTGTCGATTTTCCGAAGATAATATGCGGTCGCGAGTCCCTTCCACAGTGGCTTTATGCGAAGCCATTAAACCCAAGGCATTTAAACGCACCAGCGTTTGCACTTTCTCAGCAAAGGCATCTTTTTCCGTATCAGTTTGCGGTGCGCCCTTATCCCTGACCTGCTGATCAACTTCCTGGCTCCGCTCTACACTGTTATTCAGCAATTGATTGTATTGATCCGGGTTTTCTATGTCATCCCAATCATCTTCACTGGCTGGATCCAATTCCCGTTGTATCGGGGCAGTTGTTGAATCTGCCACTGAATTGCTGCCGGCAAGACCTTTGTGTTTGTGCCCCTGCTGTTGCACCACATGAACCAATTCATGAGCCAGCAGCTTTTTCCCAGCCGGAGACTGTGGCTGGTAGTAACCATGACTAAATACGATATTGCTCCCTTGAGTAAAAGCAAGCGCATTAATTTGTTGTGCCGTTTGGTTTGGCATGCTTCCGGTATGCACTTGAACATCGGAAAAACTGCGACCAAAACGAGGTTCAAAAAAAGCCCTGGTTGACTTATCCAGTGGTCGTCCGTTGGAAGTCGCATTGTTCAAAGCTGCTGCTGATAGTGATACATTATTAGATGTAGCACTGTCTGCTGACGATAATCTACGGTTTTCTTTACTCTTTACCGGATTGCCTTGCGCGGTTTCACCTTTATTATTTAATCGTTGCAGACCGCCAGTGGCACGACTGATATTTAAAGCTGGCTGTGTACCGTCTGATGATTGCAATACTTGAGCAGCAACTTGATCAGCTTCCCGTTCATAAGGGTCGTCAGGCGAACTTATTGCCAATTTGGCTTGGATAAAATGGTTTTGAACCGCCATGTTCCCGGCTGCAAGGATCGTTGAATCATTAGCTGGAACGTATCCGGAGCTTGCCGGTGAAGAAGCCTTCGATTTGCCGGCATGTTCACCTGATTTATTTTTTTCGCTTGTTTGCCGCATCAGTTTCCAACACCTCCGACCAGCATACCTGATAAGGCATCATGGTTAGCCCTATATACAGCAGCACGCATAACCTCGATTTGGAATAAGCACTGATCATCGTGAATCTGGTAAGTGTATGGGGTATGCATAATCATTGCGTTTACAGATTGCCTGTCGGAATTCCTCTTCGTTGTGCTTCGCTCAGCAGCAAGCTGCGAAGCTGGGGGTTGGACTGAAGATTCATGCTGCGGCTCGATATTTCAGCAAGCAACTGCGACAAAGTGGCATCGGTCATATAAAACAAAGGCCGGTCAATGCGGACATCTGCTGCTTGCGTACCTGTCCACCGTGCTCCATCAATATCGGCTCGCTGCCTGCCAAAGCTCCAGGCTTCTGCATCAAAGAAAGCATGCTCAAGCGGCTCAACCTCCATCAGTGCATGCGGGTTGGATACATCGGCCAAACGCCGTGCCTGCTCTGAAGAAAACCCGATACTCTTTAACCAACGCTCAACCCGCTGCGGTACGCCGGAATGCTCCAGTTCCATTTTTCGACCGGTTGTAGGATGCACCGGAGCGCTTCCCGAATTCGCTATACGGCGCAGTTCATCATCGGACATGCTACGTAAAGGATCAGCGACATCAGCCGCATCCTGGGCTGCCTGACCACTGGTACGTGCTTGCATTTCATTGTGAGCACGGTTCTTCCAGTAGCGCTTGCGCGCAGTATCGTAGGTGGGATATCCACCTCTTGTATTCGGCATGTCGATCGGATCCCCCAGTTGCCATTTACTTCCCCGAGGCGCCGAAGGAAATCGGCCATGATCCCAACGCACGTTGTTGCCACCTGCCTGGCCACGCATTGCGGCCAGGTAATCTTCGGCATTTTCGGCAGCACGTACAGCAGTTGATGCATCAGACGCCATTCCGGCGCCGGCTCTTGCCTCGGAAACCAACCGATCTCCCACCCCTTGCCTGATGCGATTCCCTGCCTGGCGCAGGGTCTGGGTGGTGACATCATCGGCTGCCCCGGCCACACCCGCTGGCAGTGCGGCTACTGCACGTTGCATGGTAACCAGCTGATCAAAAACCCGGGCAGCCTGCGCGACATCAAATACGGTCCCAACAATTTCCAGCGCCAGCCAGAACAGGGAAGGCTCATTTTGAGAAATCGCCCGTGCTTTGTCCGGGTCAGTACCGTTCATTGCCTGTGCGAGTTCATATTTACGCAATGTCTCGCCCAACATATACGTGCTGACTGCAACTGTACCGATATTGGCTGCCATTACACCGGCAGCCACTCCCATGCTAGCACCACCAGTTGGAATCGCAGCTGCAAGGCCTAAAGCCAACGCAACCGCTCCAATCGCCAATTGAGACAGCATGTCGGTGACTGCAATCGTACGCATCTGATCATCCACCAGCTTAGCGCCGATTGTCCCCGACATGAACGCCAAATGCATCTTGGTGCCCTTAACAACTGTTGGCACACTCCAGATATTAAGTTCACCGCTACCAAGGGCATTGCGCACTTTCTCGATGTTCTCCAATTGCTTGGTGATAAGTCCTCCGACGGTGTCGGCAGCCCCTGTGCCACCTTGCGATATTTGCTGGAGTTCAGCGGCACCTCCAGCCCCTGCAAAGGCAGCCAGCAGCGGATACTCAGCAAGGTTTTTTACACGCAGGATTTCATAAGCTTCTGCTTTTTCAGTGATTTGCTGACTCAACTGATCATACTGAGATTGATCGGTGACCAGATAGCGCGGCATCGGGCCTTCATTGTTGCTCACCTGCCTCACCATCAGCTTATCGCGTTTTTTATTTAGGATATCGAGCTCGTTGCGTAACGGCCACATCCTTCGGGCAGCATCGCGCAGGCCTTCGGTTTTGTTGTTTTCTTCCAGGCTGTAAGTTGTGCCGCCTGCAGCAGGTGCACCGGGTGTGGTGGTGGAATCCGAAAGCAGAGTACTGGGTTTCACCCCCTCCACTTTCACCCCATATTTTTCACTCTCCGCCTGCAATTTAAGCTCGCTGTCAAACAGCATTTCATTGATGGTATTGAATGCATGGGTCTCAAAATCATTGATCAGTTTGGTGGCTTTTGTATCCAGTACGGCATATTGGCGGAGCAACTCAGCTTTGATCCGTTTTTCCAGACTGCTTTCCGAACCCATACCCCGGCCACCACCGGTACCTGTCTGGGTTTCAGTACCTCCTCCGCCACCTGCACCACCACCGCCTGTCCGTTTCGGTGGTGGACTGCTCACCGAACCGGCAAATTTTTCGACGAATTTCTTAGTACCGCTCAAGCCCTGTTTGATTGTAATCTTCTCCAACACACCCATCAGCTGGGCTCCGTTCTCAGTAAGCATATGACCTGCATGTGAGACTGATTCGGTAACACCATCTGCACCAGCCAGCGCATCGTTCTCTGTTTTTCGTTGAATGTGAGCTGATCTTTTGCGGGTCAAGGTGGGGGCCGGTATTGGTTGTTTTCGAACAGCTGCCTCACCCTGTTCAGATTGGCTGCCGACCACCCCTTTCAGGTTATTGTTTGTTGCTGCTGGAACCGAACCAGACTGCTGAATTACATGGGTCAATTCGTGAGCCAGTAAGCGTTTTCCATCAACACTTTCAGGCCTATATTGTCCTTGCGCAAATACGATGTCACTGCCTGTGGTAAATGCTTTGGCACTCAACGCCTGAGCAACCTGGTTTGAGTAGCCACCCGTATGTACTTTTACATTTCCGAAAGACCTGCCAAAACGTGGCTCAAAGAACCTTCGGGTGTTTTTATCAAGCAACCGACCTGCTTGCGTTGCAGCAGCTACACTGCCGGCAGAAACACGGTCTTCGCTAGCTGAATTTTGACCAGTTTTACGTTGAATTGAGCGTTCTGCCTGTTGTGGTTCCCCAACACATTTGGTGCACTCGCGGTGTACCCCCGGACTTACCGAGCTGATTTGTATCGGATTGTCATCCACAAGTTTACGCAGTACCTGTGTGGCAACAGCATCCGCTTCTTTTTCGTAAGGATCGTCAGGGTTACTAATTGCCAGCTTGGGTTGAATGAAATATTGCTGGATAGCCAAATTCCCAACATTTTGCTGCGCCAAGTCGCCACTGTGGCCTACCGCTGGCTCAGCTTTTTGTCTGGCTGTGCTGTCAGTTTTAGAACCTCTACAATTATTTGAATGGGCTGCCTTTCTCATTATTATTTATCTGCCCGATATTGATATCCTGTCTGTTTAACTTTCTTTTGATGGGTGGCTGGCATATAAGCTTGGCTTGTATAAAATGCCATTGCATAGCCAGATTACCTCCGATACATTGAGTATGCCGTCAGGCATTCGACTTGCCAGCATTGCTATCCAATGATTTTGCCGCTGTAGCCGGTTTGGCTCTGCATTAATGGGTGATCTGTTGCATGTCCCAATTGGCAGCTTTCCATACTCTGTGTGAAAGAGATGGAGGTCCATAGCTGCTGCATATGTTCGATATTGGTGAATATTGGCCGCAGTATCTCAAGGTCTGGTTGTTGGTCCGGCGTCATAATAATTCTCCTGTTGTTATTTGAAACGAGAAAGATGGGTGCCCATACCCGTCTTACCTGTCCATATGGATCGAGTTGCAACACTCAGAGGTCAACGTGCCGGCATGTCGACCCGTACGCCGCCCCCCGATCCGGAATTCTTGTAGATGCGGATAATGCGACGGTAGCCACCGATGCCTAAAGGGCTGTGTTCACCCTGTAGATCAGCTCCTGCCTCGCTGAGAATCCTGGCCTTAGTCGCATCGCGTGGCGGTGTCCCACCAAGATAGCGTTGAATCGTTCCAGCATTCATGTCGTGAATAACGGCGCCTTCTATCTGATTCGCGAGCTCAGCGACGACAACACGATCACCACTCGCAAGCAACCGAAACTCCACGAAACCACCATCCCGCAACATGCTATTGATTTCTCTCCCCATGTCGGCACGCGCGGAGGCCGAGGCAGTTTGCAATGCGAATGGTCGACGCCAGTACATGCGGTCTACGCGACCGTGAAGCTGCGGATGCGTAGTTGGCTGCACGCCGGTCACGTCGGCCTGATCCGTCGGCACCAGCCGCCTGATGGTTGTATTGCCCATCACCTGATCCGCGTAGGGCGGGAAAAACGCTTCGGGTTGGCCACTGGAACCGCGTAACATCACCACCTCACCTGCATGAGGGAATAGGTGCGTTTGCGGGTCCAACTGCTCCGGTGTCAGCTCCGTCATTTCGCTGAACTGGTTTGAATGGACTGTTGTCGCCGGCCAGCGCGGTGCATTTTGCACCAGCAGCCGCGCCATCGCGTGATCCTGATTATAAGTTGGGTGAATGCCCTGGTAGCCCAGCATCCAGTCTCCCGCCTCTATGCCAACACCCAGGCTCCCGGGCCGCTGCGCCACCTCTGCGCGTAGATAGTTGGGACGTCCCGCCTGTAAATCCACGATCACCTCCCCCTGAAATCCGGATAGGTCGGTCGGTCCACTGGACACACCGGGCGTAACACTGGTTGGCGGAATCACCAGCGCCTGCGGCGCCAGCGGCACTTTCTGCAATATCACCCGCGAGACGTTGTCTGTTGTGGGCACACCAAAACCGGAGTGAGGGTAATTCTGGCGCGGCACGGTTTGGACTTCGCCAACCAGCTGCAACCGATAGGTTATTCCATCCGGCGCGGTATGTGTCAGCTCGCCGAGCGCTGCGATTTCACCCAGAATTTCTTGCTCGTAAAACACCACATCCATGGTGCCACCTGGACGCAGATGCTCCAGAGCATGCGGACCCAGTCGGGTCACGGATTCGATATTCGCATCCGCCACCGCCATGTTTTCAGGTGTCAACGGCAAGCCCTGATTAAGCAGGCGTATACCAAGTTCCTCGCTAACCTTCGAGTGCGGTCGCGGGAAACGCGTTTGGATCATGTCAATCGGTCGCGTTGGTACTGCAAAAGTTTGGCCTTGGAACTGGCCACCGAATCCTTCAAACAAGTCAATAGTGGGCTGGTTGGGTAAAATTGAGCCTTCACTGGCGAGCACTGTCGAACCTGGGTTCGAAATGATCGTCGCTGTTGGGCTCATCAGATTCGGTCCGGTGAACGGTTCGTAAATGAGTGGCCCGATCCTTGCAAGCGCACCCTCGCCAAGGGGCTGTCCGCTCGGTGCCAACGCCTTCGTATTACCACCACCCCGCCCAGTCGTGGCCAAACTGGTACCCGTTTGACCGGCCGCCGAAAGCACAGGCCTGCCGAGCCCCGGGGTTACCGGGTTCATAACAACCATATCACTATTCAAAGCGCCATGAACATTAAACAGCTCTCCTTCGGGGCTCATGCGCAACTGAGACGTTTGCATGGTATACCGAGGATTCATCGCCGCTCTCAGATTATTGGAAAACAGTTGTGTTTCTACTGGCCCGGCTGGCGTCATGCCGTCCCCGCGTGAGAACTTACCCGCGGCATACCGATTTTGGGCACGCGCCACCATGCTCGTATTCATCCCTGCACCGATGTTTTCAGGGACTAAGGGAGCTGCCAGGAACAGCGCATTAGACATGGTCAGTAAGCCGCTGGCGAGCCGCTCTTCACTATTCAGCTGTTGTCCTTCAGCAGTTTCACCGGTGATCACTTCCCTTCCGTGCTTGCCGACGCCATAGCCGGCAAACCCGCTTCCGGCGACCAACATACCTGATTCGGCCAAGGGATGAATGGCAGCGATTCTCGGTGCAACCGCGGGTGCGAGTCCCGCCGTTCCGAGTACCGTAACGGTAGTTTGGAGGTTTTCTGGATCGGCAAGGGATGCAAGCCCACCACCGAGATAGTTCAGCCCTTGTTGTCCGTATTTACCTGAACCCTCGAGTTCGACGAGGTTGTCGGCGTAATACTCTGCTGCCGAACGGCCTGCTTCGGTCACATGGTGGTGGGTCGCGGGTAAGTACTCACCGAGCAAGCCACGTCCCGCGGTCAGCGCATTGACTTGTTGTCGCTCCATGGTGCCGTTATTGACCAGCGAATCACCAACAGCTTTCCGAGCATCATCATCCAGATCCTCGAATAGGTAGTAGAGCATTTTTTCTGGTGCAGCCTCGCCGTAGCGAGCGAAAATCCAATACTCCTTCTCGTCGTACCGAGACATGATTTCACTCAAAACGGCACCCTGCTCCGGACCTGGCAAGCCGGTGATCGTGCTCGAAATCACCCGAATGTCATCGTCTGACGTGTAGCTCTCCAGGCCATCGAGAATATGTGTCGCCGAACGCTCGACAAGCTCCTTATTTATCGCCCGGTCCTCACCTCGGTAGTGCCACTGAGGCGCATAGGCGCCGTGTTCGATACTGTTCTGCGCGATCAGCGTGGTAAGGTCACCGGCTTGCTCCTCGACTTCCTCCGTCAAGCTATCATAAAAACTCGTGCTGCCGCCATCGAATAGTCCATAGTCTCGGTGCCACCGCGAGTTTCGCAGTTCGTTCAAAAACTCATCGAAATAGCTAGAACCGCTGGGCGCAACGATGTCTCTGTTTCGCGACCACTTGCGAACCAGTTCCATCAGCTCATCTTCCTGCTCCGAGTCAATCCACTCATCCAATAGAATGTCTTTCATGGCCGCGATGTCATCCGCCAGCTCCGGCGTAAGGCGATCTTGCAGCTCACGGCGCTCGTCTTCCTCGACCCCTTCCAGGAATTGTCGCAGCGATGCGTATTGCGCAGCGGTGCTGGTTCTGGGATCAAGAAAACCCGCCAGGTTTTCATCGCTCGCATAGTCATACCAGCTTGGATTGAGCAGCAACTCCAGACCCAGGGTTTGGGCCGCCACCTCAACTTGTGAATTGAGATCGGTCTCCTGGGACAAGTACGAAATTTCGATGTCTTGCTGCGCCTGATTCTTCCCGGAAATCACCACTTTGAACTTGCCGACCGCCGCTTGCCGATGGAGGACGTCGGTAAAGCTCTCGGGGTCCTCCCCGCCGATTAGCGTCTCCCAGTCCGCGGGGGTGAATGCCAGGTCGCCTGTGATCAGCGCCGTGATTTGTCTGCCTTCGACATCCAGATAGACAATCGCACGCTCATAGGTAACATGAATCGGATAAGTTTCGCCCGGATCCAGTTGTGGTAGCGGCAACTCCCGGATCATGCCCACGTGAGCATTCGCAGTTTCCTCAACTGGTGTCTCGGTAATGGTGAATAACGTTATCGAGCGAATGCCACCGTTATCATCGCCAACCATAAAATCAGTATGCATTTGCCGAATCGAGCTTTCATCGTCTCTTTGTTCCATGAGCGTTGCATTCTGCTCACCCAGAGGGTTGATGCCTGTCGCGGACGAGCCGGCTGTCTCTATTCGTTGAAGTTCTTCTGGCGTAGGCAATCCACGAATTTGCAGCTCGTCATCAGGGGTGCGCTGAATTAGGGGGAAAGACTCATTTTGTGATTGTTGTAAGCAATGGGTTAATTCATGCGCCAGTAATGTTTTACCCTTGGTTGTGGTCGGCTGATATTCGCCTCCGGCGAAAACAATATGGCTGCCTGTAGTAAAAGCCCGGGCATTTAAGTCTCGCGCCATCTGGTTGGAAGCACCATCAGTATGCACACGAACACCGCTTAAATTTTGACCAAACCTGGGTTCAAATAACGCTTTGCTCTCCCGGCTTAACGACCGTCCACCACGGATTGCCGAAGCCAAATCTGATGTGTTGTTTTTTACAGCATGAGGGTCACTATTGTGGTGGCTCTTTCTGTGCACACCTATAGATGGTTTCCCCTGTTCCTCAGCATCCGTAGAACACTTGCCCTGAACACCCCCGGATAATCGACTCACCCTTGGCGGCACCGGTTTTTCCGTTGGCATCCGCATCACCTTTGCAGCCACCTGGTCAGCCTCTTGTTCATATGGATCATCTGGCTCGCTGACCGCGAGTTTGGCTTGAAGAAAATACCCCTGTACTGCTTGGTTACCGGCCTGTTGCTGCACTTGATCCAGTACGCCTGACTGATGTTGAGCCAAATTGCCACCCGAGGGCTTGCTGCGAGTAGTTGACTCGGATTTTTGTGCCGCTTGTTTCATTGCTGGAGTAAGGTCACATCAGGTTGTATTGATTATCGAATGTTTTCACCGCTCTGCACCGTCTCCGCACGCGCAATTATATGTTCAACAGTAGCCACAGCAATCTGCGCCACTGCCTCGGCAAAGCCGCGCAAAGCATCGGGGTCAGGTTCACTCACATCTTTATACAACTCAACCAAGGCATCGACGACTGCGTCGGTCGCTTCGATATGTAATTGGCCAGAATCAATCGGCATCTGCTTTCCTCATAAAATTAATATTTGCCACGCACTGTCGGGTGCTGCACTACCCGCCGTCCAGGCCTATTTTGGTGACCCGGATCGGCTGCTTCTGCGCTGCTTTCAATTAACGAATAGTAGTGTTTGAAATCTGCAGCACTGGGGGCTTTCCCCTGCTTGATCATTTGTCTGGCCATGGCTTTGATCAGGCAACTCATCGTGACCTGCTGTCCATTGCCGGCCGCCTGCATAGCTGCATCCAGTGCAATGGTTTTAATATCCCCACCGGCACCTTCGAAATTCCTTCCCAAAAATACAAAATCCACATCTTCGGCCAATGGTGTTTCAACGGGATATATGCCTCGCCATAAACGCTCACGGTGCTCGGCATTCGGGCGTGGAAATTCAATGCTGTAATGCAGCCTGCGTGAAAATGCCGAATCGATATTCTTGGCAATATTAGTTGCCATGATCACTACTCCATTATGTGATTCCATTTTCTGCAGCAGATATGCGACCTCGACATTGGCGTACCGATCATGTGCATCTTTAACTTCGGAACGTTTACCAAACAGTGCATCGGCCTCATCAAAAAATAAAATGCAATTGGCACGGCGTGCCGCAGTGAAAATCCGGTCCAGGTTTTTTTCGGTTTCACCAATGTATTTACTCACCACACTGGATAGATCAATACAATACAGATCAAAACCGACGGCTTGGGCCATTAAACCGGCGCACATTGTTTTACCGGTACCACTGGAGCCAGAGAACATCATTACCAAGCCACTGGAACCACCGGTACGTTGCTGCATCTGCCATTGCTGATACACCAATCCACGATTTGTAATCGCTGCAACAGCTTCGTTGACCCGTTGCATAGTCGCTGTTGGCAACACTAAATCTTCCCAGTTATGGGTGGTACAAACCTTGCTCGCCAGTTTGCCTATATCACCTATCGACTGCTCACGGGCAACGGCAAACACTGCTTCTCTGTCGAGCGCTGCCTGAGTATTTGAATCGTTGGGTAATTGCGCTCCCAAACTCATCACCGCAGCAGAGATTTGCCCTGGATTTAACACAAACCGGTCGGCCACTGCCTGCACATCTTGTGCCGATACCGGCAATTGTTGCTCAATCACCGCAGCCTGCCACAATTGCTGCCGCTGGATCAGGTCCGGGTCATCAAATACCTGTGAACAGACATTACTGCCAGCCAGCCACTGGCGCCAGAGTGCACCGCTTGCCATTTCAAGAAAAACCGGTACTTGTGTTTGCTGCAGCTGTGCTAATGCCGCAAGGTCATGTCGCCGATCATTGGTTTCTGCGACCATCAACTTATCCAAACCAGTTAAATACAAACCTGCGCCGGCTAGTTGTGCCTGCAGTAACAATCTCTGCAGTTGACTGCTCAACGGCTCACCTGCAAGCGTCAACATCGGCAATACTGCGGTCAGCACATTTTTCTGGCTGGCAACCAACAATTTACTGACTGCCAGCAAACGACCTGCACCCGGCTCGCCCTCTAACACCATCAACCTGCCTGGGCACATGGGAGGTAGTTGTGTTGTGATAAGAACCGGAGTTTGCGTAATGTCGCCAGCCTGCATATATCGGCTGCCGGGTATTAGCCGGGCATCTATGGGCACACCATCCAGTAAATAACTCAATACCGAAGGTGATACATTAAACCCAGATGCCAATGACCAACGCCGGTTGTTATCACCAACAGGTTCCAGCAGCTGTTCACGAATTAATGTGGCAACTGGCGATAGCCGCTGCCGGCATTGCTGCTGATCTCCATCGGTCAATAACCTTGATGCCAGTTCGACGGTTGGGTATTTACGGGTGATATCGTTGTTGAGATAGGCATACAATGTCTCATATTTCAGCGCCAGTTCCGGCGCAAGAGCCAGTAACAGTACATCCTGTTCAACCGGGCTTAGCTGAAACTGTTCAAGCATATGGCGCCAGCGACTATCATTCGATAATGCCGCTCTGCAATCCGGCTCAAGTTCAGCTATCAACTGACTAAGGTTTTCTACATTGTCATCATGTTGTTGCTCGTTGCTCCATTGCCGAATCAACGCATCCACCTGACTGTCGGAAACGTATAAACCTCGGAATTCATCCAGGGATAATTGATAGACTGCCCGCAAGCGCAGAATTTCCCGGTACAACATCAAGTCCAAACGTTGCAATGCCGGCTGATAACACTGTTCAGGCAGATAATTGATCAAATTCAATCTCCCTGATACAACTCAACCAGCTGGTTATCCAACCAATCAAGCCGGTAGTGATTTCGAGCCATCCCGGTCATCGACAGTATTACATTCAAAGCCGGCCGATCCAGCCGGACCAGCCAGCGGTCCGGTGCAAATTCGAGCCTGGCGGACAAACCCAGAAAATTGTTGTGCACATGTGACAGCGAAGAACCCGCAAACCCCGGCAGACGCCAGGTAAAATCACGCAATACGCCTTGAGCCATGACAGTTAACAACCATCGAATGCAGTTACCCGGCCGCAACTTAGCGGGTACTTGCAGGTATTCAAGATCCGCCCTGATCAAAGCCGGTTTGGTTGCCTGCTCTACTGTACCGGCATGCAATCGGAGATTTAAATCAGCCACTGCTGCTTGGGGCAGTAATTCAATCAACGCCTGCCGCAAACGACTCATCCGTAGCGGTTGATAGCCGCGTAGCAGTAACCAGCACCCTCGATTCCGCTCAGCGACTATCGCCAGTCGGCGGTTGGCAAATGGGCAGTCTGTGATCGATAGCAAACTGTTGTCCGGCTCGCCCAACCGCCAACCGGCATATTGTTGCTGTGCCGCGCTGACTTGTCGGGGTTTAATACTGTCCAGCCAATTCAATAACTGGATAACCGTCAAGCCAGGTGGCACACCGGTCAAATCGCGAATTACCGGATCATTGAATACCCGGACAGCATTGGCTGTTCCCAGGCACTGAGCCAACAACAATAACCGGATGGCCGCCTGCTTATCACCAGCCGGTGGGTCCGGCCAGCTTTCCAGCAGTTGTTCCAAGGGCAATTGCTGCAATAAAGGCAGCAATAAAAACACCCCACCATAAGGGGTATAACGTGGATCACTAAACTGACCATGTGCACGGTGCGCAACTGCTTCCGGCCGGACAGCGTTTATCAGTTGTTGCTTGTCTGTCCGTTGCAGTTTGGTCAATGGCTGCAAACGCTGCGCCTGGGTAATCGGCAGCGTTTGAAACAATTCCGCTTTGCAGCCCGTCAATATCGCAGACTCCAGTTCGATAAGGCCACGATCTGGTAATGTCTGCGTCAGCTCTCGCAAGGTAACTGCAGCCAATACCAATTCTGCGAATTGCACACCTGTGCAGTCCGGCCTTTGACCGATCACCCGCAGGTATAACTCCAGAGTTTCCAGCCATGGGTGATCGGTCACCAACAACGGGATGCTGTGCTGTTGATCCAACTGTTCGATCAGCACTAGCAACTGCACAGACACTGCCAGTGATGATGTCTGCTGGTCCTCCGCCATGCCGGTTAACAACTGCTGCGCACCCTGGGCTGTCAGTGTGTTTAAAACCCGGGCAAGGTCGGCACGCGGCATACCCAATAAAGCGCTTAGCCCAATATCCGGCTGTTGTAACAGGGCGGTGACTATCGCCATGGATGATGGTAACGATCGCAATCCGGCGAATGACCGGAAATACCAGACTTGCCAGGCCACACCCTGAGCTACGGCAACCACAAATTGTGCCAGATAGCTTTGATAATCCGGAAAATAAATCAGATCTCTGGTGGTATCATCCAGCATGCGCTGCTGCAGTGCCCGGGCAAACTGCCGTGACCAGTTGAGCATAATTTCCCGGTCACTTAAATCCAGGTCAATATCTGCCGCCAGCTCCAACCGCCGGATAAACCACAACCCATCGCCGGCTGCACGCAGCGGATCAAATAATCCATTCAGTTTTTGCCGTACGGTTTCTTCCAGCAAGCGGTCCAAGCGTTGCTGCGCTGACCAGGCGCTGGACTGATCGGCACAGACCGAATATTCAAGCTGCAGTTTGCCAATCTGCAGCCGGTCTTCACTGTGTCCCGACAGCGGCATTTCCAACTAACCCGCTGCTGACAGAGTTGCGGGCGGCTCGGCCTCAGAGGTTGTTTCCAGCAGCTCGTTTAATACCTGTACTGCTCCGGACAAACGCAACATGGTCTGCTCAATAGTGACTCGTTGTTGCTCCAGACTATTGAGCTGTTGCTCACCCTTGGCAATTTCGGCTTGCAGTTCCTGCAACCGTTGCTGAATCATTTGTTTATCGATGACCATAAACCACTCCTATTTTGCACCCATTGCAACGAAGCTGAAAGCAGCATCCTGAAGCCCTTCGTTATTGCCCGATACATCAAAAGCACGGACCGTAAAACCATTCGAACCAACAGCGTGTACCGAAACAACATTGTCATCGTGATCATTGGCCGTAGCCACCACCACAGGCACTGAAGCAAAACCTGCTGTAAAAGAAATAATATAGACACCAGGAGTTGCATGTGACAGCAACAAAAATCCACTGCCCTGGCTAATGCTGCCGTTACTGTTGAATCGACCGCTGACAATACGCAGGTTTTCCGCGGCACCCGGCGCAAATAAATCACCCGTATCACCCAGCTTAATATCACCGCGCACATCCAATTTGGCGGTTGGGTTGCTGGTACCGATACCGGTATCACCGGAATTTTTCACGATAAAACGATTGTTCTCGCCAGCATGTACCGACAGATCACCACCCACATGCTGTAAATGCAGGGTTGCTGTAGCATTGTTGTTACGCGCCTGTATTTCATTGTTATCAAAACCGATATTGGCAGCACCGTCCAAACCTATCACCAGATACCCGCTGGTATCATTAATATTGACGTCACTACCAGTAGCCAGATGCAATGTGGTTGCCGGATTATTTGTGCCAAGCCCGACTTTTTCCTGGTCAATGACCAGCGAATTAACACCTTCATTATTAATGGTGATTTTTTTTGAAGCCTTGGACCAATAAATCAATGAGGTGTGTGCCCCATCACTGCCAAAACGCAACTCAGTTGCACTATTAGGAGAGGTGCCATTGATGTCCAAGAACAGATCCGGATTATCGCCTTTGATATGCAGATGGGTCGTCGGTTCATCTGTACCTAAACCAATATTGCCACCTGTGGCAATATGCAAACGGCTGAGATCCGCAGCCGTTTCAACCACATTGATAGCATCTTGATCGGGGCCCATATTGACGTGCCATAAAGCTGCTGCTGCAGCGTTTTCCAACGCCAGTAATTCACTTTGCTCATCAATGCCACGGATGGTCAACGGCGCTAGCAATGGGGTATCCACCGCCCCAATGCCGACCTTGCCATCATCCTGAAACACCACCTGGTCGATACCGGTGATATCCAATGTGCATAAATCCGCACCGTCTATTACCGCCCGGCCTACGCTTAAACGATTACGGCCATCAGCACTTTCGCCCAGCAACAGTTGTAAATCGACACCGTTTTTGTTGTTGGCGTCATTGCGTTGCAATACTAAAGGTGTGCTGGCAGGTAGATTGACGCCATCCACACTACGGTCAATAAAATCGCGGCCATCAGCTTCCCGAAATTCCAGGCGGCTGCCAAATAGGCGGGCATCACCGGTAATCCGGGTGTCACCTTCCAGCCAGATCAGCTCACGGGCCAGCAACTCACTTTCACAAAGATAAAAATCCGCACCTTTGGGAACACCGGCACTGCATAAAGTATCAGCTACTTCGGCCGGATCAAATGGGGTGTGCCGGTTACGCAACCGAATCAAACCATCAGCTGCCAGTAATGATTCCGCCACTACGCCTACATAGCGTCGCTTGCGCCGACTTCTGACACGCTGTTCATCAGTCAGATGCTGAAAGAAGCCCGGCGCCCCTCCCTGCCAGCGGGCATGCCCCAACGGCACCAACCATAGGGCATCTTCATCATCCACAGGAAAATCCTGATAGGGCACCGAGCCATCACATATTAATGGCGCATCCGGGTCTGCATTGCGTAGAGCTTCACGCGCATCCAGCAGATTAACACCGTTGATATTAACGCCGCTCTGGCGCTCTAAAATGCTGTTGCGAGGCCCCGCCTCAATCACGAATGATTCGTTGACCCGGGCAAAAACATCTTGCTCGGAGCACACTTCAAAACCTTTGCGCACACCTTCGCGTTCGCTCTGATCGTAGCGAATCCAGACTTCCACCTCACCACTTGCGGCACCGGAAAATTGTGCACCATCCAGACGGGTTTGCTCCAGCACTACGATCAGACGACCATAACCATCAAATGCCAGGCCAGGCTGGACAAACACATCCAGTGATCCATCTGCGGCCTCAGCCTCGACCAGGTTCAGGCCGATCGCAATACCCCAGGAGTGATGCCCCAGGGCTTGCCGCGCATTCTGCTCACGGAAGTAACTGACCAGCGCGGTTAGATCTTCAGCGCCTAGAAATTGGCCTTCAAAAAATGCCGGTCGTTCTGCTGCGGTTTGAGTCATGATCTAGCCCTCATTTTTTGCCGGATTTTTTGCCTGTAGCTTTTCGGGTGGTTTTTTTCCTGACCGCTTTATAGGCTGAGGCTTTTTTCTTCACTACCTTGTTTGCCGGCTGTTTTTTAGCTGCCGGTTTCTGAGCGGCTTTGTTACGGCTTTTGATGGGTTGTAATGAATCAATCAAACGCTGCTGTTGATCCAGTTTGCTTTCCAGATCAGCCAACCTGTTATGTAATGCATCGTTATCTGCTGAGTCTGTAAACAAGCGGTTATTGCCCATAAAAGCTGACATCAGGCCACCATCAGCTTTATCCTTCTGCAGCCCGGATAACAGCAACGGTTTCGCCAAACTATTCAATAATAGAAATTGAGGTAAATTACGCTGTTCAATTTTTTCCAGAGATGCTTGTTCAGTCGGCAACTTCAGCCTACTAATACTTTTCAGGAACGATGCTGGATCCACGTCTTGATCAGCACGCGCCAAGCTGGCGGTGATAAATTTGCCCACCGAGCGCAGCTCACGCCCTAGGTTAAATTGCGGGTTCAAACGCCGGCTGGCTTTTGCCTGCCCGCTGGAACCGTTGAAGGTCTCAAATTGAGTATTCCCACGTATTTCTGCGAAATCCGCATTCGCCGCACCAGTGGCAGGATCAATCTCATTATTGACATCCGAGTTTTGTTCATCACGGAATAACCGGTCAGCGAAATTGAAGCCTTCACAACACAACTTATCCAAAGCATTGCGCAGCAATTGGCCGATTGGAATCACGCTCCACCAATAACACATTGTCGGCCAGGTAGTGACTAGTTTGCGGCACACAGTCCAGTTGCAGACGCTGATGATTTCACAATCTTTGCCACGAATCTTCACGGTTGCCAATGGCACCCGTTGATCACTGGCGGCTTCTGGTGCTGGCGGCAATAGTGCCAAGCACAGACAGTTAAACATGCCTTCGATCAAAATGATGCCGAGTTGATATAAGCTTTCAACAAACCGTTCAGCAAACAAATCGGTATTCGGATTGGGACAAACCAATGTGTGCAATGTTCTAAGCACTTCACAGTTGGTGCCCGGATATCGTGAGAAATAATCAATCATGGCTTCGCGGACACGACAACACCATTGATGCCAGGCAGCAGCATTTGCAGTAATACTGTCCAGGGTTGGTTCTGTTGATGGTGCTTCAGGTATCGAGCCAAATAAATCCTGAATACAACACGCGAACTGCTCCGCCAGCTTACCGCCAAAGACCAGGTCATCATCATCGTCATCCAGCCTGCCGTTGGGGGCTGTTGCCTCCTGCTTGCGATAAACATCAAACTGATAGCCTTCGCAAACTATGCTTGGTTCACATTCAGCGGGAGCATTCCTCGGTCTGGCGGTAACTACACTTCCAGATGTTGCACCACAACTGCAACTACCGGAGCCGCCACAACTACAAGCTCCGCCCTTACCACAGCCGGTATTGCCCTGGCACTGACATACACCGGCAGGTTTCCCGCAGGCACAGCCACCACCACGCAATGCAGTTATACCCCGGCTGGGGAATTCCGCATACTTGATCGCCAACACCCATTCTTCTTCCAAGTCATCACATCCGGCACTTCCCGGAGCACTGAACGGCTGGCAGTCGATACTGGCACGATCCTGTTGTTTGCACTTGCGGATAAGTGCGCAAATATCCACCGCTGTGTCTTCGCAGACCACAATGTCATCGCCACAGGGGCTGATGGCATAACCTTTGCTGACCTTGACTTGACCACAGGGATCACACAATACCTTCAGGCCATTCACCACACCCCAGCCATGCAGGTTGCGGTTATGCAGCTGATTTTTTTTCTTGATGTATTGATCCAGCCGATTTAAATCCTGCTCGCTCAATAACTGACCGGCAAAAAATCGTGGCCGGCAGAGGCATTCCAATGCGCCACAATCCGGGCAGGCCGGCGGTTTTTTAACCTTGGGCGGCGGGGAACAGGGTGCCTGGGTAAATGCAGTCGTTGCCATCGTTTATCTCCGTCAACCTTGTTCAATCGTGAACCAGCTTTCAAAGGTTCCACCTTCGATACCATCACCGGTTCTGCTGTTGGGTAACCAGGGGGGAAGGTGGTCAAAATCACCCCCCACCATATCGCCGGTCGCCAGATGACGGCCGCGGATAAAATCTCCGTTGATCAACACCCGTACTCGTGATCCGAACTGGCTCGAGCCGGGGATTCCCACCCGAATCAACAGGCCGGTAACTTCCTGATCAGGGTCGTTTTCGCGGCCAAAGCCGGCATCTGGGTTGCACAACTGTTCGAAATGGACGCCGGTCAGCTCCCGCACCGATGGCTCACACCAGCAGCGCAGTTGTGTTTCCGGATCAACGGTTTCAATTAATACCCGCACGCTCATCTGGTTCAAATCGCCATTTCTTACCTGTGTATCGAAACCGATCAACAAACCTGGCTGATCCAGTTGTGTCAGCGGCATAGGCTGTTCTGGATTGTTATGTGACCAGTTGATACTGCAAATATGTGGTAAATCAGGATCGAGGCCCACACCATCGGCACCATCGGCACCATCGGCACCATCAGCACCATCAGCACCATCAGCACCCACCGGACCGGGCGGCCCTTGCTCACCCCCGCCAACTCCATCGCAGCAGTTATCCAGAATGCATTTAATAGCTGCAGCCAGCGCTTGCGTGCTGGGTAAAATTTTGCGGTGCAGATTGTTATCGATGCGGGTGATATTCGCCGCGCTATCGTCAACCGGATCGGAGGCCGGATCGGCTGGGTCGATCAATTGATCACCCAGGTTGTAATTTTCAATAGTGGCCAGCACCAGGCAATCGGACGTTTCACAGTCCGGGCAATCCTGGATGCTGCATACCAATTCACGGCAATCCTGCTCGGTGATATCCAGTACTGCTACGCCACCGGCATCGGCCACACTTAAATCATCCGGATAGGGAATAAACAGCCGTCGTCCAGAGGCCGTTAATAACAACTGCTGTGCATCGCTACCGACTTCAACAGCAAGCGCTGTAGGTGCTGGGTCACCCTGCAGCAATCGCTGCAAATTAACCGCCTGGATATAACTGTCGCTGCCATCGTGTTCCAGTACATAAGCCCAGTGACCACCTGCACTAACCACCACTTCCAATGGCGCATACTCTAATGCTGCGGATGCCAGCAGATTGCCTGCTCCGGATGAATCAACGATATGCAGTGCCTGTGCGTTATGATCGGCTATTGCGATTCGTGGCGGTCCACTGCTATCAATTCCAGCAACTGCTGAGACATTGATTCCAGGCAGTGCCAACACTTGTGGATCCAAACCATTGGCATCGATATCAACCCGGTGCAGATTACCGGTTCCCGGCTCAGCCAGATACACACTGGTGCCATCAACGCCCACGGCGAGGTCACGTAAATCTACGCCAATATTGGCTTTCTGAGCATTCGGTAACGGCCCCGGATCGGGTACCCCGGCCGGCCAAACCCGAACCTTACCGCCATTATGGAAAACCACCACTACACGCCCATCCGGCACGCTGGACATTGATGCCAGACTGTCTGCGCTGGCAAGTACTTCAGCATCCCTTACCGGACCGCCCGATAATGTATTTGCACTACTGGTATCAAATACCCAAAACTCGGCATTGCCCTGATTGAGCCCATCCTGATGTGCAACCAGCAGGTATAACTGATTACCATCCGGAGCCACTGCCAGTGCCAGTGCCTGGCGGTCCAAGGCAAATGAGGTTTCAATCGCCTGGTTATCGGTACTTACCTGGTACAAACTGGCCTGCTCGCCTGCTGTCAGCACATATAACCGTCCACTGGCTTCATGTAATGCAGCTTGTTGTGCATGGGCAATGTTAATACTCGAGGCCCAGTCAATATTCGGTTGCTGCAGCTGCTCCGCCTCGAGCTCAGGGTCAATCGCTAATTCAATCTGGTAGCTTTCCAAAATGCGATTGGGTGCACATTGGGTGTCATCACAACCGCATTCGTCATACAACACCGGAATATCCTCGGTTGGACATTCCCGGTAACAAATGCGTAGTTGCAAGGTGTGTGTATCGTTATCGTTTTGCTGCACCAGCTGCTGCAATTCAGGGAAGGCATATAGGTCAATCACTTCAGGTTCAGTCACCAGAATGTCTTTGCCGCAGCAATCGATAGCTGTACCCGGTTGCAAAATCACATAGCGGTCGCGACAAGCCGGGTTATCGTGCTGCACAACTTGCAGGCCGCAGACAACTCCGCTGCCGTGCAGGCGCTGATTGTGCAGCCGCAATTTCTCCATAAAATAGTGCTGCTCATCAGTGAAATCCCGTTCCACCATCAGCTTGCCGGTGAAATAGTTATTACGGGTGTAAGTTTCTGTCTTACAGTTTGGGCATGTTGTTGCTTGCTTGCTCATTGCCTGTTCATCCACTTATCAGTTAGTTCTTGCCGCCAATTAGTTAATATTCGTGGTGGTGCCGATCCGCGCACTCTGACCAATGCGCAGTTCCGGCCCACCTCTGACTGCCGGCCCCAATATTGTTGCTTTCCCCAATCCCGATTGATCCAAAACTACGCCTTCTGGATAGCAGCCAATCACAGCATCTAAGCCAATCATTGATTGCACTCCAATCCGGAAACGTGGCTCCACAAAGATCAGTTGATGTGCTGTGTGTGCAGGTTTTTCCAGCTCGATCAGCTGCTGCAAACGCATTCGGCGTTGCGGAGACCGGCCGATACAACCGGGTACAAATACCGAAAATTTGTGCGCATAGACATGCATCGGATCGCGAAACGGATCCTGGGTGGCATTCAACTGACTGACACCCAGCTGGGCGTTACCTTTGGTCATTGGGCCACTCAACTGGCTGCGGTTAACGATATCCTGGCCCCACAAGCGTGATTGTTCACCTAACCTGCCGGCACCCAAAAACATCCAGCGGCGCAGTTGATAATGCTCTAAAATCAACTGTGGTTGTTGCCATGTCGGCGCTTTCGGCGTGGTGCATGGTGCGCAATCCTCAGCTCTGCGGCAGCCGACTTCATCCAGTCCCAGATACAATTCAAGGCTCTTGCGCAAACCGCATAAGGTACCGCGTAAGGAGAATAATTTACCGGCCTGTTTCAGTATGCGGCGTTGCCTCGGCAACGGCAGTCCGCGATCCAGATTGACGCCGATCCAGGAGGCCAGCCAGCCGAGAAAATCTTTATTGCCCTGCCCTGCAGGTGCGGAAAGCGGATCGAAATAACCCGCAAGCTGATCTAAATGACCTTCAACGCTACGAAATCCCCGGTCAAATATTGCCAGGAAGCGGTCGGTAAAATCTGCTGATACCGGTTCTTCACCAAATACTGCCGGCAAATAACGCCGCAGGCTGATACGTGGGAAATCCACCAGAATCCGCCGCACCCTGGGGGTAACGTTGCCGTCACTGAGTAACTCCAGCCGCAGCCACAGGTAACGGCCGGGTTGTGAGCGAATCAGGCAATCCCAATCGAAACTTTCCTGCTCTGGAAATATGGTCTTAGTGGTATTCCAGGCATCTGCCTGCAGACCTAGAATCTGGGCATTGCTGAGTTCCGTTTCGGCAGTGAAAGTGCTGACTTTTATGCGTGTTCCAGTTGGCACCAGCGCATTGATACTGATCCGGTCCCATTGACAGCGATATAGCCGACTGTCCAGTGGGGTCGTGATGTAACCGGCTTGCTGTGCAAAGCTGTGTGCAAGGGTTAATTGTTTGCCGCTGACAGGGTTTGCCTGCAAATCAAATACAACGCTATTACCGGTTTTTTCATCAACACACAGGCCAGTCAGATTCAAGCAACCATCAGGGGTGACTGTGAACGGTAGCTTGTCGAAACGATGGCTTATTTGGTTGTGTTGAGTTGCCTGACCCAACAATACCTGTTGACTCAGGTCGTAGATTTTCACCGGGCTGACTGAGTCGCTAAACAAATACAGCCGGTTGTCACAATCGGTCAGCATCGCCCGAATGGCGCCGACAGCTTCGATACAGCCAATCCAGCGGCCACCAGGGTTGAACTGATGCACACAGCTATTGGCCGGGTCACTGACCAGCACATACCCACGGCAATCAAAACCAATGGCGGTTGGTTGCCATTCCTGGGTCTGTTGCTCAGCCGGAGGGTTCCAGAAACCACGCAATGCAAAACCATGCAGACTGAATACCTGCAAGCGGTGATTCCCCGGATCCGCCAGATACAAATTACCGCCACAAATCCCGATGCCTGGAAATATCACCTGGCTAGCTTCATCTTCCTGATCAGTATCGACAAACTTGCCTAACTGGCGTGGTTGACTACCAAAGCCACCAATACAGGGAACTGTCTCAAAGTCACAAGTGCACGGGTCGAAACGCTTTAATTGACCGCTCAGCCAGTCCAGTAAAAACACGCTGCCATCCGGTCCTACCGCCACATTAGGCGGTGTTGTCAGTCCGCCGAAGCTGCCATTGGCTTCGTTCAACTGACGACCACTGCCAGGGTCAGCTGCGATTGTCAGCGAGCCGTCTACCATTGCTGTTTCGATGTTGTTGATCAGCGCTTCACGCAACCGCCAACCAACCCGGTTATCCAATGGAATCTGTAGTGGATCATGTGGCGGACGCGTTGCCGCAGGTAAAAACCCGGCATTGCTTTTGGCGCCACTGCGGGCCGCTTTCACCGGCATATTGGCGCTACAGTCAGTCATAACGCAACTCGATCTGGTGGGCGCCATTGCTAAGCAGCATACCGGCCTCGACCAGCACATCCTGGCAAGCTGGATATTCTTCATCATCCAGGCTGACGGTTAACGAGACCACGCGTTTAACGCCGTCGATCAACAACCGTTTATACAGCAATGAATAAAAAATATCGCCGCCAAATGACCAGCCGGAGCCATCTTCGGTCAAACTGCTATCTTCACCACCGATGATCGGGTCGAAATAGCGGGTAACGTTGCTGATTAAGTCGGTTTTCACCGCAGCCAGATCAGCATTGTTCTGGGCGATCAATTCAGCGGTAATTTTGACTTCCTGATACCGTGGCCCAATCACATACAGCTCGCTGGTCAGCAGACGGCGGTCATTCAGAAAAGCGCAAACCGTTTGCAAGGTGCCTTGGCTGGGCACCGGCGCCGGGTTCTCGCTGGTATCAGCCTGCGGCACCAACACTACCGAAATCACACCTGGGACTTCCACACCCGGAAACTTGGGATGAAACAGTGGCAACGCCTTGGCTCGTGCAATGTTGGCGGCACGCACCGACAGCAGTTCAAAATCTTCCGGAGTAACTGCACGTTCACGGCTTTTCAGCACCTGTGGCGCACGCCGCCGGGCCTGCTGGAACGTTTCTTCATCTGCGCCGCCGGCGCTTGGAAACAGGTTGGTAATGCCATTGGCATCCAAACCGGGAATACTGGACTGCAGCACTTTTACTGTTTGCTCGGGAAGGTTGCCACGCAGCCCTCCTCCAACTCTATATTTAAGCGCCCGGAAATTTGCCGGGTTGCGTGGGTTGGCCACCGGGATACGGGCCTGGTTACCATCACCAAAACGGATTTCACCGGTGGAACGGTTCAAAATATAATGTAGGTCATCTGGGCCTGAGCCGAAGAAATCCGGTTGTTCAATCCAGTTTTCAAAGCCACTGCCTTCATCTATCTGTAGTTCCAATGAACCTGCGAGCACCGGGGTATCGGCCAATGTTACGGTCTGCTCCACTTGCCCATTGCTTCCGCCAACCACTTCAAACTCGATGGTTTCCGCCTGTGTGGCAACCACTGTATTGGTACGTATAGCTAATAATTTGGGCGCTGTTTCAAAACCGGAACGGGTAACACGGGCACGAATCCAATAACGTTGATCGCTGACTTTACCAAGTGCGGCAGCTGCCATTTGATTTTTACCGGGGCCGATCAATTGCACTTCGCCGCTACGGGTCATGCGCACAGATTCATCTTTAAGTACATCCAGCAACCGCCACTCCTGACCGTTCCAAAATTCCCAAACCAATTCAGCCGAAACACTTGCCTGAAGTTGCTCTCCAGTACATTGCAATACCGGGAAATCATGCTGTTCCGCCTCGGTCCATAAGGTCAGGCTGATCGTATTAGCCGGTAATTCGCTGTCGAAACCCAGCAACAAGGCACTGCTGTCATTGGCCAAATGTCCAAACGGTTCGAAACCAGCCGTGACGTCATCATTTTCCTGGCTAATATCACGATAGGCAAAACCATCAAAAGCCTGCAAGCGATCCAGTTTAGCTTTAATGGCAATCAATGCCTGATCGGTTTCAAACAGAATTTGACCATCATCATCAGGCTCTTCGGTGGCCACCTGAGTGCGGGCATTGACGATCAGATAGGGTTCGGTAAATCCCGGCAGCACCGGGAACTCGATTCGAGTGGTAGCCGGCTTGGCTGGTTCCAGTTCAATGCCTACCAATTCCAGGAACTTGATGTAGTTCAGCAGCGGCACCTTGGACATCCGATAGATCTGCATTTCCGTCAACCAGGCAAACAGCTGCACCATGGTCATACCTGGATCTGAATCGTTCTGGTCGGTCCATTCCGATGTATAACGGGGGATGCGTGAACGTGCCTCGTCAACAATCTCCTGGTAGGTACGGTCGTCAATGACCGGTAATTGATCCTGCAAAGGCATGCTTATGTGCCCTCCGTGATATAGAACGGATACACCAAATTGCCCAGGGTGTTGTTGGAGCGAATTCGGTAATCCACCCGAATTAACAGCACGTTGGGTTGTTCTGGAGCGGTATCAGCAGACACCGTTAACACATCGACCCGCGGTTCAAACGCCACCAGTGCCCGCCGTACCCGGTCAACGACCAATGCCGTGGTAGCTGAGTTATTGGGAGCAAATACCTGGTCGTGTATGCCGCAACCGAATGCCGGCAACATCACCCTTTCACCAGGGGCGGTGGTTAGAATCAGATAGATGGATTCTTCAATGCTTTGTTCATAACGCGCGGCAGCAATAGTCCCATTGGGATTAACCTGCAACGGGAATTTCCAGCCCCTGCCGAGGAAACTGCGTTCGCCTGCGTTGGTCATCAGTCACAACCTCCCAAGCCATCGGCAACCAACTGCAAGGTGTCGACAAACCCTTCCATCGTGGTTATGACCTGCTCAAAAGCTTCTAAATCATCGGCGGGCGCCAGTGCGGGAATTTCAATGGCCGGAGCGCCAGCGATTTCCAACAACGGCGCAGCCAGCTCCAGCACCAGGGTGATCGGTTCAAATGCCTGCATGGCTGCATCACTTGAACACTTCGCATTATCCTGGGCGCACTCCAATGATTTCAATAATTCCTCATTACCCTCAGCAGTGGCTGCTGTAATCTGCAACTGCAAGCCACCGAGCAGAGCCAGCAGGCTTTTCATCTGGTCGATCATGCAGTTCAATAATTTGATAATCAGACACAACAGGTCCTTGATAAACAGCGGGATTCCAAGCCCCACCATACCCAGAACACATTCGATTGCCGGCCCAGAAGCCTCGATAAAGTCACTGATCGCCTTGACCGGTGGAAATGGCAACCCTTTGATCACATCAGTCAACGGCTTGACCAGCTTCAATATGTTGATCAGGCATTCCATATTGGCCATGATCGGGCCCATTTGCATCATCAGCGAAAATGACAGAGAGCAATCGCTGGGAATGCCTTTGGTTATATCGGCAATGCCTTTGATTCTGCCGCCATTGGGCAGGGTTATTTGGGCACTGCCGGGTTTGGGCAAGCCGATATCCAGACAAACCGGCTGCTTTAATGCCTCTTGCAGTTCGTCATTCAGGGCGATATCAATAGTGTTCATAACCGCACCTAGATTTCTGCGCTCATCGGATTAACCGGCCGGTTCATAATTGTCATGGACTGTGCCTGGAGGTCCATATGGCCTTTGCTGATAATCCGCACCAGCGCATTGGTCATCACAATCTTATTGCCATGCCCATCTTCAATAATCAGCGCACCCTTGTTGCCATTGGTTACCGTGGAATCCAGAAACCGAATGGTATGGCCATTGCGCGAACGCAACATGCGCTCACGTTCATCTTTGGAAGGCGCCGGCTGTTGCGGATTCCAGGTGAAGCCAACTACAAAGCCATGGTCGAAATCGCCCTGATCAAACGCCACCAGGCATTCGGCGCCTTCCGGCGGCATGGCAAAAAAACCACTGTCGTCACCAGCCATCACCGATGCTACAGATACAAAATGCGTAGGCGAATCCTCGCCCATCCAGGGGAAGCGTACTTCAATACGCCCCAATCCCTCCGGATCCTTATTGGATACCACGGTTGCCATCACAATACCGGATGTTGGTGCTCTCATAAGTTACGTCCTCCACTGGTGTCCGAGCTGCTGGGCGCATGCTCCCGACGGGCCTGGAATTTAGTCTGGTAGCCGCTGTCATTGAGAATATGTTCGGTTTCTTCGATAAAGTAGTCACCACTCAAACGGCAACCAATCCCGGTAATATTCACAATTGCTCCAGCACGTAACTCAGGTAAACCGATGGTGGTTCCGTTGATTTTGACCATCTGTTTGTGCTGATCCAAAAGGATTGACCGAGCCTTTTGCCAGGCTTCATCTTTGGAAAATACCGGCTCGTTAACCACTTTTTCTTCACGCGGATCACAGATATTGATCATTTCGTGCAAATCCGGATTCAGCTTCTTCAATTTGCGATCAGTAAGATCAACTGTGACGCTTATGGCTTTTTGCCGATTGCGATCCCAACCATTAACTGTCACTGATTTGTACTGGTTGGCAGTGGTTAACCGTGGGCTGCACTGAATCAATGATTTACCCCACTCCAATTGATATTGAACCCGGTTTTCAGAATCTTCCGATGGGCCAAAATAAAGTCGCCGGGGAGTTTTTTTATCAACAGGCTCCAAAACCGTTATCACGTGACCAGCCGTACGTGCCTGTTTCCATAAAAAGTCGATATCGTATTCCTGTTTTTGGTTTACCAGGAAAATCGGCTTTTCATCAGCGCCTTCTACCGCGATTATTTTTATCGGGAAACGTTTTGCTTTTAGCTTTTTGCCCTCCCGTTTGCCAATCAATTCGGCAATTTCACTGGGCTTTTTCTGATGAAACTGATCATCATATTTTTCACGCCTCAACTGGTGCAGCACATTGATGCCACGTACATTCAATGTGGCAGCTGAACCGGGTGAAAACTCGGGTTCCATGGTGGTAAAGGTGCCGGTAATCATCAATCTCAGCGATGCGCCATAACCCATGGAAATGCTGACCTGCTTCTCGCATGGTTCAAACAGTTTGTGACGCAGGCCCCGTTTATCTCCTGCTTTCAGTGTTTCCGGCGTTTCCGCACCAATGTATTTGAATTCATTGCCGGCGGCATCCCAGTTATTCACTGTCAACTGGAAAGTATCCAGTTCATTCACGCTGTCTTTGTATTTAACTTCGAGCACGTCGCGCAGCACATCATTAGGTAGCCCGGCGCCTTTGATACTGACTTCAAATCGTGGCACGTAAAAGCCATGATAAAACTCTTCTGAAGCCTGTTTAACAGTACGCAGCGTCATCTTGAAAACTCAGTGATAATCGCCGGCACTGTAAAAACCGAACCTGGCTGCAGCCGGCGTGGATCTTCGATGCCATTATTCGGCTGATCAGCTATATGCCGCCAATCAGCAGGCGAGTCGTAATAGTTATTGGCAATCCGACTGAGGTCTTCCCCGGCTTTTAGTACGTGGCTGTGGGTCCGATCGGGTGAGTTCAGCTTCAGTTCGGCCATCTGTTCTTCCAGCGTACGGAATTCCCGCAGCACCAGATTGATGGTGGCGCGCAACGGTATGCCATCGGGATTGAACAGTGTAAAGTTCTGCTTGACGCTCTCAACCACACCTTTGAAGCTGTGGCGCAATTGGTTGGTAGTGCCTTTCAATTTCTGGTCCTTGGGAGGAGGCGTGAACTTCAGCAGCGAATCACCGGAAAAATGACTGTTCCATATAAAGTTAACGATCGGCGGCGCATGGCTGCTGGATTCCACCTTGACCAATTGATAAATCTTGTCAGTTTCTTTGGTAACCGAAACTGCATCTTCACCCATACCGTTTTCAGTGGTGTCGAAAAACAATTCAATGGTCAGTTTTTCAGCCTGACCACGGATAAATTGCTGCAGCGGTGCATCCAGTCCCGGAATATTGATTTCGGCCAGCTGCACACCTTTTTCCAAAGACAATTCTTTGGGGTTATGTTGCACCGGGTAACAAACTTTCTCCTGTGTGCCATGTGCTTGAATTTCCAACATCGCTTTTTTAGGCTGTGTCATGTTTCACCCCCGCCCAGGCTGGTTGCGTTGCTGGTAGTTTTGCAACGAGTTTTCATCCGCAACCCGGTTTTGCTGGCGCTGTTCAGCCTTGACTGCTTCTACCGCTGCTGAGACCACCCGTTGCAGGGTTTCAGCCGACAGGTTGGCATCAAATGCGCGAATCTGGCTGACGATCTGTTCAATGATGACTTGCATAACTACCTGCCTCCTCAGAACAGTCCGGCAATGCCTTCGGCGGCACTGCTGATGGCAGATGCCAAACCGCTGGCGCCAGGTAGCTGGATTAACCCTTCGTGCTCGATTTCGATCGATTCAAATGCCACGTTGCTTTGTTGGGCATTCATCTGCGGGCCTTTGTAACTCACCGGCAAACCACGCTTGAATTCCCACACGGTATGCACCTGGTGTTGTTCGTTGTGCAAAGTGATCAGGCCGTCCTTGCGCTGCACCTTGCCCTCAACGAAACCATAAAACCAATCCCATAAGGCAGTACCACGGGTCAGTCCGGTCTTAAGCACCAGTTTTTCGTATTTGATCCGGGTGGGGAATTTGAGCACGGTACCGTTGTTACCACCTTCCATGTACTCTTCAACTTCCATGCTCATATCCAGGCCGGTGCATTCGTTGAATCCGCCGACCGGCTCATCGATCACGCTTTTGATGGCGATGGTGGTCACCGCTTTGGCTAACGATGAGGAAGAGTCCAGTAAACTGATGGTGAAGTTATACGCCAGTACCGGATCTTCGCGTTTGCCAATGGTAAATAACATCAGGCTGCCCTCGCTAACAATACCGATTCGGTAATTTCCAATTCGTTGCCCTGACGACCGACACGCAACACCACAAACTCGAATGGTTTGCTGGGGGCGACCCCCACATGCACCAGTAAGCGACCTTTATCGCGTTGTTCAGGTGGGTTATTTTCACGGTCACATTTGACAAAATAAGCCTGCTCAGCGGTGGCTCCTGTCAACGCACCCTGCTGCCATATAGCGGTCAGAAAACTACGCAGAGCCATGCTCAATTTGTTTCGGGTGTTATCGTCGTTGGGTTCAAAAACCGCCCATTGGGTAGCAACATCAATGGCTTTGCGGATCATCAGCAATAACCGGCGTACATTGACGTAGCGCCAGTCAGGATCACTGGACAGGGTACGTGCGCCCTGGATACGAATGCCACGGCCGAGTTGCTCACGGATAATATTGATACCCAATGGATTCAATACCTCATGCTGACCGTCATTCACTGGCGTACTGCCGGCCTGGACCCACCCCAGTCGGTGGTTGGCGGCGGCATGATGTACGCCAATCCGAAGGTCAATATCGGCAAATTGCCCCAGCACATGGCCACTCGGCGGTATCATTCTTAATGAGTCATTACCACGTGGTTCCAGCACCTGTAGCCAGGGGTAATACAGCGCCGCATAAGAACTGTCGAAGCGGGCCCGCCAGGCCAGCATCGCACCCACACCGAGACTATCGTTTTGAGCTGTGTTGAATGGCGGGTCCAGTACCGCAACCCGGTCACAACGCAGTTCACAATGTTCAATCAATGCTGCCTGCACCTGAAATATATCGGCATCACTAAAGCGTGGCGGTAATTCCTTGGCGCCTTGCCGGGGAACAAACACCTCCATCGGTTCCAGTGGTGGCGGACACTTCACACAGGGATCGATAACTGGATGCGGCTCGGGTGCATACACCGGATCTGGCTGAGGCTGGATGGCGATATCTGGCACCGCCACTACTGCGATTTCATCCACCAGATTCAATGCTTCGATACCGCGGGTTTTATGTTGTTTAACCTGATCGCTATCCAGTGGTGATACCGGTTCCCCGATAAAGTCGCTTACTGCCAGTTTTTCCAACCCATCTGTGCCGCCGGCCAAGCCGAGCATTGCACCTTCGGCAACCGTCAATAAGTCCGGGATATTACTGATGTCATCACGCAGTTCATGAATAACTATCGGTGCTGGGGCAGCGGGTAAACGATCACTACCGTTCAGGCTGACTGGATAACTGGCAGCTGCCAATACATCGGATCCGTAAAACGGATGTTCCGGAACCAGGCTTAAACCACTGAAGTGAGTTAGCAAACGGCCCTTACGATTTACCAGGATACGGTAAGAGATACTTTCCGCAGTGATCTTGATATTCGGATCAAATCCGTTCAACGGCAAATCGTAAGGTAATCCTGCACCTGGTTTGGGATTAACCCAATACAGACGTTTGTTAACCGCGTCCACCGCGGATACCACTCGCTGTTGCACTGGTGCCCCTGCTTGACTCAAACGTACCAGACTGCCGCGTCGAAACCCTGTAACAGACGCTACCGCGCCAAACTGTGGTCTGCTCATTTCCGGGGCCAGATCGGTCTGGGCTGAGCGTTGGGTTTGCAGCGCCACCGATAACTCATTGCCCCAGCAACCTGGATTAGCAGCTTCAATTCGCCACACCGGCGAGCCGGCTGCACTGATTGTCACTGCGGCGGTTTTGGCCTTAAAAGTTGGATGTCTTGAAGCCACCCGGATTACCCAGCAACGTTGGCCACCGTTTTCGAAAAAAGCACGAACGCAGTAAGCCAGGTAGCCTTGGCCGGTAAAGTCACCAAAATGTGCCTGGAATTGACGGAACGACTGAACCGGAACAGGGGTATGCAACGGACCAGCTTCAGCGATACCGACAAAGCCGGCAATATCCGTACGGATTACGGCAATTCCCGGAGCGGATGCATCGACCCGCTCGGTATAGACACCTGGGCGCAAACGTTCCGGCATATCAGGCTGCGCCAGCCTCGATTTCGAGGGTTAACTTTTCGTGGCACAACTCCATACTTTCGATGGCGACTTCATTGCCGGTGGCATTCATCGCCGGGCCTTCAATTTTATTGATCCAGGCATTTTCGAAATTCCAGCGCAACACCGGCTTATGCGCTTCATCCATCAGCACAATACTGCCGTTACGGCGATCAGGTACACCATTGGCAATGTTGTTAAACCATTGCCACAAGGTATTGTCCTTGACATAGCCGCGCTTGAAAGTCAGGTTGGCATATTTACGCAGACCGACCAGTTTGCGCACATGGTTTTCTGCATCTTTGCCTTCACGGTATTCAGTAGGGTCACCTTCAGCGGTCAAACCACCCACTTCACTGAAGCCGGCAATCGGTGTGTTGTCGATATCAACAACAAAATTAAAACCGCGAAAAGGATCAAGTCTTTGGTCAGTTTGCATTACTTATCTCCGCTATTGCTGCGTATTGGCGGTCCACAAACCGATGCGGACAATCACGAACTCAGCCGGTTTGACTGGAGCCACACCGACTACACAAATCAACCGTCCGTTATCAATATCGGTCTGGGTCATGGTGGTGCGGTCACATTTGACGAAAAATGCCTGATCCGGCGTTTCACCTTCCAGTGCACCATTTCTCCAAACCACGGTTAGGAAATTGGTAATCGCACGACGTACCCGGGCCCACAAATCTTCCTGGTTAGGCTCGAACACCACCCATTGCAAGCCGCGGTCTATCGAAGATTCGATAAAAATCAGCAAGCGCCTGACATTGACGTACTTGTAATCACTGTCGCTGGTAATCACTCGAGCTCCCCAGACACGAATACCGCGATTGTCTTCACGGAAATCGCGCACCACATTGATGTTGCGCGGGAAAGGATTCAGGATGTCGTGCTCCCCCCTGTTCAATTTACGGGTCAATCCAGTAATACCGCGCACCACAGTGTTGGCCGGCGCCTTGTGCACACCACGCTCGTTATCGGTGCGCGCATAAATACCCAGCATATGGCCGCTGGGTGGAATAGCTGCCTGGCGGATATTCGCCAAATTAGCCGGCATCGGCTCAGGAATCGTCAACCACGGGTGGTAGATGGCGGCATATTTACTATCGAATTGCTGGCGCTGAAATTGCACGTCGACCAGACTGTCATTGTTCGGACCATGCGCATCAAGCACTGCAAACCGGTAACGATCTGCTTCGCAATGATCAATCAAGGCCTGTTGCACCGTAGCAGTGGTTTGCCCGGGAACTGCCACCAACGACAAATCCTGAATGTTGTTTAATGCAAAAATGCCAGTGCGGTCACGTGGCTCATTGCTGTCAATACCTTCATACATGGCATCGCTCATGGTGTTGACAGAATCACTGCCAGCCACTGCGCCGACGCTTTCACCTAAGCGGTGTCGGGCAGCGCGCTTACGCCCGCTGGGCAGAATATCGATCAGTGCTTCAGGACCTAAGCGGATGCTTTCAGCGGTGGCCTCGTCTGGTGCCCTATCGCGCACCCGAATGTAAGCTGACTCTCCTTCCGATCGCTGGTCGGCCAACCGCAATGGGTTGCCATCATCATCCTCGGTATTACCCGCTACCCAGGTGGTACCGATAATCCTGTGAATATAGTTGCTGTGACGGTGATCCATCGACAGGTGCCGAAAAGTTTCACTATCCAGCACATCTTCATTACGCGTCGGCACCGCCGGATGCGGGCGTTCCAGCAAAAATACCGTCAGCGCAAATTCACGCGAACGAACCGGTATCTGGAAACCATTACCCTGAGCAAAATTCAAAGCCGCGGCTTGAGCCAGGTCCAGACCTGGCGTATCCAACGTGACCAGGTTATTAGCGGCCCGATCTACTGAGCGAACCTTCAGTTGGCCACCGATCAGATCGCCGGTATCAGGGTCAATTAATTCCAAAATGGTGCCCGCTTCGACACCGGTCAGCGTTGTCAGGTTAAGTTCCAGTGGCGCGTTGAATTGAGCGACCTCTGCACGCGAAGCCAGACCATCCTGCTCATCCTGAACGGATATTAATAAACGATTACCCCAGCCGCCTCGGTCCAATGCCTGGACATCTATCAGCTGTTCACGTTCAACCAGCGGTGCGCCGCGCTGATGACTTAGATTGATGGGCTCGAACAGTTCAACTCCACGCGGGTTTAATCCCGTAAACGCGTTGGAGGAAAGCCGGTGGTAATGCGCTAAACCACTGGGGGTGGTAAGCCGCACCACATCATCCTGCAGAAAGCCGGTGCCATCGTTGACGATCAGGTTGGTAGCAGCGTCTGCTGCGCCCAACACTAAATAAGCCGGTTGCTGCAGCACATCCACAACCGGTTGCTGCTGGTGCCATGCGATTGTTCCAGCGGCATGCGCCTGCCGCAATGGCGCTGATAGAATCAAAGTGCCGGTATCCGGCGCAACACCACGTGGGCCAACTACCTGGGCAATGGTTACATATTCTTCATTGGGCACAAGCCCCAGACGCAATACATCACCTGCCGCCAGGCCAACTCGGTTGTTTACCGACAGCAATACGGTGCCAGCTTGTGCTTCAGCCGTGAGCTCACTGATTGGTGTTACCGGTTCACCGCCGCCCAAAACAATAGCCAACGGTGCACTCATTGTCAGTGTGTCAACATTAATCGATTGAATAACGCCTTGTTCAGCATTGTTTACATCGACCAGCATCCCGGGTTCCAGATCCGCCGCACTGGCGACATCAAATATCTGCTGGTTGGTAATTGCCCCAATTGCCTGAGCATCGTTATCCATGCTGACAAGTTGAATCAGGCTTTTTTCGGAATACTCGGAATAAGCGCCTAAATCCAATTCCAGGCGGGCTAACTCACCAACCCGGCGTACTTCTAGACTGCCACCATTGGCAACGTTGTCGATCGCCAGGAATGTACCAGGTACAAACGGCACAGTATCATCCGGATAAATCAGCAAGTCGCCACCATTGGCATCCAATATTAAAAATGGTGGGCCGGCTACTGCCGCCATTGTGGTATCAGTGACCGTGTCAACACCAGCCACACGTGGCAATGACAGGGGCGATTCCAGTGTGACCTGAGCATTTCCACCACCTAGATCAGCCGCCTGACCGCGAATATATTCAGCCACCGGACCTGTCCCGATTTCAAAAAAGACATCACCGCTGCCGGCCAACGCAGCAGCTTCGCCAGCATTGGTTTCAGTTACTCGGATAGTGGTTGCACCAGCCGGCGCATCAAGGACCAGATCAAATGATGAAAATGCGCCAGCCGCCGGAGCAACTGTGTTTACCACCACATTACCCGGGGTGGCATCTTTGGATAGCCCCAGGGGGAAATTCAATGTCACATGTGCTTCCAGATTGCCTATATTGGCAATCTGCCGGTATTCTGAACGGCTACCGTTACCGATCCGGATAAAATCGTTGTTGTTCAGATTGCCGTTATCCAGCACATACAGCAATGGGGTGTTGACATTGGTACCGCTATCGCGTGGCGCCCCTCGTAACAACACCGTATCAGCTGCCCCGGGTAATGCCCGGTCAAACATAATCCGGCTGGCATGGGTAGCTTCTTCGGGTAATACCCGTACCGCATATGCCCGTCGCCCACCATTGCTGAAATAACCTTCGATACAGTTGGGCATGTAGGCATGTACCCTGCCGGCAACCGGGTCGGTGAATTCATGAAAATCCAATTGACTGCCAAAAGTACGGCTGTAATCACCGGTACTGGTGACCAATATCGGCACATTTTCGGGACCACGTTCGGTTACCCCGACCATGCCCGAGGTACTGGTGCTGGTACCTTCAATGGGTTTTGATCCTGTGTTGATTTCTTCTACGTAAACAGCAGGTGATAGATATTCAGGCATGGTATTTCTCCAGACACTCCTGTGTTGATTGGCTCATCGGTTCTTGATTCATGGGTTGTTACTCATTGGTTCATTGCACGACGATGTCGAGACGTTGCTCAGCGACGTCGTAATCCGGACTGTAAAATTCCAGAATATGCGGCTCTTGCAGATCAGCCCGATCAGCCTCCAGCCGTAATTGCGCAACTCTGGCAATTGGTGGTAAACGGAAATAGCCATCCGCATCCGTCAGCACCTGATAGATCGATAAATTGTGGTACTCGGGATCGCCACTGCCGATAATTTCGGCCACACTGCCATCCGTCAGACCAGTTAATGTGTTACAAAAAACCGTCCGGTCCCCGGGAATACCGGCACGGCTAAATGGGTTATCAACAGCCTGTGCCTGCAAAGACGCCGGTACCACTGTGGTGCCTTGAAGATGGCTGTAATACAGTGGGTAATTCAGTGTTACGCTGGCAGGTTGGTCAGCAGTGGCAGCTGCATCGATGCCGGTAACCACAATGTATTCAGCCAACTCATTGTGATCAGGTTGAATCGCCAGCAAATCACCAACATTCAAATTAATCCGGTTAGAAATTTTCAGGGTACGTTGACCTGCACTTGCAGCTTGCAACAATACTTTTTCCTGACCCAGTGCTATTCCCAATACCCTGCGGCGAAGCTGATCCACCGCCGGTTGCCGTTCGGCATACAGGCCGGCAGATAATGAAATCAGATTGGGTGCTTCTATGATGTCATCCGGTTCTGCGTCAGCCGGCGGAAAACCAGGCCAGACACCCACGACACGCACATCAGCAGCTGCCAGCGGCAACCGGCTGGAACCGACAATCTGCACTACTCTGCCTCGTAATACAGTCGCTGCGCGGTGCATTGGCACATCGCCAAAATCGGCTGGTGCAAACACCTCCGGGAAACCAGCAATAGGCCCCAATGCTGCAGCCAGCCTGCGCGGTATAAACCGTTGTGCGCTGACGGTCATTTCCAGGTTCACCGGGGCACCGTCCAAATTGGGATACAATCGGCCGGGCATACCCACCAGCCCAGCAATTCCGCCATGGGTTACCATTGGCTTTAGATCATTACTGGGGCTATTTACGGTTAAACGGGAAGTCATCGGCAGACCGGTGAATTCGTCCAGCATGCGCGCATGGACAACAGCTTGCATGCGCCCGGCTATAACAGGCTGGGTTTCGGGGTTAAACCGATACGCCAGCCCATTCGCCTGTTCAATACGAATGTTCATGGCGAGTTACCCTGCGCAGTCGCCACACCATACTCAGTTTCAATGACGTTAACCGGACTAATCAGGCTCGCTTCTGCATCACTGGCCACCATCACCACCGTTGCCTCGTAGGACACACACAGTTGGTAAGATTTTTCCAGCGCATCCCATACCCGGGTGATTTCTTCCAAACCCAGTGGCTCAAGCCGCACCGCAATCTCGGTTCCGCTGCCGGCCAGATCATCCTGCAGATCCGCTCCGGATAACAAAGGATGATCATGGAAAGTCTGTAATGCTTTGCCAAGAATGCTCTGCTCCAGTGGTGGACCGGTACCATCCTGGTTGCCGTTGGCCACTGGCGTGATCAGGTAATGCAGCCGAAGTGGCAGGTTGCGCCGTTCAACACGATCAAAGCCAATTCGCCGGGGTGGGTGGTTCAATAACTGATCGTCCCGATCTATGCGGTACAACCAGACCGATAAACCGGTCAAACTGTTATCGGTCATTTCCTGAGGTGTATTGGCAGAAACCAGCATGGTTCCATTACCAAAAAATGCACTTAATACCGGATCGTTTGCAAGATGCTGTTGCAAAATTTCGACCAGGGTCATGGTGGTTGAACGCAGTGCGGTATACATCTGATGACTCGTCAATGCCGATGATTGTTTACATTGATCAAATCAAACGGCTCCCTGACTGCACGGCACAATGCCTGCACAATGCTGCCTGGTGCTGCATCATCCAAAGGGCAGCGATAACGGCACCTTTGCTCAATAAAGATGGGGTGCTTATCAGACAGTTGATAAGCTGGTTGTGTTGCGGAATTACCAGCTGGCACTGCCAATACAGTTAAATCTGGGTATTCTGCGAATAAATGGCTTAACATTCCCTCGTCCTCATCAGCGTCAATCACCAGCAAAACTGCATCTGCATTGGTTTCTCTAACCGCAACCAGTAATTCAACGTGCTCTGCTACTTCACCGACAATTTCCACTTCGGGTTGTGTTTGCAAAGCGACCTTGATTGGCTGTTGGTTATCATTCCAACGTTCTCGTATCAGCAGTCGAATCATGTCCACACGCATCAGCATGCGTGGTGCTTCAAAGGAATGAAATGGTTCTAAAGAGACAAATTGGGTTCAGCAATTACTGACCATTGGTACTGGATACAACAGCAAAAGATTGGGTACCTTGGTCAACTGTTAGGCACAGAGTACTAGTACTCCATCAGCCTAATTAAAAAGGCTTCAGTGGGTTTATCGGTGCTTGTGCAAAGGTACAGCGCTATTGGTCGGTAATGGTTTGCGCAGCCCACGGGTACTGACAAGTTCACCCCAACGGCGCTGAAGTGCTGCTCAGCCAGCGTGTTAAAGCCCTTGAAAAGGGCTGACCATTGTCTGTGTGCAATGCCTGCTGGCGATACAGCGCAGCGATGCTGCGCTTGTTTTGATTAGACTGATAGCGTGCTGGAACTTTGGTAACTTAAACCATGTTGCCTGACGTAATGAGCAACTTCAGTACGCCGGTGCAATGAAAGCTTAACCAGAATGTTGTGCACATGATTTTTTACTGTCTGCAGCTCTATCGACAAACGCCGTGCTATACCCTTATTACTCAGACCTTCCTCGATCAAAGTCATTATTTGCAACTCACGCGGCGTCAGGTGTATATCAGCAGCAGCCGGTTGACGGCTGGCTTTTATGAGCTGTGCGGATTTTGCTACCCGGGTGAATAACAACCGGGCAATCCGTTGTGAACACAATGTCTTTCCGGCTGCCAAAGCACGGATATTTGAAGTCAAATCATCAAAACTGGAATCGCATGTCAGATAACCGGCTGCGCCTGCTTCAATAGCGGCGATCACTTCAGCATCATTATTAGGTATTCCTATCATTAAAACGCGGGTGGAAGGCCTGCATTGTAATAATCGCCGTGCCTGGGTCAAACCGGCACGTGTTGGCAAATCCAGATCCAGCAGTACCACATCCGGCTTTTGGGCCACCAGCTGTCCCGCCAAATCATGTTGCTGTTGTTGATCAGACTCACCAATCACCTGAATATCCCGGAACCTGGCGAATGATCTGATCACTGCTTCACGCCAAATACGATCCTGATGGATCACAAATACACCGATACTATCTTGCTGTGACATTAGCACACCTTCCCGGCTTTATGCCCGATCTTCCTTGTTTATTGTTATTACTTACAGCGACACACCTTTGCAGTGTGGGCATTGCTTAAAAGCTACCGGGTCGCTGACCCTGCCGGCATAAACCAGCAAGCTTATTAAGCTTTTTTCAACCAGCAGAGCATCGGCTTATTGCCGCTGTTTGTCTATACTGTGATAGCCGGCGTTTTTGACCTATGTCTTAGTAACTTAAACGGCATGCTTTTTAAGATCACCGTTTGGCCAGGCTGTGTTTTCACAGTTATAAGGTAGGCGACGACTCCCCCAAAAAAGCAACAAAAGCTTAGTGCAGCGCCTGAATGAATTTAGTATACGCCCGGTATTATCCCGAAAACGTGAATTAATTCAGCTGCCTGTCTGTACTTGAATTTTGGGGATAAAACACACGAAATTGAACTGAGTTGCGCCTGCTTCAAGTTTAAGCGCAACCTTCAAGCAGCCCCCTGGTTAACCCATTTGCATCGCTTTTTGGTAGGCCGGGCGTGCCAGACAACGTTCCGCATAAGCATTCAACACCGGTGATTCCGGCAGCATCTTGAACATCTGTAAAAATACCACACTGGAACCGACCAGGATATCAGCGGCTGTAAACCAATCACCCAACAACCACGGCCCCTGTTGCAAGCCTTGTTCCAGGGTTTTGATCATACTGTCAAATTCACCCCACCCATGTGACAGCGGATTGGGTTTCCAACCACTGGCCTTTTCCGCCATACATGGCTCCAGTACACCAGGCGTGAATAGCATCCAATACAAATATTTGCCACGATTGTCATCGTCAATTCCCGGAGCCAGCCTGCCGGATGCATATTTATCCGCCACGTACATTCCGATAGCTGCTGAGTCCGCCAGTTTGACTTTGCCATCGACAATCGCCGGGACCTTACCCATTGGGCTGGCTGCATAAAAATCAGCTTCAGCATTTGCCTTTGCCTGTGGGTCACGAATATCCACTTCGATAAGTTGGTAACTAATATCCGCTTCTTCCAATAACCACACAGCACGCGCAGCACGGGTCTGGGGACACCAATAAAGTTTCATAGCGATATATGCTCGGTTGTGAATGATATGCCGAAATCTATTGACCCGTGGTGCAGTTTTGCAACCACCGGATGCCTGATTGCAGTTGCAGTCTGGCCGTGACTGCGGCAAGCTACACTCTACTATCAATTCTTCCATCTTTCACCATGGCCGCAACCATTCAACATGCCAGGCAACACTGGGGCGCTTTTAACGCCTGGCGAAATGACAATTTAATCGAGCAACGCGATGCACTATTGCATGCGTATCATCAGGTCAGAGATGCAACCATCAGTTTAACCACGGGGTTAAACGCTGAGGATATGAACCTGCAGTCAATGCCTGAAACCAGCCCGGTAAAATGGCACCTGGCACATACCAGTTGGTTTTTCGAGACCTTTTTACTCAGCGAGTATTTCCCGGGATACCAACCGTTGAACAGTAACTATGCGCGCCTGTTCAATTCGTATTACAACGGTATTGGAGAGCAATACCCGCGACCTCAACGGAGTCTGTTATCCCGCCCTGATATCAGCGAAGTTCTAGCCTATCGTCAACATGTCGATGACTGCATGCTGAGCTGGCTGGCGGAGCTCAGCGATAATGATTTCACTGAACTTGCTACGCTGGTGATTCTGGGACTTAATCATGAACAGCAACATCAGGAATTGTTGTTGACTGATATCCAGCATAGCTTTAGTTTTAATCCCCTGGCCCCTGCAATTTCCAAACCTGTAGTTCAGCATCAAAACCCCGGCGAGTTGCATTGGCATGATTTCCCTGGCGGCATTACCAGTCTAGGCCAAATGGCTGATGCTGCAGAACGCGGCTTTGTATTCGATAACGAAACCCCGCGTCATCAGCATTTGCTACGTAGTTGGCAACTCGCCAACCGGCCGGTTACCAATGGGGAATATCTTGAGTTCATAAAGGGCGGCGGCTATCAACAGCCGCAATACTGGCATAGTGACGGCTGGTGCTGGCTTCAACAACAGACCATAACTGCACCGTTGTACTGGCTGCAGCAGGACTCAAACTGGCAGCGGCATACCCTGGCCGGCATTGTTGCATTGGATGAATATGCACCGCTTTGCCATATCAGCTGGTACGAGGCCTGTGCCTATGCCAACTGGCGCGGCTGTCGCTTGCCCACAGAAGCCGAATGGGAACATGCCGCTGCTGCCAGTAACCCCGAAACCGGTCAGTTTGCTGATGACCAGCACTGGCAGCCGGTATTATCCAGACCTGTTGGACAGCAGTTACATGGCATGTTCGGCACAGTCTGGGAGTGGACTTCCAGCAGCTATTCACCTTACCCGGGCTTTAACCAGGCACCAGGTGCATTGGGTGAATACAATGGCAAGTTCATGGCCAATCAATATGTTTTACGTGGTGGCTCTTGCGCCACGCCAGCTGGCCACATCCGCGCCAGCTACAGGAACTTTTTTTATCCGCAAGACCGTTGGCAATTTAGCGGCATCCGGCTGGCACGTGACTGTTAAACCGGCTGAATAATACTTGTTTATCAATGCTTGCATTAATTGCTATTAGGTCTTAACACTCAAGGAATCTGCGTGACTGATCACACTGACAATAATCCGTTTTTACATGATGTCCTAACTGGTCTGGCACAGCCGCTGCCGGAAATATCCAGCAAATACCTATACGATGAACTGGGTTCGATGCTGTTTGAAGCCATTTGTGTGACACCCGAATATTACGTCACCAGAGCCGACCTGGAAATATTGGATAATCATTTACCGGAAATTTCACGCTGTATAGGAACACATGCACATGTGATTGAATTCGGATCTGGTGCAGGAATCAAAACCAGCCGTTTGCTCGACAGTCTGGAACACCCTACCGCTTATTCGCCAATTGAAATTTCAGCAGCGGTATTAGAGGCATCAGCCGAGCATTTAAGGCATCAGTTCCCTCAGTTGAGGATACAGCCAGTCCAAGCTGACTATACGCATCCGATTTCACATTCAAATTTGGACATCTGCCAGGATTGCCAAACCCGTGTGGTGTATTTCCCTGGCTCAACAATTGGGAATTTCACCCTGGATCAGGCACAACATTTTTTGCAACGCATTCAAAAAATTATCAGCAAATTTTTGCCTGAGGTAAATGGCGGCTTATTGATCGGGATTGATTTGCTCAAGCCACTGGACGTATTAATCCCGGCCTACGCAGATACCGCTGGAGTAACCGCAGCCTTTAACAGAAACTTATTGGCCCGAATCAATCGTGAACTGGGCAGTGATTTTGATTTGGATCAATGGGCGCATGAAGCTCGTTTTAATGCTGAACAACAACGGGTGGAAATGCATCTGGTCAGTAGCTGCCTGCAAACCGTCACATTGGCAGGACAGCAGTTTGAATTCAGCCAGGGCACCAGTATTCATACAGAAAACTCGCATAAATATACATTACAAGGATTCAGTGCAATGGCTGCTAAGGCAGGATTAAAATTGCAGCAGCACTGGACTGACAGCAACGGCTGGTTTGCGACCTGTTATTTTGTTCCGGAGTAAGCATTTAAAACCAGCTTAAAATAAACTGTTTCAGTGGTAGATTGCTTGCATGTTTATCACAATTTTTTGATAAAAAATACCTGCATCCAGACTCTTTACCCACAAACCACATTTACCCCATCCATTTGCCCTATGATAATAAACTCATTAAGCTGATGGTGAATCTCAAGGGGAGATTTATGATGATTCAATTTAGGGGGATCCAATGGTTACCAATATCAATACGGCAGCATCGGCTGCGTCCAGCTCACCAAGCACCAGTGAAATTATTACCAGCGAACAGATCAGCACCACCCTGCGCGGGTTGATTAGCGCAGGCCTCTCAAAGGTTCCGGAAGTAGGTTGGCTGCTCAGTGGCATAACCTCCATATTCTGGCCAACATCGCAGGCAGATATATGGTCTATTATCAGAGACGATGTGCAGGCTTATGTTGATCAGCAATTATCGCAAAATACCTATGACCGACTGGCAGCCATACTGTCCGGTTTACACCGTGTTTGCGATGACTATACCGCTGCAATCGACAGCCAACAGTCAAGCGATGTTATAAGGGAGAAATGGGGTACCGCACTTGGCGCATTCGAAGCGCAGGAAGATCAGTTTCAATTGCCCGGTTATCAGGTTTTACTGCTGCCGTTTTTTGCCCAAATGACCAATATGTACCTTAGCCTGCTAAGAGATTGTGTCATTTTTGGCGTAGGCTGGGGGTACACTCAGGACTACGTTAACCGTTATCACGAAACCTTAAGACAAATAATCACCGATTCCAACGCCTACGTACAAGGCACCATCCGGGATGGCTTAAATGCCTTACCTATTTCGCCACACGATAGTGCTGCCAGGGTTTGGTCACAAACCAACCGTTACAACCGGGGCATGACACTGCAAGTCACAGACAATGCTCACTTCTGGGTATATTTTGACCCAGATGAGCTTACTCGAAGCAATAGTGATATCCCGCCACTGACACGCGAGATATATTCCAATCCGTATGGGGATGCACAAGACAACCCGATCCACCCCGAAACCTATGCCAATAATATTGATGGCACGCCTTCACCCAAAATCAGTTACATGAATATATGGGCTTATGACCGGGTTGATGCTGTTCAACAGAATTTTGGGGATCAGCAAAAACCTCGATTGGGCGGAAGTGGCGGAAAAAATAGTCCGCCACAAGGCTGGAATGGTCCAGTTGACCCGGATAATCCCATTGTAAGGGTTGACCTCAGGTCCGGCAGTGTTCCGGAAGAGATTCAACTGACCTTTTTTGATGGTAGCCAAACCAATGTATGTGGGAACGACAACTATACATCTGGCTATTCACACACAATCCAGCTAGATGGGCATATCGTTTCGCAAATCTACATTAATGGTGTCAGCCGTTACTATCGGAGTGCTGAATGTATCGTTGTCGGTTTTCGGATTGATGAGACCCGGTAACAACCAAGACTACACAAAGATACCGGCAGGTTTAATTAGCCACAATAAAGCCGGGTGCAGTTCACTGCCCCGGCATTTTATATCATGGGTTTTTAAGCATGAATTCTGAATTCACACCGAAAATTACCCGCTAATTACACCTACCTTATTTCAGTCATCAGGCGGCTTTATTAGTCATCCAACAAAATCACGTCTACTCTGCGGTTTTGATTTCGGCCTTCTACTGTATCATTGGTGGCTAGCGGAAAGTCTTCGCCAAGTCCGACCACTGTGATACGGCCAGGATCAACACCCGCAGCGACTAATGCCTGTTGCACCGATTCCGCGCGCAGTTCGGATAATCGTTTGTTAAAGTCCTCGTTGCCCTGTGAGTCGGTATGACCTTCAATACGGATACGCTTGTCCGCTTCTGCAGTCAGCAATTCGACCACATCACTCACATTATTAGCCGCTTCCGGACGCAAATTAGACTCACCGGTTTCAAACAACACATCACCCAAAGTAATGACCACGCCACGGTCTGTTTCGCGCAATTGCATGTGTTCCAAACGGCGTCGAAGTGATTCAGCCTGCTCATTCGCTAATTGGGCTTCGCGCCGCGCCAATGATGCTTCCTCAGCTTGGGCATCAGCCAAACGGCGTGCTTGTGCAGCTTCCTGATCCGCGCGGTCCGCCCGTTCAGAAGCTGATAATTCGCTCTCTCTGGCAGCTGCAGCCTCACGCCGCGCACGGGCTGCATCCTCAGCCTGAGCGGCACTCAGAATGCGAGCCTGTTCAGCTTCGCGACGTGCCTGCTCGGCTTGTAAACGGCTAATTTTAACCAACAGCTGAGCATGTTCCCGATTTAACTCATCAGCGTGTTGTTCAGCTTCCTGCCGGCGCACTTCTGCCCGGATTAAATCAATTCTGCGCTCTGCCATATAGGCCAGGTGATTTCGGTAATCCTGATTGGAACCTGATTCTTGCAATTGGCGTACAGCGCGTTCGGCATCACTGACCGCTAACGGTGCAAGTCCAGTTGCATTGGTGGTTTGCTTGAGTGTGTTCAACTCATCCTGAAGTCGCTCCAAGGCTAAATCACGTTTCGGCTGAGTGCTGCAGCCAGCCAGCAAAGACACCGCCAGGACAATGCTCAAGGGTACAGTTAAAAGTTTCATTCCAGACTCTCCTCGCCAAACTCAATCTGAATATCTTCCTGCACCTGTTCCACTGCACGTAGCGCAGTATCCTCTTCAGCACGCGCCAGTTCAGCCTGTGTTTTTACATAAGCTAACTCGGCATTCAGTTCGGACTCCTGAGCTCGCCAGGCCGCTAATTCATAATCCTCTCGTTCGCTGGCCACTTCCTGGGCAAACCGTAATCGTTCCATCGCAAACCGTAACTCCACCGGCGCGTGTTCTTCAGCACCAGCATTTACCGCCCGTTGAATAGCCGCTTCCGCACGTGAAAATAATGCCGGGTCGGTAGGCTTATTACTGGCACAACCTGCCAGTATTACTACGCCGAGTATCAGAGTGATGACTTTCATAATATTGCTTGTATTTATTTGACTCAAGTATTGGCATCAGGTTGATTATCCGGGTATGCCTGGATAAAAGCTGGATGCTGCTCACTGGCCTGAACAATTTGTCGAATCAATGGATAAGGCGCCAGATCAAAATCAAACCGTCTTGCATTATAAACCTGTGGTAACAGACAACAATCTGCCAGCGTAGGTTGCATCCCCAAACAATAATCCCTGGTCAGGGCATAGCGTGTCAACAATGCTTCAAATGCGTCAAAACCATGCCGTAACCAATGCTGATACCAGTCCGATTTTTGATCATCATCGGCCCCCATCGGCCCACTCAGATATTGTAATACACGCAAGTTATTGAGTGGGTGGATTTCACAACCAATCACTTGTGCCAGTGCTCGGCATTGGGCCCGTGCGAGTGGATCTGCGGGTAATAATGGTGTTGCCCGAAATACTTCATCGAGGTATTCGATTATGGACATTGATTGAGTTAGAACCAACTCACCATGAAGCAGGGTTGGAACCAGTTGCTGTGGGTTAAGCGCTGCATAGGTTGGCTGCCGTTGCTCACCACCGGCACGCACCAGGTGGATACTGCGCTGTTGATAATTCAGGCCTTTCAGGTTTAAGGCAATCCGCACCCGGTAAGCAGCAGAGCTACGCCAGTAATCGTATAGCAAAAGCTCGTCTTGCATTTTCAGTAGCCCCAGCCACGAAAAGTAAGCTGTTCAATTAGCATGACACAATAACGATTTGCTGAGAAAATAGGGACAGACATAAGGACTGGCTACTGCTGTACCATCGTTTGTTCGATTGCGCCAAAAATCGAGTGGCCTTGCGCATCCAGCATTTCGATCCGGACGGTATCACCAAAACTCAAAAAAGGTGTACTGGGCTTGCCCTCAGCTATGATTTCCAGCATCCGTTTTTCCGCCAGACAGGAAGCTCCCAACGAGGTATCCTGGTTTGCAATGGTTCCTGAACCCACAATCGTACCAGCCGCCAGCGGGCGTGTTTTAGCCGCATGTGCCACCAGTTCAGCAAAAGAGAACTGCATATCAACACCTGCTTCCGGCCGACCAAATAATTCACCATTCAAATGCGAAACCAATGGCAGGTGCAACTTATAACCCTGCCAGGCATCTCCCAACTCATCTGGTGTCACCATAACAGGTGATAATGCAGAACGTGGCTTTGACTGTAAAAAACCAAACCCCTTAGTCAACTCGGCTGGAATCAAATTTCGCAGAGAGACATCGTTTACAAGACCAACCAATTGGATACTTTCCCCCGCCTGTTCGGGACTGACCGCCATTGCAACATCATCGGTAACCACCACTATCTCGGCTTCCAAATCTATTCCATAGGCCTCATCACTCACCTGCACATCATCAGTGGGACCAATAAAGCCTGCTGATGTTGCCTGGTACATCAGTGGGTCGCTATAAAAACTTTCCGGCACTTCGGCGCCGCGGGCTTTGCGCACCCGTTCTACATGCGGCAAATACGCACTACCATCCAGGAACTCAAACGCCCGTGGCAAAGGTGCGGCTAGCTTACTCAAATCCAGTGGCCATGTATCCCGAATTTGCTGTTGATTGAGTTGTGCGGACAATGCATTCAGGCGTGGCGCTGAATTTGCCCAATCATCCAATGCCTGTTGAAGCGTATCGGCAATGCCTGCTGCCACGACATACTCTGTCAATGCTTTATTAACGACTACCAGCGTACCGTCACGGCCGCCACGTTTTAATGATGCAAGTTTCATAAAAGACTCAGTATCCTTAATTTATGCTGACTTAGGGTTCTGCCAGGATTGCGCATAAGCATCCCACTCTACCTGCTCGGCCGTATCGGTAGCGACCAGCGCATCCCGGGTATCAATCATGACTGCCACTTCATTGGTAGCTTTAGCTTTTTGCTCCAGCATATTGTTTAGTGCTTTTGGATGCGGACCATGGGTAAATCCACATGGATGCCAGGTGATCATACCGGGATGGATGTTATCTCGCGAGAAAAACTCACCTTCATGATAAAAAATCAGCTCATCAAAATCATCATTATTATGAAAAAATGGGACTTTGATAGCATCCGGGTCGGTTTCAAAAGGCCTTGGTACAAAAGTGCACACAACAAACCTGTTGGCCAGGAAAGTCGTATGCGCTGAAGGTGGCAAATGATATCGGTGGCTCATCAAGGGCCTGATATCTCGCCAGTTTATCCTTACCGGCATCAAGTCACCATGCCAGCCAACCGCATCAAGCGGATTGTGAGGATAGGTAATGGTGGTTAATTCGCCCAGGCGTTTGACCACCACCCTGGTTTCATCATCGTGTTGTGACTTAAAAGCCTCATCCAGCCCTGGGGCATCCAGCATCGCCGGGTCAAAAATAGCATGTGGTCCGGCCAAGCCTTTATCAGGCAGCATATAACTGCTGTTGGTTGCCTCGATCAGCAGTATTTCCACTGGTGCGGCTATTTCCAAACGCCACATGGTGCTGCGTGGCAACATTAAATAATCACCTTGTTTAAGACTTAAATGACCATAATCACAATACAGTTCGGCAGTACCGCGGTGGATGAATAAAAGCTCATCTCCATCAGCATTGCGCACCAGGTGATCCATGCTTTGCAAACAGCGCCAAAACCGTACTCGCACGCTATTATTCGCTAATAAGCCCGCTGCCTGCCAGGGCGAACCACCCATTTCACTGAGTTTAGTTGCATCATATGCTCGCGGCGATAATGACCCCTCAAATTTGACCCAGCCGGTTGGTGGCCGTGGATGGTACATATGCGCCGCCGGGCCAAAAAAACCTTCCTTGCCCAGTTCACGTTCCACTGTACCTTGGGGGAGATTGCAATGTGCCTGCCTACCGGTCAAACCTTCGACCCGACGGGCGGGAATCCAATGTTTGGCCATGACTACAATACTCCGCGCTTTTGCTGATCACGCTCAATGGCTTCAAATAGTGCCTGAAAATTACCTTCTCCAAAACCTTCATTGCCTTTGCGTTGAATCACTTCAAAGAACACTGGGCCGATATTGGTCTCGGTAAAAATTTGCAGCAATTGCTTATCTTGATCATTGGTTTCAGCATCAATCAAAATATTATTTTTACGCATCCGGTCAAGATCTTCTCCATGACCCGGAATACGCTGATCAATGACTTCATAATAGGTATCAGGAGTTTTCAGGAATGCCATTTCCTGCTGGTGCATTGCCTCAACAGTGGTATAGATGTCATCAGTATATAAAGCGATATGCTGTACACCTTCACCATTGTATTCATTGATATATTCGTTGATCTGGGATTTCGGATCAGAAGATTCATTGATTGGAATACTGATACAACCGTCAGCAGCGGTCATCGCACGTGAGCGTAAGCCGGTCTGTTTACCCTTAATGTCAAAGTATTTAACTTCGAAGAAATTGAACAGCCGGGTGTAAAAGTCGGCCCAATAATCCATATTGCCATCAATCACATTGTGGGTCAGGTGATCAATAAAACTGAGCCCGAAACCAGCCGGTTTTCTATCCACACCATCCAAATATTTGAATGATTCTGCAAATACATCACCATTGAGGTGATCACACACATACAAGCAGCTGCCACCAATGCCTTCTACCACCGGAAAAACAACCGGTAAATCATCGGCAGCTGGATGCTGAAGAGCGCCTTTATCCAGCAACTGTTGATGCGCATCATGCGCATTGGCCACACGTAATGCAAAGCCTGTTACACAAGGACCATGCAGGCGCGTGAACTCGGCTGCAAATGAATTGGGTTGCTCATTCACCAAAAAATTTATATCGCCTTGACGATATAAGCTGATTGCCTGATCACGATGTCGGGCAACCATGGTAAAACCCATGCCGACAAACAACCGGTGTAACAAGTTTGCATCCTGCGCGGCAAATTCGACAAACTCAAAGCCACTGACGCCTAGTGGATTCTCACGTGGGTTGGCTTGCTGATGCTGTGCGGATATATCCGTTGCCGACATGATTGATCTCCGTAATTACTGTTGATTGTTAATGCTTGCCAGGCAGGACTTGCAGGCAGGCCAATAATGACCATAATAGTTACAGATGTAACTATTCGCAAGCAGTATGACCAACACTTTTCTAGACTGTGCTAAGCCCATCGAGGAACAGGTTGATCCCTTAGACCTGGAACATTTCCTGCCATATCGGCTATCGCGCCTGAGCAATCTGGTCAGCAGGGGGATCGCAGATGCCTACCAGACGCGTTATGGCTTGAGTATCGCAGAATGGCGCGTAATCGCTGTAGTCGCTAAACACCCTGCGATCAATGCGAGTGAACTGGTAAGACATACAGCAATGGATAAGGTCGCTTTACATCGGGCAGTGCATTCGTTGTGCACAAAAAAATTACTGGAACGACGGGAAAACAATCGTGATCGCCGCCAGCGCCTATTGCAACTCAGTAACAAAGGAAGACATCTGCATGATGCAGTCGCACCGCGCGCATTAGCCTACGAGCGAATGTTATTAGCCAACCTGGAGCGCACAGAAATACACCAGTTATTTGATCTGCTTGAGAAACTTGATGCCAGTGTTGCTAATGCAAACAATCACCAAAGGTAATCAATTTCAGCTTACTGTTTAATCCGCCAGTCCGATCTCCGAACGGACCGTCCATAACTCTGGAAAGAAGGTCAAGTCTAAAGCCTGCTTAAGAAAACCGACACCGGATGACCCTCCTGTACCTGGTTTGTAACCAATAATACGTTCGACTGTTTTCATATGTCTGAATCGCCATAATTGAAATGACTCTTCAACATCAATCAGCCGCTCACATAAGGCATATTCTGTCCAACAATGTTGAGGATCTTGATAAATTTTCAGGATACATGCGCGCACCGCATCGGTCTCCTTATAAGGCTCAGCAAAATTACGATCTAGCACTGAATCCGGAATGGCGTGCCCCCGGCGTGCCAAAAAAGCAAGCAGCTCATCGTATAAGCTGCGCTGCTGCAACGCCTGCTGCAACGCTTCAGTGGTATCCGGATCATGCTGAAACAAGCTCAACAGATCACTGTTTTTATTGCCCAATAAGAACTCCAACAATCGATATTGAGGAGATTGAAACCCTGATGCGCGTCCAAGAACATGTCTAAACTCTGCGTACTCCGCTGGCGTTAAGGTGCTTAAAACGCCCCACTGTTCAAATAGCTGATGTTGCACCTGCCGTACCCGCGCCAGATTTTTTTCACATAACCCGGAATCATCATCAGCCAGATTACGCAATGCTGCGCGCAATTCATGAATAATCAGCTTAAACCACAGTTCTGCGGTTTGATGCTGGATAATAAACAGCATCTCGTCATGATGCATCGGATCGCTTAACGGCTGTTGTGCTGTCAATACCTTATCCAGGCACAGATAGGACGAATAACTTAGTTCTTGACCAAGTTTGCGGTGGATACCGGCTTCAAGTGGACGTTTTTGCATAATTCAATGGTTTAATCGTTGACCTTCAAATGGTTATAATAGACGGCTGTTTCGGCTGCGGAGCTTCCCGCAGCTTTATGTATAGAATAACCCGAGGATGATTGCATGTCGGCAACCATTGCCAGTTTCAAGATAGATTATTTTCAGTTCCTGGATGAACACGGCCAACTGGTAGGTGATCAACACCCGCCTTTGGCGCGCGATCTGGGGCAGCTCACTGAGCTGTATCGCTTAATGGTACTGACCCGTACATTTGATAAAAAAGCGGTAGCCTTGCAACGCACCGGCAAGCTGGGTACCTACGCTTCCTGTCTGGGACACGAAGCGGCGCACTTAGCGATTGGCGCCGCAATGCGCACGGAAGACTGCTTTGCACCTATGTATCGGGAATATGCGGCACAGATGTATCGCGGTGTAAAAATGTCAGATATTCTTAATTACTGGGGCGGCGATGAGCGTGGCAATGACTTTTCCGGACCCAAGCATGATTTTTCCTGGTGCGTGCCGATTGCGACTCAGTGCCTGCACGCCGCCGGCGCGGCACTGGCTTACCAGTTACGTGATGAACCACGGGTAGCGGTTAGTGTGGTCGGTGATGGTGGTAGCTCCAAAGGCGATTTTCTGGAAGCCATCAATGCAGCCAGTGCTTTTACCCTGCCATTGGTATTGGTAATTGTGAACAATCAGTGGGCCATATCGGTTCCACGCTCCAAGCAGAACACTGCCAAAACTCTGGCACAAAAAGGTATCGCTGGCGGATTACCCAGCATCCAGGTTGATGGCAACGATATCATTGCTTGTCATTGGGCCATGGAAAAAGCCATTGAACGCGCCCGCAGTGGGCAAGGTGCATCAGTAATTGAAATGATGACTTATCGTTTAAGCGATCATACCACTGCAGATGATGCGCGCCGCTACCGTGACCAGGAAGAAGTTGATGCCGCCTGGAATCGTGAACCGATCAAACGCCTGCGCAGTTACCTGACAACCCAAAATGTCTGGTCTGATAATCAGGAAGGCCGACTTGAAGAAAGTTGCGCAGAACAAGTCAACGCCGCAGTTGAGGAATATCTCAATACCGGCATGCCAACCATTGAAAGTATGTTTGACTATATGTTTGCCGAACTGCCTCACGATCTGCAGGCACAACGTGAACGGGCCTTGTGGGAATTACCACAACAACCGGAGGGAGGTCACTAATGGCTAAGATCACTCTGGTTGAAGCAGTTACCCAGGCGCTAGCGTGGGAACTGGAGCATGATGATTCAGTGGTCGTGTTGGGTGAAGACGTGGGTATCAACGGCGGTGTATTCCGGGCCACTAATGGACTGGCAGAGCGGTTCGGTGAGCGACGGGTATTGGATACACCGTTGGCCGAAGTGATGATTGCCGGTTTAACCGTCGGCATGGCGGCACAAGGCATGAAACCGGTTGCTGAAGCACAGTTCATGGGCTTTATTTACCCGATGCTTGATCAAATGATCTGCCACGCAGCCCGGATGCGGCACCGCACTCGTGGTCGCTTGCATTGCCCAATGGTTTTACGCGCGCCTTACGGCGGTGGCATTCATGCACCGGAACACCATTCTGAAAGCACGGAAACACTGTTTGCTCATATTCCAGGTTTACGGGTGGTGATTCCATCCTCTCCGGCACGCGCCTACGGTTTGTTGCTCGCTGCCATACGTGACCCGGACCCGGTGGTTTTTCTGGAACCCAAAAGAATCTACCGGCTGGTTAAAGAAGAAGTACCCGATGATGGTGAAGAGTTACCATTGGATGTCTGTTATGTTATTCGCGATGGCAGTGATGTCACCCTGGTAACCTGGGGTGCGATGATCAAAGAAACCCTGGAAGCTGCTGACAAACTGGCTGAACAGGGTATTAGCGCTGAAGTTATTGACGTGGCTACGATCAAGCCTTTGGATACTGAAACCATTATAGAGTCCGTTCAGAAAACCGGCCGCTGTGTGATTGTGCATGAAGCTGCCCGAACCGGTGGCATGGGCGCAGAAATTGCCGCACAACTGGCAGATGCCGGCCTGTGGCACCTGCAAGCACCGGTTAAACGGGTGGCTGGTTATGATTCGGTGATGCCCTTGTATAAGATGGAAATGAAATATATGCCCAGCGTTAACCGCATATTGAATGCCGTTAATGAAGTTATGGAGGTCTCATGAGTGTTTTTATCCTGCCTGATCTTGGTGAAGGCTTACCCGACGCGGAAATCGTTGAATGGTTTGTCAAGGAAGGTGAACAAGTTAAAGTCGACCAGCCGATGGTCTCCATGGAAACTGCCAAAGCAGTGGTTGATGTACCTTGCCCGGAAGATGGCATCATTCTCAAGCTGCATGGTCAGCCCGGCGATGTCATAGATACCGGTAACCCTTTGGTGACCTTTGGCCAGGCCGGTGATTCAATAGCTGCTGAGACAGCTGAAATCACCACACCCGAGCCAGCTCAACCTGAACCTTCAGGTACAGTTGCGGCAACACCAGCAACCGAATCTTCAGAAGAAACCACTGATAATGCACCTGATGACCAGCAGGACCGGCCCGACACCGGCACCGTTGTTGGCGCTATGGAAAGCACCAACCGGGTTATCAGTGAACAGCTGAGTACTATCGGGAACGTCAAGGTCAGCCCGGCAGTACGGGCTTTGGCACGTAAATTAAAAATTGACGTGAGCCGGGTGACACCCAGTGGTGCGGATAATGTTGTAACCGCTGCTGATGTTAAACAGGCTGCAGCCAACCCTGCCTTACTCGCCGCAGAGGTTGTCGCAACAACAGCTCCCGCAGCTGCCGATCAACAACATCAACCAGTGACAGAACCAGACCCGGTATCCGCACCAGAACCGCAAACACGACAACCCGTCAAGCGTCCGGCGGCTGTCGGCGAATGGGAACCGGTCCGCGGCACGCGTCGCACCATGGCACGGATCATGTCCGAGGCTCACACCAAAGTGGTACCAACCACTTTAATGGATGACGCGGATATCCAGGCATGGCTGCCTGGCCAGGATATCACCGTGCGTTTAATTCGCTCATTATGGGCAGGCGCTCAAACCGAGCCGGGTTTGAATGCCTGGTACAACGGTGAAGATGGTGTACGGATGCTGCATAAAGGCATGGATGTCGGGATAGCAGTTGACACTGCAGATGGATTGTTTGTACCGGCATTACGGAATGTCCACAATGCCGACCCGGACGAAATCCGCAACGGCATTAATCGTATGCGAGACAATGTAAAAGATCGCAGCATCCCACCTGAAGACCTGAAAGACTACACCATTATGCTGTCCAACTTCGGTGTGTTTGCCGGCCGTTATGCCACTCCGATAATCAACCCACCCTGTGTAGCGATTATTGCCGCCGGTAAATTGCGGCATGAAGCGATACCGGTTTTGGGTGGTTTTGAAGCACACCGGATAATTCCATTGTCACTGACCTTTGATCATCGCGCCTGTACCGGTGGCGAGGCAGCCAGGTTCCTGAAAGCCATGCTGGATGATTTGGCTCTATCCGACTAGCAGCTCAGATTGATAAAAAAAACCCCGCACTGCGGGGTTTTTTATTGTCCTGTTTTTGCTGGGAATCCGTTATACGTTATAAGCAGAACTTCAACCGACCCACCGAGTTATCTGATATGGCAAGCAAAATGATATCCTTATGTAATAACAAAAACGAGCTAGAGCAATGACAACCATAGACAATTTTCGCTGCAATAAAATGCCAGCGTTGGTAACCTTATTCAGTTTAGTGTTTTTTATCAGCCTTTGTTCGTCGGTACTGGCAGGACCAGGTATCTGGACCTCTACAGGCCCGGATGGCGGCCAGGCAGTTGGGCTGGTCGCATCACCCAGCACACCCAATACCTTTTATTCTGTTTCCCGGGGCGGTGTATTCAAGTCTATCGATGGCGGTTTCAACTGGGCTGCATCCAGTGTCGGGATCACCCGTCAGCTTGGTGTCACAATCCTGCATAGCCAGACCGCCCCAAACACCCTATATGTATTCGGCCGGTTTAATGTGTACTTCAGCAACAATGGCGCAGCCAGTTGGAACGATCGAACGCCGCCGGGCATGATGACAAACAGCGGCATTATTACGGCCACCCTGTCGCGGATATTCCCCGGCAGGATTTATCTGGGTTTAGCAGATGGCTCGGTATTGCGCTCTGACGATGCCGGTTTGACCTGGTTCGCCACCAGCCCATTGCCAGTGTCCGATATAAGTGTGACTGCAATGGCAGCCCACCCAACCGACCCCAATGTGTTGCTGGTTGCGGCTCAATCACTAATCTCTACAGATATTCATTTATACCGTGGTTCTGCCGCTGGTGGTGTCTGGACAGAAATAACCTGCCCCGGCGTTTGTCCATGGGGTACATCAGTGCTGGCAGACATCGCTTTTGCCGGCAGTAGCGGTAAAACCTGGGCGGTCAATTTTAATGGTGTATACCAGAGTCTGGATTTCGGCAGCACCTGGGTTACCACTCCAACGCTGCCTGTCAACGCTACTGGCGGTCAGTTTCTAGCCCCGAATCCGGATGATAACGATGATCTATTTGTTGGTGGTCGTCTGGGGCTGGCATTTACCCAGGACAATGGCACTACCTGGACTGAAGTTCTGAATGGCTTTGTTGGAAACTCTTCGGGCCACATCGGCATGTCGCAGCAAGTAGTGTACGACCCATTCAACACTACTATTCAACTAGCCGGCTCACTCGGCAATGGTGTATACCGCCGGGTCAGCCCGGCCATGGAAATATGGACACCCAATGTATCTGGCATGAATGCCGCCAATATTCGTGCTATTGCCATTGCCACCAGTAGCCGTATCCATGCGGCTATCGGCGATTTATTTGAACCCACTTTCAGCGCTTTCCGTAGCACCACCGGCGGCAGCAGCTGGACAGCGACCAATACCGGACTGGAAGCAGATCACTTCCGTGATATCAGTGTTGACCCGAATAACAACTTGATTGTCTATGCATCTGGCCGTTTTTTACCGCACCAGGATGACATGTTTGGCTTCAACCCCGGCAATGGCGGTATTTATAAAAGTTCTGACGGCGGTGTTAGCTGGACCACCATCGACAATGGCATTCCATTAAACCCAGGCATATTTAACAATACGGTGTTCGGCACTGTGCGCACTATTACGTTAGACCAATTTAGTGGATCAGGTGGGGGCAGCGGACCCATTCAGACTTTGTTTGTTGGTGGCACCGGGCGCTTCACAGATGATGGAATGGGCGGTTTTACCCAGAATGCCGGACGTATTTACAAAAGCACCGATGCCGGAGCCAACTGGGTGATTATGGATAATGGACTCGGTAACGCAGAATTGGGTGGTTCAGGGCGCCCACTGTGGGCATCGGTGGTGCAAATTGTGCAGGATCCCAGTGATGTAACCGGCGCTACATTTTATGCCGCTACATTTATCGGCGGAACTGATGGCAGCATCCCATTAAGCATACCGAACGGGGTTTTCAAAACAACAGATGGCGGCGCCAACTGGATTCCGAGAAGCAATGGTTTACCCCCGCTGGATGGTATTGCCGGCTCCACCCAAACCAATGTTTTATCACTGGCACTGGACCCAACCGACCTTACCGGAAACACCCTGTATGCATCCACCAACGACTTTAGTAACGGATTCGTCGGTACTGCATATAAAACCACCGATGGCGGTTTGAACTGGTTTTTCTCCGGCACCGGCCTGATGGACCGCGATGTTCGTGACCTGATTGTCGAACCAACAACCGGGGATGTCTATGCTGCTGTAACCGATCCTTTATCAAACGGTGATGGCGGCGTTTCCCGCAGCACCGATGGCGGCGCCAGCTGGCAATCGATCAGCATTGGCTTTCCTGCTACGGCTGTTGCTACCAAACTTGCTTTGGATAATACCGGTGCCAATCTGATTATTCATGCCGGTACTACGCGCAGTGTACAAAGCTTTGAAATGCTACCCGATATGGATACCGATGGTGTCCCTGATCTGTCTGAAGACAATTCTCCCAACGGTGGTGACGGAAATCTTGATGGCATGCAGGATTCCGACCAAAACAATGTTTCTTCAGCACCCATCAATAATACTAACCTCGGACTCAGCGAATATGTAACTGCTGTGGTTACCGCACAGATCGGCAATTGCGCCAGTCTGGAAAATGTTACCGGACTGGACACAGTAGGCAGCATTCCGCTGGAAACCACTTACAATTTGCCCTTCAATGGTATTCAGTTACGTATACCCGATTGCCAATCCGCCACCATCGATCTGATTTATCATGACCGCAGCTTTGAAGATAGCACTGAAATACGTACCTATGCTCTGGAGTTTCCTGATGAACTGCGTTTTGTCTGGCAACAATTGCCTGGCTCCACAGTCATTGGAAATACTTGGAGCTTCAATCTGAATGATGGTCAGCTTGGCGATAGCACACCTGATGATAATGTTATTTTGTTTTTGGGTGGACCTGCAGTGTTATCAGAGGTGTTTTTCAGCGACGGAATGGAAGTGGAATAATCTACTTAAGTTGCCGTCTGTAATTAAAAACGGCGCCAGCGGCGCCGTTTTTAATAGATAAACCGATATTATCTAGATTGGTGGTGCGATAGGCACAGACTCACTAACCGAGACCGTGATTCGTTCGTCTGGCGATAATCCGCCATCTTCTTCCAATAACACTTCACCAAATGCCATCAAATTACCACTACTCACACTACTGGCAGTTATGGTGAGGATTTGCACTGAGCTAACCGGCCCAGCACTTACTTCAGCACCATCCATGAATAACACATCACCTGGCAATAATTCGAAACTGCTGGGTGAAACCGAAACGGTAAAACCATCACCTGAGCCCGAAGCATTCCAGAGCGCCTGCATGGGTAAGGCATTGCGGACGATACGAGTCCAGCTGCAGGTAGGGCTGCAACTGGTGCTGCGGGTACTGGGAACATTAACTGTGCTGGGGTCACCACCAGTCGCCGGGTCGGCAGCCAGCATATTGGCAAAAGATTCATCCATTACCAGGCCTGCCAATGAAGCTTTGGTTAAATCGACGGTCCCGGAACCTACCAGATCAGGCGTAGCAGCACTGACACCATCAGCCGCTTTCACATCCGTATCAGCTGTCATCATCAATGCCGACTTGATTTCCATAATGCTCCAATCAGGATGTTCAGCGATCATCAATGCGCCGGAACCAGCCAGGTGCGGGCTTGACATCGAAGTACCCGACTTAAACCCAAAAATGCCATCAGGGTCATTAGCAACGGCAGCAAATATGTTGGTTCCTGGACCATTGATGGAAGGTTTGGTCAGGTCAAAATCCAAGTTAGGCCCGACCAAACTGCCGCCAGCTAATATGTTGCCGGCCAATGGTTCCAGCGTTACAAATGACTCATCATCCAGCATCGCAGTTGGACCCGGATTGTTACCAATGTAAGTCTCTAATGCGGCACCATCGGTAGAACCTACCATTAATGATGGAATGGTGGTGGTTTCCAATGCACCCATAACAATAGGTACCGGGCTTGCATTATTGAACACTACCACAGCTGTAGCACCCGCCGCAGAAGCGTTATTCACTTTGTCTTCAAACGAACAACCGCCGCGGCTGATCAGAGCAATACTGCCGGTAAACGGCGTGCCTGCCCAGGCATTGCAACCTTCAAAATTTGCGGCGTCAACATCACTTGCAGCTACCATTGGGTCAACAATATCAGCTGGAAAAGCCGGACCTGAACCAACCAGTCCATACAGGTCCGTTACCCCATCAGCCGGCACTGGTGCAGGTGCCGTGATACTGACCGCGTTTTTATTAATCCGATCGTGAGAACTGTTGGCGACTGTCATGATCCAGGGCCCTCTATGTGACACATCAGCTTCCGGATTGTCATTGGTCCCGGTTCGAGTATTGCCTGCGCTGGCAGCAACAAAAATACCGGCACCTAATGCATCCAGAAAACCTCGATCCGTAGCTTCCGCCCAGGGACTGATACCTCTGCCACCAGCAGTTGGGCCAATAGAATAATTAAGCGCATCTACGCCATCAAGAATGCTTTGATTGATTGAACCCACCAAGGCAGCACCACCACAACAGCCGGCATATGAAATGACATTGGCGTGTGGCGCCACACCACTGATCCCGCTGACATCAAATAACTGACCGTTCTCATCGATAAACGGACCGTCAACTATATTGCCACCCGAGGTGCTTGCTGTATGTGAACCGTGGCCATCAGTATCCTCAGGACCACCAACGGCACCACCGACGAACCCCCAGGCGCCAATAAGTTTGTCGTTACAAACCACCTGATCTCCCTGACCTCCAGGATTGCAATCACCAAGAAAGTTACCGCTACCCAATGGATTAGTAACGGTAAAACCGTCACTGCCGGTGGCAGCAAAAGAAGGATGATCGGTATTAATGCCGGTATCGATCACACCGATAATTGTACCTTCACCCATATTACCAATTGCATTATGTGAAGCAGCACCACTCCAAATTTCATGCGCACCAATAAACTCAGGCCCACGGTCTGTATCCAACGAATATATCTTTTCTTCTTCTATCCAAAGAATGCCCGGCAAGCCAGCGACCTGTCCGGCCTCGGCTGCGCTCAACTCCAGCGCCATACCATTGAGTGCTGCATCGTAACGGAACATCATTGGAATATTTCTGCCAACTGCTTCTTCAATGGTTTGTAGATGCTGGTCTTGAACCTGATGCAGTTGATTCAAAGCCTGCTGGGCCATCGGGCTTTTAACATCAAACTTCTTGCGGCCATTGGCAGCTGTTCTGGTAGTTGCTGTATTACTGACCCCACCCAATTGTTGGACCAGGCTTGCCTCTTGAAACTTCACAATATATACGGCTGTTTCCTGAGCCAAAAGTGTCATCGAAGATAAGCACAATCCAATAACTGCCAGCCACTTCAATTCCTTTGAAAACCTCATAATGAACCTCGCTAACGCTAATTTCGTTTAATAACCTGGGGAAACCCCAATACTTACTACAGCCAAGTAATGCTGTTGTTAACCGACAATGTATAGCAGGCCTATACCGCAAAGACAAGTGTCTAATCATGCTTGAAACGGAAAAATTCAGCTTCAGTGGCAGGCTGCTTTTCTGCCAGCCTGGTTGATGGTAGCGGGTATTTTTGAATGCCAACCTATGCTTGTTGGCTGGTGAAGGTGCGGCTGTTATAGATTTTAATCAGGCTTTCCAGCAAGTTACAGAACTACAACATTTTGCTTATCCAGCTATGTCACTACCCAGGTAGTAGGGTTCGTCGGTACATTTGTGGCTGAATAATGACTTCTGAATCAATCAGGGGGCTATTTGCTCAATGCTGTTGATTGACCACACTTAGCTTTCGATAACATGGTTAATCTGCCCTGCATTGCAGGGCAGATCCTGACGATCTATCAATTATGCGTCAGGTGGCGGGGTACCACCATAAGGCAATGCTGTATTTACCGTTGCAGTAATAATGGCGTCAGGATGATCACCAGAATCATTACTCATGGTAATAGCGCCAAAATTCATCCCTTCTGAAACCGTACTGACTGCACTGGCATTAATAACCAGTTGCTGCCAGGAACTGCTCGCTGCTGAACTGGTTTCACTGCCATCCCGGAATATGGTATCGCCGGATAATACACAGAAACTGGCGGGGCTGGTTGCCAGGGTAAACCCACTGGCTGTATCTGTAACAGTCCAGCATTGTTCTCCGCTGCCGGTATTACGCAAATTCCGTTCCCAGGAACATCCACCACCACCGCAAAAACTATTTCGCACGCTGGGCAAGTTCAGTGTTTTGGGATCACCGCCAGCATTTGGATCAGCCGCCAGGAAGTTTTCAAATGTTTCATGCATGACCACACCGGCATTGGCGGCCATCGCCAGGTCAACCCTGCCATTACCCACATCGTCGGGATCTACAGCAGTACTGTTGTCTTCTTTTCGACCGGTGGTATCCGCAGTCATCATTAGCGCCGACTTGATTTCAGGCACTGTCCAATCCGGATGCATTGACATCATCAACAAACCAGCTCCCGCGGTATGCGGACTGGACATTGAAGTGCCGCCCAGGAATTGAAACTCACCTGTAGCAGGTGACGGTGGAACATCTGCTTCCGCGCCTAACACACTATCACCAGGAGCGGTGATATCAGGTTTGGTGACGTCAATGCTTAAATTCGGTCCGCGCAGACTGAATCCGGATAAAACATCTGCAGCACTTGGATCGGAATCACCTAAAGAAGAACCGGAAATCGTGCCGGTATGGCCTGCGCCACTGGCCAGCCAGGTCCGCAGGCTATCGCCCAAACCCACATCAATATGCACAGCGGGCAACGCATGCGGGTCGGAATTGACTGAACCGGCGACCACATTTGCCAGGATCATACCGCCGGCACCACCTGCCTGCGCATTAGCACCCTTGGCCACACGGGCAATAGTGCCACGATCGCATACCACTATCTCACCGCTGGTCCATGTCCCTGGAGGAAATGGGACCAGGCATTGTTCAGGCGCAGTGGCCGGATCGCCATCACCATCGTCAAAATCACCGGCATAAACGATTGTTTCCGGACCATAACCGCCGGTTAATGTGCGCCCGTCCATATCAGCAGGAGCAGGAGTATCACCACCGCTCATATTGTTTACATGACCATCGGCTGGGCGATCATGCGTTGAAGAAGCCACAGTCATTACCCAGGGCCCCAGATGATTAACATCAGCAATTGGATTGGTATTGTCATCCCGAGTATTGCCTGCAGATGCAGCAACAAAAATACCTGCGGCTACCGCATCCAGAAACAGGCGATCACTTTGGCCTGCTGCCCATGGTGCATTACCACCGCTGATTGAGTAGTTGAGAGCTGATACACCATCCAGAATGGCTTGCTGAATAGCCCCGTTAGTTGCCGATCCCGGGCAAGTCGCATCACAGGCATCGTATGAAATCAGATTGGCATGTGGCGCTACACCGGATGTCTGGTCACGGGGAGGTGAATAAGTACTGGCCGGCAAGTTACCGCCGTTGTCACGTAATTCAAAGGGGCCGGATATATGATTGCCGGCGGACAAGCTGGCAGTGTGACTGCCATGCCCATTAGAATCCTCAGGAGCACCTACGTCAGCTCCAGATTGCATATCCCACGCGCCGATCAATTTGTTATTACACTGCACAATACCAGGCAATCCAGAAATATTACCAATACAGTTACCGACAAAAACATTATTTCCATTAGGGTTGGTAAACACATGACCATCCACAGGGCCAACTTCTGCATAAGCTGGATGATCAGAATTAATACCTGTATCGATCACCCCCATAATTAAGCCTGCACCCTGGCTTGGAATGCTGGAAGGTGCTGCTGAACCACTCCAGATAGTATCAGCTTCAATCCAGTCCGGGCCGTGATTGGTATCCAGTTGATTCAACGTATCAGGCAAAACTAGACGAACACCTGGCATATCAACCAGTGCAGCAGCTTCGCCGGCACTCATGGCAATCGCTGCTCCGACATCTGAAACGGTATAACGAAAGCTCACATCCAGGCTCCTGCCCAGCTGATTGCTTACTTGATCAAGGCGTTCGCTCAGGCGACTTTCAATGCTGTTTAATGCATTAACAGCTGCCGGTGAACGTGCATCAAATCGCTGCTTGGCATTACTTTTAGTGAACTCACTGCGCAACGAACCACTGCTGGTTCTTGCCTGGTCAAGTAACGCCTGATCATCGAAGTAGACCAGATAAAGACCTGTCGGGCTCTCCGGCATTTGTGCAAATAACGCCAACGGTAACATGCACAAAACTGCTATGCTTAACCGCTGCAAACTTAATAAAAACCTCATAATCTACCTCGCTAACGATAGGTTGTTGGTAACGTGTGAATCCAGAATAGCCCCGACTCTTTTTATTTTTATCGGTGTCAACCTTGGATGTATAGCAGGCCCGGACTTTAATGACAAGTATTTGCGATTAAAATATCATCAGAAAATCAGCTTTGAAACCGTGTATGTAATTGACAGCAATCCTATTCGCCTACGCTGATACCCACTGATCTTTGTCGACCTATACTTTGCAACAACTCAATTTTATCAATGAATTGGTTATCAGCTTCCGGCAACAATGTTGCAGGCCAGCCATTTTGTTGTCGTTGTTGCCAGTTTTTCATCAGTTGCAAGATTGCCTGTTCTCGATCTCCGGCTGCGGCTATAAAATCAAAACCCTGTAAAGCCAGAATCAGTTCATGGTTGTTTTGCTTTTCCGCTGCCGCCTGCAATGCTTTGGCTGCAAACCGCCGTACAGCAGGATAACTATCGTCTCGCATCACCCTCAACAAATGTGACACCCACCATTCCGGCTGCTGAACACCCTGCTCTATTGCCTGCTGCAACGACCACGCACTGATCGCGCGTTGCACCGGATCTCCGGCATATAAATCGTAAATACCCGCTGCTACTGCGGTGGGGTCCTGTTCTGTTTCAGGTGCTGCCTGCCACAACCTGGCAGTTTGAGCTGCTGCCCACTGATAGGATTTATCCAGGTGGCACTGATTACAGGCATTCGGTCGCTGGTCAAAGGTGTTTTGCTGTGGGTTTGGGATTTCAATACGGTGTGAACGATGGATGGTCATTACCCCGTAGACTATTTTGGGCATATGACAATTGCTGCATTCGGAACCGACACTGTTTTCAGCATGCTTGGTATGCCCGGCAATGTCGTCTGAATATTCCTGATGGCACTCCAGACATGGGCCATTGCCGCGTTGCCATTCGGTGGTCATACCTTCAGGGTCACCGCCATGCATGCTGTGGCAGGTATTGCAGGTCAAAGCCTCGCTGTCGAGATAACAACGAGATTGTAATATTCCCTGGTATTCGTAAGCACTTAATCTTGGCGTATCATCCGGCCAAAACCGCAACCGGTATCGGTCTGTATTACTGTCACCCGGAATGCTGCTGTCTCTCCACACCAGCTTGATAGTTTCCAGCAGATCATCCCCGGCCCGATATACCGGGCCATTGTGTACCCACTCACGGGCCAACAGACCATCTGCCGGGGTGCGCTGGCCATGGCATTGACCACAAATCTGCACACTGCGCTCCTGCGGCAGCCTATCCGGGTTGATAATTGACGAATCACGTCCTCTGAGCTTGTTCCACATGCGTTTGACAGGGTTTCCATTAACCTTGACATGCCGGGCAGCCGGTCCATGACAGGTTTCACAGGCAATCCCAAGTTCACTGACCTCGGATCGATAAAGTGATTGCCGCTCCAAATCAATGGTCAAACCCTGGTCCGCTCGTTTTTGAAGCGCCTCAAAATTTTGAATATTGGGGTCAGGGCCGGTGTTATGACAGAAAATGCAATTGTGATTCCACAATGCCACGTTATCATCAAAGCCCTGCTCATCCGGACTCAAAAAGGCACCATTCATATGCACCCAGCGCTGATCCTGGATATGCCATAACAGATGCAAGCGGTAATAGTTGTCCGCTGCGCCTTCAACCTGCGTTAAATATTGCTGGTATCGGTGCGAACCAACCGTACGTAATACCTGATAGCTGGTAAATACTTCCTCCTCATCAGGCAGATAATAGTCAAACCAGTATTGGTTATTACGCATCACCGGCCTGATAGTCACCCCCCAATAAGTTAACGGCTGACCATCAAACCTGCCTGCCACTGTCGAACTATCAGCTGTTTGTGTCATCGTTCTATGGTAAGTCCGGTACCAGCTGTCATGCCGATCCTGATGGCAATCGATACAACTATCAGAACCAGCCCACTCTGTTACCAACTGAGCCCGACATGGCATGGCTATGACAACCAGCAACACCACCAAGAGATACGCTGCTTTTAGTTGTATCAACAGCCGCATCATTTGATCCAGATTAAACATGCCTGCCTGCCCGTTTGGCCATCTCGCCGATGCGAATAGAAGCGCTGCTCATCTGAGAAAGTACAATATTTTCCACCATAGACATTGATGATACCTGCAGCCTTTAATTGCAGTCTGGCAATATGAAACAAATCAGCGTACCACCGCTCTTCACGCTTGATAAAGACTGGGGAATAATCGATTGTCTTAGCTAAAAACTGATCACGAAAACCTTCTCCGACAGCATAGTGCCGCTGACTGATTGCTGGCCCCATCCATGCCATCAGTGCTTTGGGTGGTACTGGCATCTGGGTAACCGCCTGCTGAATAATATCCGCGTCCAAGCCTCGCCAGCCTGCGTGAACTGCAGCGACACAAGCACCTTTTTCATCACATAACAGCACCGGTATACAATCAGCGGCGAGAACAGCACAAACGGTGCTTGGGGTTGTTGCAATGCATCCATCTGCTTCAATGTCCGCAATATGGTTTTGTGCGTTCACCACGTGCTTTCCATGTACTTGCCGCAACCACAAAGGTGCTGAGGGTAAACCCGCGCTCAGTTCTGCATGGTTGGCCAATACCCGTGTGGTTTTCTCGCCACTATATAAACCCAGGTTAAATTGTGCATAAGTTGCTTTACTATGCCCGACTGAATGCAACCGAGTGGTGGCCATTGCCTGAATATTGGCAGGCGAGGGCCAGTCCGGTTGGATGTAATCAGTTGTTTGCACGATTGAGTTCACTTAACAAATCGGCGAAATCTTCGGGTAATGGCGCCTGTACTTTAAGCCTTTGTTTGGTCACCGGGTGTTCAAATTGTAATTTAGCGGCGTGTAAACATTGACGGGGAAAGCCTGCCAGTGATTGCGGCAAACTTTCATTTACCTGCGAGTGAATGACATTACCTTTGCGCCGATAGGTTTGATCACCTACCAGTGGAAACCCCTGGTGAGTCAAATGCACCCGGATTTGATGTGTTCTGCCGGTTTCCAATTTTACTTCCAGCAGGCTTACCCCGCAGAACCGTTGCTGTAAAAGGTAATGGGTTACTGCCGAACGGGCGTTATGATCATCAGGCGGTCGCACAGCCATCCGGACTCGATCGACCGGGTGTCGACCCAATGGCAAATCAATCGTTGCCTGTGCTTCAGGCTCTCCCCATACCAGTGCCAGATAATAGCGTTGAATGTCACGCGCCTTCAGCATCGCAGATAACAATAATCGGGTTGCATCATCACGGGCCACCAGCAATGCCCCACTGGTGTCCTTATCCAATCGATGGACAATGCCGGCACGCGGTTGCAACGCAAGCCGGGAATCGAAATTCAACAGCGCATTGACCAGCGTACCGTCGGGATTCCCGGCACCAGGGTGCACCACCATCCCTGGTGGCTTATTAACCACCAGTAAATATTCATCGTTGTATAATATTTGCAGTGGAATATTTTCAGGCAGATCGTCGCCATGAGCTGTCAGTTCGGCACTCAGGCTTAATTGCTCGGAACCTGCCAAACGATAATTAGGTTTGGCCACAGGCTTACCATTGACGGTCAGATTGCCATTGCGAATCCATTGCTGCAATTGGCTACGGGAAAAACCCCTGAACAATTCAGCTGCCACTTGGTCTAGGCGTTGTCCCGAATTTGCCGACGGGACAGCTGCCGATTTAGAGATATGCTCAGTCATGGATGTGGCTTATTTTCTGATTTCTGAATTATTAAACACTGGCATGATAAACCCGTCAGCGGGTAAACTGGCAACATAATGTTACTGAACGAGACTTATATGACCAATCGCTGCATTTTGCATAGAGTTATCTTTTGCTCGCTAATGACTGCCATATTGCTGCTTAGCGGCTGCGGCGGTGATAAAGAATTACGTGAAGATGATCGCGAAGCAGCGGAGCTATATGAGTCAGCCAGATCCTCATTGAGTGCGCGTGATTACGGGCAATCCATAATATTGTACAAACAGCTACGTAACCGCTTCCCGTTTGGCCGCTATGCGGAACAGGGCCAGCTCGATCTGGCTTATGCTTATCACAAGGCAGGTGAACCGGAAAATGTTTCTGCCACTGTGGATCGGTTTATTCGTACCTACCCAACCCACCCCAATGTCGACTACGCCTACTATCTGCGTGGCCTGACCTATTACGAACAAAACATCGGCTTTTTAAGTCGACTGTTCCCTGAACGCATCGCTTCTCGTGACCAGTCATTATCTCGTCAGTCTTTTGACGGTTTCTCAGAGCTACTGAGGCGCTATCCGCAAAGCCGGTACACACCGGATGCCCGTCAGCGAATGGTGTTCCTGCGCAATAATCTGGCCGCCTATGAAATTGCTGTTGCTGAGTACTATATTCGCCGTAAAGCCTATATTGCTGCGGTAAGCCGTGCCAAATATGTATTGGAAACATACCCTGGAACCCCACCGACCAATGATGCCCTGGCAGTATTAGCCAACGCTTATGAAAGACTGGAACTGGCTGAACTGGCTGCAGATGCAAAAAGTATTCTGGAATTGAATGACCCCACACATCCTTTTCTTACCGGCAAGAGGCGCGACGGACCCGGCTTCTTCAGGCGCTTATTTTCATTTGATTAAGCTCACAGATACGACGACCTTGGAACTACAATTCAGCTGCGAGGCAGGATGGTCATATAATCATCACTACGCGGCATACCCCGCATCAGTTGGTATAGTGCATCCGGCATCACGATAACTTTACGCTTGAGCAAGTCCAACCAGGCACCACGGCAATCGATATTGCCTGCCAGCTCACCTGAAGACTTGAATATCTGGTGACGAATACCCCAATGCTTGCGGTTTTCAGATAGCCCAGTCAATGCCAGATCAACTGTGATCAACTCATTTGGTCGGATTTCACGCAAATAACTGGCCTTTTCTGTAAACAACAACGGACCCAGGTTCTCTCGCTGCATGCGGTCAATTGGGTAACCGTATTCAGAAAAATATGCTATCCGCAACTGGGCTCCATAATCCAGATAAGCACTATGACGCATATGCGCATTCGGATCTAAATCGGCCCAGCGGATTTCGAAAGTATGCTTATAAGCCGTTGGCATAAGTGGCTCCGATTAACAAACTACTCTATGCATAAGACCGAGCTATCAATCCCAGCGATCATCTCGCGTATAGACAATGCCGCCTTCAACCTTTACCGGAAAAGTTGCAGTTGGCTCATACGCCGGTGCAGTCAATGCCTCGCCTGTCCTGATATCAAATCTTGCCCCATGTCTGGGACAGATCAATTGACAACCTTCCCGGCCACCACCTGTTAATTGGCCACCATCGTGGGTACAGACATCTTCTATGGCAAAGAAGCTGCCATCAATATTAAATACCGCGATATCGGTATCATCCGCAGGAATTACTGTAAAGTCACCTGGGGTTAAATCTGTTACATTTGCTACAACAATCCAATCACTCATGAAGCTGTCATCGTTTCTGTTAAACCTTCTCTGGTCAACCGGCAAATAACCAGACAATAAGCACCTGCATTGAATTTAATTAGACAAGGCTCAATTTTTATATTCCATGGGCTTTCAGCATGAATCACTGACCCGGTCATCGCTGAATCATACTCGATCGAGACCAGCTCACAAAAGCATTTTGCAGGCTTTTTCCAATGATGGAATAAATGCATCGAGTTCCTCAACAGTATTGTATAAACCCAATGACAAACGTGCTGTAGCAGGCACACCGAAGCGCTTAATCAACGGCATGGCACAGTGATGACCGGTACGGATTGCAAAACCATCATGGTCCACAATAGTACCCAAGTCATGTGGGTGTACACCGTCTATCGCAAACGAAATCACACTGGCTTTGTGTTCTGCTTCACCAATTATGCGTAAGCCATCGAATTGTTTTAGAGCGCTGGTTGCGTGCCGTAACAATTGCTGCTCATATGCAGCGATTGCATCCAGGCCCAGGGTTTGCAAATAGCTGACGGCAGCCCCCAAACCGATGGCGCCTGCGATATTGGGTGTCCCAGCTTCGAATTTAGCTGGCAAATCATTGTAAGTGGTTTTTTCAAAACTAACTGTACGGATCATTTCTCCGCCGCCATGCCAGGGCGGCATTGCATCCAGAATAGCTTCGCGACCATACAAAATACCTATCCCGGTCGGCCCATACATTTTGTGCCCGGAAACTGTATAAAAATCACAACCGATGGCTTGCACATCAACATTCAAATGCGGCATTGCCTGAGCACCGTCCAGTAGCGTAGTGATATTGCGTTCACGCGCCAGCTGGCAGATTTGCTGTACCGGATTAATCGTACCCAATGCATTGGAAACGTGTACCAATGCCAATATTTTGGTGTTATCAGTCAGTAATCCGGGAATTGCATCAAGATCCAATTCACCGTTATCCAATACTGGAATAACTTCCAGCTCAGCACCGGTCTGTTGACACACCATTTGCCAGGGCACAATGTTGGAATGATGCTCCATATAACTGATCAACACCCGGTCGCCAGGTTGTAGTAATGGCCGCGCATAGGCTTGTGCCACCAGGTTAATTGATTCAGTGCTGCCGCGGGTAAAAATCACCTCGCGTTGACTGTTGGCATTGATATGTTTTACCAGTGTTTGCCTGGCCGCTTCAAATGCGTCAGTCGCTTCACCACTTAAAGTATGCACGCCACGATGCACATTGGCATTAAACTGGTGATAGAACCTATCCATCGCCGCCAATACCTGTTTAGGTCGTTGTGCAGTTGCGGCTGTGTCGAAATAAACCAGCGGCTTGCCGTGTACCATCCGTTGCAACGCAGGAAAATCCGCTCGCCAGCTTTCGTTGCTGGTTATGTCAGCTTGTACAACGGCATTCATAACATTTGCTCCAACTGCTGTCTGACCAGCACTTCGGTATATGCTCGAAGCTCATCTGCCTCGATGGTTTCCACAATATTGCTGACAAAACCACCGACCAACATCTGTCTTGCCAGATCCATATTAAGACCACGGCTGCGAAGATAAAACATCGCGTCTTCATCCAATTGCCCAATAGTTGCACCATGACTGGCCACCACTTCATCAGCATAAATTTCCAATTCAGGTTTGGCGTCCATTTCTGCGGTATTACTTAACAGCATACTGGCAGTGTTTTGTTGCACATCACTGCCATCAGCACCCGTTGCCACTTTGGCAGCAGTATTGACCACCCCACGGGCATGCCCACCAAGCACAGTTCGGTAACTTTGTTGACTGCTGCAATTTACCGCCTCATGGTTTACCTGTACGTGCTGATCCTGATGCTGACGCTGTTGTCCCAGAAGCAAACCAGCATATCGATACCCCGCTTCCGGTTCAGCAAGCTGAACCCGTGTTTCCTGCCGAGCCAGTCTTGCGCCAAGATCCAGGTTCAGTTGCTTGCATAAAGAATTGTGTTGCTGTTGGATATGGTTGTGTTGCAACAATACAAATTCACTGCCGGTTTGCTGGACAGTCAGCCAATTCAGTTCGCTGTTCTCACCCAGTTCTATACTGCGGTAAATATTACCCAGTCCGGCACCGGAATAATATTGATGCTCCATGATGGTTAATTTGGAGTTACCGGCCAGTTTCCAATGGTGCCGCAAGTACCAGGCCTGTGCATTGCTCTGGTTCAAATAAACAACATGCAACGGCTTTTCAATACTTTTATCAACCGGCAAATTAAATATTAAACCGGTGGTAGCCCGGGTCAGGTTTAACCAGATAAACCCATCACTGCTGCTGTCCTGAACAAGTGCATCTGCAGTCAGTGCCTGCTGCCCTCCTGTTGATGCATCTGACAACAACATGCTCAGACTATCAGCCCATTCAGGTGCCAACGATAATAAACAACACTCACCAACAAATATCACCAGCCCTGCACTGGGCAGATCTCCGATAATTTTATTAGCCTGCTGGATCGCAGCCGCTTCATCAAAATCAGTTGAGTCAGGGTATTCACGACGCTCCAGTAATTTCAGTGAAGTATATTTCCAACGCTCATCACGAAGTGTTGGCAAGCCATACTGCAATACTTTCTTTTGTGCTTCTTGGCGCAATTTTTCAACACCAACACCAACATCAATATTCATTGATTCATTTGCGTGCATCAGCTTATTGAGCAAAGCAGTCATTTCAAGATGCCAACGTCAGTGCTTCACTAGCTGTTTTAGTTGCTTTTAGCCAGGCATAGCCTTCCTTTTCCAACTTCATTGCCAGCGATTTATCACCTGAAGCCACTATCTGCCCGTCTGCCAACACGTGCACAACATCGGGCACGATATGATCCAATAGCCTTTGGTAGTGGGTAATCACAATCATGGATCGCTGTGGGTCACGTAATCGATTTACCCCCTGGGAGACAATGCGCAAAGCGTCAATATCCAATCCGGAGTCAGTTTCGTCCAGTACCGCCAGTTTCGGTTCCAGGATAGCCATCTGCAAAATCTCATTGCGCTTTTTCTCACCACCGGAAAAACCATCATTCACCGCCCGTTGCAGCAATTTGTCATCCATATCTAATATGCCGGCCTGCTCGCGTGCCAATTTCAGAAAACCCATGGCATCCAGCTCTGGCTCTCCCCGAGCTGTCCGTTGTGCATTTAAGGCAGTACGCAGGAAGTAAGCGTTATTAACGCCCGGAATGGCAACCGGGTACTGGAATGCTAAAAACAACCCCGCTATAGCTCGCTCGTCGGGGCTTAACGTCAATAAATCCTCACCCAAAAACCTGATACTGCCTGCAGTCACTTCAAAACCATCACGTCCAGCTAACACATTTCCAAGTGTTGACTTGCCAGCTCCGTTGGGGCCCATCACAGCATGTATCTCACCTGGATTGACTTCCAGAGTAAGGCCTTTAAGAATTTCCTTGCCGTCGACTTCGACGTGTAAATTTTCAATCTTTAACATATTCTATTTATCCAACAGCCCCTTCCAGGCTTACTTCCAATAGCGCTCGAGCTTCCACTGCAAACTCCATTGGCAATTTCTGAAAAACTTCTTTGCAAAAGCCATTCACAATCATGGCGACTGCAGTTTCTTCATCTAAACCCCGGCTTTGGCAATAAAACAGCTGATCTTCACCAATACTTGATGTGGTCGCTTCATGCTCAACCTTGGCGCTGGGGTTTTTACTTTCGATATATGGAAAAGTATGCGCGCCACATTGCTTACCGATTAACAGTGAATCACACTGAGTAAAATTGCGGGCATGATCGGCATTTTTACCAACCTTCACCAACCCCCGGTAACTGTTTTGGCCATGACCGGCGGATATTCCTTTGGAAATAATCCGGCTTTTGGTGTTTTTACCCAGATGAATCATCTTGGTACCGGTGTCAGCCTGCTGATAGTTGTGCGTTAATGCCACTGAATAAAATTCACCGGAAGAATCATCACCGCGCAAAATACAGCTTGGGTATTTCCAAGTGATTGCAGAGCCTGTTTCCACCTGGGTCCAGGAAATGCGTGCACGGTCGCCCTGACAGTCGCCGCGTTTGGTAACGAAGTTATAAATTCCACCTTTGCCGTTTTCATCGCCCGGATACCAGTTTTGCACCGTCGAATATCTGATTTCAGCATCTTCCAGAGCAATCAACTCAACCACTGCGGCATGTAGCTGGTTTTCATCCCGCATCGGTGCAGTACAACCTTCCAGGTAACTGACATAGCTACCTTTGTCCGCGATGATCAAGGTACGCTCAAACTGGCCGGTATTAATCGCATTAATGCGAAAATAAGTGGATAGTTCCATCGGACAGCGCACACCTTTCGGAATGTACACAAACGAACCATCGGTAAATACCGCACAATTAAGTGCGGCAAAGAAATTGTCCGAGGTCGGCACCACCGTGCCCAGATATTTTTTAACCAGTTCAGGGTGGGTTTTCGCCGCCTCAGAGAACGAGCAGAATATTACCCCAACATCACGCAATTTATCTTTGAAAGTGGTTGCCACCGAGACCGAGTCAAACACCGCATCCACTGCCACTCCCGCCAATCGCGCTCGCTCGTGCAAAGGCACGCCCAGTTTGTCATAAGTTTCCAGCAGTTTGGGGTCTACCTCGTCCAGACTTTGTGGTTTGTCGGATTCTTTTTTAGGCGCTGAATAATAGGATATTGACTGAAAATCGATACCAGGCACCTGCAGTTTTGCCCAATCGGGCGGAGTCATGTTTAACCAATGACGATAAGCCTCCAATCGCCATTCTGTCAGCCATTCGGGTTCTTCTTTTTTTGCTGAAATAAACCTAATGACATTTTCATCTAAACCAGGCGGCACTGTGTCTGAATCGATGTCCGTAACAAAACCATGCTTGTAACGGCTTTCAATTATTTGTTCAATTTGAGCGTTGCTCATGATGTCCTTCAATTGGCCTGAAAATGGAGTTTAATGGGTCGAAATTTTGGTTCGTCAATTATCAGCGGCAGCGGTTGCAGCATATCGGCAATACTCAGGTTATCCAGCACCCGGTGTATTTCGCTGTCGATCACATGCCAGTTGCCGCGCAGCTGACAGACTGGCTCATGACTGCAAGAACCTGGTTCTACACTGCACTCGGTCACACCAATAGGACCTTCAATGGCAGAAATCACATCAGTAATACTGACCTTATCCGCCGATCGCTGTAACCGGTAACCACCGTGTGCACCGCGCACCGAGGACAGCAATTCAGCTTTACCAAGCAACTTAAGTACTTTGCTCACTGTCGGCAATTCCAAATGACATTCTTCCGCTAATTGCTGAGCTGATAAAAGTTCTGACGGCTTCTCTGCCAGGCGTGTTATCACCAGCATTGCATAGTCAGTCAGTTTGTTGATTTTGAACACAATTAATCAGCTTACTATTCAGTAATCTATATAAGACTGAAATTGTACTATTTAAACCGACAAGTGCCAAGCTCTTAACTGTGATCTACAATCGCCAGATGACAACAAACACCGGCAATCACTCGCAGCGGATAACGGCATTAACAGCCTGGGCTGAACAGCAACTCAAATTGCACATTGATATTCAGCCAATCACAGGCGATGCCAGTAACCGTCGCTATTTTCGTTTGCTTCACCAACAACAAAGCTGGGTAGTGATGGATGCCCCGCCGGAGTTAGAGGATTGCCGCCCGTTTCTGGATGTTACCCAGCGCTTACGTTCAGCCGGTTTGTATGCTCCTGAAATCCTGGGCAAAGATCTACAGCAGGGTTTTTTACTGCTGGAAGATTTGGGTGATGATTTATACCGAGATGTAAATTTTCAAACACCCGCCAAGCACCCCTATCAACCGATATTCAACACCTTGGCAGTATTTGCCCAATCCGTAAATACCGACGGCTTACCCGATTATGATCAGTTGATGCTGCAACAGGAACTGGATCTGCTGACTGACTGGTATCTGCCCCACCACTGCAATTTACCTTTATCCACTGATGAGCAATCAACCTGGCGGAAAATCTGTACAGCGCTAATCAGTTGTGCGCTGCAGCAACCCCGGGTATTCGTACACCGGGACTTTCATAGCTGTAACGTCTTGCAAACCAGTATCAACAACCCGGGTATCATCGATTATCAGGATGCAGTCCGCGGTCCATTAAGTTATGACTTGATTTCCTGGATACTGGATCGATACATCAGTTGGCCGAGGACACAGGTAACCGATTGGTATGAACAACACCGTCAACGATTGGACATAGACGTAGCAGCAGCAGAATGGTTGCGCTGGTGTGACTGGATGGGCTTACAACGTAACCTGAAAATATTGGGTATTTTTGCCCGATTGGCTTATCGAGATGGCAAGTCTGACTATATTAATCTGATGCCACGGTTTTACCACTACCTAATGGAGACTGCTGATTTGTATCCTGAAACCACCGCTATAGTCACAATATTACAGCAGCGTCCATGCGTGCATTGATACTAGCCGCTGGCCGGGGTGACCGGATGCGGCCGATTACCGAGCAATACCCAAAGCCATTATTGGAAGTTGGTGGCAAGCCACTCATTATCTGGCACCTTGAGAATCTGCGGCGCGCGGGAATCCAGGAAGTTGTCATCAATACCAGCCATCTGGCTGGGCAAATTCATGCCGCCCTTGGAGATGGTCGGCAATTCGGCATGCATATTCAGTTTTCTGATGAACAACCAGCACCATTAGAAACCCTGGGTGGAATTTTGCGGGCTCTGCCGATGCTTGGTGATCAAGCATTTATGTTAATCAATGGAGATGTCTGGACCGATTTTCCATTTTTTGAACTGCGCCGATTGAAGGTCGAGCAGGCACACCTGTTGCTGGTTAGTAATCCCGAACACCACCCAGCTGGAGATTTCAGTTTAAACGGCGCACAACTTCGCTACCCTCAAGCGGAACAACAAACCTTAACCTATGCCGGCATCGGTGTGTTTCATCCAAACTTTTTTATCGGCCAAACTGATAACGGCCAGCCATTACCATTGGCTCCACTGCTGTTTGCCAAGGCCAATCTGGGGCTTGTTACAGCTCAGAAGATGCACCATCAGTGGACAGATGTGGGCACGCCGGCGCGTCTAAAAGCACTTGACACTGCACTCGGCGGCTCACGCTGGTAAACTGCACCTCGGTTGCACCACTGGAATCAGATTCATGGCCACAATTGCCATACTCAAAGAACAAGCAGACGGCGAGCGCCGGGTTGCACTGGACCCCGCTACCTGCGTTAAGCTTATCGGGCAAAATCACAACATAAAAATACAAAGCGGCGCAGGGGCCGAAGCTGGATTTAATGATGCTGCTTATGAAAAAGCAGGGGCCAGTCTGTATCCCAATGTCGACGATGTATTGAGCGATGCAGACCTGTTGATATGGGTTACGCCTCCAGATACTGCTCAGCTGCAAAAGCTCTCCCAAGATATCACTGTGATTGGCATGATGCTGCCGGCACAACACCCGCAATTACTGGATTCATTGAAAAGTGGTCAACAGCAATCGCTGGCGATGGAGTTGATACCGCGGATTACTCGTGCACAAAGCATGGATGTACTATCCTCACAAGCCACTATTGCCGGCTATCAGGCAGTGTTGATCGCGGCCGACTTATCTCCGCGGTTGTTTCCAATGCTGACCACTGCCGCCGGCACTTTACGCCCTTCTAAAGTTATTGTGATTGGTGCCGGTGTCGCCGGCTTACAGGCCATTGCCACTGCGCGTCGCCTCGGCGCTCAAGTTGAGGCTTATGATATCCGTGCTGCGGCTCGTGAGCAGGTGCAATCACTTGGCGCTAGAATGATAGATACCGGAGTAAACGCCGAGGGCGAAGGCGGTTATGCACGCGAATTGACGGACGCTGAAAAACAGCAGCAGGCTGACGTGCTGGCTGAACATATGTCAAAAGCCGATGTAGTTATCAGCACCGCTGCGATTCCCGGTCGCCCGGCACCCAAAATCATTAACGAAACGATGATCTCGGGCATGCAGTCCGGCAGTGTAGTGGTAGACCTGGCAGCCGAAACCGGTGGTAACTGTGTCTTGACCCAACCAGGCAAAACATTACTTAGTGATGGTGTAACCATCGCTGGCCCACTAAATCTGGCCAGCCGCTCACCACTGCATGCCAGTGAAATGTATGCGCGGAATGTCTTGGAATTACTTAAGCTGGTTATCGATGAGAATGGCGCAGTTGCTCCTGATTTAGATGATGAAGTGATTAAAGGCTGCCTGTTGAGCCAGACAGGCACCATTGTGCATCCGCATTTCGCAGATACAACTGGAGAATAAACATGGAAGGATTTTTAGCTCTATATATCCTGATGTTGGCCGCGGTTGCCGGTTATGAGGTAATTGCCAAGGTTCCTGCAGTCCTGCATACCCCTCTGATGTCAGGCTCTAATTTTATTCATGGCATCGTTTTGGTGGGTGCAATGGTGGCATTAGGTGAAGCCCATGGAACATTAGAACAAACCATCGGTTTTATTGCTGTATTTCTGGGTGCCGGCAACGTGATTGGCGGTTATGTAGTCACTGAGCGAATGTTACAAATGTTCAAACGCAGTGATCAACCCAAAACTGATACAGGAGCGGACCTATGAGTGATTGGTTGTCTTCTGTCTGGTTTGGCTCGCTGTTAATTCCAACAGCTTATTTTGTTGCTGCGCTGGTACTGATTTTAGGTTTACGCGCAATGAGCAGCCCGGTCACTGCCCGCAAAGGTATTGTGCTGGCTGGCCTGGCTATGGGTCTGGCCATATTGGTGACCTTCCTGCATCCGCAAGTGGGTGGCAATTACCTGTTAATGATCGTGGCCATATTAACCAGCGGCATTTTGGCCTGGGTAAGTGCAAAACGTGTAGCGATGACTGATATGCCGCAAATGATTGCTCTATATAACGGCATGGGTGGTGGTTCTGCAGCAGCCATTGCCGCGGTGGAATTATTGCGTGCAGCACATGGCCACGACGTGGGGTTGCTGACCAATAGCATCGCTGGTGTCGGTGCCTTGATCGGCACTATAGCCTTTTCCGGCTCCTTAATCGCGTTCGCCAAACTGCAGGGCTGGATGCGCAAAGTTTGGCGGTTCCCCGGCCAGCAATATCTGAATTTACTGCTGTTCGCATTAACTGTTATTTGTGGTGTCCTGGTGGTCATTGGGTATCAACACGATGCAATTTCGCTGAACATGCTGCTACTGGCATTTTTTGTACTGGCGCTGATCGTTGGCTTTGCAATGACCGTTCCGATTGGTGGTGCCGATATGCCGGTGGTCATTTCATTGTATAACGCACTGACCGGTCTGGCTGTTGGTTTTGAAGGTTACGTGCTTGATATCCCAGCAATGATGATCGCTGGCGTAGTAGTAGGCGCTGCTGGCACATTGTTAACCCAGTTAATGGCCAAAGCGATGAACCGGCCTCTGACCAATGTGCTGTTCTCCGGTTTCGGTACCGGCGATGATGGTGGCCCGGCTGATGCCGGTGGCGGCAGCATGCAGGCAATTGAAGCTGTAGATGGCGCCATTTTGATGGCCTATGCCGAGAATGTCATTATTGTACCTGGCTACGGTATGGCTGTAGCTCAGGCTCAGCATCGTATCTGGGAATTAACCCAAGTGTTACAGAAGCGCGGTGTACGGGTGCGTTTTGCGATTCATCCCGTAGCCGGCCGGATGCCGGGACACATGAATGTTCTGCTCGCAGAAGCAGGCGTCCCTTATGATCTGATCGAAGACCTGGAAGATATCAACGAACAGTTCAGCCAGGCTGATGTTGCTTTGGTTATCGGGGCCAACGATGTGGTTAATCCCGCCGCTCGAGACGACAGTTCCAGTCCAATTTACGGGATGCCTATTCTGAATGTTGATCACGCCAGTAACGTGGTTATTATTAAACGTGGCCGGGGCACAGGGTTCGCCGGTATTGAAAACCGTTTATTTACCGGTGACAACTCACGTATGTTATTTGGCGATGCGCAGAAAATGGCCCAAGAACTGGTAGCAGGGGTTAAGACTCTCTAAGTCTTTTCCTAACCAGGGAAAGACCTTATGCTATGGCATTACATGCCGGCTGCTATTATATTGGCAGCTGGCTGCTTATAAAAAGAAAAGTAAATGCGGCTATTTTCCATCAGCCTGGAAACAACGCAATTAGCTCTGGAAAACAAACTATCCAACTAAAAATTTAACTAATAAAGCCACATTATCCTCTGTATTTTTAGATTCAATTTGACAAGAATGACTGATATAGTGTTATACTGTTGTAATACACCTAAGGAGCACCACCATGACAATCAATAAAATTCTACTCGGCGGGCTATTAACTGCTGGTCTGGTAGCGTGTGGAGACAATCCACCTGAGCAGGCCGGTACAACATCATCCGGACAGGCTTCCGTCAGTGCAGCAAACCTGCTGGAACGGGTCCCTGCAGATACGCCTTATCTTTTCCTGAATACCGAAGGCATGTCGGATGAACTCTACAACCAGCAGATGCAGCAATACAGCGGCATGCTGGATGCAATGGCCGAAATGTTCAATGAAATAGAAATTGAAGAAGATAACCCCGAGGCTGAATCAGCCATTGCTTCTATGGGCAAGTTCTACGCACTGTTGGCTGATATTGATGACAGTAAAGCATTGCGCGAAAAAACCGGCCTGTCCCCTAATGGACAAAGTATGTTCTATGGTGCCGGTATCTTTCCGGTCCTCAACATGCAAATTGTGGACCCGGCCAAAGCATCTGCCACATTCAATGGGCTGATATCTGATCAGGACGGTAATAACAATATCCAAAGCATGGATATTGATGGTGTCAGCATTAATAAACTGACCTTTGCTGAAAATCATCTGGCACTTTATTGGCAGGTCAATGAGCAGCATGCAGTATTCAGTGTCTTGCCGATAGAAATGGAAAGCAATTACTTGAGCGGCATATTTGGTGATGCAAGACCCGACAATGCAGCAAGCATGGATCAAATCACATCGATAAATCAGCGCTATGGCTTTAGTAATTATGGCAGTGGTTATCTTGATTTGATCAGGGTATTTGAGCAATTAACCAACGCAGAGTCACCTGAAGGTGCATCCCTAGCGGCAATGTTACAGGAGCACGATAATAATTTTCTGGCAGAACCTGCGTGTGTAACGGAAGTGCGTGGTTTGCTGAATAAAGCACCCCGTATGTATTTTGGGGTTACCGAGCTTAGCGCCGATATAGTGGCTATGCGCAGCATCATCAGCCTGGATAGCGATTTTCGCACTGGTCTGGCCAGCGTGGTCGGCAATGCACCCATTAACAATGATCCTAAAACACCACTGAATTTTGGCCTAAACCTGAACCTCGCCGGTATGCGTGATTTTATCGCTGAGCAAAGCAGCAATGTGAGCCAATCACCTTTCACCTGCTCTCACCTGGAAGACTTAAATGCTGCAGCAGAACAAATGAACGCTGCTGTCAACCAACCGATGTTACCGCTGCTTGGCAACATCAATGGTTTGCGTTTTTCTATGGCTAATCTTAATCTGGACAACCTTGATCAAGCAGCACCGGAAGAGATTGCACAAAACATCAACGGCCACGTGGTGCTGTATTCTGAGCAGCCTAATATGCTGATCGGCCTAGGCCAAATGACTTTGCCGTTCCTGGCTGGCATGGATCTTGAGCCAGGCGGCGAACCACAATTGATTGAAAGCGAATTCATCCCAGCCGAGATCGGACCCGCATACCTGGCTGTTTCCGACTCTGCAATTGGCTTGTCAATCGGCGATCAACAACAAACCGGCCTAACTGCACTACTGAACGCTGACTCTGACTCAGAAGCAGTGCTGTTCAATTTCGGCATGGACTATAAGTTGTATAGTCAGTTCATCAGTTACGCGGAATCACTGGCTCCAAGCACTGAAGAAGATGGAGAAGATGAGCAATTCAGAAAACTAATGCAGCAGATGTACAGTGGTTACGAAAACCTTGGTTACAGCTACACCAGTGTAAAGGTGAATGAACAAGGCGTGGTGATGGACCAAATCATGTACATGAATGATTAAGCCCTTTACCTCAAGCATAAAAGCCCCGCATCGCGGGGCTTTTTATTGCGTAGTTCAATATGATGACTGGCCAGGTATTAAATCCGCCAACCATCAATTTCTCACACCGTTACAGAGCAGCAAAACACTCCAATTGGCCTGATCCAATGATCAGCCATCACCAATGCGGATAATTACCAGTCCCGGGATAGGTGTTCATATCCAACTGGATTAGCTGCAAAGCTTGATAGGCTAAGCAAACAAGATGCATAGCTCTTAAACTACTGCTGCCGATGTATAGCGGTGACCAACACCCTGGTTATAGATTCATCATAAAGTTAGTGAATCAGCAAGGTGCCATAATGGTACAGATCATGATGATGAATGATTAAACCATTTACCTCGAGCATAAAAAAGCCCCGCAATGCGGGGCTTTTTATTGCACAGTTTAATTTGAATACTTAGTTTTCAAATCCATCCGCCATGAATTGTTCACCCAGTTCCGGTACCAGAATATCCAGGGTTGTGGTATCCGGTGAGGAGATATCACCAAGACGGATAGTTGCTTGTCCGTCAATCGGCGGACCAGCAATGAATGTAATGGTGTAAGCGTTACCCCAAGGCATTTCATCACCGCTGCCGGCCTGAATACTGAAGTTGGCACCTGCGCCCTGTGTCCAATCATTCGCTGCATCGTGATCCACATCATGGAATGTGGTGTTGTTCATTCTGCCGGCAGGCACATTTAAGGCCAGCTCAGATATACCTGCAGGAGCATCAAAGTTTTCCAACATATAAGTCCAACGGAACTGACCGCCCCCAAGATCTACACTTTTCACAGCCAATTTGAAATGTCCATTCCTTCCAGGGTCAGCAAATAGTGCACTCTGACTGCCGGTATTGGGGTTGGTAGATGGTGGTACCCATAGGTCAATTACAGGACCTACTACAAAGGTGCCTAAACCATAAGTCCAACCATTACCACCGCCTGGGTTATTCGGTGTTATCGGACGGTAACCCATGGAATTAAAAATATCCACATCATCCCGAATTACATAATGAGATTGGAATAAATACTGTGCACCTGGTGTTTGCAGGTCTTCACGTAGCACCTGCATACGGTTTTCACCCGGGCCACTGGAGAAGTTGTCCTGTACACCGTTGCCATCCTGGTCAAAAAATGAACCGGTACTAACAAATACACCGGTTGTAGGATTGACTTCATCCCGCGGGCCGACATCCCGATCCGAGTCATTATTACCTACGCCATAAACGTCACCACAACCAGGCCAGAGAACCTGATTGTCACTACAGTTAATGGTGCAACTGGAGTTAATCGTCAAAAAAGCATGCTTGATGCCAGAACGACCGATTTGCTCAATCACACCGTCAGTCACGCGATATATATTCCAGATCAGATATGGATGCTGGTCAGTATCATAGGGTGGAAAGAAACCTTGGAATTTTTGTTGCCAGGGTACATCCGCACCATCCAGACCAACCAGACTGCGCAAGCTGCTGCTGGGAGCAATCAACTCGAAAGTGCCACCTGAATTGGTAACCGTACCAACATCTGATACTGAACCCATATTGGTCAAACCCACATCAGCAATAAAGCCTTCAGTTGGCCATTTGGGTCGCTCTGCACAAGTACTTCCACGGGTCTCCAATGCAGCGCCGGCTGGAATATTAAGATTCAAATCTAAAGCCAGTTCACCGATGAACTGATCAGTCAGTTCGGGACGACCTAAGCGAATAGCCAAAGCCTCTGAAATACGGATGTCCATCCGTTCCATAACCAGCTGTTCACGTTCCTGAGCGACGTAAACATGGATATTGGTCGCATAAAACAGCGTGTTACCGGCACTATCCACCAATTCAAATGAATCAAACTCAAAACCACCAACTGGTTTGATCTGCATTTGTGACCAGCTTACTTCAGTGCCCTGACTGCTGATGGTAAATCCCTGATCAAGGGTTAATACACCGTCAATAAAACCGCCAAAATTGCCGGCTGGACTGTGAAAACTGATACTGCCCAGATTTTGTACCGGCACCAGATAATGGGTACTGGCGGGAGCACGCTGTCCTGCGCGTAAAGATAAATTCCAATCGGTAAAAATGTCGTCCTGAAACTTCATTTCCACTTCACCGCCCCAGGCTGACCAAATCTCAGTCGGATTGGCGATGCTGGTGCGATCAACAATACTCTGCGCTAACGCAGACCATGACATTAGCAGGAAGCCGCACAGTGTCAAAATCCTGCCCAAAAAAACACCGGTTTTCTGATTACTTATCATAGTGTCGTCCATCATTAAGTATTTGAATTTAAACGAAAATAAATTGAAAGTGACTAGCCGCTAGCAATTGCAATTTACTCCTAACTGATCGTTAACCATATATTATACCCATGAACAGTCAAAAACCTGTAATTTCATTGATACAGCTGGTTACCTAATCGTTCAGGAGCTGCTGGCAGATATCGTAATACATACTGTGCAACAGCTCCAGATCAGCCACCCTGACATGTTCATCCAGCTGATGAATGGTTTGGTTGACCAACCCCAGCTCGACCACCTCTACCCCTTTGGCTGCAAAGAAGCGTCCATCTGACGTTCCACCACCAGTATCACAAACCGGGCTAAGGCCGGTAACTGTTTTAACAGCATTTTGCACACCGTCCAGCAACGCACCGTTGGTTGTGATAAACGGCAAACCACTGACCCGCCAATCCAGCTCATACCGGCCACAATTGCTCGCTTCGAGTAAGCCGATAACCTGGTTTTGCAATGCCTCTGCTGAACTGACCGGGCTGTTACGGATATTGAATTGGGCAGACACTGCTCCAGGGGTGACATTGGTTGCTCCAGTGCCTGCCTGCAGATTGGAAAAATGCAACAAAGTAGCCGGAAAATGCTCATCGCCGGCATCAAACTCGTGATCGGCTATCATCTGTAGTGCTGTAGCAAAACGATGGATCGGGTTGTCATGCTTATCAGCATAGGCGGTGTGCCCCTGTATGCCATAGCAACGAATTTCTCCATGAATTGAACCACGCCTGCCAATACGAATGTTATCGCCCAACTGATGCAGGCTGGAAGGCTCACCAACCAGACAATAATCCGGCAGCAGTCGATTGGTGATCAATTTCGGCAACACCGCACGTACACCGTGCTCCGCCAGCCCTTCCTCATCGCTGGTCAACAACAGCGATACCCTTCCCACATGGGCCGGATGATGCTTCACAAAGGCTGCCAAAGCAGTCAACATCGCTGCAACTGCGCCCTTCATATCAGCCGCGCCACGCCCGTACAGGTTTCCCTGTGTTTCTGTAGCAATAAACGGCGGGCAACTCCATTCAGATTCCGGCCCGGATGGAACCACATCGGTATGCCCGAGAAACAACAAATGTGGTGTGCCGTGGCCGTGTGAATACAATGTGTTTGTCACATCGGCTTGTGAATAATCACTTGCAGTAAAACCGGCGGCACTCAAATTAGATTCAATAAACGGCTGACAACCGGCATCCACAGGGGTCACTGAACGCCGCTCGATCAGTGCTTTGGCCAATTCCAATGTGGACATCGGCAGCCAATCATCAATAGCTTGCATTGCTCACCAACCTGTTACTGCAGAACCTGCACAACAGGTACTGCCTGATTTTTGCCTGGCCAGAATGCCGCCGCTGCCTGTGCACAGCTCTGACATGAACACCAGACAGCACGCCAACCTGAACCGATTCGCGACGAATACTGACCAAAATATGGGTCCTGGGTATGAATACGAATAGCCATGCCGAGTATAATGCCGGATTCGTGAACCCAGACCAACATGTATTTGAATATGAACAGTGATAAGCAACTTCAACTCGCCACACGGGTGATCCACGCAGGCCAGTCACCCGATCCCTCCACCGGTGCGATTATGCCGCCTATTTACGCCACCAGTACCTATGTGCAAAAAAGCCCGGGCGATCACCAGGGGTTTGAATACTCGCGTTCGCACAATCCCACCCGGTTTGCATTTGAACGTTGTATCGCTGACCTTGAAGATGGGGTTCGTGGCTTTGCCTTTGCTTCCGGGATGGCGGCTACCGGTACCATTCTCGAATTACTCGATAGTGGCAGCCATGTACTGGCTATGGATGATCTGTACGGCGGCAGCTACCGGTTATTTGAGCAGGTTCGTCGGCGCAGCAGCAATCTGGATTTCAGTTTTGTCCCACTGCATCAAGCAGGTGTACTGGAAGCTTCCTGGCGCGAACATACCCGTATGCTGTGGATTGAAACCCCAACCAACCCAATGCTGACCCTGGTGGATATTCAACAGGCAGCAGCTTTTGCGCATAGCAAGGGCGCGCTGGTGGTGGTCGATAACACCTTCGTCACCCCGATGATTCAACAACCACTCAATCTGGGTGCCGATATTGTCATGCATTCCGCCACCAAATACTTAAATGGTCATTCAGATATGGTTGGCGGTGTTGCGGTAACCAAAACGGCGGAACTGGGTGAACAAATGGCTTTTCTGCAAAACTCCATCGGTGGGGTGCTGGGTCCATTCGATAGCTTTCTGGCATTGCGCGGGCTGAAAACCCTATCATTAAGGATGCGCGCGCACAATCATAACAGCCAGATTATTGCTGAACGCCTGCAACAACATCCACGGGTAACAAAAGTGATCTATCCAGGGCTGACGGACTACCCACAAAGGGACCTATGTCAACGCCAGATGCAGGGTATGGGAGGCGGCATGGTCAGTTTTGTGCTGGACGGCGACCTGGATGCCACCCGCAAAGTGTTGGAAAACTTTTCGTTGTTCTCGTTGGCAGAAAGCCTGGGCGGCGTTGAAAGCCTGGTTAATCACCCTGCTATCATGACCCATGCCTCGGTACCCAAAGACCGTCGTGATCAACTCGGCATTACTGATAACCTGATTCGACTATCGGTTGGCGTCGAAGACGTCGAAGATTTGTGGGCGGATATTGAAACCGCGCTGGCCTAAGGGGTACTGGAAATTGAGTAAATTGTTCCCAATAAAAAAAACCGGCAGGGTGAGCCACCGTCAGGTCTTACTGACGGATAAGCCAAGCGGATGACCAAAGACGAATACATTAAGCAGGTTCAAGCTTTCGGGCAGACTGATGATAACTACCTGGAGTGGCATGCTGATCGCTTTCTGATCACCAAAGCCATAGTTGACAATCGTTTGAGACTTCAAGCAGCTCGCGCAATATTCGATATCGGAGCGCATTGGCTGCACCAGGCCTATTTGTACGGCGTGGATGGCCATCAGGTAATAGCTACCGACGTGGGCGGTGTGCTGGCAGTGCAATCGGTCCAGGCACTGGCACGGGAGAACGGAATTCAAATCCAGCAATCTGCAGGTTTTGACCGGCAAGGTGCTTTTGCTGATGTGGCTGATAACAGTATCGATATCGTTCTGTTTACCGAGATTCTGGAGCACATCACTTTTAACCCGGTGGAACTTTGGCAAGAGATTCATCGTTTAATGAAACCTGATGCAGTAATCGTCATTACCACGCCAAATTATTACTTTTGGCAATCACGTGCCTGGGCATTTTCACGTTTTATAAAACGTATGGGCGGCGGCATTCCGGTAGCAGACATTATTAAGCAGGTCACCTATGGCCACCATTGGAAGGAATACTCGGCAAGAGAAATTGTGCGTTACTTTGAGTTGCTACCGATACCTCTTTACGTCGATCACGCCGAGTATCTGTCATTTAATACCGCCCATCGGCTACGCGTTCCCAAATGGACAACTAGCTTATTTCATAAACTGGAAAAACAGCTGCCAATTTTAAGGGATTCCATTTATCTGGAAGTACGCAGATGCATGCCCCACAATAAATCAACAAGCCAGTAAGAAACCATCCAATTCAACCATCAAATCCCGGCGACATATTTCACCAGCCAGTGGTAGCAGATGGTGTTGATCAAAACCGGATTCCAGCAGTTTTTCGCGAACCAGTTGCCAATCAGACGGATTGCGCAAATACACTCGCAAGCAGGGCAGCTGCGAATCGATTTTTGCGCATCGACTGCCGCTGACTTCCAACAGCGTATTAAGGTTAATCAACATTTCACTGGTTTGCGATACTGTATCCAGCGGGTGACTGGTCGCATGCCCTACTACACTGGCCGTACCTGAAATCAACAGCAAACCATGCTCAGCATCCAATGTTGCGCGCGAGAAGTTGGGACTGGAAGGTCCGTAATCACGCGGATATTCCCAGGCACTTGTTTGGCGTGGGTTTTCAATATTCTGCCCAGTGTTATTACTGGTAACCCAATACATCACCAAATTGGCATCCGGATCCGGAATACCAATAGCAGTCGCCGATGGCAATGGGTTCTGATAGCCTGCTTTCATTAAAGTGTGCGCGCGTCCCAAACAAAACTGCCGATAACGCTCATCATCTCCACCACCGTCATTGATACCAGGTAAATAGTGCCAGGTTTTGAGCAGATGCGGATGGTCCAGTTGCAATGAATATAAAACTTGTTGCCACGCATATGCAGTTGCCTGGGCAAAGCTGTCAAATTCGGCAGGATCCAATTGCAACCAAAACATTGAATAGCCATTTGACTGATGCTGTTGAATAGTGCCGCCCGAAATCTGAATAGGTGTTATGCTGACAGCATCCTGCACGCACCACAGTTCATCAATTTCTGGCCCCTCCAACACCTGCAAAGGAAGGCTCCACGGTTTTCTATGTGGTGTACTGCGACATTTGATACGCGCCAGCTCGTACAAGCCGTCAGGCACCACTTGTCCCGGCAAACAATTGATAATTTGCAGCGACATCAATCTGATAATTGAGGCAGATCGCGAAATAATTTCAACGCTTCAGGGTTGGTTACTGACCAATCATGCAGCTTCAATTTATATCGACGATTGAAATCTTCCCGAAAAACAGAGATATTGGCTTTCGCGACTGACTGTTGACCGGGCCGCCATAAGATTTCAGTCATCTCTGATTAACCTGTGTAATTCAGCAGCAATCAGCACTAAGAAAGTGCTTGCTCAAGTTCCGGGATAACCTGAAATAAATCACCCACCAGGCCAATATCCGCGATCTCAAATATTGGCGCATCAGCATCTTTATTAACCGCAATAATTGTGCCGGCATCTTTTATTCCCGTGACATGCTGGATCGCGCCCGAAATACCAAATGCAAAATACAGTTCTGGTGAAATGATTTTTCCGGTTTGGCCCACTTGCATATCATTCGGCACATAACCCGCATCAACCGCAGCTCGTGATGCTCCAACGCCTGCCTTAAGCTTTCTGGCCAAAGCGTAGATCATTTCAAAATTTTCTGCACTGCCCAGCGCCCGGCCACCAGATATAACGATATTGGCTGTTTGCAGATCTGGTCGATCACCTGCTTCCGTCCGCAATTCAACAAAACGGGTATGCGCTGGACGGTCTGACTGTGGCGCTGATTGCTCAATCGTGGCGCTACCACCTTCACCCGCGGCCGCCCATGATGCTGTCCGCACAGTGGCCACAACCAGGCTATCAGCAGGCACCGTTACATCCACAATGGCGTTGCCGGCATATACCGGGCGTTTAAAGCTGCGTGCTGAGTTCACTGCCATAATATCGCTGACCTGGTTAACCCCAAGCAACGCGGCTGCTCGTGGCAGCACGTCTTTACCGAACATAGTTGATGGGGCTAATACATAACCATAACCATCGGCTTGAGCGGCCAGCTCAGGCGCAATTTGTGCAGCCAGTGGGTGGCTAAAGTCCTGATGGTCGATTTGCAGCACTTTGCTGACGTCAGCAAGCCCGGCTGCCTGCTTTGCAACGGCTTGACCATCGTTACTGAATATTGCCAGGTGAACTTCACCGCCTATTGCTTTAGCACAAGTAACACATTTAGCCGTAGCCTGATTCAATTGACCGTTGGCGTGTTCGGCAAGGATTAAAATTTTACTCATCATGTTTTCCTTACAACAGTCCACGGTTTTTTAATTCGCCGACTAGACCGGCCACATCATCGACCATAATGCCTTTACTGCGTTGCGCTGGAGGACTCCACTGGCCTATTTGCAAATTGGTATCGTCATGGCTGGTCAATTCACCAAGCGCTACTACATCCAATGGTTTTTTCTTGGCTTTCATAATATCCGGCAACTTCACAAACCGAGGCGTATTCAAACGCAGGTCAGTGGTAACAACCGCAGGCAGATCAATATCCAGAACCTCCAGGCCGGCATCAACTTCGCGGGTAACCAGCGCACTGTTGCCGTTTATTACAATTTCGGCAGCATTGGTCGCCTGAGGGCGTCCCCACAATGCAGCCAGCATTTGGCCGGTCTGATTATTGTCATCATCAATTGCCTGTTTACCCAACAGCACCAAGCCAGGTTGCTGCTGCTCGATCAGTGCCAAAAACGCACGGGCTGCCGATAACGGCTGCAATGTTTTATCAGTATCAATCTGAATGGCACGATCTGCTCCCATCGCCAACCCGGTGCGGAGTTGCTGTTGGCACTCATTACCGCCCGCAGAAACCACCACAACTTCATCTGCAGTACCGGCTTCGCGCATTTGCAAAGCTTCTTCCAGGGCAATTTCATCGAATGGATTAATGCTCATTTTCACACCACCGGTATCCACACCTGAACCATCAGGGCGCACCTTGACGCGAACGTTGTAATCCACCACGCGTTTAATAAACACGAGTACTTTCATGTTGTTTCCTTAAAGTTCAATCGGTTGTCAGCTTTACCCAAAGATGGCCACTTTCCCGGATATTACAAGTTTATCTGTAGAGGATTATGCACCTGCATAAGCTGGAAAAGCTGCACTCTACTGTGCTCATTTTAGCCGCGATTTCGGCGCTAGCGAAGTATCTTTCGAGAATAAGCTTAAAGTATCGACGCTGTTACCCATTAAACGCTGCATAGCGCCAACTTACAAATTCTGATAATTCGGTCCGGCACCACCTTCCGGCGTAACCCAGTTAATGATTTGATATGGATCCTTGATATCGCAGGTCTTGCAGTGAACACAATTGGCAGCGTTAATCTGCAGCCGCTTGCCTTGCTCGTCTGTGACCATTTCATAAACATTGGCCGGACAAAACCTGGTGCATGGGTGATCGAACTCTTCAGCACACCGGGTCAAACAAACATCTGGTTCCAGAATCTGCAAATGCACCGGTTGATCTTCATCGTGCTCGGTGGCGGCATAATAGACTGATGCCAAACGATCCTTGGGCGGCAATTCCCGCTCAACCCACTCACGCTGGATAGATAAATTGGTTTTTAATGTTGCATGATCAGCATGATTTTTGAGTGTCCATGGTGACCAGCCTGCTGTTGCTGTTTCCCAAGCCGCATTAGCCAGACCCAGCCACAAACCTTTGTAAAACCCAGGCCGAATATTACGGACTTTCTTTAATTCACTGACAATTGGCGACCCCCGCAAAAGCTTATCAAACCCCTGGCTGGTGATGACGTCGCCCTGCGCATGCAAGTGTTCCGCTGCCAGCATCCCGGAGCGGATCGCCTGATGTGTGCCTTTGATCTTGGGCACGTTCAACAACCCGGCTGCATCACCAATCAATAATGCACCAGGCATTTCGGTGGTTGGCAATGATTGATACCCACCCTCAATAATCGCTCGGGCACCCGAACTGATGATTTCTCCGCCTTCCAGCAAGGCACGCATCCGGGGATGATGCTTGAACTGTTGAAACGCTTCAAACGGCATGAACTGCGGATCCTGGTAATCCAAACCAGCCACGAACCCAAGCGCCACGCGGTTATCATTTAAATGATAAACAAAACTACCGCCATAAATCTGTTTGTCCAGTGGCCAGCCTATGGTGTGCTGCACCAGACCCGGCTTGACTCGCCCTTCCGGCAAACGCCACAACTCTTTCATGCCAATGCCGTAGGTTTGCGGATCACAATCCTGATCCAGCTTGAAATGTTTGATCAATTGCTTACTTAAATGTCCGCGACAGCCTTCTGCCAGGACTGTTACCGGGGCCTGTATTTCAATGCCTTCAACATAGGTATCCTTTGGCTTACCCGATTTGTCCACCCCCATATCGCCGATGATGACTCCTTTTACTTCACCATTCTCACTCCAACTAATTTCACTGGCGGCATAACCTGGGAAAATATCCACTTCCAGGTTTTCAGCCCTGGCAGCCAACCATGCACACATCGCCCCCAGTGAAACAATCACATTGCCATGGTTACTCAACTGGGGTGGCGTCAGCAATTTACGCGCACTGCGCTTACTCAAAAACAAAAATTCATCTTTTATGACCGGCACACAAATAGGTGGCGGATGATCACGCCAATCAGGCAAAAGCTGATCCAATGGATCTGTTTCAATGACGGCGCCGGATAATATATGCGCACCGACTTCAGCCGCCTTTTCGATCACACAGACATTGACCTGAGGATTCAGCTGTTTCAGGCGTATAGCACACGCCAAACCAGCAGGACCGCCACCAACAACGATCACATCATATTCCATAATCTCACGTTCGCTCATGGCTTGCTTCCCAAAACTTTGTATTTGCTATCTGTCATCCTGATATTATAAAAGATTGTGTCAGCTGACCCCACCCACCAGCATATCTTCAATCTTAAAACGTTGATCTCAGAGTTTTAAGATTAAAAGACGAACAGATAGGTATATTGCAATGTTAAGAGTATATGGCTTAAAAAACTGCGACAGCTGCCGCAACGCTCGCCGTCATCTGGATAAAAATGATATTCAATACCAATTTATCGACTTGCGGGACTCCGTACCGCAGCCAGGGCAGGTTCGAGCCTGGTTGGCGATTCTTGGTGAAGAGCGTTTACTCAACCGGCGCAGCACCAGCTGGCGGGGATTGCCCGAACAGTTCAAGCTGCCATTGGGTCAATTATCCGAACAACACCTGATCGCGTTGATCTGCGAGCACCCCACCCTGGTTAAACGGCCCTTATTTGTGAATGGTGCACACATGTTGACAGGTTTTAAAGCCGATGTTCTGGATGATTGGCTGGCGGCAGATGAAGAACAATAGCCTTAGCCACCCAGGCAGCAGGCAGTTACTTGCAGCAGCAGGTTTTTATCAATCACGCCCGTTGCCAAAAATCACTCACCCGATCAGGCCTATCATCAATACAATCAGCTACCGGCTTGGAAACGATCAGGTCAAACCTGAACTGCGCCGCAGATAGTTCAATAAATCCAATCGGGTAATTAAACCCAAAAATACACCGTCCTTTTTGACAATGGCAACAAAACCTTGCTCAAACAATGGTATCAGTTCCGCTATTGGCGCCTGGAAGTCGACTGTTTTCAGATCTGTCACCATCGCTGAAGACACCGGCTGATCAAAATTATTCGAATCATTCAATACCGCCAGTAAGGTATCGGACTCATCGATAATACCAACAATCTCACGGCCTTTATCCAGCACCGGCAATTGCGACACATCATAAAGCTTCATCCGTTTGTAAGCATTGGCCAATGGCTCATCGTGCAATACAGTAATGGTTTCATGCTCGCTGACTGGGCGCGCGATCAGATCACGCAAATCACCAAACTGTTCTGACTCCAGAAAACCCAGATCACGCAGCCACAAATCGTTGTACATCTTCGACAAATACTTGTTCCCGGTATCACAGGCAAATGTCAGCACTCGCTTGGGAACAGTTTGTTCCCGGCAATATTTCAAAGCGGCAGCCAATAATGTTCCGCTGGATGAACCGGCAAGAATGCCTTCTTTCATCAGCAATTCCCGACCGATACTAAAACTTTCCTTATCACTGATGGCGTAAGCCTTGGTCACTCTGGTGAAATCGCTGATAGTAGGCAGAAAGTCTTCACCGATACCTTCGACCAGCCAACTGAAACTTTTCTCGCTTAAATGACCATCATTAATGTACTCTGCCAAAATTGAGCCCTCCGGATCAGCCAGTATCAATTGCAAATCTGGAGCCGCTTTGGCGAAAAACCGTGATAACCCTGTAACAGTACCGCTGGATCCTACGCCCAACACAATCGCATCAAGATCGTTACCCATTTGGCGCCAGATTTCCGGCCCTGTTCCCTTTTCATGGGCACTGGGGTTTGATGGGTTGCCAAACTGGTTAATGAAATATGCATTGTCGGTTTGTTCGGCAATGCGCTTAGCGTAATCCTGGTAATAATCAGGATGCCCCTTGGCGACATCAGATCGAGTCAACACTACGTTGGCGCCCATCGCCTTCAGATTGGAAATCTTCTCCCGGCTCATTTTATCGGGAATTACCAAGGTCAACCGGTAGCCTTTTTGCGCTGCAACCAGAGCTAATGCCAGCCCGGTATTTCCGGCGGTCCCTTCTACCAGCATGTCACCTGGTTTGAGCTTGCCGGCCGCCTCAGCTTCTTCGATCATGCTTAAACCTATGCGATCCTTGATACTGCCGCCAGGGTTTTGACTCTCCAACTTTATGAACAATTCGCAAGGTCCGGTATCAAGCTTGCTGGCTTTGATAATGGGTGTTTCTCCAATGAGATCGAGAATATTGTTGTAAATCGTCATGTTTGTGCTCGTTAAGTATTAGTCTGCAAATGATAAACCCGTCAATCTGACGGGTTTATCGAGCATTTTTATGGAGTAAATTTTATCTAACTGACTGCTGCCTCATCCAGATGAACATGCATCATACGGGCAAGATGATCTTTGGTCATCAGTTTTTCTTTTTTCATAGCATTCAGCGCTAGATCTCCCATTGGAGCGGTACCGGTTTCTGCGGCGGCGACGCGTTTATCCAATTGCTGGTGCTGGTTATATAATCGGCGAAAATTCTCATCACTTTTCAGCAATTGCTGCATGACGTCCTGATGATTTTCAAACATAGACTAACCTCCAGTTGGTTCTGGCATAAGTAAATACGCGGTAAGTTCGGGGGTAAGCGACCTGCGGATGGCAAAAGATACACAGGCAATTATGGTCGGCACAGCACTGTCTCTGTTAAGTGCTGGCATAACGTTTTACAATTGTCCCTGGATATTGCAAATCACGCCCCCAACTTAGCCCAAATTGCATCGTCTGGCAAGTGGCTGGGAGCAACATTTTTATCCAGGTTCTGTTCAGGCATGAAAATCATTAATCGCAATTAACTATTTCTTTATCCCTAAACTCACTATACTTGTAAAATTATTGGCTTCTAAATTATTTAGAACTTAAATCTGGAAGTATTCTTAATATGTTTAAAAAGTTAGCTTTTTTGGCGCTGGTTATGCTGCATACATCAGCCTCCGCCACTTTGATGCTGAATCTGGATGGAAACGATTACAGTCTGCTGACGGCAGTACTGGATACCGATGATAACGAATTACGCGTCAATACTGGAGTTGAGTTGTTCTGCAGCGGTGGCACCCCGCCAGCTGTCGGCAGCGTCACGTTAACCTTTATACAGGCAGCACCTGTATCGTTTGCTCTGGATTCAGTTGACCTTGCTCGGGTGCTTGATGTTACTGAAATCAATGCATTATCCATCAATCAGGACATTTCGTGTAACCCCGATCCAGGTGAGGACATCTTCTTCCTGGATGGTTTTGAAGGCGAATAAGTCCAATTGGATTACATCCTGTAACACATTGGTACTTGTCAACAGGACTATATATATGTGAAAATCTGTTCACAAATGTGAATAACGCCTTCCATTGGTGCGGGAAACGTGTATACTGTTTTATCCGCGGCCTCCACCAGGGATGGCACGATGATAGTAAGGGAACTACTTTTTTTAACCAGCAACTATGCAATATTTTTGGAGGTTTTCGATGAAATACCAGCATAAAACACTGAACCAACAAGGTTTCACTCTGATCGAATTAATGATCGTTATCGCGATTCTGGCTATCCTGTTGGCTATCGCTGTTCCTGCATATCAGAATTACTCAGTTCGCGCTGAAGTATCTGAGTGCATCAATCTTGCAGCTTCAGCCAAACTGGCAGTATCAGAAACTGCACAATCTGATCCATTAGGATTAGCAGGCGTAACTGCAGCCAACAGTGGTTATACCGGCGCAGCAACAGTCAACTGCGGTGCTATCACAGTAGCTGCCAATGGCGTAGTAGCAGCACCAGTACTTGCTGCTGGAACTGGCGCAGCGGCTAACTTTAGCATGACATTCACACCTACCGAATCAGGCACTTCTTCAATTACCTGGCTGTGCACCAATGATTCCGGCAACCAGGGTGAAGTTCCACGGGAATGCCGCACAGTTGCAGCCCCATAAGAACTTTGAATTCGACTTTTTACTTGAGTCCCGCACTGCGGGACTCACTTTCTTCACATTGAACTACCAGGGAGGTTGACAATGTTCCAACAACCCAGACCGCCCCAAGCAGGCTTCACTCTGATAGAACTGATGATTGTGATTGCCATTCTGGCTATTTTATTAGCGATCGCCGTCCCTTCTTATCAGGCCTATAACATTCGGGCTCGCGTATCAGAAGGCTATAATGTAGCTGCACCAGCCAAAGCTGCCATAGCTGAGTTATGCCACACCGCTCCCAATGCAGATATCACAGCAGAAACACCTTTCGCCTACACCACGGGACCGGATACTCTGGTTGATACGATTACCATTGGCGGGGACTGTACTACCCCGCAAATCAGCGTTGTTACAAAAAACACCGGCGCAACTGTTAATCCAACATTTCAGCTGACTGGAACCGCGATTTCCAGTGGCATTTCATGGGTTTGTAATCTTACTGCAGGCTTGCCACAACATTTACCCACAAACTGTCGGACCTGAAATCGGATTCAGTTTATCGCTTTACTAGCTGATATTATTATAAGAATTAGCCAGACCGGCTGTAAGGCTGATAAACTAATGCCCAATCCAGGTTGAGTAGCATTAGCAATGTCCACAGACCCTATTCCATTAACATCGCTATCCGGATTACCGCGCCGTTTGTCGGTTATGGGCTTATTGGATGATACAGATGCTCGCGATTTGAATGGACAAGCCAATGAAGCGAAAAAATCCATCATTCGCTTTTTGCTTGATTCAGCTATTGTTCCGGCAGAAAACCTGGCGGTAGCTATAGCCAACGAATATGGTGTCCCAGCGGTGGATCTATCCGCACTGGATCTTTCCGACGCCCCGATTGACATTGTCAAGGAAAGCCTGCTGCGCAAACACCATGCCATGCCGGTGATGCGCAGGGATAATATTTTGTACGTCGCATTTGCCGACCCCACCAACGAGGCAGCACTCAACGATATCGCTTTCAATGCAAACCTGAGCATCCATCCGCTGGTAGCTCCGGCAAATCAACTGGAACAGGCAATGGACCAGGCACTTGAGCAGTCCAATGCGATTTTTGATGACCTCAGCAATGAAGAGGGCCTGGACGACCTGGATTTTGATACCGAAGATGATATCGAAAAACGCCAGGAAGAAGCCAGCATTTCAATCAGCGATGACAAACCCATCGTAAAGTTTGTTAATAAAGTGCTGGTCGATGCTATTCGCCGGGGCGCATCTGATATTCACTTTGAACCTTATGAAAGCAAATACCGTATCCGATTGCGACTGGATGGTGTGCTGAAAACCATCTTAGCACCACCCAACAAAATGGCGCCACGGTTATCATCAAGATTAAAAGTGATGTCCAACCTGGATATCGCCGAACGCAGGGTTCCCCAGGATGGCCGCATCAAACTGAATCTGGGCCGTGGCTCAATCGATTTTCGTGTCAGCACCTGCCCTACATTATTTGGAGAAAAGGTGGTACTACGTATTTTGGATGGCTCAGTCGCCAAAATGGGTATTGAAAGCCTTGGGTTTGAAAGCGGCCAGATGATTCATTTCAGCGAGGCCATTCAAAAACCTTATGGGATGATACTGGTCACCGGACCTACCGGTTCCGGTAAAACCGTCACCTTGTACAGCGCAATGAATATCCTGAACGAGGATGGCCGTAACATTTCCACCGTAGAAGATCCGGTTGAAATCCGCGTCCCGGGAATTAACCAGGTCCAGCAAAACACCAAACAGGGTATGACATTCGCACGAGCATTACGCGCCTTTCTGCGCCAGGATCCGGATATCATAATGGTAGGCGAAATCCGTGACCTGGAAACTGCGGAAATTGCCATTAAAGCCGCGCAAACAGGCCACTTGGTATTGTCAACACTGCATACCAATGACGCACCACAAAGCATCACTCGCCTGGTCAACATGGGAGTACCCGCTTATAACATCACCTCAGCTCTGCATCTGGTCATGGCTCAACGCCTGACACGATGTCTGCACGATTGCAAAGTCCAGACAGAATTACCTTCCGAAGCGCTTGCAGAAATAGGTTTCAGCGAGCAGGAAATCGCCAATGAGTTGACCATCTTTGAGGCCGCTGGATGCCAGCATTGCAACGAAGGTTACAAAGGCCGGACCGGCATCTTCCAGGTCATGCCGGTTAATGATGATATGGAACGGCTGATACTCGAGGGCGCTGGCGCGATTGATTTAGCCACTTTGGCTAGTCAGCAAGGTCATAACGATTTACGCCGTTCTGCGCTAAACAAGGTTCGTGACGGCATCACCAGCCTGATGGAGATTAATCGCGTCACAAAAGAATGACGCAGCATTTGCTATGTTTGTTTTAACCAGCCAGCAAGGAAATAAGCTATGGCAGTAGCTCAAGACCAGATTATTTTTCAATGGGAAGGCACCGACAGGCGAGGTGTCAAGCTTAAAGGTGAGCGTCAGGCGCGTGACCAGAACATGGTCCGTGCCGAACTGCGTCGCCAGGGCATCAACCCATCACGAGTACGCCGTAAGCCCAAAAGCTATAACATCGGTGAGCGGGTCAAATCCAAAGACATTTCGATTTTCAGCCGGCAAATAGCCACCATGCTGAATGCAGGCGTCCCTTTGGTTCAAGCGCTGGATATCATTACCACTGCTTCAGAAAATGAAAAACTACAACAACTATTGACTACGGTTAAAACCGATGTTGAAGCAGGCAACACCCTAGCTGAAGCTTTACGCAAACACCCCAAATATTTTGATGAGCTGTACGGTAATCTGGTCGAAGCTGGTGAAGAAGCCGGGGTCCTGGATACAGTGCTGGAAACCATCGCCAGCTACAAGGAGCGAATTGAGTCGATCAAAGGTAAAGTCAACAAAGCTTTGTATTACCCCGCTGCTGTTGTAGCAGTTGCTATTGGCGTATCAACATTATTACTGGTTAAGGTTATTCCTCAATTCGAGGCTATTTTTGAAAGTTTCGGCGCCGATTTGCCCGCCTTTACACAATTGGTGGTGGGTATGTCACGCTCATTGACCAGCTACGGCTATATATATCTACTCGCGATAATTGGCCTGATCACTGGCTTTATCATGCTCAAAAAGCGTTCCTATAAGTTCCAGCACTTCCTGGATAGAATGGCACTGAGAGTCCCTATTGTAGGCGGAATTCTCCGCAAGGCTGCACTGGCACGCTTTGCCCGGACATTGAGTATCACCTTTGCCGCTGGTGTGCCATTGGTCGATGCACTGCGTACCGTTTCCGGCGCTACCGGTAACGAAGTATTCAAGCAGGCAGTGTTACGTGTTCGTGAAGATGTTTCAGCCGGCCACCAATTACAATTGGCCATGCAACAAACCAACGTGTTTCCAACCATGGTGGTGCAGATGACTGCCATCGGTGAGGAAGCCGGGTCATTGGATCAGATGTTGAACAAAGTAGCTGAGTTTTATGAGGAAGAAGTTACCAATGCCGTCGATGCTCTAAGCAGCCTGTTGGAACCGTTGGTGATCGTGGTTGTAGGCGGTATGGTTGGTGCCATGGTAATCGCCATGTATCTTCCTATCTTTAAACTGGCGGCAGTTATTTAAGCAAGTTACCCATTAATGATCGAATTATTGCAGGCTGAGCCCTGGTTGTTGTATGTCGGTGTTACCGCACTTGGGCTGATCGTCGGCAGTTTTTTGAATGTTGTCATCTGGCGCTATCCACGGCGCTTGATGCACGAGTGGAAAACCGAATGCCTGTTATTGCTGGAACAGCCGGAAGACAATTCACTCAACTCAACACCGCCTGGGCTGGTATGGCCGGCTTCGCATTGTCCAAAATGCGAGAACACCATCAAAGCCTGGGATAACATTCCGGTCATCAGTTATCTGCTGTTGCGCGGCCGCTGTCGAGAATGTCGGCAAGCTATCAGTTGGCGCTATCCTGTGGTTGAATTGATTACCGGGTTATTGAGCCTGGTTATTATTTTGCAGGTCGGATTAACCCCGTATGCCGGGCTGTTGATCCTGGTGACCTGGGTTCTAATCACATTGACAGGTATCGACCTTGACCATCAACTGCTACCGGATCAGATCACTCTGCCATTGTTGTGGTTGGCGTTAGTCGCCAGTGTTCTAGGGTGGACAGCGGTTACTCCGGACCAAGCCATTATCGGGGCAGCAGCAGGTTACCTGGTGCTGTGGTCTGTATTTCATGTATTTCGAATAATTACCGGCAAACACGGTATGGGGCATGGCGATTTCAAGTTACTGGCAGCCCTGGGGGCTTTGTTAGGCTGGCAACTGTTACCTGCTGTGATTTTAATTGCTTCAGCCAGCGGCGCCTTTTTCGGTATTATCTGGTTAATGATACGTAAGCAAGGTCGTGAAACCCCTATTCCGTTCGGTCCATTTTTAGCGATTGGAGGTTGGGTGGCATTACTTTGGGGAGATTATTTGAAAAGTATTTACTTTTAACTCCGACAACGAATACTTTCTATAGTCGGTTTTTCGTTTGAATCATTCAACAACATATCAATGACTGATCAAAAACAGTCACCACTGTTCACCGTGGTGCTCACAGGTGGAATCGCCAGTGGAAAATCTGCTGCTGCCGACTGTTTCGCCAACCTCGGCATACCGGTTATTGACACTGATATCATAGCCCGTCAAGTCGTTGCTCCCGGAAGCAGTGGCCTGCAACAGGTTATTACTGCATTTGGAGACAGTATTTTAACCATCGATCATGAGCTGGATCGCCGTGAATTGCGAAAAATAATTTTCCAGGATGATGCCAAACGCGAGCGACTTGAAGCCATTTTGCACCCTTTGATCGAATCTGAAGCCAAACATCAACTGCGGATGCTCGAGCAGCAAGCTGATAGACCTGCCTATGCCATTATCGCAGTACCTTTGTATACCGAAACTGAAACTTTCCGCTGGGCGGATCGGATTCTGCTGATCGATACCTCAGCTGAAATCCAACTACAGCGGCTGCTGCGCCGTGATCGGATCACGAATGCGCTGGCGCAGCAAATGTTGAGTGCTCAGGCCGATAGGCAAACCCGTTTAAAACTCGCTGACGATGTCATCAGCAATACAGGCACACTGGAAGACTTAAGCGAAAACTGCAGAAAAATACACCAGCGTTATCTTACCCTGGCAAGCTGGTCATAGCCGGTTATCGACTGCCATTTGATTGGAATTCCCAACACTTTTCTGTTTAACACATGAATTCATACTGCTGCAGATTAACGTATAATAAGTGGCTAAGAAACGGATATCTGGATTAGGATATATTTCGCTGTGATCCGAACATTTAGAATCATTAACCCAACCGAAAACCACCTTTATCCCGGGAATAGCCCATGTCTGCTGTGATCTTAAATTTTCGCCATGGAACATTAAGAAACCCAACAGTTGACTTCAATATCATAGCGCTACCGATCATAGTTGCAGGTATTGCCTGGTTGGCGGTTACAGCCAACCCTGATTGGTTTTGGCCGATATTGCTGGCTGATTTCTGGTTACTGGGCTACCACCATGTGATTGCCACCTTCACCCGCATGGAACGAGATCCCGAAAGCAGAAAACTGAATTACCCGTTTCTATGGCTGGCAACGCCGCTGATCATCTTTGCCGCGGTGATGGCAATGGTTATATTCTGGGGAGTGATCACAGTAGTCAGCATTTATTTGTATTGGCAGTTTTGGCATTACCTCAGGCAAAGTGAAGGCATTTCAAAAGCCTATCTGGGTGCCTGCAAAGCCAGTGGCTTTGCCCACCATCATGTCACCAGAGTGTTGTTTTACGGCGTCCCACTGGCATCATTTTTAACCATGCTCGGCAGGCAACCTAAAACCTTTATTAATATGCCTGTTTTCATTCCCAGCATACCAACATGGCTAATTATGCTGACATGGGTGATTGTATTGGCAGCTGCTGTTTACATGCTATATGGATTGTTAAAAGGCAAATTGTCGAACAGCAAAGTATCGCTTTTATACACCGGTTATGCCGCTTCTCATTTAATGATCTTCATCATCGCCTATGCTTTAACAGAAAACCTTGACCATGGTTGGTTGGCGCTTAATATCTGGCACAACCTTCAATACCTGATATTTGTATGGTTATTTAACAGCAATCAGCAGCAACGAGACAGGCTGAAACATAGACCCATTTTGAGTTATCTGAGCTCACCGGGCAGAGCCTGGTTATATTTTCTAACCACATTTACGATCACAACGATTGTTTATACCCTGGTAGAAAATTCAGCCAATCTGTTCCCTCAGGACTTCATTACCCTGGCTGCTGCCTTTGTCATTTTGTACCAGACCATTAATTTTCACCATTATGTTGTAGATGCCAATATATGGAAGTTAAGAAAGCCAAAGATCAAACAATTTGTAGTCGCTCAGTAACGCGCGGCTACAATTTTTCTTACTTCTCCCTAGTCAATCATTCCTTTGCCTATCCAGCTTTGGATGGGTTAAGGGCGATCGCCATTATTCTGGTATTGTTGAGACATAGCGTTACCACTTTTGAAGCACCAACAAACAATACGGCACTGGCCATTTGGAATATTTTCCGTAATGGCTGGCTTGGCGTCGATTTATTTTTTGTATTGAGCGGGTTCCTTATCACCCGTTCCTTTTTCTCACTCTACCGCAGGCACAACAATTACCCTGCAACAATAAAAAAATTTTACATCCATAGAACATTACGCACCTGGCCGCTCTACTTTGCAATTATCGCACTGATCTCGCTAGGCGCATTTCCGTATTATCAGGTCAGTGGCAGTACAGTGGCATCTGAACTGCTTCAACACGTGCTGTTCCTGCAAGATTACCTGGGCACTTCAATACTGGTGCCGTTGTGGTCACTGGCTACCGAAGAAAAATTCTATCTGCTGATACCGTTGTTATTAGCCATATGCGTATATTTGAAAAAATCGCATGCAGCACTATTACTAACCGCGATCATTATCGCGTCAGCTATAACGCGGTGCGTCACCTCTACCAGCAACGCCATTACCGATTATGAAAGCTTTTTCTGGATTGCCAGAGCCCCCTTTCATCTGGCTCTGGATGGCCTGATGGCCGGCTGTGTGATTTATTTCATTCACCAGGCATTGCAGGCAAAACACAGCAGCGGCAATTATCGGAAGTTATCCATAATGCTTAGCCTATTTATGCTCGGCTTATTAGCTTATAGCGACTACCTGGGTAACTCAGAATGGCTTACCACCGCAGCAATGATCAACGCTGCATCAATTATTTTTGCGTTATTGGTTTACTTTGCACTGTTTTCAGGGAAAAACTGGTTATCTTGTATTCCGCTTAGAATCATTTCAACCTTGTCTTACAGCCTCTATCTCTGCCATTACGCGCTATTGCCTTACAGCCAGCATCTCAGCGGCGTAACAGATGCCGCCAGCACCCGTTTCCTATCAACAGACTGGTTTATATTTTTTATCTGCTTTATCGGACTTAGTCTGGCAGTCTCATTATTACTGCATTATTCCATTGAAAAGCCATTCCTGTTGTGGAAACGCAGATTAAGTCATTAGCCTGTTAGCAATTGTCCGAGGCTATTCAAAACCATCCACCAGCACATCTTCAGAAGTACCAATAGTCACCACAAACCCGGCCGCAGTCTGGGCGTCGACATGCACTGAAATTTCGTTGGCATTATCGACGAATGTCTCACCCACGCGCCACATAACACCCTCGGTGTCGGCAAAATTAGCAGCCGGATTATTTTCATCCAGCACCCATGAAGGTTCCGATCGTCCCGGTATTACCTCATGAATAATCACCGCATCTCCAGGCATCGCCTGATCGTAATCCCCTATCCTTAGACGTGACTCAACTGTGTAGTAGCGATTGGTTCCGCTGATATCAATTCGCGCCATCCGGAAGTTGCTGGTGTTTTCCACCGCCAACGCATCTATGGTTATGGTTGAGCTGACATTGGCCAGAAAACGCTCACTGTCATCAATCCATCCCAGATTGCGTTTATGGTAGGCATTGACGTGTTTGCCGATGCGACCATAAACAGGGTCTGATACTGAATAACTGGTCGCTGCACTCATGACATCCCAGGGACTATCATAAGGATTACTGTCGTTGTCGGAATTATTGGTATGCGGCAAGCCAAAACCATGGCCCATCTCATGCGCAATAACCGCTTCATCGGCATAACCCCAGGGTGGTTCCCAGGTAGTCCGCCAGACCTTACTGATCCCATCCAAGGTGGCAAATTGGCCACCACCCCAGGCACAGCAATCCAGCAGACCATTAAACATCATATTAATGCCCTCAAACCCACCGCTGCCTGCATTAGAAAAATCCACCACCGCATCTGCGGCAGCGGTACAATCATTAAACAGCGCCGTCAGGTTCGCAGTTGTGCCTGAACCAGGTGTGGAAATATAGGATGTTTGAGTATTCGGCAAGCTAACCCAATCTACTGCCAGGCTGCCCACAACATTGATATTCTCGTAAGAAACCTTTCGCCAGTAATGATCCAATTGATTGACCTGGTTACCATACATATTGCTGAAGTAGGCCAGATTCTCAGGCTCATCGCTGATATCTGAAAACTTGCATAGAATGGAAACCCAAGGCTGAGGACCAAACACGCCGCCACCACGGGTAGTTTGGCTAGCATTGCTGGTATCTGCCAGCATCAGCGCTTGTACAGGTGCTGCATCGATGACATCCAAAACAGCTCCAGCGGCCAGCAACACTTCAACTCGCTGGCCATGGAACCCTTGCAAGCCATTGTGCATGTCAAAAAACGCATCACTGACATCCAATTGATAATAACCACCACCATCGGTTGCCAGTGTAATGACCCGAACCGGCACCTGATTGGAATTTGCCTGTGGATCACCCCAATTCACTGTTAACCAGCCAGACACCCAATTTTCAGCGAATGCCTGAGAGCCGCAACCCATCAAAACCAATAACGCGAAAATCGCTCTGAATCTGGTCATCAATGTCATCCTTGGAGTAACTGGTGCTAGTTAAAAACATTATAGCTAAACCTATGTGATAACTATAAGAACAGGTTTGCCGGCTGTGTTTGGATAGTATTCAAGCAGCATAATTATGCTGAGCATTCGGCCACATTAAATCTGGTAATCAGATGCTGTACAACCTGCAATTTCCTGCTGCTGATAATTCAGCTTATATCCACCGGCACATATCAAACACGAGCTTGTTGCAATGCGCACGGTTAACGGCACAACGGTATACTGTGCCTGCCCAGCAAGTGCCCTTCCAGTTTAATCACAACACATCACGGTTTGTAAACTATGACGAATGACAGTTTTTCCAGTCTTTTTATATCCAAGGCACAGGTGGCCAACCTGGATGTCCTTGGTTATAAAAAAATGACCCCGATTCAGGCGCAAAGCCTGCCGCAGATACTGCAAGGTAAGGATCTGATTGCCAAAGCCAAAACCGGCAGTGGCAAAACTGCTGCATTCGGGATTGGCCTGCTGGAACAGATTAATCCACGATTTTTTGGCGTTCAGGCGTTGGTCTTATGTCCAACCCGGGAACTGGCAGATCAGGTGGGCAAAGAACTTCGCCGATTGGCCCGCAGTATCCCCAACATCAAGTTGGTTTCCTTATGTGGCGGTAAGCCGTTTGGACCACAAAGGACTTCACTTGAGCATGGTGCACATATTGCCGTCGGCACGCCTGGCCGTATTCAGGATCATTTGAACAAAAAAACCATCCAGCTTGATGGATTGAAAATGTTGATCCTGGACGAGGCGGACAGAATGCTGGATATGGGCTTTTTTGAGGTCATCAATGAGATCATCGCCAAAACACCAAAAACGCGTCAAACCTTACTGTTTTCCGCTACCTATCCAAACGCGATCAAACAAATAAGCCGCTCCATTCAGCGCAACCCGGTAACCATTACTGCTGAAGCTGAGCACCAGCCTGGTGTCATTCAACAGTTATTTTATGAGGTCAAAAAACACGAGCGCAACAACACCTTACTGGCCCTGTTTGAACACTATAAACCTGAATCCACCCTGGTGTTTTGCCACACTAAAAAGCAATGCAATGAAGTGGCTTCATTGCTGCGTGAACGGAAGATTGATGCATTGGCCATTCATGGTGATTTGGAACAACGTGAGCGTGATCAGGTTCTGGTGCAATTTGCCAACAACAGTTGCCCGGTGCTGGTAGCAACCGATGTGGCTGCACGAGGACTCGATATCAAATCATTGCAGGCGGTGATCAATTACGAACTGCCCCGTGACCCTGAGATATATGTACACCGGATCGGTCGTACCGGTCGGGCCGGGCAAAAAGGCATTGCCTTGAGTATTGTTATCGAGTCTGAACAGTTTCGCATCAATGCGATTGAAAAATACCTGTCAAAGCCCTGTATCTGTAGTGTCTTGGCTGCCTTGGACCGTAGCCCCGGTTTCACCCTGCAAGCACCCATGGTCACCATCCAGATCAACGCCGGCCGCAAACACAAGATCCGCCCGGGTGATCTATTAGGTGCCCTAACCGGAGATGCAGGGCTGCCAGGGTCACAAATCGGCAAAATTGATATTTTTGACATGTCGAGTTTCGTAGCACTGGAACGTGCGGCTCTACGTCAGGCGCTGAATTACCTGGCGAACGGAAAAGTCAAAGGCCGAAATATTCGTGCCCGGAAAATAAGCTGATTCAGAAAAAAATACTCAGCCATAGTTATTTGTGTTGCAGCACACTCAATACCAACGGCACTGTAATATGACGCTTTGCTTCCAGCGCGGTTTGCGCAATGGAACGTAACAGCTTAATCAGCAGTTCTGTGTTTCTAGGCCCATGCTTGATCAAATAGTTGGCAACCTTCTGGTCAATTGGTAATGCATACCTTTGCAGATAACTGGATATCAACTCAGGAACATCAGCATCATTCAAAGCTGTTATTTTGTACCTTTGACACTTGCTCAGGCGTGATTTCAAATCCGGCAGTTGTATGTCAAGTTCACCAACAGCCGAAGCTGCTGTAGCAATCATCGCTTTTTGCTGCTGGTTGACCCGGTTCAGGCAATGAAAAACAGCTTCCTGCAAACTGGCTGATTGAGCAACAGCGCTTATATCATCCAGCAACAACAGCTCTGGCGGCTCCATTTGATTGATCAATTCAGCTGCAAATGATTGACTACCCAAAGACAGGTATCGGACATCAAAACCCTTGGCTTCTGCTGCTTGTAGCAGCGCCAATAATAAATGAGTTTTACCGGTCGATCGCGCACCACTAAGAAAGTGCCAACCTTCCGGCTGTACTGCCAATTGCTGCAACATCCCGACCAGCACCTGGTTTGGTCCAGCAATATAATTCCTAAAAGTCGGCGTTACCGGCCCATGCAGGTCGAGTACCTGTTGCTCGGCTTTTTCCATCAGTGCATTCTGGTATCAATCACCAGTGATGATCTTGGTCTCGGCTGTAGCTGTTGCTTCGGTAGTATATAAACGGCTTTCAAGATATCGTTTATGCGCATGACGTAACAACACCATGATCACTGCCGCAACCGGCAGCGCCAGCAATACTCCGAGGAAACCAAACAGCACCCCACCAGCCATCACCGCAAAAATAACCGCTACCGGGTGCATCCCTATCCGGTCACCAACCAGCATCGGTGTCAACAACATGCCTTCCAAACTTTGCCCAATAATAAACACCAGCCCTACCAGTGCAGTATGTTGCCAATCGCCAAATTGCACCATCGCGGCAATCAGTGCTGCAAGGATACCGATAATGGTACCCAGATATGGAACAATGCTTAACAAGCCGGCCATCACCCCGATCAATAAAGCCAGCTTCAAGCCAACCATCCATAAGCCGATGACATAAATTACACCGAGCGCCAACATTACCAACAACTGCCCACGGATAAATGCACCCAGAACCTGATCAGACTCACCAGCCAATTGTCCAACCGTCACTTGCATGGATTTCGGAATCAGACTACGGATATTTTCGATTAACACATCCCAATCGCGTAACAGATAAAAAGTAACTACCGGGATCAATGCCAGGTTGACCAGCCAGCCAACCAGCACCAGACCGCTTTTTGATAACGAGTTCAGTATTGTTGTTGCCACTCCGCCGGCACTGCGCCAATGGTCCTGAATCAAGATCAGCAAAGAATCCGATTCGGGCAAGGTCAAATCAATATTAAAGCGCGTTGTAAACCAGGGTAAGGCGGTATCTCGCAACCAGGCAACATAGGCCGGCAACCGTTGAATCAGATAATTAAGCTGGCTTTCCAACAGCGGGATCAAACCCAACAACAGTGATACCATAATCATGGTCATCAGCATGAAAACGATAATCACAGCTACTGTTCTGCTTAGTTTATACCTTTCAAGCCGATCAACCAGTGGATCCCCAAGATACGCCAGTAAAGCACTCGCTACAAACGGGGTCAAAATCGGCGCCAGTAACCAGATAATCCAACCACTGAGTAGCATAAACAGCACCCATGGCCAATGTTCCCAACTGGAATGATGTTCAGTACTCATTGTTGTTCCGTATGCTTCATTCGAAAGGCTTTTACCGACCAGGTCCACACGTATTGCACCAGCGTAATTGAGGTCAGCACGGCAACAGCATAAATCAATAACTTAATCAGCCACTCCGGACCAGCCATACAACAGCTCAATACCAGGGTCACAGCCACCAGCAACACTTGCATGGTGGTATTCAATTTACTCAACATGGTGGGTTGGGCCTCAACCGGTTCAATCAAGTAATGATAAAACAAGCCACCGGTAACAATGCTCATATCCCGGATAATGGTCAAAATGATCAGCCACCATGGCAATAACCCCACCCAGGCCAGTGCCGCAAATGCGGTAATCATTAATAACTTGTCCGCCATCGGATCTAAAATGCTGCCAATCCGGCTGACCCAGCCAAAACGCTTGGCCAAATAACCATCTGCGGCATCTGTCAATCCAGCAACAACTGCAATTACCAACGCGGTTGAATGGTTATGCGCAACAATCTGCCAGGTCAACACCGGCACCATGCATAACCTGAAAATCGTCAGCATGTTGGGAATTTGCTGTCGGATGAAGCTCATTGCCGTGCTACGTTGACACGTAGAACCTGTGTGGTTTCCAAATCAACCATGCCCGCATCCAGGCTGAGTTCATCAGACAAACGGATAGCTTGCAATAACCATCGGCGCGGTGCACTTAACGCCAAGGTTAACTCAATCTCAGTTGCCTGCGCCTGTAATAGTGTTATTTCCCTTACCTGACTCATGCCTTTAAAAGCCCCGATAGCTGCAGCATACTGCGCTGGTGACTGAATGTTTTGCAATATCACTTTGACTGTCTGCGACACATCCGTGTTACTGGAAATCATAGCACTGGCTGCAATGCGGTCTGATAATAAATGAATACCCTCTGCCAGGGCAGCACTTAAATCCGAACCGCGGCTGACAAAAGTTTCCAAACCAGACTCATTATCCGGCAAACGCCAGCGAACTTGCCAATTCTGGTTGCTTTGGCTGGCGGCTGCAATCACAAAACGATCGGTTGCATAACGTTGGCTAGCAAGTTCAGCATTTTCGTAAAAACCACCCCAAATAGCATCTGCATCCAGTAGCGAATAGTCGGTCTGATCCTGTACCGGCAGTACCAGTGGCAAGCCTCTTTGTTGAGCGGTTTGTTCTAACACAAACCGGTGCGCGCGGTCATCACCAGCCAACATGTCGCGCTGCCGTTGATCATCCTCAATGGCCAGCCACAACAAAATTTCCGGGCGCTCGAAACTCCACAGCTCAACACCTTGCTGCTGCAGTTCAGCCAGAATCTGCCGTTGGTTGAATTGTGCATTCAGAACTGTTTGCCGCTCTCCAAACCCACCGTTGGGAATCAACAGTTCCTGATAGCTGAAGCTGATCAGGTTTGCCTGCGGATTTCTCCGCAGTGCTGATAAACGCCCATCAAATAATCTATTTCGCTGACCCGTCAACTTCACCAGTACAGCGTCCAGCGCCATGCTGATCTGATCTGCCTGTCCAGAATCGGGATCAACTGCAACAGCTGCCGCAAATAAATTCTCATCGGCAGCATGGATTACCGGCAAACCTGCCAGAGCCATTGAAATTGCGCTGAGCAGCAGAAGTTTCGCTAAACTGCGGCGCATTGTATGAATCACCGATACCAACATGCTTTAAGACTATAATTGTTTGTGCGCATATTAACTTATCAGGAATTTGTCTGCCTCAAACCTGTAGTGATAGTTGTTAAACACTATCGATATCCATCGTAACCATACAAAAATCAAGACAAAACAAACCTTTTTGTGCATAATGCTGAACATAATTGTTAACCAGTATTAACAAAACTTAGAGCAGAATTCTGTTTTTAACTTGGGTCTATATTTACGGGGACGCATATGCACGCCAAGGCATTTTCCATTCGCATCGGTATATTAGTACTGATTTCACTATTTTTTTCTACCGCCAATGCACAAACGGTCAGTTACGACATCCTGCTGGATACTGATCGTAATTCTGCTACCGGTTGTTCGGTAACGCCGATTGGTCAAGGCAATTCCAACGGCTTTGAACGCCGCATACAAGCCATTGTAGATAGCGGAACATTAACCGTAACTGAAGTTAATCTGGCTTTTTGTAATGCTGGCACTTTTGGTCCCGCTGCAGTCATCGGCGGACCCCATCCGGTAGGTTTGAATAATGGTGTCAACGGCACCGATGTTGTGGAACTGTCGACCTCACTGAACAGCCTGCAACCACTCAGTAACGGGGTTATCCAGATCACTGTAGCAGCTGAAGACGGTGTTGGTTCCGACCTGCTTGCCACTACCACAGGTGATACCGGCGGCGGCCCGATTCTAATCTTCATCCCCATTGCAGTACCGGCACTTGGCCTGCTTGGCTTGTTGTTGTTGATTGCTGCCATTGGGGTTATTACGGTCCGAGGAAGGCAACGCCGCTGGCTCAGCATCAGCCTGCTGGCAGCTTCCGGGGTTGTATTGGCTGCCAACTTTATTGTCGATGGTAATGTGAATGACTGGGGTGTGATTAATCCCGACGCCACCGACCCGGCCAATGACTCCACCAACGGCGCCGCCGGCAATGACCTGCAGGCACTGTTTATTGCCCAGGAAAACGATACTTTGTTTTTCCGGCTGGATGTTACTGATCTGGAAAATACCCCACCGGTGGCCCTGGATGATGCCTTTAACGTATTCGAAGACAATACCCTGAATGTTCCAGCTCCAGGCGTATTGGGCAATGACACCGATGCGGACATGGACCCAATCACAGCTGTGTTGATGACTGGCCCCACCAATGCGCAGGCATTTACCCTGAATGCCGACGGCAGTTTCGACTACACTCCAAATGCTGATTTTAACGGCGTTGATACTTTTACATACACTGCCAATGATGGTGCTGCTGATTCTAATCCGGCCACAGTTACGATTACTGTTGACCCGGTTAATGACGCCCCTGCGTTTACTGTTCCTGCAGATACCACGGTACTTGAAGATGCTGGTGCACAGAGTCTGGCAGGATTTGCCACCGGCATTTCAGCCGGCCCACCGGATGAGTCAGGTCAAACCTTAACCTTTAATATTACCGGCAACGACAATGCCGGCCTGTTCAGTGCCGGCCCGGCATTGGCCAGCAATGGCACCTTGAGCTTTACCCCGGCAGCCGATGCCAACGGCACGGCCAACATAACCGTAGAGTTGATGGACAACGGCGGTACCGCCAACGGTGGGGTGGATACCTCTGCACCACAGATGTTTGCCATTATTGTCACCGCTGTCAATGATGCACCCAGCTTTACCGGTGGTCCAAACCAGGTGGTCCTGGAAGATGCCGGCGCCCAAACCGTTAATGGTTGGGCAACCGCTATCAGCGCAGGTCCGGCAGATGAAGCCGGCCAGACATTAACCTTTAATGTCACCGGCAATGACAATGCAGCATTATTCAGTGCTGGCCCCGCGGTTAATGCCGCCGGCGACCTGAGTTACACCACTGCCGCTGATGCCAACGGCACTGCCAACATCACCATTGAACTGATGGATGATGGCGGTACGGCGGACGGTGGCGTGGATACTTCCGCCCTGTTCAACTTCAGCATAGATGTGACCGCAGTTAACGATGCACCTGAATTCACCTTAGGTGCTGATCCGACAGTATTGGAAGACGCCGGCGCACAGAGCATCAATGGTTTTGCTACCGCTATCAGTCCGGGACCAGCCGATGAAGCCGGCCAAACACTGACCTTTAACATTACCGGCAACGACAACGCGGGACTGTTTATCACCGGCCCGGCATTGGACCCAATCACCGGCAACCTTACCTTTACCGCAGCTGATGATGCCAACGGCACTGCCAACATTACCATTGAATTGATGGATGATGGTGGCACCGCCAACGGTGGTGTGGATACCTCTGCAGCACAGATGTTTGCTATTAATGTCACCGCAGTTAACGATGAGCCCAGCTTTACCCCTGGCGGCAACCAGATGGTCGACGAAGATGCCGGCTCACAAATGGTCAACGCCTGGGCAACCGGTATTTCTGCCGGTCCGGCAGACGAAGCCGGACAAACATTGACTTTCAATGTAACCAACAATACCAATCCAGCATTATTCAGTGCTGGCCCGGCTGTAGCTGCTGACGGCACACTGACTTATACACCTGCAGACGATATCAATGGTTCTGCCGATATCACAATTGAACTAATGGATGATGGCGGCACTGCAGATGGTGGTGACGATACATCTGCACCGGCCATCTTCAGCATCACCGTGAATGCGGTCAATGATGCGCCAACGTTTACCCCATCCGGCAATGTAGCCGCACTGGAAGATTCGACAGGCAGCAATGTCCCATGGGCAACCAATATCCTGCCGGGACCAGTTACCGCTACCGATGAAGCCGGACAGATGTTGACCTTTAATATCACCAGCAACACCAACATGGCGTTGTTCTCGGTACAACCTGCCTTGAATGCCGGCACCGGCAATCTCAGCTTCACGCCTGCTGCTGATGCCAGCGGCACAGCCACCATTACGGTTGAGCTGATGGACAATGGCGGTACTGCCAATGGTGGTGTGGATACTTCTGCAGCTGTCATGTTTGACATTAATATTACCGCCGTTAATGACCAGCCAACCCTGGGCATTGCCGGCAACCAGATGTCCGATGAAGATGCCGGCGCCCAAATGGCAGCCGCCTTTGCTACAGCAATGCCTGGTGGCGGCGCTGATGAAGCGGGCCAGACATTCACTTTTAATGTCAGCAATGACAATAACCCATTATTCAGCGCCCAACCGGCGATTGATGCAACCGGCCAGCTGACCTATACCTCTGCACCGGATGGCCATGGCAGCGCTACCGTGATGGTCACCGTAACCGACAGCGGAGGCACTGCTAATGGCGGCGTAGATACTTCTGCACCACCACTGGCATTCATGATCACGATTAATCCAGTTAATGACCCACCAACGGTTACCGGCTCACCCACCAACCAGGATGCAATTGGTAATGTAAACATCACCGTACCGGCAGGCCAGGGACTGGTCAGTTCAATCACCATCAATGATGTTGATGGTGCAGGCGCGGCACCATTCACAGTCAGTGGTGGTCCTGGACCAGGAATAACCTCGTTTATGAGTGCTAATGGCGGTGATGTAGTGATCACCAATGCATCCACCGGCACTTATACCTACAACCCGGCAGCAGGTTTTGAAGGTGCGGACACCTTTTCTTATGTGGTCTGTGATTCTGGCATACCGATGCCACCGGCTTGCAGTGCAGCAGTTACCGTTAACGTTACAGTCGCTGATTTGATCTGGTTTATCGATGCCAGTGCGGGTGCCGGCGGTGATGGCCGTATCGCTACGCCGTTTAATGACCTGGACGTGGGCGCCAGCAGCTTTGACACCAATGCAGCCGATGCTGTCGGCGATAATATCTTTATGGCCCAGGGTAATTACCAGGGTGGTTTAACCTTGCTTAACAATCAACGTTTGATTGGTGATGGGGCCACTGGAACACTGGCAGCCATTTTGGGGATCACAGTTCCTGCTAATAGTGCGCCACTGCCTGCCCTAAGCGGTACACGACCTGTAGTAACCAGTGCCTCCAATGGCATTAATCTGGGTGCAGGCAATACCATCCGCGGCTTTAATATCGGCAATGCGGTAACCGGTGTATCCGGCACTAATTTCGGCGCACTGACCGCCAGTGAAATGTTGGTCAACGGAACCGGTGAAGCATTGGATCTGGATACCGGCAACGCTAATAATGTGACTTTTGACTCGATCAGTTCGGCCAACAGCACATCCGAAGGCATATTGTTAGACAGTGTTTCAGGCAGCTTTACGGTAACCGGGCTGACCAACGTGGATAACGCTACCAACATTGGGGTCAGTATCCAGAACAGTTCAGCCGCTTATACATTTGGTAACGTTACTGTAAACAACCGCAACAGTGCCGGTGTGTTTATCAATGCGTTTACCGGCGGTGCTCAAAACGGTCAGTTCGGCACAGTCACCATCAATAATCAAAACTCGTCTGCCACTACGGCATTCGGTATTGATAATACCGTGACTGGCGGTAGCACGATTACAGTTACCAGTGTTGCCATCAACAACAACGGCTCAAACAGTTCTGCGATTGCTCTGTCGAACAATGATGGCGCCACCATCAATATCAACGGTGGCAGCGTGCAAAACGCAGCTGGTGCTGCGGTCAGCGTTTCCAACAGCACGGGTAGTGCGACTTATGCGGGTACCATCAGTAACACGACCGGGCGTTCAGTGCAGGTGCTGACCAATGGCGGTGGAAGCACGACCACGTTCTCAGGCAATATTACCGATTCAGGCACCGGTATATTCTTGAATAACAACACCGGTCATACGATCAATTTCACCGGTGTGCTGGATTTGGATACCACCAGCAATACTGCATTTACCGCTACCGGTGGTGGCACTGTCAGTGCCAATAATGCAGGCAGTACGATTAATAACACCACCGGCACCGGCGTGAATATCGCCAACACCACCATTGGTGGAGCTGGGGTTACATTCAGATCTGTCAGCATGAGTGGCGGCAGCAGCGGTATTATTTTGAACAACACCGGCAATGGCGGCTTTACCGTAGCAGGTGATGGCAGCAACGCCCAAAATGGTAGCGGAGGTGTCATTCAAAACACCACCAGCCATGCCGTATCACTTAACAACACAGCGAATGTTACTTTGCGATCAATGAATATCACCAATCCTGGTGATGCTGCTGGTGAAAACGGTATTAATGCAACCGAGTTGCGTGGCAGCAACCTGATTCGCGGCGGTGTGTTCACTGGCCAGGGTACAGCTTCATCAGACTACATTCGTATTGCTAATTCCACCAGCAACCTGACACTGCTGGAAGTTAACAACAGCGACTTCACTGGTGTTTTAAATGGCGGTAATGATGCCATCCTGTTTAACATGTCCGGCAGTGTCACAGCCAGGCTGGATGTGTTGAACAGCAATGATTTTGACGGTCTATTGGGTGACGGCGTACAAGTGATCGCTGATGGCCTATCTGATGTAACCGCCAATATCAACGGCAACCGCTTCAGCAACGATTCCAATATTCAGCCAGGCGGTATCGGCGGTAACAGTGCCTCACGATTGGGCATGGGTACCTCGGATGCACTGCTGATTAATGGTGGCATCCTGACAGCTAATGTCATTGGCAATACCATGTTCGACAGTGGCGTCCAGAATGGCGCATTACCGGTAGGCTTGGTCGGTGTATTCGACTTTGTCAATAATCAGGCAGGTTCCGGCATTATCAATGCCAACAACAATACCATCAGTGCTATCGAGGAAGACGGCGGCAAACGCTTTATCGGTGATGACAATACCCTGTTGTTCACGATCCTGGTAGATGGGAATACCATTGATGACGTGAACGAACCAGGCGTATTCTTCCATCCGCGTGATAACACCGTAGCAGCTGACTTGACCATCCGAAACAATATGATCGGAGTAACCACACCGGTTGGTACTGAAAATGCCAACTTCAATGAAGACACCATCCGGTTGTTCTCTGATAACAATGCCGGTTCAGGTTCCAGTATCGATATTCTGGTTGAAGACAACGTGCTGGTGACCAACTCGTCCTCACAAAGCATCGATGGTGACTTTGAAGATGGCTCGAATACCAATTTGACCATCCATGGCAATGACATGACCAATAACAATACCGGGGGTGAGGCATTTGATCTTGAAGCCGATAACGGTGGTGATGTCTGTCTGGATATGAATGCAGATAATATTGGTGCTGACAGTAACACCACCGATGATGGCGCAACATCTGCCAACTCGGAACTGCATTTGCAGGAAGACCCGGGCACGGTATTCCTGATTGAAGATCTCATCGGAGGTGTTGCCGCATTCCTTAATGGCAGAAATTCATTGGAAAATCTGGATATTGTTGCTGATGCACCAAACACGTTTGCAGCAGGAGGAAACTGCACCATGCCTGCGCTGCCACCGGCGCCATGATAGTGATCGTCAACCGGAGTTGCTTGATAATCATTTAAATTAAAAACATCAGGGTCAGCCGCCACAGGTACACCGGCTGACTTTGATTGAAGCCCGCACCAGCTGCAGGCTTCCAGGGAAGTTGTACCGTTAATAAAAAAACGGCATACCTGGTCATCAGTGATCAGCATGCCGGCTAATAAGCGGAGGAACGAGCATGTCTGAACCATTCTTGGCCGAAGTCCGCATGGTGGGATTTAATTTCGCACCACGTGGTTGGGCTTTCTGTGATGGACAAATTCTGCCCATTAATCAAAATCAATCCTTATATTCTCTACTCGGCACCACCTATGGTGGGGATGGCCGGACCAGCTTCGCGCTACCCGATATGCGTGGCCGCACCCCGATTCATGTCGGCAACGGCCATCGGCAAGGCCAAAAAAGTGGTGAGGAAACACATACCCTCAGCGCTGCTGAAATGCCCCAACACGACCATGCCATGATGGCAACCGACAATTCCGCCACCCTAACCGATGGCACTGGCAGAGTATTGGGGCGAACCACCACTGATGTTTACAGTGCCAGCGCTCCAAACACCGACCTTGCAACCACTCCGGCGGGCGATAGAGCTGTACCCAATGTAGGTGGCGGTCAGGCGCATGAGAACATGCAGCCCTATCTGGCTGTTAATTTTTGCATTGCCCTGCAGGGCTTGTTCCCGTCACGTAATTAGGAGGGCAGATCATGTCAGAACCATTTGTAGGCGAAATTCGCATGTTCGCGGGCAACTTTGCACCGCGCGGTTGGGCATTTTGTGATGGACAATTATTGGCTGTTTCACAAAACGATGCTCTGTTTAGTTTATTAGGCACCATTTATGGCGGCGATGGCAGAACCACATTCGGGCTGCCGGATTTGCGTGGTCGTATTCCAATACACGCCGGCACCGGGCCAGGTTTATCACAACGCAGACTCGGCGCCAAAGCCGGCGCTGAAAATGTTACCTTGACGGTTAACCAGCTGCCTTCACATACTCACAACTGGCGGGCATCCACCAATATTGCCAACTTGTTGACCCCGGTGGGTAACGTTATGGCCCAGACTGTTGCGGATGTTTATCGGGAAGATTTGGATAATCCAGGCAATATGAATACCGGTGTAGTGAGTAATGTCGGCGGCAGCCGGAGGCACACTAACCTGATGCCGTTCCTGTGTATTCATTTCATTATTGCCCTGTTCGGCATTTATCCATCACGTCAATAGAGGAGGATTTACCATGTCAGAACCATTTGTTGCAGAAATAAGAATATTCGCTGGTAACTTTGCTCCTCGGGGCTGGGCCTTTTGTGATGGTCAGTTATTGCCGGTTTCCCAAAATACCGCTTTGTTTTCGCTGATCGGCACCACTTATGGTGGAGATGGTCGGACCACCACTGCCTTACCGAATTTACAAGGTCAGGCAGCAATGCATCCTGGTCGCGGCCCTGGTTTAACCAGCCGTCGTCTGGGTCAGCGTGGTGGGGTGGAAATGGTGACGCTGAGTGAGGCACAAATGCCGTCACACAGTCACAATCCATTAAGGGTTGAAACTGATGAGCCGGGTGAAGACAACGACCCAGCTGCCAATGCAAGGCCGGCCAGAGCAGGCATCTATGCTGCATCTGCCAACCTTCAAGCAATGGCCAGTGGCTCGCTTACCAATACCGGCGGCAGTCAGGCGCACAACAACCTGCAGCCATTCATAGCGATGAACTTCATCATTGCTTTGGTCGGCCTGTATCCGTCACGCAGCTAACCCAGGGAGAAGATCATGAAAAGAAGAAAATTTTCTGCCGGTTTAGTCGCCGGTACAGCCATTGCAGGCAGTGGTGTCAGCGCATCGACAGTAGCCGGTGTCAATCCTGTTGCCCTTCCACATATGCACAAGCAGGCTTTTCAGGCATGTCTGAATCAGACTTTCTCGCTACGCGGGATTAATGACCAGAGCAGCTGTCAGTTAAAGCTGCAGGCTGTTGAAGATGCTGGTGAAGGTGAGCAGTTCTTTGTGCGCTTCGCAAGTAATCAGCATAATGAAGCATTTGCCGAAGATATGTATTTGCTGAAAGCCGATAGCGGTCAGGAAATGCTGTTGCACCTGCAACCTTCAGCTTCTGATAAGCACACGTTGGAAGCGGTAATCAACCTGCAAACAGCCTGATGCGTGCATTTCAAGGCGCCTCTGCGCGCCTTCCTGCTGTGATCGGCTTCCGTCCGATCACAGACTCGGACCTTCCCTTTTTATCCCGCCTGTACGCTTCCACGCGTGCTGAGGAAGTTGCCCAAGTGAGTGATTGGACTGCAGAACAGCAACAGCAGTTTCTGCAAATGCAGTTTGATGCCCAGCACAAGTTTTACCAGGAGCAATTCAAGCAGGCCGAATATCTGGTAATAGAACAGCACAAACAGCCCGTTGGGCGTATCTATACAGACCGCCGTGATGATGAAATTCGCCTGATCGATATCGCGCTATTGCCGGAAGCACAGGGACAGGGCCTGGGCGAGGCACTGCTGGAAGACCTGCTCGAGGAAGCACAAAGCACTAACCTGCCCGTCAAAATTCATGTGGAAAAAAATAACCCTGCCATGCGCTTGTATATTCGCCTTGGATTCAGACAGATTGAAGATCAAGGTGTTTACGATTTGATGGAGTGGGTTCCCGCTGACTCATAGCTGACAAGGTATTTTCTACAACCCTGTTTCTAAGAATTGTAAGAGTCGATTGCATCGGCGAACAACCAGCCTAATTTGCCCACTATTGCTTGATGAATCAATAACTATGCTTATCGCGGATACAATCCGCTCCTACAGCTAGCACCCTATCCCAGGTTCAGGTATTTCCCTTGTAAAGGAATTATCCAGACAATATCCCAATCAGGTAATCACTGCCTCATAACTCATGCCATCCCCTTTGGGGCCCAACGGCACCAGAAACAATTCCATTTCACCCAGTTCGGCACACTTCATTGTATACAACTGCTGGCCATGATTTTCTTCGCTATCGGTCACAAAAACCACTGAGAACGGATCGCGTTCGGCATCCCCATGCCTATTCAGAGCATTGACTTCAAGCACCTTTGCCGATAACTCAACTTCCCCCAAACATAATTGCACCTGTTGATCCAACAAAGCTTGGAATCTTGCGTGTGTCAATGTATCTTGCATCATATTCTCTTAATTATTGTCCATAATGGAAGTGTACCACTGCCGTTAATTCATATGTGCTTTACCCGTTTAAAAAAACCTGATGCCGGAAACCGGCTAATAATGCTGATTGCAAGCCTGATTATTTGTTCAGCACTGATTGCCCAGGAAAGTTCAAATGAAGCAGACTTCAGCTTCATTGCGCCCCCCTTGCCGCAAGGGGTGAGTATCCCAGCATATGATCAGTTGCAAAGTTATGATGAGCTGTCAGTGGATATCCGCCGGGAAGTCATTCGTCCGCAACTCAGCATCCATTTTTACTCGGATGACCCGGAAAAACGCTATGCTCTGATCAACGGCTTTCGTGGCCGGGAAGGCTTACCTGTCGGCCGTGAATTATGGATACATGAAATACTTCCGGATGGTGTGGTAATGCGCATTCAAAACCAGTTTTTTCTGATTAAACCCTGATACTTATGAGCGAATTAAATACGCCTTTGGACTACCGGACTGCCGGTGTTGATATCGATGCAGGCAATGCGCTGGTAGAACGCATCAAACCAGCTGTCAAAGCCACCATGCGGCGGGAAGTGCTGACTGGCCTGGGTGGTTTCGGCTCACTGGTAGAACTGCCCGAAGGTTATCAAAACCCAGTGCTGGTCAGCGGCACTGACGGGGTCGGCACTAAACTGCTTTTAGCCAATAAGTTCGGCGATTATTCAGGCATTGGTATCGATCTGGTAGCAATGTGTGCTAACGATATCCTGGTTCAGGGTGCTGAGCCATTGTTCTTTTTAGATTATTTTGCCTGCGGAAAACTGGACCTGGAACAAGCTACAGAAGTGATTACCAGCATTGCCGAAGGCTGTCAGCTGGCAGGTTGCGCACTGGTCGGTGGTGAGACCGCGGAAATGCCCGGTGTCTACCAACCAGGTGATTTTGACCTGGCTGGCTTTATCGTCGGTATCGCGGAGCGCGATAACATAATCAACGGCAGTGGCGTTCAATCCGGTGACTGGTTGCTGGGTATTGCCAGTTCCGGCCCACACAGCAATGGCTACTCCCTGATTCGTAAAGTTTTGCAGCGCAGTGGTGCGCCGGCAGACTTGGAAATGGGTGACAGCACCTTGGCCAATGCCCTGCTGGCGCCTACTACCATCTATGTCCCATATATTTTGCCCTTGCTGAGCAAACTGCCGATACATGGCATGGCGCATATCACTGGTGGAGGCTTGGTGGAAAATATCACCCGTGTAATCCCGGAAAACCTGGGTATCGAGATCGACCCCAACAGCTGGCCAAAACCAGAAGTTTTTTCATGGCTGCAACAACAGGGCCAAATTGCTGATCTGGAAATGTTGCGCACTTTCAATTGCGGTATCGGCTATGTGCTGATTATTCCGGAACACAGTATTGATGAATGGCAGAGTCATTTACCCTTGGAATGCTGGCCAATTGGCCAAGTGAAAGAATCAGCCGACCAGCAGCGTGTTCGTTTTATTTAAAGCTTGCCATTGATGCAAAATCTGCCATTGCCTGTTGCCGTGTTGTTTTCCGGACAGGGAACCAACCTCAAAACACTGGCACAAGCAGCTGCTAATCAGCAATTGAATATTGCTATCCGTTGCGCCATTTGTAATAAGCCCACTGCCCAGGGCATCCAGCATGCGCTGACTCATGGATTACAAACCCATATTATTGATCACCGTCAGTACCCTGATAAACCTGCATTTGAACAAGACTTGGCCAATGCACTGGATGCTGCGCAAGTCGAGCTGATCATCCTGGCTGGTTTCATGCGGATACTATCAGCCGGTTTTGTACAGCGCTTTTCCGGCAAAATGATTAATCTGCACCCTTCCCTGTTACCCAGGCACCGGGGCCTTGATACCCATCAGCGCGCTCTGGCAGCGGGAGACCGGGAACATGGCAGCAGTATTCACCTGGTGGTGCCGGAGCTGGATAACGGGCCTGTGATTGCCCAATACCGCATGCCAATTGCTCCGCATGACACCCCCATTTCCCTCGCGCAACGCCTGGCACCTCATGAGCACAGGTTGTTACAAGCTGTCATCGCACTTTTCACGCAGTGTGCTATCCAAGTAAAATCCAGGCAGGTTATGTTTAACGGTCAAGCCCTGCGTCAGCCATTGCTGCTGGATCAAAATATTAGCTGGCCTATAAACAACTAAGAGTAAATTGAATGAAGCCTATTAAATCCAATAATTACCTGAGCCTATATCTGCGTTGTGCATTAGCCACCAGTCTGATAGCTTGCGGCAGCTTGGCAGTAGCTCAGATGGCGGAGCAACAGTTAACCAGCATAGTTGCAACCGCAGAAGTTGCTGCAAGTACAGATGAGGCTACAGCCGCTAATCTTACCGGCACCGATGTTTTCGGTCCGCAAACCATGCTGCAACCATTTATTGCCCAGTTTGATGTCTCACTGAACGGCAAATACATCGGCCACGCAGAAATGGAACTGGCGCATACTGACAACAACAGTTTCGAAGTACGGTTATTCAGCAAAGCGACCAAAGGTGCTGCCGGCTTTGCCCGGGCCAGAAGTCGTGAATTGGCTCGATTCAGCATCGAAAATGGGCAAACGCGATCACACTATTACGAAAAAGAAGAAAAACTTATCTTTAATAAGAGCCACTGGCATGCCGATTTTGACTGGCAACAAGATACTTTGAGTGTAAATGGTAAAAAAGGTGATTTATGGTCGAAAGTATTAAACGGCGGCGAACTCGATTCATTAAGCATGTATCTGCTGCTGGCCGATTCAGCAGCCAAACAACGCCGCTGGCTCACCGCTAAAATTGTTGCCGCCGAATCCGTCGAAGGCTTCAGCTATCAAATTATGGACAACGAACAATTGGACACCGCATGCGGGCAATTGGATACCCGTGTATATCAGGGGATATTGCCGGACAGCTACAAAAAAGTCTGGACCTGGCATGCTGAAGAAATAGACTGGCTGCCGATCAGAGTCCGGAAAACACGCAAACGCGGCGATATACTGCAATTGGATTTACGCGCGATTGAATCGTCACATTCACCAACTCTCAATTGTGGCGTTATCAAACGCTCATAAGTGGTCAATGCTTGCCAGCAATGACTTTTGATTAATCAACTACCGGGGTACTGTCATGCAGCTGAATAACAAATCCAAACAACCAATGCGTATCATGCCGGCTTTGCTGGCCATCAGTTTATTGTGGTTAACCGGGTGTGCGACCAACCCGGTTACCGGCAGGAGCAATTTAATTCTGGTTCCGCAGAGCTGGGATCAGCAAATCGGTGCACAACAATACCAGCCTTCCCTGCAAGGCCAGGGTGGCGAATACGATATTGATCCAGTGCTTAGCGAATATGTCAACGGAGTCGGCCAAAAAGTTGCCCAACACGCAGAAAATCAACTGGAATATGAATTTACCGTGCTCAACAGTTCGGTACCTAACGCCTGGGCTTTGCCTGGAGGCAAAATTGCGATTAACCGCGGCCTGCTGACCGAATTGAATTCGGAAGCCGAGCTGGCAGCTGTACTCGGCCATGAAGTTACCCACTCAGCTGCCAGGCACGGCGCACAGGCTCAATCCAGGGGAATGTTATTACAAGGCACAGTTGCGGCTACCAGTATTGCTTTAAGAGGCAAAGAGTATGGTCAAATCGCCACCATCGGTGCCGGTCTGGGCGCACAACTGATTACCACCCGTTATGGCCGAGATGCTGAACTTGAATCGGATTATCATGGTATGCGATATATGTCAGCCGCCGGTTACAACCCCACAGGTGCGATCGACCTACAGCAAACCTTTGTACGCTTATCCGAAGGCCGCAACCAGAGTTGGCTTAATGGCTTGTTTGCATCTCACCCACCTTCGCCCGAAAGAGTCGAAAAGAACCGCCGAACCGCTACTGAACTACCTGATGGCGGCGAACTCGGACGGCAACGCTACCAACAAAAAATTGCCTATATCAAACGAGTTGAACCGGCTTATGACGCCTACCAGAAAGGCCAGAAAGCCGCCCAGGAAGGAGATCTCGACGCTGCCGACCGGTTTGCACAACAGGCAATACGGATTGAAGACAAGGAGGCTCGCTTTCATGCACTTCGGGGAGACATAGCCGCCAGCCGCGATAACCTGCGTGGCGCAGAACGACATTACAACCAAGCGATTTCACGAGATAATAATTGGTTCTATTTGCCGCTCCGGCGCGGAATTATCCGACAACGAATGGAAAAACTCAGTGGCGCCCGCAGCGATCTGCAAAACAGTTTACAGAAACTGCCGACTGGTGTTGGGTTTTACCAGCTTGGATTACTGGAAAAGCGTGCCGGCAACAGGCAACAAGCTATCCAGCACCTGCAAACTGCAAGTCAGGCGGGTGGAGACGTTGGCCAAAGAGCTGCCACCGAGCTACAACAAATGGGTGTTAATTAAACACCAGCAAAATAAAATGACCTGATATTTATTCATAGCATTCTCACGCTACTAGTGTGAGAATGCAGACAACCGGTTTTATTCCAAACCATTTTGAGCAATACCTTTGCAAGAACCGACGCAGTATCAGTATAGGCCTATGCAACAGCACTATTCTCCATACCAAAACCAGCTGTAATACGCCGGATATCTGCGCCGACGCCTGAAAGCTTCTCTTCAATGTTTTCATAGCCGCGATCAATATGATAAACGCGATCCACACGGGTTTCCCCTTCCGCCACCAGACCAGCTAATACCAGGCTGGCGGAAGCACGTAAATCTGTTGCCATCAAAGGAGCACCGGATAACCTGTCTACACCTCGTACAATTGCATTACCACCGCGCAACTGGATATCTGCACCCAACCGCTGCAGTTCCAGAACATGCATAAATCTATTTTCAAAAACCCGTTCGGAAATGACAGACGTCCCTTCCGCTACACAATTCAATGCTGTGAATTGCGCCTGCATATCGGTGGGAAAACCCGGGTAAGGCGCAGTGGTGATATCCACAGCCTGCGGGCGACGGCCAGCCATGTCCAGCTGAATCCAGTTATCTCCAATATCGATCTGCGCACCGCTTTCCTGTAATTTGGCCAACACTGCATCCAAAGTATCCGGCCGCGTCCGTTGCAACCTTAGTCTGCCACCGGTAATTGCAGCAGCGACCAGATAGGTTCCGGTTTCAATCCGGTCAGGCAATACATTATGGGTAGTGCCATGCAGCTTATCGACACCCTGAATGGTTATGGTATCAGTGCCGGCGCCACTAACCTGCGCGCCCATACTGTTCAGGCAATCTGCCAGATCAACCACTTCAGGTTCCTGAGCTGCATTCTCAATTATGGTGGTGCCTTCTGCCAGGGTTGCAGCCATCATGATATTTTCAGTTCCGGTAACAGTGACCGTATCCATAACGATTCGGGTGCCACGCAAACGGTCAGCAGTAGCCATTATGTAGCCATTTTCAACCTGCACCTCCGCACCCAGCGCGCGCATTCCCTTGATATGTAAATCGACTGGCCGGGCACCAATCGCACAACCTCCAGGAAGGGATACTTCAGCCCGGCCAAACCTGGCCAATAATGGCCCCAACACCAGGATTGAGGCGCGCATGGTACGGACCAGTTCATAGGGCGCTGCATAGTTGGTGACATTGCTGGTATTGATCAGAATCTGCATATGTTCATCCATACCAATATCAGCACCCAACTGCGCCAATAATGCCATGGTCGTGGTCACATCCTGTAGATGCGGCACATTGTTCAATTGCAAATCATTTTCAGTCAGCAAACTGGCCACCAAGATTGGCAACACGGCATTTTTAGCACCGGAAATCTGCACATCACCCATTAACGGTTGTCCGCCTTTAATTTGAATAATAGCCATTAGCTGTCCTCTGAATGACTGTCAACCGGCAACCGGGTAGTCAACGATAAAGCGTGAATATCATCGCCTAATGCCGCCCCCAGCGCAGCATGCACAAGCCGATGCTGGGCGATGCGGCTAAGTCCGGCAAAGCTTGCTGAGGTGACTTGTGCTGTGTAATGCACGTTATCCGGGCTGGTCACAGAGACTTCAGCTTTCGGCAAATGCAATTTGATCAGTTGCTCAATGTGATTGGCATCCATAGACTTGTCGATTGGTATTAGCTATTAAACATGGCATATTACGCAAAAATTGCCAATGTCTAAAGCCGGAGTGTCCCTTGGTAAAAATTTATTTCGTTTTTAGCCCGAAAACAGGCCATCTATCAGTCGATACCTTGCAAACCTTCTCTTTAGGCCCAACAACAGCTTGTTAACCCCTGTTATTCAGCCTTGATGCTCATAGCTATTCTTCAAATTGTTGGTGGTTTTATGCTGCTGGTCTGGGGGGCGGACCGTTTAGTGGCAGGTGCTTCCGGTTTAGCCAGCAATCTGGGCATGTCACCATTGATCATCGGCTTGACGATTATCGGCTTTGGCACATCCGCACCAGAGCTGGTGGTTTCCGCAGTCGCCTCTCTGCGCGGTAACCCTGGCATTGCAATCGGCAATGCGATTGGTTCTAACATTACCAATATCGGTTTGGTTTTGGGCGCAACCGCAATCTTATATCCATTACGAATTGATTCAATAACGCTGCATCGGGAAGCACCGGTGTTGTTGTTGATCATGATCGCCAGCACCTTTTTACTGTGGGATCTGAATCTCGGGCACATGGATGGTCTAATCCTGATCTTCGGCCTGCTGGCCATGCTGGTATGGATGGTTTGGCTGGGGATTAATCGCGGCGAGCAAGATCCGCTGGTTCAGGAATTGGAAGCGGAAATCCCTCGAGACATGCAAATGTCTCGAGCAGTTATCTGGACCATAGTCGGCATCACTATATTACCGCTGAGCTCTCGCATTCTGGTTGAGGGTGCGGTAACGATTGCAACCACCATGGGCATCAGCGACACCATTATCGGTTTAACCATTATTGCTTTGGGCACCAGCTTGCCTGAACTGGCGGCTGCGCTGGCTTCGGCAATGAAAAATGAACATGATCTGGCCGTCGGCAACATCCTTGGTTCGAATATGTTTAATTTGCTGGGTGTATTGGGAATCGCCGCATTGGTACACCCCTTGACTGTTCAACCCGTGTTACTCTCTCGTGATGTACTTACCATGTTCTTGTTAACCGGGGCTTTGTTTGCGCTGGCTTTAAGAAAACGGCAAACCAATCAGCTTAACCGTATTGGCGGTTTGATCTTGCTGACAGGTTATATCGTATATACCGGAATTGTAATTAACTCGGCTATCCATGGCGGTTTTTAGAGGCTATCTGAATGTCATCTGCCAACTCTAAGCAGCCCCCAAAACCAATCAGTCAGTTGTCAGCTAATGAGATACGTGAATTGGCCATTGAAGTATTACGCACTGAAGCAAACGCAATCGAGCAATTAATACCACGAATAGATGATGCTTTTTTACAAGCCTGTGACTGCCTGTTGAGTTGCCATGGTCGCATTGCGGTAACCGGCATCGGCAAGTCAGGTCATATTGCCGGCAAAATAGCAGCCACCCTGGCATCTACCGGTACGCCGGCTTTTTTCATGCACCCAACCGAAGCCGGGCATGGGGATCTGGGCATGCTGGTGATGGGTGATGTGATGTTATTGCTGTCCAATTCGGGTGAATCAGAAGAGCTTAAATCGCTGTTACCCGGCATCAAACGGATTGGTGTCAAACTGATCACATTAACTGGGAAACCCGGTTCAACCCTGGCCCGGCACGCTGATATCACTCTGGATGTCAGCGTTAACAAAGAAGCCTGTCCACTAGGCCTGGCACCAACCTCCAGCACCACTGCCGCATTGGCAATGGGCGATGCATTGGCAATCACTTTGCTGGAAGCACGCGGATTCACCAATGAAGACTTTGCTCGCGCGCACCCAAGTGGAACACTGGGTAAACGGCTGCTACTAAGAATCACCGACGTCATGCACCATGGTTCGGATATTCCACAAGTTCTTCCCGATACCACTTTAATGGCTGCAATTGTGCAAATGACGGAAAAACGCCTGGGCATGGTGGCAATCGTAGATGCCAAACGTCATTTACTTGGTGTTTTTACTGATGGCGACCTACGCAGAGCGATTGATGAACAGTATGATCTGGCAACTACCAGTATTGATAAACTGATGACCCCTGATCCGGTGACTATTTCTGCCGATGCACTGGCTACTGAAGGTGTCCGCTGCATGCAGGCAAACAAAATCCAGGGATTGCTGGTTACTGAGAATAATCGTTTAACCGGTGCGCTTAATTTCCACGATTTACTGCAACACGGCGTAGTCTGATGTCACAATCGGCACCAAATTATCCTGCCGATATCATTGCCGCCGCCACCAGGGTCCGGTTGGTCGTTTTTGATGTGGATGGCACCCTGACTGATGGCCGCATGTATTACTCCAGTAATGGCGATGACCTGATTGCCTTCCATGCACGTGATGGCTATGCACTGCGCACATTACAACGTGCCGGACTTCAATTGGCAGTCATCAGTGGCCGACATTCTCAAGCGGTACGACAACGTATGCAAGACTTGGGAATAACCCACGTACATCTGGGAATTCAGGAAAAAATCACCGCCTTGGAAGCACTGCTCAACAAACTGCAGCTGACACCCCAACAGCTCTGCTATGTGGGTGATGACTGGATTGATATCCCCCCCATAGAATTAGCAGGCCTTGGAATTGCCGTTGCAGATGCAGTACCTGCAGTACTTGCAGCAGCTGATTTATGCACTACCGCCAGTGGCGGCTCGGGCGTTGCTCGTGAAGTGATTGAATTAATCCTGCAGGCACAGAATTTGACGCATTATTTTCACCCTCATACAGGTTAATGCGTGCGCCGACGGTGGTTAATCATATTATTGGCTGTACTGTTATTGGTACTTAGCCGCGTCATCTGGCAGCAGATGCAACCAGCAACAGTCGAAATCACTTCCGGCGATTCAAGGTTTGCGTATCGTATTGATGATCTGGTTTTGACTATCCTGGATCCGGATGGAAAACAACAGCTTACCATCAGCTCACCATTATTAATCGATGCTGGCGAAGGGCAGCCCAGCGAACTGTCGGAACCGATCATTACTGCACCGAATGGCGAAGGTATTTGGAGGTTAAGCGCACGTTTAGCCTTAATCGACCGTCACAATGAGCAGGTAACCCTGTTCGACGAGGTCGTATTACAAAGCCTGAACCAGATTAAACCTCTTAGGGTCGAAACCTCACAAGCACAACTGGATATCCAGGCAAAAGCCCTGAGCAGCTCAGAAATCGTTACAATTACACAACCAGGCATGCAGCTGCAAGGCCGCGGCCTGTCAGGTAATCTAGAACAAGAAACATATGTATTACACCATGATGTACAAGCCCAATTTATTGACCATGACACACAAATACACAAATAGTCTTTTTTACATAGCTGTCGTTGTATTTTTATGGGTCTCCCCGGTGCCTTTCGCACAGGCCTTGGAAAGTGACCGTCAGCAGCCGATTGATGTATCTGCCGATAGTTCTGAACTGGATGCCCGCACCGGCTTTACTCACATTATGGGTTCGGTCATCATACTTCAGGGCAGCCTGGAAGTTAATGCTGACGATGCACAGGTTTTTGTTGACTCCGGGCGGGTCACTCGAGTCTTGCTAAACGGCAAACCAGCTACCTGGAAGCAGCAAATGGACAGCCTGGAATGGATGGACGCACATGCTGCACAGATTGACTATCAAGTTAACGATGCCACTATCCTGTTGACCGGCAATGCCAGAGTCAACCATCCACAAGGACAGATTACCGGCGATAAACTCACCTATGACCTGGATGCTGAAAAATTGCGTGGTGACAGCAGTAACGGTGGTCGGGTCAAGATTCGACTGGAGCCCGATGTTATAGAGGCTAACGCTGAAGAAGTGATGGATGATGTGATGGAGGGTGTAACTGGGGTAGAAAGCGACAACAGCACCAACCCCGACAACCAGCCCACCAATAGTGACGATTCAACCGACAATAACAATTGATATGCTGCGCGCAGATAATCTTAAAAAAAGCTACCGCCGCCGTGAAGTAATCAGCGATGTGTCGATCCAGGTCGCGCAAGGCCAGGTGGTTGGCCTGCTAGGCCCAAACGGCGCAGGTAAAACCACTTGTTTTTACATGATGGTCGGCTTGGTCCGTGCCGATCACGGCAAGGTGATGCTGGATGGTTTAGACATCACCGATGCCCCGATTCACCAACGCGCCCAGCGCGGCCTCGGCTACCTGCCTCAGGACGCTTCAATATTTCGAGGGCTATCGGTGCGCGATAATATTTTGGCGGTGCTGGAATTACGCCCCAAGCTTAGTCATAAAGACCGTCAGCAAGAATTGGAACGCTTATTGGAAAGCCTGCAGGTTGCGCATTTGGCTGATCAGAAAGGTATGAGCCTATCGGGTGGCGAGCGCCGCCGCGTGGAAATTGCCCGGGCACTTGCTGCGGCTCCACGTTTTATGCTGCTGGACGAGCCTTTTGCCGGGGTCGATCCGATCTCAGTAGGTGAGATTCAGCGTATCGTCAGACAGTTAAAAGCCGAAAACATAGGAATCCTGATCACCGACCATAACGTCCGTGAAACACTCGGTATCTGTGACCATGCTTATATCATCAGCAATGGAAGGGTTTTGAGTGAAGGCACTGCCGAAGCCATTTTGCAAGATCAAGCAGTGCGTGATGTTTATCTGGGGCGTGAGTTTCGCCTCTAATATTTGTCTGATTTGGTCGCCGCCAACATGGCAAACAAACCCGGCTTCAGCCAACAACTAGGCCAGCAACAGCAGCTCCGCCAGCAGATGCTGGCACCGCATTTGCAATTAACAATGCAATTGCTGCCTCTCAATACAGACCAGCTGAATTCATACCTCCATCAGCAACTGGAACATAACCCGCTACTGAGCTTGCGAAACCATCATTCGAATACCGCCAACTCCCCGCTAGATATTGCTCTGGCTACCCGTCAACAGCAAACAGGTCTGGCTGATCACCTGTTATGGCAACTTGGGCTTGAACAGGTTAATCCCCGCCAGCACCAATATACTGAGATCATTATTGATTCCCTGGGACCTGATGGCTATTTGCGTACTGCATTTAAGGAATTAAATGAACAACTTGACGACCTGCCACTGGATGAACCCGGTTGGCAACAAGCACTAACACTGGTTCAATCGTTTGAACCTACCGGCGTAGGCGCGCGTAATCTGATTGAATGTTTAAGCCTGCAATTGGAACAAAATTTTCCAGTAGATGCTCTGCAAAAGCTGGCGTTACAACTGGTCAATAATCATTTGCAGGCCCTGGCCAAACCAGATATTGTCGCTCTTGCCGGGCAATTGAATGTAACGGAACCAGATATCAACAAAGCCATCGGACTGGTTCATTCACTCAACCCGCGCCCCGGATTAATTTTTGATAGTAGACCTACCAATTATGTCCAGCCGGATTTGCGTTTCGTCAACAATGTCAATCAATCTGGTTTTCAGGCAGAGCTAACCCACAGTTTCAGCAGCCTGTTGCAAATCAGTGGCGAAGGCACCGCAAATCAGCAGCGCGAAGCCAAAGCATTATTATCCGCACTAACGCTTAGAGAACAATCAATGCTGCGTGTGGGTGAGCTTTTAGCCTTGCATCAGGCGGCTTTTCTGGAACATGGCGTCACTGCAATCAGGCCGCTAACCCGGTTACAGGTAGCCGAACAACTTGGCCTGCACCCATCGACAATAACTCGGACTTTACAGGGAAAATATGCAGAAACCCCGCTGGGTGTTATCCCATTAAAAGATTTCTTCAGCGTTGCCTTGCAGGGCAAACCATCAAATCCAGAACAACCCGGTCAAACCAGTGATGCGCCAGCTGCTGTTGCCGCCATTGCCAACCTGGCGACTCTCATTCGTGATGAAGATCATCACCATCCATTGTCTGATGCCGAACTCTGTCAACGCCTGCAACAGGCGGGATTTCCTGTAGCTCGCCGTACGGTGGTCAAATATCGACAACGATTAGGTATTGAAAATTCACGTAAACGCCGTGAACTATGATTTTAAGGCATACACTATTGGCAACAGACTGCCAGCGCAGTACTATGCAAACAAGTGTTGAATTTGGGATATCGAAAAAAACTGCCGAGCGGCAATTTAATAATTGCTGCCACAGAATGGAGAATAGCATGCAAGTAAATGTGAGCGGCCACAATCTTGATATCACGCAGGCTATACGTGCCTACGTCACTGAAAAATGTAAGCGCCTTGAAAGACATTTTGATCACCTTATTTCTGCCCATGTCATCCTGAAAGTAGAAAAAAGGGTGCACATGGCTGAAGCCACCTTGTCGGTAGGTGGTGGACCACAGTTATTCGCGGAAGACGATCAAGCTGATCTTTATGCAGCTATAGATGGCATGCTGGATAAATTAGATCGTCAGGTAAGACGACATAAAAGCAAAGTGACTGAACATCGTTAATCTATTGGTCGTCATGCCTGGTAAATCAACGAGCACGCAATTGAACTCACCAAGTCCTTTATGAATACTGTTTGACCCATGGCACTGGCAGAACTTTTAACACCACAGCGGATTACGCTTGATGCTCAATTGAGCAGCCGCAAAAGATTACTTGAGCACTTGGCCAAGCAACTGACCGGTACAGATAATACTGACCTGGACGAACGTGATCTGTTTGAAGCACTGTGTGAACGTGAGCATCTTGGCAGTACCGCACTGGGTCACGGCGTCGCGATTCCACATGCCCGGCTGATCGGCCTGGATGATAGCCGTGCTTCAGTGGTTCGGCTGCGTAGCGCACTTGATTATGATTCCCCTGATGGAAAACCTGTTGATTTGGTGATTGGCTTGGCCGTGCCACAAGCCTGCACAGATAGCCATCTGCGTATTCTCAGCGACTTGGCCAGTTGCCTGCAGCAGGAAGATTTTCGTGTCGGCCTGCGCAAAGCAGCAACAGCAGCCGTATTAATCGATTTCCTGCAACACTGGCAGCAGCCGGAGTGACTCCCAAGCTCAACGCGGGTGTCTTATTCAAAGCTGCTGAGCAACGCCTGAATTTAACCTGGACGGTTACCAGCTCTGTGGCGGCAACACGGCCACTGCAATCGCAGCACACTACCAGCCTTTTCAGCAATGAACATTCGAAACCGGCTAGACAAGCTCTGGCTGGTTATTTGAATCTGGTACACCCTAATCAGGTTCAAGTCATAGGACGTGAAGAACAGGCTCACCTGGATACACTGGACGCTAAATCCCGATGGGCTACCATAGCCAGTATTATCGCTCATCAACCATTGGCCATAGTCATCGCCGATGGCCAGCCCCCTCCACCGGATTTGCAAGAGGCTGCAGAAGAGGCTTCAGTTGCTGTATGGCAATCACCTCATTCCAGTTGTACCAATGTCAATTTTCTACAACATTATTTATCCAGGGCATTAGCAGAATCCACGCTCTTGCATGGTGTGTTTATGGAGGTTTTTACCATCGGTGTATTGATTACTGGTGCGCCTGGTTGCGGCAAGAGTGAGTTGGCCTTGGAATTAATCACCCGTGGCCACCGGCTGATCGCAGATGATGCGCCTGAATTCACCCAGGTATCACCTGATGTCATTGATGGAACGTGTCCTCCGGCTGTTCAGGACTGCCTGGAGGTACGCGGCCTGGGAATATTAAATGTTCGCCAAATGTTTGGCGATGCTGCGGTTAAGGCGAATAAGTTTCTGCGCGTAATTATCGATTTGCAAGTCCCCTCTGATCGCCAGGCATTGGCAGAACTTGATCGCCTGCAACCTGGCCCTAACAGCCGTAGAGTAATGGATACGGATGTCCCACAAATCATTCTGCCGGTTCTGGCAGGCCGCAATTTAGCGGTTATTGTTGAAGCCGCTGTCCGCGACTTCAGTTTAAAAATGAAGGGCATTGATGCCGCCAGCGATTTTATTGAACGGCATCGCGCTCTGCTGGCCCAGCAGGGTAGCAAATAGCGGCCTCATGGACGAGACATCAGCAAATTGTGCTGACAGTCATCAATCAGTTTCAGGCCAACCGGAGTTGATGATTATCAGCGGTTTATCGGGTAGCGGCAAAACCACCACGCTGCAGGCACTGGAAGACCTGGGTTACTACTGCGTTGACAACTTACCGGCTCCACTGGTGCAGGACCTGGTGAATCTTATGATAGTTGAACAGGATCAGTACCGGCTTTGTGCGGTAGGGCTGGACGCTCGCAACCGCGACACCCGCATGTTTAAATCGCTGTTGGAAACGTTACGGAAAGCCCCTATAAAATTACAGTTGATTTTTCTTACCGCCAGCGACCAGGCACTATTGCAACGTTTCAGTGCAACCCGTAGACGACACCCTGTAACCACAGACCATGGATTACCAGACGCCATTGCAACCGAGCGCCGGCTGCTGCAACCATTGAGCAGTCAGGCGGATATCATTATCGACACCACCGATTGCAGCATTCATGAATTACGCCAGCGTGTTTGGAACGGGGTCAGTCTCCAACAGCGACAACCCGCATTACTGGTCGAATCATTTGCTTTCAGCCATGGTCTGCCAGCTGATCTGGATTTTGTATTTGACGCTAGATGTTTACCTAACCCGCATTGGGTTCCGAATTTACGCGACAAAACCGGACTAGACCGGGAAGTGATGGATTATTTACAACAAGCCCCCCTGGTCAATCATTACTTAAATGATATTCATGCCCTGCTGCAACGTTGGCTAACAGAGTTTTCCAGTGCTCAACGCAGTTATCTGACAATCGGTGTTGGTTGCACCGGTGGTCAGCATCGATCAGTTTTCTTGTCCGAACAACTGGCCGTGAAGTTACGAACCGACTGGCCGGAAGTTCGGGTACGACACCGCGAACTTGCACGGCAATTATGATGGATCAAACCTGCACCCTATTGATGGTTACTCACCCTGGAATTGGCAGCGCATTACTTCATCAAATGCAGCGTATTTTCGCAGCTGACACAACCGGACAACTGACTAAACTGTATTTGATGGAAATTGATGACGATGCTTTCGGGGCAAAGCTTGATGAGGATTTTAATCACTGGATTACAACGCTTGATGAGACCAACAAGGTGTTGGTATTAACTGATTTAGAAGGCGCCACACCCGCAAGTCTGGCCTTGCGCCATGCACGCCGGCATGGCTGGCCAGTATTAACCGGACTGAACCTGCCAATGTTATTGAAAGCAGTCACGCACCGCCATTTGGAGCTTTCTAAGCTAATCATCAAGGTCATTGAAGGCACCCAGGACGCTATACATATCCTATATGAACCCTATCAAACCGACTAACGGTACGACCGTATGATCAATCAGGAGATTCAACTATCAAACCGCTTGGGACTGCATGCACGAGCGGCCGGCAAACTGGTCAATGTTACCGGTCGATTCAGTGCTGATTGCTGGATCAGTTTTAACAATCGAAGAGTCAACGCCAAATCCATTATGGGACTGTTAACGTTGGCTGCACCCTGTGGTGCTACCCTTAAGGTAGAATTGGATGGTTCAGATGAACAAGCAGCCTATACAGCTATCACTGAGCTAATCGATCAACGTTTTGAGGAACCCGAATAGCCTATAAGAATATAAGAGCATGTTATCGCTGACTGGAACCGCCATAGCCGATGGGGTAACCATCGGTACAGTACACCGCCTGATCCAGGATGAACTGACTGTCCAGCAAATGACCTTGACCAGCGAGAAGGCTTTGCAGCTGGAGACCAAACGGCTACATCAGGCGCGACAATCAGCGGCGGAACAGCTACGACAACAACAACAACGCACCAGCAACCCTGCTGCTGATGAAGTGCTCGGCATGCATCTGCAAATGTTGCTTGATCCTGAATTACTCGACAACACAATCGCAACCATCAGCAGTGGGAAATGTAATGCGGAATGGGCCTTAATTCAGGTACAAACCAAGTTGCTGGATCAATTAAACATCAGCGAAGACGATTACCTTCGTGCGCGCACCGATGACATCGAGCATGTAATTCGGCTATTGCACCAGCAACTGCAAAGCGATAACACCAACCTTGCAGATCACTTACCTACCAAACTGCATGACATCATTGTGGTTGCTGCTGATCCAAGCCCGGCTGAACTGGTATTAATCAAACAACGAGGTGCCAGCGGTTTGGTCACTGAACAAGGCAGTGCCTACAGCCATACCGCCATTTTAGCGCGCGGCTTGAACCTACCTACAGTGCTCGCTGTTCCACAAGCGCTGTCAATTTTGCGCGAGCATGAAATGTTGATACTGGATGGGCACCATGGTGCACTGTTTGCTGAGCCTGATGAGGCCATGCAACGCCATTACCAGCAAAAAACCATCGCCTATCAGCAGCACCTGAGTAAGCAGAAAACACTTGGTCAGGTTGCCTGTCAAACCCAGGATGGTACCGCGATCCAATTACTGGCGAACATTGAGCATGCCGGTGATATTAAAAACGCGCTTGATGCCGGTGCAACTGGAATCGGGTTGTTACGCAGCGAGTTATTGTTCCTCCAGGAACAACCGGGGTTGGTGGATGATGAGCAGCTGCAATATGAGTGCTATACACGCTTGGCCAAATTAATGCATCAAGATGGTAAAGCTCTTCCATTGACGGTCCGCACCCTGGATGTTGGTAGTGACAAGCCATTACCTCAATCTTCTGAAAAAATTGACTGGTACCTGAATGCAGAACCTAACCCCGCTTTAGGGCTCCGCGGCATTCGCTTCAGCTTGCGTTATCCGCAATGGTTTAAAATACAACTGCGAGCGTTATTGCGAGCCAGCCAGCATGGCCATATCCGCATCCTGTTACCCATGATCAGTATGCGTGAGGAAATACTCAGCGTGCGACGTTTGATCCACAAGTGCAGTATGGATTTAAAAGCAGAGCAATATTCTGAGTTACAGGCTGATGCCATCGAACTGGGTGCAATGATTGAAACACCTGCCGCCGCACTGGCTATTCGGGAGTTGCTACCGCTGGTAGATTTTATTGCCATAGGCAGTAACGACCTGGTCCAATATACCTTGGCGATCGATCGTAAAAATGACAATATTTCTCGTTGGTATGCACCACAACATCCAGCCATAGTAAGCTTGCTTACCAGCATTATCAGCGCCGCTCATCAACATAAAAAGCCCGTCAGTGTCTGTGGTGAGCTGGCCAGTGCTCCCGACTATATTCCATTGTTGCTGGGTATGGGTTTACGCGAATTCAGCGTACACCCCGGGTGCCTTCTGAACGTAAAACAACAATTACACACACTGGATCAGGCTGTCTGTCGGGATCGAATTACAGAACTGTTGGCTGACTCTGCGAGCCAACCATAAATACCAATCTAGGCTCGCCAAAAGCCCGCAATGCCGGCAACACCTACAGCACCATTGGATCGAGCCTGGTCCTGGTCTTCGGGTTGTAAGCCACCCAGCGCATAAACGGGCAAATTTGAACTGGCAGTCAATTCAGCAAACCGTTTCCAGCCCAGCGGGCTTGCCTGTGGATGACTGGTCGTCGGTTTAACCGGGCTAAGCAAACCGTAGTCACAACCCAGCAGCAAAGCCAAGCTTAACTCTTCAGCATCATGGCATGATGCACCCAACAATCTGTTTTTCGGTATCGGTCTTTCAATGTTGTTAGCAACTGTCAGTTCACGTAATAACCCACTGTTCAAGTGAATACCGTTGGCAAGGTCATTAAACTCATGATCAAGCCCACAGTTAATCACCAACTGAGCGCCAGCTGCCGTGCAAACCGAACGGCAATTATCAGCCAGCTGCATAAGCTGTTCAGCTGTCCAGCCTGGTTGACGTAGTTGAACAATCCCAACTCTTCCTCCGCAAAGACTGGATTCCAATGCCTTCACAAACAAGTGCTGCTGATTTGGCAGACACTGTGGTGTGATCAGGTATTGACCCGGCAGTCGCAATGCATTGATGATTGGCGCATCAGCTTCAGGCATGTCCAGTTGGCATAATTCATCGTAACTGGCCCAACGCAACGGCTGTTGTTCAAGGCTGCGTACTTCACCCTGCCAGCGCAGCACCTCAAACACATGCAAACGGACCGCCTTTTCCGGATAACGATGATATACGGTGATTAATGGCTGGGCAGCAAGTACATCAATACCCAACTCTTCAGACAACTCACGATGTAAAGCTTGCTGGGGGCTTTCATCCTGTTCAAGTTTACCACCTGGGAATTCCCAGGTTCCAGCCAAATGCTTGTCAGCACTGCGCTGGCTAAGCAACACCCGGCCCTGTGAATCACACAAAACACCGGCCGCGACCTCAATGGTCATGGTCTTTTTAAACGTTAGCTAAGTTGCCCGTGGCACTGCTTGAATTTTTTACCTGAACCACAGGGACAAGGCTCATTACGCCCCACCTTACGACCATCGCGTTCAAATGGTTGTTGTTTAGCATCAGCCTGTGCTTGTGGGCCGGGAGCATTGCCAGCCTGCATTGCCGAAGCCTGTGCGTGTTGATATTCCATTTGCTGGGGACTACGGCGATTTTCATCCACCGCTTCAACATCCTCTTCAGTACGAATCTGCACCCGTGAAAGCAATTTCATTACTTCACGCTTAAGCGAATCAAGCATTTCACTGAACATGCCAAATGATTCGCGCTTGTATTCCTGCTTGGGTTGCTTTTGCGCATAGCCACGTAAATGAATACCCTGGCGCAGATGATCCATATTCGATAAATGATCCTTCCATTGCTGATCAAGCACATTTAATACCAGTGCCTTTTCGAACTGTCGCATTACCTCTGAACCGGTAGCCTCTTCTTTGGCGGCAAAATGTTCATCAACTTTTGTCAGAACTTTTTCACGCAACGCTTCATGGCTTATTTCGTCATCCTCCGACAGCCACTGTTGAAGTGGAGCTCGAATTCCAAAATCCCCTTCCAGGGCTTTTTCCAAGCCATGTGCATCCCATTGTTCCTCGATGCTGCCTGTTGGTAGATATTCCTCAAACAAACCATGGAACACATCTTCACGAATATCCTTAACGGTATCGCCAACATCATCGGCTTCCATCAAGTCATTGCGCATTTCATAAATTACCCGGCGCTGATCATTGGCAACATCATCAAACTCCAGCAAATGCTTGCGCAAGTCAAAATTATGCCCTTCCACTTTGCGTTGTGCGTTTTCAATAGCCTTGCTCACCCATGGGTGTTCAATAGCTTCATTTTCCTGCATCCCCAACTTTTGCATCATTGTGCCGACTCGACCGCCTGCAAAAATGCGCATCAGGTTATCTTCCAGAGATAAATAAAACCTTGAAGAACCTGGATCACCCTGACGCCCGGACCGCCCACGTAACTGATTATCTATTCGGCGAGACTCATGCCGTTCAGTACCGATAATATGTAAACCACCGGCTTCCAGTACCTGCTGGTGTCGTTGGTCCCAATCTATCTTTAATTGCGCTTTCTTATCATCAGACAGCCCTTCGCCCAATTCAGCTAATTCAACTTGGAAGTTCCCGCCCAGAACAATATCAGTACCACGGCCGGCCATGTTGGTGGCAATAGTCACTGCCTCAGGACGCCCGGCTTCGGCAACAATATGTGCTTCACGCTCATGTTGTTTTGCATTCAGCACTTGGTGTTTGATTTTTTGCTGTTGTAACAAGCGTGATATAAGCTCTGAAGTTTCGATCGAAGTGGTACCCACCAATACGGGTTGACCACGTTTGACGCAGTCCTTGATATCTTCGCCAATAGCGTGGAATTTTTCTTCCTGGGTCAGATAGACCAGATCACCCATGTCATCTCGAACCATGACCTGGTGGGTTGGAATTGAAACCACTTCCAAGCTGTAAATACTCTGAAACTCGTAAGCTTCGGTATCAGCAGTACCGGTCATACCGGACAGCTTTGTATACAAACGGAAATAATTCTGAAAGGTAATCGATGCCAGCGTTTGGTTTTCGCGTTGAATCGGCACCCCTTCTTTCGCTTCTATCGCTTGATGCAGACCATCTGACCAACGTCGCCCAGACAACGTACGGCCGGTGAACTCATCGACTATCACCACCTCTCCATCACGGACGATATAGTCTACATCCTTGTTAAACAGGTAATGTGCCCGCAACGATGCGTTCAAATGATGAACCAGGTTCAAGTTAGCTGCCTGATACAGACTGTCATCAGCTTTCAGCATCCCAGCTTTGACCAACAACTCCTCGACATGCGACATGCCTTCTTCAGTCATATAGACTTGACGGTTCTTTTCTTCCAGGCTGAAATCACCTGGACCATCTTCTTCTTCCTGCTTGATCAATTGCGGGACCAGCTTATCGATCTTGACATACAGTTCCGGGCTTTCATCAGCCGGACCGGAAATAATCAGTGGCGTACGCGCCTCATCAATCAGAATTGAATCAACTTCATCGATAATCCCGAAAGCCTGCCCACGCTGAACTTTTTGTTCAGCATTGAAAGCCATATTATCTCGCAGATAATCGAAACCCAGCTCATTGTTGGTCGCATAGGTAACATCACAAGCATAAGCTGCGCGCTTTGCAGCAGTGGTCATACCAGGAACCGCCACCCCAACAGTAAGGCCCAGAGCTTCATAAATTGGACGCATCCAATCTGCATCTCGACGCGCTAAATAGTCATTTACCGTAACGACATGCACGCCATTACCCGTCAGCGTATTCAAATATACCGCCAGTGTTGCTACCAGGGTTTTACCTTCACCGGTTTTCATTTCGGCAATCATGCCTTGATGCAACACCATGCCGCCTATCATCTGGACATCAAAATGGCGCATACCCAAGGTCCGCACTGAGGCTTCACGGCACACCGCAAATGCTTCAGGCAATAGCTCGTCCAGGTTTTCGCCACCATCCAGAAGTTGGCGAAACTCTGCGGTCTTGGCTCTGAGCGCCTCATCACTGAGTTTTTTTATCTCAGGCTCTAATTCGTTGATATGCTTGACCGTACGCTCCATGCGTTTGATAAGCCGATCATTACGGCTACCGACCAGTTTGGTAATTAACTTGTTGAACATGCGCTCAAATCCAGGCTTGTTTTTGCGATAAATGGCAGGCAGTGTACCAGCAGTGAGAGTTGGGGGTTAGACGCACAAATGCAAGATACAACTGTTACAATTTCCTTGTTGAATCCCGATTGGTACATGTCAGCGTGCCTAACCACTAATAATGTAATGTTCAGACGCCGTCCAGGCATCCGATTTAAAGCGCGCTCGCAGCGAACAACCAGCCCATTACAACGAACGCAACGCTACAATGATTGACTGAGGGGCTCTCTCCGGGCGAGTCACCAAGCACTCATCCGCCACGTTTTACCTCTCGGTAAGCACCGGCTATTTCGTTCGAGGCATGGCTTACGACTAACCGTTGGGTAACTCGCTGAATGTTGCATTATTAGTGACGAGGTACACTAGCCCAATGAGATCAAAATTTGATAGCGATCCACGCTCTGCTGGAGACACAGCCAAACATACGATTCCGCAGCTATTAGCACATAGTCGAGATTTCATGCATCTTGAAAAATTGCTTAAACAACGCTTGAAGCAAATCCCCGAACATGCCTATCGAGTGGCTTGCCTGCGGAATACTGAACTGAGTTTGTTCTGCACCGATTCTATTTGGCTTGGTCGATTGCGATTATTGCAACCGGATATTCTTCAAATATGCCGCCAACTAAATACCGAACAATTGCTTACTGAACGTGTGCTTTCAATTAAAACCAGGGTCAAACCAGACCCGGCGGAACGATTTGTTTAGACTATAGCGGCTAATCGACAATACTTAATTAGCGCTGGCAGGGTGCAGATAAGATACTGGCACTTCCTTCGGGTCATCAAAACTGACCACTTCAAATGCATCCTTTGTGACCAGCAGTTTTTGCAGTAACCGATTGTTCAGATCATGTCCGGACTTATAGCCGGAAAACTCACCAATCAATGCGTGACCCAGCAAATACATATCACCGATTACATCCAGAATCTTGTGCCGTACTAATTCATCACGGCTGCGTAATCCATCTTCATTGAGTACCCGAAAATCATCCAGAACAACAGCATTATCCATGCTGCCGCCCAGCACCAGGTTGTTTTTACGCAGCATTTCCAGATCCCGCATAAAACCAAAAGTCCGTGCCCGAGCTACTTCCTTCAAATAAGCTGTGGTCGAAAAATCCAGAGCTGCCCGGGTATTTTGGTCGGTAAAGATTGGGTGATCAAAATCAATTTCAAAATTGACGCGCAAGCCAGAATGGGGTTCCAGCATCGCCCACTTATCTTCCATTTCAACGCGCACAGGTTTACGAATCCGGATAAACTTTTTCGCCGCCTGCTGTTGCTGGATACCCGCCGATTGCAGTAAAAAAACGAATGGGCCGGCACTGCCATCCATAATAGGTACTTCTGGAGCACTGACATCGATATAAGCATTGTCGATACCCAGCCCGGCCAACGCCGACATTAAATGTTCAACAGTACCTATACGGGCATCACCTTTGGTCAAGGTGGTACAAAACCGGGTGTCGCCAACATTTTCAGCTTTGGCGGGAATATCCACTACCTTTTCCAAATCCACCCGACGAAATACTATGCCTGTATTTGCGGCTGCCGGGCGCAATGTTAAGGTGGCTTTACGGCCTGTATGAATACCTACACCGGTGGCACGAATTACATTTTGAAGAGTACGTTGCCTGATCACTATTATTCGCCTGATTCCTTACCTGTTCACTGATAACGAGTCGAACCTGTTATTGGTTATACGACTTTAGTTTAACTAATTTGCCGTTGTGCTGGCGCGCATGTTAGCACACCTATGCATAAACCAATGCTTAACAGGCTTTCGCCATTATCGCATTACTTACGTAATAATACGTAGTTATGCGGTGATATCAATCAGCCTGATTACGCAAAAACGCCGGAATATCCAGATAATCCATCTCCGACTGCTTAATGCTGGCTCCATCAGTACCGGTATTTTGCATTACCTGAGCCTCATTGGCCTGAGCCTGCTTGGCCTGTAGGGCTACCTGCTGTTGCTGCTGATCCTGTTGCTGACGGTTCTGCTGACGCTGGCGGCCAAGCTGTATATGGGTAACTTCCTCTGGCTTAAGGTTGCTTTGTCGCTCACCTAAACCAGTAGCTATAACGGTTACCCGAAGCTCATCTTCCATATCCATATCAACGCCTGCGCCAATCACCACTGTAGCGTCTGGTGAACTAAGGTCGCTAATAGTTGAAGCCACTTCTTCAAATTCACGCATTGTCATATTCATGCCAGCTGTAATATTCACCAGCAGACCACAGGCACCTGACAAATCAATATCTTCAAGCAGTGGGCTGCCTATCGCCATATTGGCCGCCATAACTGCACGGTCTTCACCCCGGCAGTGGCCTGCACCCATCATTGCCATACCCATTTCCGACATCACGGTACGAACATCAGCGAAATCGACATTGATCAGACCCGGACGGGTAATCAATTCTGCAATACCTTGAACTGCACCGTGTAATACCTCATTGGCACTTCGGAAAGCACTCAATAAAGTCACATCACTGCCCAACACACTAAGTAATTTAGCATTCGGAATAGTGATTAATGAGTCAACATGGTAGCCCAGTTCTTCGATGCCGTGCTGGGCGACCTGAGACCGGCGTTGACCTTCAAATGGGAATGGCCGGGTAACTACGGCCACCGTCAAAATACCCAACTCCTTGGCTGCTTGAGCAACCACAGGCGCAGCACCTGTACCAGTGCCGCCACCCATGCCACAAGTGATGAATACCATATCCGAACCATCCAACAGTTCTAGAATCCGGTCACGATCCTCAAGTGCGGCCTGTCGGCCAACTTCCGGGTTTGCCCCGGCACCGAGACCTTTGGTCACACTACTACCGATCTGCAGCGTATGTTTACCATCAAAGGCACGCAGTGCCTGAGCATCGGTATTGATGGCAATAAACTCAACGCCTTCAATACCATCATTTACCATTTGATTGACAGCATTATTACCGCCACCGCCAACACCGATCACTTTAATGATCGCGCCGGGTTGATAATTATCAACGATTTCAAACATTTTCCTTCTCCACAGCTTACTTAATTGCTAATGACACGGTGGTTGTGTTCGACCGCACACCTGATCGTGTCTTAAAAAACTTAACAGAACCCATCAGAACTCACCCTTGAACCAGCTTTTCATTCTGGACACCAAGCCTTCCTGCCCCTGACGGTAATAACGATTGGATAGGCCACCGGCACGGCTACCATGCAGCAGCAAGCCGACACCTGCGGCATACGCGTGCTTGGTGACTACTTCAGATAACCCGGTGACATGTTCAGCCCTACCCAGCCGCACCGGCATATGGAATATTTCCTCAGCCAGCTCAACCACACCATCCAGGTGTGCGGCACCACCGGTCAAAACCAGACCGGCTCGCACCATATTTTCAAAACCGGTCCGCCTCAATTCAGCCTGTACCATTTGAAAAATTTCTCGGAAGCGGGCCTCAATAACCTGAGCCAGCGTTTCACGAGCCAGTCTCTGCGGTTGTCGATCACCAACACTAGGTACTTGAATCGTGTCTTCACCGCTAACCATTTGTACCAATGCACACCCAAACTTGATCTTGATATCTTCGGCATATTGGGTCGGGGTACGCAGCGCCACGGCAATGTCATTGCTGACTTGATCACCGGCAATTGGAACACACGCGGTATGACGGATTGCTCCACCTGCAAACACTGCTAAATCAGTAGTACCTGCTCCAATATCCAACAAACCAACACCCAGGTCTTTATCGTCATCGGTCAATACGGCGTTACTGGAAGCGATGGGTTGTAAGATCAGGTCATCAACCTGCAAGCCACAGCGTGCAATGCACTTGGTCAAATTCTGCACAGCACTTTGCGCAGCAGTGACCACATGTACATGCGCCTCCAGACGTACTCCAGACATACCTATGGGTTGCCGGATGCCATCCTGTTTATCGATCACGTATTCCTGCGGTAATACATGCAATATCCGTTGGTCTGCGGGCACTGCAACAGCCCGGGCCGCATCCAGCACCCGGTCTACATCTGAATCCGTTACCTCTTTATCCTTAATTGCCACAATCCCATGAGAATTCATACCACGGATATGATTGCCTGAAATCCCTGCGTAAACCGATTGAATCTCACAGTCTGCCATTAATTCAGCTTCCTCAATGGCCCGCTGGATAGCGTGTTCAGTAGCTTCAATATCCACCACCACCCCTCGCTTCAAACCGCGTGATGGATGTGAACCCAAACCGACAACTTCAACCATGCCGTCGGGGTGTTGTTCTGCAACTATCGCCACCACTTTGGCGGTGCCTACATCCAAACCGACGATCATTGACTTGTCATGCTTTCGTGCCATCTTCAACCTCTATCCGTTGCTGGCGACTGTGTTATCTGCCCCGCTGCCAGCGGTGATTCAGTGACCGCTGATACCGGTTCACGGACCAATACCAAACCATTGCTGTAACGCATATCAATAATGGTCGGTCTGGTACCCTTGTTAACCAGCTCCGGCCACACATTAAGCATCCTGTTCAAGCGTTGTTGTTGATGTTCACGCCCAAGTTCAACCTGCAATTTTTCATCAAACATCACTTGCCAACTGCCACGTGCCGATAACGTCAACATGGTCAGTCGCAAGCCCTGCTCGGCCGCCTGTTGGCGCCAGTCCAGCCAGTTTCTAATGACCCGTTCACGGTGTTCATCCGGGCCGTTCAGGGTTGGTAAACCCTGAATACGGGTATTTCCGGCATCAGCAAATAATTGGCCGCGATCACTCAACAATTGCTGCTCACCCCAGTAAGCCACAGGGTGGTGTTCCTGAATGGTGATATATAAAGTATCCGGCCATTCCCTGCGCAATTCTGCACTGGCCACCCAGCTCAGCTGATTAACACTGGCAGTCAATGCCGTCATATCCAGCGCAAAGAAACCACCATCCAGCTGATCCAGCAACCGACCACGAACCTGATCATCACTGACTCTTTCACCCGGGCCATTAATCACCACCCATTGAATCGGCCAACGATCACCTGCTATCCACCCTAGCCCCAGCCAGGTGACCAATAGCCCAAGACTAAGCAGAACCATGCACCACCAAAGCAATCCGTGGACACGCCTTTCAGGTGTTTGCGCTGGTTGACTCATAGCGGCGGCTGCATCGAGGTTTCCAGAATCGCCCAGATCAGTTGGTCATAGGTATAACCAGCCGCATGGGCAGCTTTCGGCACCAAACTATGATTGGTCATACCTGGAACTGTATTAACTTCCAGTAGCCAGTTATTACCCTGCTGATCGCGCATGAAATCCACCCGCCCCCAGCCACTGACACCCACTGCCTGAACGGCGGCCCTGGTCTGTTGCTTTAGCACCTGTTCCTGCTCTTCACTCAGGGTATTGCCATCATAATGTGTGTTTTCGCTTTGATACTTTGAGTGATAATCGTAAAAACCATGTTCCGGCCTGATCCGCAAACTGGGGAACAGTGATTGCTGTACGAAAGCTACGGTGTAGTCATCACCATCAATGAACTTTTCAATCAGCAGCAATTTGTCATACTGCCGTGCTTCTGCGAGCGCATCGGGCAACTCTTCAAGTGTCTTTACAATACTGATTCCGACCGTAGAACCCTGCTGGTTTGGTTTAACCACCACCGGCAACCACTGCTGCAGTAGATCCAGCTCATGCGCATCAGGCTGCCGATTATTTTCCAACGCAATAAACTCTGCAGTCGGCAGTTTCAATTGCTGCCAGATTTGTTTGCTGCGAACTTTATCCATTGCCAGCGCAGTTCCCAATACATCACTGCCGGTCACCGGCAACTTATATGCATGCAACAAACCCTGCAGCACACCGTCCTCACCATCAGCACCGTGCAAGACGTTAAACACTCGATCAACAGTCTCGCCATTAATCGTATTAATCAGTGCTGATAAACCATCAACTGCTACTGCCTTGATACCTTGATTTCGCAGCGATTCGAGTACCGCATTACCACTATCCAGCGATACTTCCCGCTCTGCAGATTGGCCGCCGTGCAATACCGCTACTTGACCAAATTCCGATGCGCGATGCACTTGACGATTCAAACCGACCCAATTCATGCCGTTAGCCCCTGACATAAACTTGCGCCGACCCGCCCTATATCACCAGCTCCTAACAACAGCACCAGATCATCCGGCTGTAACAGCGCCGGCAATTCATAACTCAATTCATCCAAGCCTGGAATAAGAATGGGTTCGCTCTTACCACGTGCCCGGATCGCCTGACATAACCGGGCACTGTTCACGCCATCTAAAGGCTCTTCTCCAGCCGGATAAACATCAGTAATGACCAACACATCCGCAGCACCACTAAGCACACCGGCAAAATCATCAAATAATGCCCGGGTACGTGAATACCGATGCGGCTGAAACACTGCAACCAGGCGATGTTCAGGCCAGCCTTGTCGGGCGGCTTCCAGGGTTGCTGATAATTCTGTCGGATGGTGCCCATAGTCTTCATAGATCAAAGCATGGCCATTGCCAACCGATGCTGTGCCGACCAGCGCAAACCGCCGGTGGATTCCTTCGAATTCGCTTAAACAACTTTGAATATTTTCAGCAGATATTCCCAACTCCAGCGCCACAGCAATTGCACCCAAAGCATTACGTACGTTATGTTCGCCAGGCAAATTCAGCTCAACAGGAATAGGTGCGGTTTCCTGCAAGCAGAGCTCAAAAGACATTCGCCCACCTTTTTGCTGTAGGTTTTGGGCACGAATGTCAGCGCTCTCATTTAATCCATAAGTCACAACCGAACGTGCTACATCCGGCACTAAACGTACAACTTCAGCATCATCGGTACATAAAATAGCTTGTCCATAAAAGGGCAGATGATGAAGAAATTCCAAAAAGGCCAATCTTAGCCTTGCAAAACTATTATCGTAATTTTCCAAATGATCACGGTCGATATTGGTAACCACCGAGATAACTGGTTGCAGCAATAAAAATGACCCATCGCTTTCATCCGCTTCGGCCACAAGGTATTGGCCTTCACCTAATCGGGCATGACTACCGAAAGCGTTAACCAAACCGCCAATAATAAAGGTTGGATCCAATCCACCTTCAGCCAACAAACTGGCGGTCAAACTGGTGGTGGTGGTTTTTCCATGGGTTCCGGCAACAGCGATTCCTTCGCGGAAGCGCATCAACTCAGCAAGCATTTCAGCTCGTCTTACCACAGGAATACGCTTAACATGCGCAGCCTGCAATTCAGGGTTGTCAGTGGTAATAGCGGTGGATACCACCAATACATCGGCGTTTTTAATATTTTCAGAAGAATGTCCGATAAATACTCTTGCGCCCAGCTGTTGTAAATGCTCAGTTACCTTGCTGGTACGTATATCTGAACCGCTGACAGCAAACCCAAGATTTATCAATACCTCGGCAATACCGCTCATTCCGCTGCCACCGATGCCAACCAAATGCACACCGCGAATGCGCCGCATGAAACTGGAACCTGGAATTGGCATGTGTCTCATAACGCATCCACCTGCAGACATATATCTGCCAACTGCCGTGCAGAGTGCTGTGGATGTAATTGCTGTGCGGCCTTTGCCATGAGCAATAATCGTTCTCGATCAGATAACAAATTGGCCAAATCCTTGGCGGTGTCCAGCAGTTGTAATTGCGCATCTGTCATCATCACTGCAGCACCGGCTGTTGTCAGCACCTTGGCATTAGCAGTTTGGTGATCATCGACTGCATGTGGGAACGGCACCAGTAAACTGGCAACACCCACGGCAGCCAGTTCACTGACAGTCATGGCACCTGAGCGGGCGATCACAATATCGGCCCACGCATAGGCACCAGCCATATCTTCAATGAACATTTCAATATTGGGTTTTAGTCCGGTTGCCTGATAAGCGTTACGGCATTCAGCTTCACGTCGGGCACCGCATTGATGGCGAATACTCAGGGCACCTCCATCCACACCGGCAAGCAACATCGGCAGGTAAATATTCAATGCCCGGGCACCCTGACTACCGCCCAATATCAGTACGTTCAGAGGGGCTTTCACACGTGCCTGATAACGCTTTTCCGGCAATGCCAACTGCAGACATGACTCACGCACCGGATTACCAACTGTCAATGCCTGTAATTTATCGGGGAAACTGTCGGCAAATCCCTGACATACCACTTTGGCAATCCGTGCTAACACCCTGTTGGTTAAACCCGGGTGGCGATTCTGCTCATGCACAATCAGCGGCAAGCCCAGGCTGCGTGCTGCCAGCCCGCCAGGCCCTGCGGCAAAACCGCCCATACTGAGCACACTGCCCGGCTGTAAATCCTTAAGCAACTTTCGTGCTGCCAGCACACTTTGAGTCAACACCCAGGGCATGGCTGCCCAGCGCAAGATACCTTTACCACGCAGGCTTTTAATAGCTAAACCATGGAACCAATAGCCCCGCTCCGGCACCAGTTGTGCTTCCATACCGGCACTGCTTCCTAACCAGGAAACACGGTGTCCGCGAGCAGCCAACTCATCTGCTACCGCCAATCCCGGCATGATGTGACCACCTGTCCCACCTGCCAGAATCGCTACATGCTTGGGCACAAAATTTCGCATGCGTTCTGGAATATTCATGCCATGGACCCCACTGAAAAATCTCGTCGCCCGGTGTTATTGCGTGTTTGAGGACGCGCGAGCCGGGTACGATCCAACTCCAGTTTGACCCGGATCACGATAGCAATAGCGATACAAGTCATCAACAAACTGCTGCCACCTGAACTTATCAATGGCAAGGTCAAGCCTTTGGTCGGCAACACTCCCAGGTTAACGCCCATATTAATCAGTGCCTGCATAGCCAGCCATAGGCCAACCCCCCAACAGACAAAGCCGGCAAATGGCTGAGCTTCCCGGTGTGCTTGTAATCCTATCAACAAGATCCGGGTAATCAGGGCAAAATACAGCACTATTACACACAGTACGCCGACCAAACCCAGCTCTTCTGCCATGACTGCGAAAATAAAATCTGTATGAGCTTCGGGTAGATAAAAAAGTTTTTGCACGCTTGCCCCCAGACCCACGCCAAACAATTCACCCCGACCGACTGCAATTAATGCCTGAGCCAACTGAAAGCCACTGCCATTTACATCCGCCCAGGGGTCCAGAAAACTTACAATCCGACGCAACCTGTAAGGCTCCAACGCGGCATAGCCGAACATTGGCGTGGCCGCAACCAGCAATATCATCAGGTAACGCCAGGCGGCACCTGCCAAAAACAGTAAGCCAATCGTTATTGCCGCCAGTACCATGGCACTACCCAAATCTGGCTGTGCCAGCAAGATGACTGATAACAATGCCACCAAACCCAATGGTTTTAATGTTTCAAAGAACCGGTTTGGCAACAGGTTGGCACGTTGTTCCAGATAACCCGCAAGATAGATAATCAACATCAGTTTGACCACTTCGACCACCTGAAAGCGGGCAACACCCAGATTAATCCAACGACTGCTGCCATTCACCTCAGCACCCAGGCCAGGCACCAGTGGGAGCAGAATCACCAAGACCATCAACAACAACATCGCCTTGCTGCATTTTTGCAGCCAGCGAACTGGCACACGCAGGCAAATCATGCCCAGCAATACTCCGCCTGCCAGAAAAATACCATGTCGGATAAGGTAATAATAAGGGCTGACGCCATGATCAACGGCAATCGCGCCGGAAGCCGAACCAACCATTACCAAGCCCAATAATGCCAATAGCAGCGCCGGCAGCAACACTGCTTTATCAACAGTCAACTGCCGAACTCGGTCCTGCCAGCGATGGGCTTGCATGCGTACCGCCATTACCGCACTTTAAGCGTTGCCAGACTGAGCAAGACCAGCACCACCGAAATAATCCAGAAACGCACAATCACGCGTGGCTCCGGCCAGCCTTTAAGCTCAAAATGATGGTGTATAGGTGCCATTCGAAACACCCGTTTGCCAGTCAGTTTGAATGAAGCCACTTGAATGATTACTGATACGGTTTCAATCACAAACAAACCGCTCATCAGGATAAATGCCAGCTCATGCCTTACAATCAGAGCCACTGTTGCCAGCGCTGCACCGATTGATAGAGCACCAATATCTCCCATGAATACCTGGGCCGGGTATGTGTTAAACCACAAAAACCCAAGACCGGCACCAGCAAGCGCCGCGCAAAAAATAGCCAGTTCACCTGCACCGGCAATGTAAGGAATGCCCAGATAATCAGCAAACACCACGTTGCCGGTTGCATATGCAAAAATACCCATTGCACTGGCCACCAATACCGACGGCATAATTGCCAAACCATCCAGACCATCAGTCAAATTGACTGCATTGCTGAAACCGACCACCATCAAATACGCCCAGGCAATAAAGCCGACACCCAAAGGCAACCATAAGCCTTTGAAAAACGGAATCAACAACATGGTCTGTTCCGCCAAAGTGGCATTTTGATACAGGTAATATGCTACCCCTATACCCAGTATCGATTGCGCCAGATACTTCCAGCGGGCAGGCAATCCCCGGCTGTTTTTCAATACTAGCTTGCGGTAATCATCGAGCCAGCCAATCAATCCAAAACCAAGTGCAACCAGCACTACCAGCCACACATAAGCATTGCTCAAATCACCCCATAGCATCACCGATAAAATCATCGTGAATAAAATCAGCACCCCGCCCATGGTGGGTGTTCCAGCCTTGCTCAGATGTGATTGCGGACCATCGTCTCGAATCGGCTGGCCAACCTGGCGGGTTTGCAGATGTCTAATCATCCATGGGCCAATCGTCAGAGACAGTGCCAATGAGGTCAGCGCCGCTAAAATAGATCGAAAAGTCAGATAACTGAACAGATTGAAATCAGCGTTATATTGAGCCAGTAATTCAGTTAACCAATAAAGCATCAGACCGCTCTCCCAAGTTTGCATGTGGCATCCTGCAGCGGCAAATGACGGTCGCAATCAATAACTGTCAATGCATTCACCACCAACTCCATTCCTGCTGCCCGTGAACCTTTCACCAGCAAACTGACTTGCGCATTCAGTTGGTCTTGCAATGCGTCAATCAACATAGTCTTCTCCGGGTAATGCTCTGCACCAGCACCAAACCCGGCAATAGCGTGGCGGCTTAGCTCACCAGTAGCATACAAACGACTGATACCACTGGCTCGTGCTTGCTCACCCGCTTGCCAATGCAGTTGTGGACTTTGCTGGCCAAGTTCACCCATATCTCCCAGGGCCAACCAGCATTCGCGATCATTGTCTGTTTCAGCCAAAGATTCCAGCGCAGCTGTCAGCGAACCCGGGTTAGCGTTATAGGTATCGTCAATAATGATTGATCCACGCATCCCGGCTTTGCGCTGAAGCCGGCCTTGATAACCAGCGTAACTGCTTAACCCGACAGCAATAACTGCAGGATCAATCTGCATAGCCAGTGCAGCGATTATTGCTGCCGCGGCGTTGTCACGATTATGTCGACCTGGAACCTGCAGGCGACAATCCAATTCACCTCCTGCAAAGGAAAAATGCACCACTCCAGCAGTTTCATGCCAGTGCACATCAGCAGCTTGCCGGGACCCAAAAGTCTGGCTATTCAAATTCCCTGCAGCCTGTCTCAGCAACTCAACATGCTCGCAGCAAAGCGGATATATCGCCAAACCGTCCGCCTGCAGGTTTGCAAACAACTCAGCTTTGGTTCGCGCCACACCTTCCAGGTTCTTGAGACGTTCCAGATGCGCCGACCCAATATGGGTAATTATTCCAATTTGAGGTTGCGCCAGTTCTGCCAGCAAATGAATATCGCCTGGCTGCCCGGCGCCTAACTCCAACACTGCCACTTGATGCTGCTGATTTAATTCCAGCAGCATCAACGGTAAACCCAACTCATTATTGCGATTACCGGTGGTAATCAGTGCCTTATATCCAGCAGCTGCGAGAATACCTGCCAGCATTTCTTTAACCGTGGTTTTCCCATTACTGCCGGTAACCCCAATAACCGGCAGATTAAATTGCTTTCGCCAATACGCTGCCAGTTTTAATAATGCCTGATGAACATCGCTGACCACCACCTGCGGTAGCTGACCTTCAAGTTGACGTTCGACCAAGGCAGCAACAGCCCCAGCTGCTTGCGCTGCCGGCACAAAATCATGCCCATCCACGCGCGTCCCTTTGAATGCTGCGAACAACATGCCTTGCTGCAAAGTTCGAGTATCTATGTCGACACCACTGACCTGCTGCTGTCCCGCCTGCTCATCAGATAATTTACCACCAGTAATCTTGGCAACTTCTGTCAAGCTCAACTTCAACATGCCAGTTGCTCCAGAATCTGTGCTGCCACGCTAACATCGTCAAAAGGCAATCGGCGATCACCAATCTGCTGAGTTTGCTCATGCCCTTTACCAGCGATCAAAATGCAATCCCCCTGATGTGCACCGGTTATCGCCTGACGGATAGCTGACTCCCGATCAACTTCCAGTTGAACCTGTTCCGGATGCTGAAAACCTTCCCGGATATCATTCAATATCGTTTCAGGTTGTTCCTCCCTGGGGTTATCACTGGTGATAATGATGCGATCCGACAATCGTTCTGCAATGCTGCCCATTTGTGCACGTTTGCCACGATCCCGTTCACCCCCGCAACCAAACACACACCACAGATCCGACTGTGTATGCCGGCGGCAACTTCGCAATGCATTGTCCAAGGCATCAGGCGTATGTGCATAATCCACAATCACCAACGGCTGTTGAGTTTGCCCAGGTACGCATTGCATTCGCCCGGGTACCGGCTGTAGTTTTTCAAGTGCGTTTAACATCTGCCCAAAGGGAACCCGCAGACTACCCAGGCAAGCAATACACGTAGCTAAGTTGGCTGCATTAAAACCACCCAGTAACCCGGTCTGCACGTCTGCGCAACCCCAGGGGCTGGAAATACTTATCTGCAACCCAGCGGGGCCTTTTTTTGACGCTTGATCCAGCATCACCGTGATGTCTGCCTGCTTTCCAGCAGCACTGGTGGTAAGCACCTGAACAGTTGCCGGCATCACCTTTTTGACGGTTGCTGCCAATTCAACACCATATTGATCATCGATACCTATCACAGCCGCACCGATTGGATGATCAGTAAACAAACGAAGTTTAGCCTTCAAGTAAGCAGCCATATCACCGTGGTAATCCAGATGGTCCTGGCTTAAATTTGTAAATGCAGCAATTGCGAAACGGGTACCTTTGGTACGCTGTTGTATTAATGCGTGTGAAGAAACTTCGATCGCTGCCAGGCTTACACTTTGCGCCACTAGCCTCGCCAGTGATCGCTGCAAACTGATGCAATCCGGGGTTGTGTGTGTGGCATTATGCAGTTGTTCTACCAAACCCCAGCCCAAAGTCCCTAGCATGGCACCTGGCTGGTCCCAGATATTGCCGGCCATTTGTGCCAGGAAGTGTACACATGAACTTTTGCCATTGGTTCCGGTAATACCGATAACCGGAAGCTTGGCTGATGGATCATTGTAATACGCCACCGCCAACCGGGATAAATATCTGGACAAACCAGATACTGCAATTACCCTTTTCCATGTGATCGACCCGATTTTGTCCAGATCACCCAGCAGCATGTCATCCACCAGACAACATGCAGCTCCTTGGGCAAGCGCGTGCTCGATATATCTTAAGCCGTCACCATGCGCAGACTTGATCGCCAAAAACACATCACCCGTTGAAACCTGACGTGAATCAGTAACCAGTTCCTTGACCGGCATGCCCATATACTCGAGTGATGCATCAACTGGCTCCAAACCAGGAACCGATGACAGCAATTCACCAACGGTGCATTGACTGAATGCAACTGATGGTGGGCAGCTCATAAATGCGCCTCATCATTTTGCTGGTTTTGCACCAGGTACTGGTCAATTGCATCTGGAGGCACATTCAGTAACCGTAAAGCATCTCGCATTACTGCCTGGAATACTGGCGCAGACACCAACCCCCCATAATAATCATCACCTTGTGGGTCATTGATCACCACCGCACATACCAACCGTGGATTACTAACCGGAGCAAAGCCCACAAATGAACTGACATAGCGATCTGAGTAACCGCCTACACCGGCTTTATGCGAGGTGCCTGTCTTACCAGCTACCCGATACATTGGAATTGCTGCACGTTTACCAGTCCCTTCCGGACCAGTAACGGTTTCCAGCATCGCAACCACTTGATCGGCGATACCCTCGTCCAGCAGTGAACTGGCTGGCTTGGTATCGCCCAGAATTAATGTCGGCTGTCGCAACCGTCCGCGACCGGCTAATACCGCATAAGCCTGGGCCAGCTGCAAAGTTGTCACAGATAAACCATAACCATAAGACAACGTGGCCTGTTCCAGTGGGTGCCAGCGTTGATGATTACGTAATACACCGGCAGACTCGCCTGGAAACGCAACGCCACTGACTGCTCCAAACCCAAATCGGCTAAGCACGTCATACATATGACTGCCGTCCATTTCCAAAGCCAGTTTGGACATCCCGATATTGCTGGATTTGGTAATCAATCCAGTTAAGGTCAAAGGCCCATAGTAATGCGTATCAGTGATGGTATGTCCGGCAATAGTTAAACCACCGGGATCGATATCAACAACGGTGTTTGGTGTAACCGTACCTGCTTCCAGCGCTGCAGCCACAGTAAATGGCTTCATCACAGAACCCGGTTCAAACAGGTCGATCATCGCGCGATTCAATTTGGCATCACCTTTCCGCTGGGTGATTTGATTGGGGTTATAGGCAGGCTGATTGACCATCGCCAGAATTTCACCGGTCGGCACATCCAACAACACCAATGATCCTGACACAGCCTGATGCACATCTACGGCCCGCTGTAATTCCCTGAAAGCCAGATATTGCAGACGCCGATCAATAGTCAGCGTAATCGACTGGCCCGGTCTAGCCGCTTCCAGCAACTCAACATTCTCAACAAACCGGCCATGTTCGTCCTTGACCACGCGCTTCAAGCCAGGTTTGCCCCGTAGCCAGTCGTCGTAAATCAGCTCCAAGCCTTCCTGCCCGACATCATCGATGTTGGTGTAACCCAGCAAATGTGCAGCCACTCCACCTGTCGGATAAAAACGCTGGTATTCCCGTCGCAGACTAACCCCGGGGGCATCTAATTGGCGGATTGCATCGGCCATTTCCGGTAACAGGCGCCGACGTAGCCAGACAAACTGACGATTGGAGCGTTGTGATAACTTGCGCTGAAACAACTCCGCGTCAGCTTCCAGAATATCAGCAAGCAGCGGAATGTATTCATTGTTTTGTAACAATATTCCTGGATCGGCATGTGCTGATTCGACTGGTGTACTGGCTGCTAATGGAGCACCATCCCGGTCCAGAATCGGACCACGTACGGTAGAAATCGGCACATCGCGCAAGTAACGGGATTCACCTTCGTTTTGCAGAAACTCAGTATCCATTATTTGTAACTGCGCAGCACGCGCCAGCAACACAATAACTGCCAGTCCCATACCAACCATTAATATGACCAGGCGCGAGACAGGCGTTTGCACCGTATATTCCTGGGCCTTCATCTTTGTCCACCCGAACCTGATGGGGTAGTGATGATTACTCGTGCAGGAACAGGCTCACGCATTGCCAATGTATCTCGAGCGATCCTTTCCACCCGGGCAATATCCGCCAAGGTTGCCTGCTCCAGTTGCAAACGGCCCCATTCCACTTCAGCGGTATCACGAACACTGTTTAATTCCTGTTGTTGAACAAACAGCATCCGATTTTCCTGACGCTGATATACCAACACCAAAGCTGATGCCACCACCACCAATAACAACGGCAACAGAAATGCCCACTGCCAGCGGCTCATAACACTGCTTCCGACTGTGGTTTCCGTACCCTTTCGAGTACCCGTAGAACTGCACTCCGACTGCGCGCATTAGCTTCAATTTCTGTTGCTGTCGGCAACTGCTTTCCATGATTCTTGAATTCAGGTTCTGGTAAATCCGGCATCGGTAGCCGGCGATTAACTGATGGGTTGGTACTGACCGCCTTAAAAACCTGCTTGACGATTCGATCTTCCAGCGAATGAAAACTAATTACCACCAGACGGCCACCCACTGACAAGGCATGCATAGCTGCCTTCAACCCTTGCTGCAATTGGCCCAGCTCATCATTGATATGAATACGAATTGCCTGAAATGTACGGGTTGCCGGATGTTTGTTGAATTTTCGTGCTGCTGGCCCAAGTACCTTGGCAACCAATTCAGCGAGCTGCTTTGTTGTTTGTAAAGGGTTAAGTTCACGTTGCCTGATAATGGCTTGAGCGATACGGCGGGCCTGACGTTCTTCACCATACTCACGCAACACCCGGCTTATTTCAGTACTGTCTGCGTTATCCAGCCAGGCTGCAGCTGAAATGCCCTGTTGCGGGCTCATCCGCATATCCAGAGGACCATCATGTAAAAAACTGAAACCCCGATCAGCCTGGTCCAGTTGCGGTGAAGAAACCCCTAAGTCCATCAGTACGCCATCCACTTTCGCCCAGGCGCAACTTTCCAACGCCTCGCCCAAATCGGCGAAACAAGCTTCAGCAATCAACACCCGCGGATCAGCGCCATGACGCTGCTTAGCGGCGGATACTGCTTGTGGATCACGGTCTATCACCAGCAATCTACCTTCATTATTGAGGTGTTCCAGCAATAAGCTGCTATGACCACCCCGGCCGTAGGTCGCGTCCACGAATTTTCCTTCCCGCTTGACGCACAACCCATTCAAAACCTGCACTGGCATGACCGGCTGATGTTGTTGTTTTGCCTTGGTCGTGCCTGGTGCACTATTCATTAAATACTCCTGCTGTTATCAGTAATTACAACTCCAGCTGTAGTAAGTCCTGGCTGATTTCATCAGCACTAATATCGATATAATCCCCACGCTCCTTGGCCAGCGCATCTTCATTCCATATTTCGAATCGTTTACCGGCACCCATGAAAATGGCATGTTTTTCCACCGTTGCGACTTGTCGCATTTTCGGTGGCAAAACAATGCGTCCATTGGCATCCGGTTCAACTTCCAAGGCACTATTCACCACTTTCAACTTGGTCATCCGATGTTGTCTGACGAACTCGTTGAGCTCATTGACCCGATCACGAAGCTGCTCCCATACCGGCATCGGATACAACCACAGACAACCACGTGCATGTACACTGTAGGTCAGCATCAATCTATTGGCGCATACTTCAGAGATACCGTCCCGGAAACAGGTCGGTACCGCCATGCGGCCTTTGGCATCGATTGAGATGGGTTTTTCACCGTAAAACATGTGTGTAATAGCTTTGATCTAACCTTAATAACCACAAATATCCAAAATTAACCACTTTTCGACACCTGTACAATTGAACAATAGCCCTTGGCATTGCTCACGTCAAGCTGGTATGCAGCTAAACGATTAAATTTTCTTGGTTTTTTGTGGAGTTTTAAACGAAATCTGATGTGAATATTGCCGGCGACCTGCACCGGCAATAGGTTGAAATATCAAAAGCGAGTCGGCCGATAAGCCGGGTTCTGTCGTGGACAGTCATTCATCTGCGACTGCTGTCACCAGCAGCCTGTAGCGACCTACCCGAAGGCGGCGCGGGCCACGCCCTCCTTCCTATTTGGTCTTGCTCCGAGTGGGGTTTACCTTGCCACAGGATGTTGCCATCTGCGCGGTGCGCTCTTACCACACCATTTCACCCTTACCACATAATAGCGTGGCGGTATATTTTCTGTTGCACTGGCCGTAGACTCACGTCTCCCAGGCGTTACCTGGCACCCTGCCCTATGGAGCCCGGACTTTCCTCCGTCTGCAATACAGCAAACAGCGACTGCCTGGCCGACTCGCTATGCTATTTTCCTACATCGGCAGGATAACATCCAATTTTAAAACGGATTTAATCGATAAGTCTCTATTCATGTCGGGCAAACACCAAGGTTTGTTGAGCAATATGGCTAGTATCTGCTTGGTTGACTAAAGCAGCCAGCCATATACCGGCTGCTATCAGCCTGTCACCAGCTATTTTTGCTGGTTATGCAGTTGATACAACATCTTCCGGGAAACACCTAGATGTTTGGCCAGCAATGCCGCTGCCCTACCCGGAGGCAACATCTGGCATAAATCCAAAAACAATCCTCGTGTAACCGAATCAATGCCATCACCGGCAACCGTCGGATCACTGCCACTAACCAGCAATACCTGTTCGCCACGCTGTTGATCCGCGTCGGCCGAAACATAGGCTGCCAACTCACTTAATGTTCCCTGATTGACCGTTTCAAAACGTTTGGTCAATTCACGGCATTGACAAGCCATGCGCTCTGCTCCAAAAATTTCCGATAACATCTCCAGAGTGCCGAGTAGCCGTTTGGGTGATTCATAGAAAATCATAGTCTCGGTGCAACTGGATAGCAGCTGCAACCGTTTTTGCCTCGCTTTGATTTTAGCCGGCAGAAAACCTTCGAAATGAAATCGATTGCTGGGCAAACCCGCAACTGACAAAGCAGCGATGGCAGCACACGCACCCGGTACCGGTGATACGTTTAAATCAGCCTGGTGGAAAGCTTGTACCAACTTGAAACCCGGGTCAGAAATTAACGGTGTCCCGGCATCACTGATCAACCCCAGCACTTCACCAGCGCGCGCTTTTTCAAGTAACTGAGGGATTCGCTGTAGTTCATTGTGCTCATGTAACGAAAGCATTGGTTTGTTGATTGCCAAAGCAGTCATCAGGATGCGACTATGCCGTGTATCCTCCGCTACTATACAATCAACAGCGCTCATCACCTCTACGGCCCGCTTGCTGATATCAGCAAGATTTCCTATAGGTGTGGCAATCACCCATAGAGCTGGCGCCTCGACGATCGGCATTTTATTCTCCAGACACTGTCATTCAGTTATTATGCTCATATGTTGACAGTCATGACCAATCGAACAAATTTTCCAGCAAGAAGTTTTGCCTGGATCATTACGTTTGGCTGCCTGCTGCTGTTAGCGGCTTGCCAAACCAGCCCGACCCAGCGCGGCCTTGACCCAGGCGTTTTATCAGCCCGGGCTGAAGCACTGTACGATCAGGCAGATTATCCAGCAGCCGCAGAAATCTGGGAATCGTTGATCGTTTCCGATCCAGGCAATGCCTCAACCTGGACTTTGCGTGCTGCAGACGCATGGGTTCGGAACGGCGAACCAAACATCGCAGCCAACCGGCTGATTAAATTGAATCAGGCCACGCTAAACCCGCAACAGCTGGCTCACTGGCAGCTGCTGCGCACTGAATTGGTGTTATTACAGGGTGATCGGGCTGCTGCCGGCCTATTGTTTGAGCGACTGACCCAACAACTGGATGAATTACCGGATTGGTTGAACGACCGGGTAGCCCGTTTGAACGTGCAATTGGGTGACCCTCGCCTGTTAGCAGCCACTGGCGCATTATCACAGTTGCGCGCTGACAGCCCGATAACCACCCGCCGTCAGGCATTTAATGAGCTGGCAAATCTGCCCGGAAAACTACTGGCTGAACTGGAAACCGGCGCTGAGCCTGATGATCAACCATTACTGGGAGCCATAAGACTGGCACGCAGTCAGGCTGTCAGCAGACATTTCGCATTATTAAATACGCCCGAAGCATCATTCCCAACCGATCCGGAAGCTTTGTCGGAATTGACAGCCAGCATTTCAACACCGAATTTGCGTCAGCTGATTCAGCAATATCCGGCTCAACTGAAGCAGTCAGGCATTATTGCTGTGCTGTTGCCCAATACCGGCCCATTGAAAACCGCAGCTGAGGCTATCCACCAAGGCATTGTCAGCAGTTGGTTATACCTGCCTGAAGAAACCCGCCCGCAATTGGCTTTCATCGATAGCGGCAACAGTAATCGGGATGCACGCGGTGCCTATTTTTCGGCTGTTGATAGTGGTGCTGACTGGATCATTGGCCCGTTGCGTAAAGAATCAGTCGCTGCGCTGATTGATCTGCCCAATCGTAATTTGCCGATGCTGGCATTGAACCAGCCCGAACGCACCTTGAATGCTTTGGGGCCTTCACAACCTTTCGATGATTCAGCGACCCACTATATTTTTGCCTTACCACCGGAAGATGGCGCCAGAGCGGCAGCTAATCTGGCAACGCTTCAGGGGCATAAAAATACTATCGTATTGCGTCCGTCATCAAATTCCGGATTACGGTTGGCGGAAGCATTTTCAGCTGAATTTAATCAGTTGGGCGGCCGGGTACTGCAAACCAGTACCTATCCAAATGACAGCGTTGAATATACGGATGTACTTGCCGGAGCACTCCGTCTGGATGCAAGCCTGCAACGTCATGCGGTGTTGCAACGCCGACTGGGCCTGGATGAGCTGGGCTTCCGGCAGCAGGGACGCAGTGATGTCGATGCTTTGTTTATTGCAGGCAACTCGGCACAAGCACGCTTGCTGTTACCACAATTAAAATATCTAGACCTGGATTATCTGCCTGTTTATGCCACCCGCAATGTTTATGAAGGCAACCCTAACCCACGCCGTGATCGAGACTTAAATGGCCTGTTTTTTGCCCAGCAGGGCTGGTTGACTGACCAGCCACCGCTGCCAAAATTAAGTACTGTTCGACAGTGGTTTCCGGCCAACCGAAACGCTTTACTGGCTGAACTGTTCGGGCTCGGCCGCGATAGTTTGTTGCTGGTACCCTACCTGACTATGCTGCAGGGTGATCAAGGCCTGTTATTGCAGGCTGCCAGCGGCCAATTGCAAGTCAATAATGATGGTTATATCACCCGCCAGTTACAAGCAATGCGGTTTCGCAATGGCCGTCCGGTCATTGTCAACACCAACCCTAATCGGCAACGCCGATAACTCACCAATGCTGAGTCAAATTGCCGGCAGGCAGGCAGAACGTCACGCAGAAAAATATTTGCATCGACAGGGGTTAACGACTTTAAACAAAAACTATCAGTGCAGATTTGGCGAACTGGACTTAATTATGCAGGATGGTGACGAGTTGGTTTTTATAGAGGTCCGTCTCCGCAGCAAACAAGGCTTCGGCAGTGGTGCAGATTCCATCACTTACCACAAGCAACAGCGTCTCACGGCAACCGCAAAGCACTATTTAACACAACACTCACGTGGTTTAAACCAGTATTGCCGTTTCGATGTCATAAGCGTAGACGGCGGGTTAACCTGTCGCCATGTAAACTGGATAAAGAATGCATTTTCGGAGTAGATGTATGACGATCAACAAGTACTTTACAAAAACCACATTGCGTCTGCTATGCCTGGTCATTCTGGTTACCCAACTGGCCGGATGTCTGGGTGGTGAAATTATCGGTGCGCCTCATGATCGCCGCACCTTCGGCACCATCATCGATGATGAAGGCATTGAGTTTTCCGCAACAGATAAGCTATACAGCACTGCCGAAATTAAATCTACAGACCGTATTAAAGTGGTGAGCGTTAACGGTCTTGTGCTGCTTGCCGGTGAAATCAGCAGCGATGAAAAAAAACAACTGGCCACCGATATCGTCAGTAACATCAATAACGTCAAACGCGTGGTTAATGAATTATATGTCCGGGATGACGTCGCCGGTGTTGGGACCCGCACCAGCGACAGATTTATCAGCGGCAAAGTGAAAACAGCCTTATTCGGCGTGGACATCAAGGGCTTTGATCCAACCCGCGTGAACGTCACCACCGCTCGTAAAATTGTCTACCTACAGGGACTGGTCACTCTGGAAGAGGGTGAAGCTGCCGCAGAACGAGCCAGCCGGGTCAGTGGGGTTGAGGGTGTAGTGAAAGTATTTGAATACATCGAACCTGCAAGCAATGAGCCCGAACAACAGGCTGATGATCCTGAATCAGCAACTGAATTATCCCCAGGCTTCAACTTTTAATAGTGCCTGATCAAATCAGGGGATTAAGATATCTTCAACTTTAGCAGTTGAGGCAAGAGTGGATTAATTGTATTTTTTTACAGCTTTTCATTATTTTTAATTTGAAATATTTATTATCAGGGAACTGGATATACCCTGGGTGAAACCCATTCCAATCAATACCACCGATTGCCTGCTTGTTGCCTAGAAACCAGATACCAAAGATTTTCCTGCCGGGCAGTATTGGTTTTTACTACATCCAAGCACAAATAAATTTTAAAAACAAAACCATTCACAACCTGTCATTCGGCTTTACAACGTGATTACGGTAACCCATAAACTACTTGACCTGTCTATAGGTGCAGGCTTGACACTGGTTTACGAGGCACTGTGAGGACATAACAAAATTGACCATAAGCATATTGGCTATGCGACCTCAGCAGCAATAAGCCCTTATGACCTTTTTACAGCAAACTGAACCTATTGGAGGAAATTATGCTAACGAAACAACGTTGGGTTGAAATCATGCGCGCTTCTGGAATGAGCGATGAGGACATGAACAACTGGCACAGGCAATTCGAAAAAATGGAACCTGAAACACATCAGGATTTCCTTGCATCATTAAGCATCGAGCCAGGTGAAACCCGTAAAATTCGAACTTGGTCTGGCAATTAGCTTTGCGATCTTGTTGGGGATTTTTCGCAACACCATCATTCAAATCAGTCTGTTAATACTATCCAAGCTGACTATTTGATTGCATCAGGCGGATTTGTCTCTGCATGATAAGTATTTGTGCAGCTCATTTAATATTTCTTATACTCAAAAAAACTGCCCGCTCTTATGTGCAATCTGAACGGGCAGTAGGAGGCCAGCATGAATACCAGCTAGTTGAATTTAGGTTACGTATTCATTCAGTCAAAGTTGGATAGGCTTCTATATATACCCAGTCGTTGGCCTTGGCTGGTACGTGACAACCGAGACAGTCGGTTTTATAGCTCGCAGCAACATTCCTGGTTCTATCACCAGGTTGGTACAAAGCCCAACCCCAGCCATCACCCCACAGAGGATTATCAGTAAAACGACCCTGGGTATCTTTGATCATTACAAACCATTGTTTGATATCAGCAGTCGCATAACTGACACCACTACCGGTCGTATAATTTCCCGCATGTGATGAACGCAGCTCCTTAACCAAGGTTGCGCCGTCAGGAAATTTGCCGGTCTCGCGAAATGCTTCTACTGTAGCCTGTTCGGTGTACACATCATGAAAACCACTGGCGCCACCTTCCGGCACATACCAGGAGCCCAAATGCACCATTGAGCTGCGGAAGTCTTCCGGCAGGTTGATATTACCTTGTTCATCAACATATTCGGAAAACCCGTTATCGGCAACTGCCAGCGATAAGCCGGCAGTTGCCGCGATAATCAAACCAATCAGGTAGAATCGATGCATCGCTATTCCAGATTTGAACTCACGCCACCGATAGCATCTTTACCTGTTCCCTTACCAGCACGTAATACGGGGTAGTATTGGGTAAAGACAAAATCATCAGCTGCGGCAGCTGCATGACAGGCGTTACATGATGCGGCTGGAAACGCTTTGGCTGAAGTTGATAAGCTCTTATGATCAGGCGTTGAAAAACTGAAATATGCCCAGTTACCCGGCTCATCGGGAAAATGCCTGGCACTTTTAATAGTCGCTTCCAGGCCAAGAAAATCACCTTGAAAGTAACCATTACCACTTACCGCAGCTTTTGAACCAACTGCAACCAATTCTTTTATCAGAATGGTACCTTCACGAAATTCACCAGTCTTTTTCCAATGTGCCCAGCTTTGGGGATCGATATACACGTTATGAAATTCCGGGAATGCTGCCTTGCCATTGTTGAGGTCATTCGGGGTAACCGGCGTGCCAACATAAACCCATTCGCGATAGCCGGTTGGGCGTTCCAATTCACCATTTTTTATGCTAAAAAAATCTCCTGCATAGGCACTGCTGATAGGAAGAAAACACAAAACCAAACTGGTTATAATTATGTAACTTATTGATAAATTTAATTTTTTCGTGATCATAGATGATTTCCTATAGTGCAGTGTGCAAAAGTACTCCAAAAAATAAATGCCAGATGCATATCTTGATGCAAAATTGTAGGCGCATCCCAGAACAAACCAGGTATCCAGGAGATTCAAAAAAGTGACCAATCGGCTCAAAGAAGTTTGTGGTTTTGATGTATTAGGAGATGTGCTGGAAACTCTGCGTTTCCGGGGATCGATATTTTTCCGTTCAGAACTTGCCGCACCCTGGGGTGTATCACTGGGACAAAATGAAATTCCACGCTTTCATATTGCGTTATCGGGTGGTTTCTTTTTAGGCACTGACAGTGACAGCAGCATCAATGTCCAGGAAATGGATATTATTATGCTGCCCACCGGCAGCGAACATTGGCTTGCCGATCAACCCGGGAACGAACTGACTCCCATGGATAGTGCAGTCGAAGCTTGCCAATTAAATCACCCTTTTTTCAGCCGTGGTGAAATAACCAACCGTATTATGTGTGGCCTGGTTCAATTCGACCAGAATATAACTCATCCGCTGCTTAACTCACTTCCCCAGCTACTGCACTTCCCTGCACTCAATTCAAATGAGCCGATTTGGAAAACTGTTTTATATATCGAACAAGAAATCTGCCGCACACAACGATTACGTAACCCGATCATAGACCGGCTGACTGAAGTGCTGTTTTTGCAACTACTCGATTACTACATAAACAAACAAAATGAAGCAACCGGTTTTCTCGCCGGGCTACGCGATCGCCGTATTCAGCGAGCGCTCTCACTGATCCACCAGCAGCCGGAATTTACCTGGTCATTATCTTCTCTGGGAGAACAAATTGGTATGTCACGCGCAACTTTGGTACGACACTTCCAAGACACTGTTGGTATCGCCCCTATGGCCTACATCACTAATTGGCGCATGATTAAAGCCCATAATCTGATCAAATACTCCAGTGCCACCCTGGAACAAATTGCTGAGGGTGTTGGATTTGCTTCAGCCAGAACTTTAAACAAAGCTTTTCAACGTCATTATGGTTGCACTCCAAATGAGTTGCGTCGGACGCAATTTGCTTAAGGAACCTCAGACTTAATCACAAAAGATAACACTCCATACCATGCCATTTTTAATTTTTCTTGAGCACCATAATTTTTAGTTGTTGATTCGGTAAGGGCCTGAGTACCGAAAATCCCAAACCAGAAACACCTCATTGCCATCCGGCCTGAAAATCCGTTTAAGCACATAAGGTGGCTGTCTAATGATATGAAACTCTCCCTTGCCATCATCAGTTTCAACAATCCACATAGGAACATTTTCCTGGTTGACTGTAGTGAACGTCTGCTCAAGCACTACCGCTGATATTGGTTTGGTTGTGTATTCGGCGTTCATGCCATGCCAGTTAACTTCTAATCCCGGCGCTAACGCCAGGGTTGGCATTAACAAATCCACACCAGCCCCCATTGGACGTTGCGTAATCACATTATTGATATATTGCGCTTCACTACCGGACCATGGGGTAATTGTGCCTTCAACTTTCGTTTCACTAACCGTTAATTCCACATCGGCCAGCGAACGGTCTTCCAGTTGCGTAGGCACTCGCATGCCAAGCAGCAATAGATTTCCCAGATCAAAATCGGTTGCATCAATATAATCTTGCTCATCACCATGGGTTGTAATGGTGTTTTTCCAGCAACCGCATGGTTGATCATGTTCCAATTTCCAGGTCACATGGACACCGTCTTCGATTGCTGTTTCCGGTCGGTGATAACTGTAGGTCGCCACATAGGGTTGCAATATGGTCGTGTCGATCACCAGCTGATCACCAGCTGATGTCCAAACATCTGCAGCGCAGATATTAGCAACCAATAATGCTATCAACACAATTGACTTGTTTTGCATATAGATGATTCCGCATTAAGCTGCGGCCAGTATCAAGGTGACTTATCGCTTCCGGCAAGTATGTTGGGGTGACTGGTTGATGGGCGGTTATGAACGGTTAACCCGGCCAGTTGAGCTTTAATATCCTGTACTCGACGTCTGCTGACCGGCGCGGATGCACCGGATGCCATGGCCACTCGCCATTGACCTGCTATCCGGTAAAGTTTTTGCACACTATCACGATTGACCAATGCCGAACGATGCACCCGCAAAAAACCTTTGGGCGCAAGAAAATCAGCCAGCCTGCTGATGTTTTCCCGTAACGGATGGACTGCCTGATGAGTGTGCAACAAAACATAATTACCATCTGCCTGCACCCAATCCAACTCAGAAATAGCAACCGGTATCAATTGCGCGCGCTGATTCACAGTCAAACCGTCAGGCTGTTTTGATGGAGCATTTTCAGCTGGATAAAAACCTGGCAATACCCAAAACATAACTGCGATCCCAGCGCCAACTATTAAGCTGGGATAACCATAATGCAACCATACATCCTGATACAGCTGTAACAGGGATACTTCACGCGACCCAGGCACTTGCCAAGCGAAATAAACCAGCCCCATTACCGCCGGCAGCACAACCACCAACATCAGCACTGCTAACAGATAACGCCAGCTCAAAGCAGTCTGTGTATGCCGCTGATAACCATATCTGATATAGGCATACCACAAAACCAGCAACCAAACCGTCCAGCAGCCATATAAAACACCTTTTACCGACAACCAGAACCACCACTGTGCCGGCTGATTAACGGTGTTGCTCCACCAAGCAACCCGGGCAATATCTAACCCAGTCAACAACATTGCGGCCAGTAACACCAAAAAATAAACTGGATATTTGAATCGATAAATCTGCATGTCCGGTTAGCATATCAGACACCTGTATCAAGCTGGGGCGCCACTAAGCATTACTGCATGCTCTTATGCAACTCAATTAAGTCAGTTTATTCCATCGTCATCAAACTGTCTTGAGCCAGCAGGTAATCAGCAACATCCAACATCCCTGCATTACTACCCACCATCTTTCCGGAAAGCAGGTATTTACCGTTGACCACGATAAACGGTGTGCCCGGCACCTGGGCCTGACCAGCCCAGCGTACAGCCTGTTTCATTTTTGTGCTTACCGTAAACGAATTTGCCATGTTTAAAAAATTATCAGGATCAACACCCTGAGCCAGCGCCAGTTCAGCAAACTCTTCCAACTTGCGCAACGGTTTTTTGTTTTGATGGATACTTTGATAAATTCCCAGATGAAATGCATTGTCCAGCTTAAGCATCTCCGCTGCATAAAAAGCTTTGGAATAAATCTCAGGCTGAAAAACCGGCATTTCCCTGATCACAACACCACTATCGGCCTGCGCCTGCCAGGCCTCAAGACTGGGGTGCAATTGATAACAGGCCGGACAGGTATATTTAAAGAAAACCCAAACCTCACCGGTCTGACCTTTCTTTGCATCAATCGCGATTGGGTTTGGTATTTCTATGTAATGAACGCCAGCCTGATACTCGGCTGCCCAAACTGTCGATGCTGCCAGTAATATCGTCAATACAATAATTATTTTTCTGTACATACAAAATCCTGTTCTGATTCACACGCAATGAATTGCCGGTTAATCCTGGGAGATGGTTTCGAGTGCCTTGGTTAGCTGAGCGGCCGTCTGATAGCCACGTATCAGAGTGCCGTCCGGTAACACAATATTTGGTGTGCTGTTTGCACCCAGGCTACGAGCCATAGCCATATGCTGATCAACAGAATGCGCACAATCAGCTGGTTCAGGTGTTTCACCAGACATGGCGGCGGTTATTGCCAGATCAGGTTCTAAGGCACATACGGCATGCACTGTTTTCTGGTACGAAGGTGAATCTTTACCTGACCGTGGCAACATCAGGTACTCAATATCAAAACCTGCTGCGTTGTATTCCGCTAAGTCTTGGTGAAGCCGGCGACAGTAAGGACAATCGATATCAGTAATAACTGTCAGCCTATATCGACCGTTATCAGCCGGGTATTTAATCGGTTGGATATCCTGGATGCCATGAAGCAATTTTTTCCGGTATTCCACCAGCCGTTTTTCAGTCAGGTTTTCCGATTTCCCCAGGTTATACAAAGGACCATTCAGCAAAAATTCGCCATCGCTGGATACATAAAACACATTGGTGTCGGCACGAACTTCAAGCAGGTTTCCAACTGCTGCAGGCCGGATTTCAAAATCGCTCAGACCCGGCAACAGTTGATTCAAGGCGGCACGCACCTGGGCATAATCATCAGCGTGACCAACAGTTGCCAGCAGCACCAGCAGGAAAGTGATCAATGTTTTTTTCATCTTGTGTCCATCAAGTTCAAACTTGGCAGACACTATGCCGAACCGAGCGCAAAAACTCAGCTCAAAATACCTCAGTTAACCTAAAAGTTTCTCAAATTAAAACTTCGCCCTTATTTTCAGGCAATTTTTGATAACGGGCGCCCGCTAAACTGCTGCTTCCGGTCACCAGGGAAATCCCTGGCAGCATAGCCAATATAACCAATATCAATACCCTTGCACTGCGATAAATCCGGTTTGATATCTGTCTGATCCGGCCACTCATGGAGCTGTTGACAATGTGAGGAATCCAGATATTTTCCACTGGTTACTGCACCGCTGGCCAGCAACGGCTCAGATTCCTGTAATGGTTGTAACCAAACCTGATCAACCTGCTCATCTGGTTTGAGCAACAAGTCGGCAATTCGATTACGGGTATTTTCCGCCACACAGGCAAAACCCTGGTCGCGTGCATTGTGATCGGCCTCTAATGCCCACTCCAAGGCAGAATCCAATTGCCCGATTTGTTCACTGACACGGCTCAATAAGCTCTGTGCAGCTACTTCGACATAACGCTCACCAGTCACTACAGCTTTACTCAGTACTGTTTGCGCCTGAGTTCGGGCTGCCGGAAAATCTGATTGTTGGAATAATATCTCTGCCTTCATTACCCCTGCTTCCAGCAGCAATGGGTTTTCACGTTCAGCCAGATCAAAAAAATGCCAGGCATCTCCCAATTGCTGCTGGTTCAGGTGTCTAAGGCCGGTGCTATATGCATGCATGGCCGGCGATTGTACAATTTGAAAGCCAGTTGTTCGAACCGAACTGGTTTCAGACACTTTCCAAACTTGCCAGCTGACTGCCAGGGCAATCGCGAATATTGATGATAATGCGCCTGCAAGACGCCACGACCATCCGCGAACAGGCTGAACCCTGACCGGCATTACCCACTGATAACCGAGATTTGGATGCGTCTTGATGGGTTGCAGCGGAGCAAACACTTTCCGAATTTCCGAGATTGCCTGAAACAGGCTTTGATCCTGCACGTACTCAGTGTGCCAGACCTGTGAAATTAATTGCTGCTTGCTTAACAATCGATGCCGGTGTTCAAGCAGTAATGCGATCAGCACTCCGGTTTTAGGCCTTAAACCAATACGTACCCCATCTGATAACAACTCGATGCTGTTGGAATCAAACACATACTTATCAAATCGGTAATTTGTCATTGTTGTTACTCCAAAGCAGGCTACAGGTATAGATGCTGAAAACAGCCACCAGTTCAAGTATCGGAATGGCTGCTAGCATGGCGCCGCAATCGATATGCACTATACCCGACTCTTGAATTTGAGCCGGTGATCAATAGCACTCTGGAAACCGCATAACAGCCAGCCGATTGAACAACGTCGAGCAGGGTCGAAAGGGCACTATTTTGAAAGCGTAGTGTATGGTGAATCAGGCAGCGCATGATGTTTTCTTAGCAAAATGCCCTAACTCTTCATGCGCCAAATGGCAACACCAAAATTTATCTCAGTAGCACAAATCTTCTTATTGCCCAGATAAATTGACACAAACTATAAGGCAGATGTGTTTTATCGACGGTTTTAGTCTACTTGCCGCGTTAGTCTTGCTGCAAACCGATACAGCACGCAAAGTGAATATATTGATCAACCCTTCAACCTGTGAAAGATGTTATGCATTACCAACACGACAAGTCAGGAACCCGCTTACCAATCAGCCTGGACCCGACCAGCAACGGTGAGTACTGTCCAATACCGCTGACTGCGGCCGAGCGCAAATCCAACCGCCTGGCACTGGATATTGCTGCCGGTAATGCCCGCAAGCTGAATCTGGAACGCCGCCAGTTTCTGGTGTCATTATCCGGTGCCGCCAGCTCTTTGCTGGCTATGAACACCGCTTTTGCAGCCCGTGGATTAACCGGAGGCTACTTTCAACTGCCTCCGGAAAGTCAGCTCGATACTGATGCCGCTTATTCGGCACTTGGCAAACGAGAGTTTATCTTTGATGTGCAGGGCCATTATGTGCCGCCTAGCATCGCGGCTGAACGTAAAGCTGAATGTGTTGACAAAGCCGAGCCGGTTACCCGCGAATATATGGCCTGCCTGGGAGCGGATGACTTTATCAAAGATGTCTTTCTTGATTCAGATACCGATATGATGGTGCTTTCATTCGTGCCATCAGAAGCTGAAAATGAACCGTTGACCATTCAGGAAGCAGCTGCCACCCGGGAAATAGTCGCAAAAATGGAAAACAGTCGTGCTCGCCTGTTGCTGCACGGCAGGGTTAACCCCAACCAGGATGGTGATATCCAACGTATGGATGAACTGGCAGAAAACTACGGCGTAGTTGCCTGGAAATGTTACACCCAATGGGGACCAGACGGTAACGGCTTTTACCTGACTGATGATGTTGGTATTGAGTTTGTGGAGAACGCCCGCCGTCTAGGTGTTAAAAACATCGCCATACACAAGGGCATCCCTTTTGGGCCAAGGTCATATGAGCACTCACGCTGTGTTGATATCGGCCCAATTGCCAAACGCTTTCCCGATGTTAATTTTCTAATTTATCACTCCGGTTGGGTTCCGGGCCAACCGGAAGGACCATACGACCCAGAACGTGAAGAAGGTCTGGATGGTTTGATCAACAGCGTTAAAAATGCCGGTTTGGGAAAACACAGCAATGTCTACGCAGAGCTGGGCTCAACCTGGCGCGGTTTGATGCGAGACCCGGATTCCGCAGCACATGGTTTAAGCAAGCTGATCATGCATTTGGGTGAAGACAATATTTTATGGGGCACAGATTCAATCTGGTATGGTTCACCTCAGGATCAAATATTGGCATTTCGCAGTTTCCAAATCAGTGATCAATTACAGACATCTTATGGTTATCAGGCCATCACCGATCAAATTCGCGCTAAAATTTTTGGTTTGAATGCTGTTAAACCATATAAGATCAACATGACAGAAATATTGCAACATGCTGACGCCGATGGCATTTCCGCTGCACAAGCTGATTATCGTAACCAACCAGATCCACATTACCTGACGCGTGGCCCCAAAACGCGACGGGATTTTTTGCAGCTTTTAAAAATGAGCGGCAATGGTCCGTAACAAACAACATAGCAAATGCTTCCTGCAAACCTCTAAGACCAGGCAGCACCTAACCTTTTGTGCCAAAATTAATTTGCCAGGTATCTCTTTATAGAAACAAACAACCCAAACTGCTTTTACCATAATAATTAATTCAATTTAAGGCAGTGTGAATTCTCAGGATAACCGCAACACTTGAATATTAACGAAAGAGCCAGTGTCGGTAGAATCACTAGCTCTCAAACAAGGATTCAAGTGTTATGTGTATAACGTACCAACAACTGACTCTATAACAACGATATCAGATTCAGGCATTGCTGACAGCTGGACTGTCATCGTTCAACCATCTGTTGTGAGCTGGCTCGTTCTCCTTCAAATCGATATCGTGTCAGGCTTGAACAAACTGCCAGTGATCAACGTCGTTATCTGGCCTATAAGTATACCGACAATACCCCTGCACTATGCGCTTGATCTGCAATGGCCTAAAGCATTATCTAAGTCCTGAGATGCTAACTCGCCGTATGCGGTTGGAAGGGATTGATCAATCAGTATCTATCAGCACCATCTGTCGTTGGCTGCGCTGGGGCTGGGGCCAGTGGTATCAATACCTTCAGCGAGCCAATCGCCCAGTTCGCAGGCGCTACGGCAATCGCTCATGGCGATCTGGCTTTGATAATCACCGTTCTATTCATGATTGCGCTGATATGGCCGACCTGCGTGCGCGTTGTGGTGACTGGGAAGGCGATACGGTTTATGATAAAGGTGGTCTTTTTATAACGCTGGTTGATCGTTGTTCGAAGTACTTCATGGCCAGAAAAATACCGATACAAACGAAAAAGATTACCATCGATAGCGCGGTTAAGATGTTACGAGGTCATAGTGCGCATACGTTGATAGTCGACAATGGCATTGAGTTTGCTGATCACAAGCGGATTGAGCGGCAGGCTGAGACGATTTATTCCACGTTCTACGGACCTATCCAAACTCAGTGCGCAGAAGCTACGGCGTATTATTGAGTTGATGAATAACCAGCCAAGAAAGCATCTTGGCTGGCGATCACCTTATGAGGGTTAGAATGATGTGAGTGTTGCACTTATTGTGTGCATTCACGCAGTCCCACTATATTCAGTATTATTAAATTGTTTATCTATTACTCGTGAAAGCAGTTTACCTACAATGCCCAGAAAAACTTTAAACAGCTTGTTCAACTTGATATTAATCAGTAATAATAATCTCACAGCTCTTAATAACAGTTCCATCAATTGCCGTACCACTGCAACCCACACCATCGATTGCGTCACAAAAGTCACCAGAACAAGTTACGGATTCTTCATTACCGCAATCAGCAGAACAAGCAGCCCTTGTAGACACCCCGTTAACAATGACCTCAATCAACGATTCTCGAAGAATAATTTCCTTTAAAAATCTATCACGAACTCTATCCAAACTTTCCAATTCCACCAATCGATGATCATTAAGTTCCTGTATAGATAATACTCGTTTGAGTATATCATCTCTCTCCATATTATTTTTAGCCACACCAGCGGTGCTTACAAAAAGCATTAGAAGTAACGTTATAATCAATGTTGTTTTCATAGTATGAGCTCCAATAAATTTAATAAATCGATATAATTGAATTTTGTTCGGTTGATTGTATTTTGCAATTTATGCATACACAAACTATTCTCAATTAGGCCAGCCACAAATCTTTGTGGAAACTTCTCCATCCAGATGGGTTGAACCACAACCGGCGTCATCAACTGCTAAACAATCAATTCCAGAGCAACTCACAGTAGTTCCATCACCGCAATCCGCAACACATGTAGACCTTGTAACCACACCACTGATAATGACATCAATCAACGAGTCTCGAATAACATAGTCTTTGTACAATCTGTCATAAACATTTTCCAAACTTTGCAGCTCCATCAACCTGCCTTCATTTACCTGACGGAGGGACTCAGCGTGCTCCTGCATACTTTGATTTGCTGGCTTGTCTTGAGAAAAACCAACCTCACTAAAAAAAGCACTAATAAGCAAAATTAACAACCATGATTTTTTCATTCTATATACTCCTTTAATATTTCTTACCACTAAAATATTCCATTCGAATATAAATATTCATATTACATATATTTAAAGTAAATAGTATTTATTTACGCCAAGCGGGACAAAAACAAAAACAAACAACCTGAATAGAAATTAAACGGGACTAAAACGAAGCCAAGGGGGACAACTTAAATGTGATTGGTTTATCGTGCGCTGATTGAGTGGTGAAGCAGTGCGCGTACATATTATTTGTGCTTTTGATAAAACCGCCAACCGCGGCACTGAATGTTTTGATTCGCCCTGACTAACAACCAGCAAACACACGATTTATCCGGGTGAAAATTTAATTGACAAAGCAGCCACTCACAATAGCCTGGTAGACCACAAGACCAAACTCTGACCTTCAACTGGCACCCAGACCCTTGCAGGCACAATATCGTTGCTGCACGACCAATCAGACTCGCACTATCTAATCCGCACCAAAACATGCCGGAGCTTTTATTGTTGTTAACCATGAGCCCGGCCAGCCGACCTGGCAAACTTACAATTAGAGCCTTTTTATTAGCTGATCAACCGGATATTGCCCAATTGTTCTAATCTTGATGGCACAGTTTTTACAAAAATTACGCTTTGGTTAGTATATGGTCACCATCCAGGTAATAAATCATTACCATACGCAAAGCGTTTAATCATTTTGTCGGTGGTGACTGAGGGCAAATTATAAACACAGGAGTCTACCATCCATGTCTTTCAATCGAATTATTTGGAACATCATCATTTTTTTTCTGCTTGCCGCCAGCAGCTCATTAAGTCAGGCTGGCATACAGGTTGGCACCGACCAGGAACTACGCGACGCTTTAAATCAAACGGATGATACCCGGATTATTTTGAATGCTGGTGTCAGGTTTGAACCATCACTTCGATACCGACTGTCACTTTCCGCCAGTTACGAAATAACCACTAACAAAGACAATCCTGCGATCATTGATGGCCGTTTTGCGGTTGACAGTGCTTTTGATATTGCTACTGACATTGGCCTTGATTTAAAAAACGTTACGCTGCAAAATTTTACCAATTCAGCGATTACAATCAGTGGTAATTCTCGGCTGGCCCTTTATAACGTGCATTGTCAACACAATGGCTCCAACCAAACCATGGGTGGCTGTGTAAACGCCGACAATATTGATTCATTTAAAGCCAGCCATTCTTACTTCGAAAACAATAACGCCCTAACCGGCGGTGCTCTATATATACGATCCAGACATACTAAAGTCACCTGGTCGATGTTTGCTGATAACAATGCGCAAACATCAGGTGGAGATGCCGTGATCAGACCCTCTTCTCTACCTGAGAGTTTTTCTCTGAGCCCTGAAGGCGTATGGATGGAGCTTAATATGTTCAGAGGGTTTTCAGCTGGTTTATTTGGCGCTTCCATCGAAGTTCTGGATGATTTAACTGAACCGGCGCCCTTCCCGGTACATGTTGCTAATAACAAATTCAAATCAACATCAAGCACACCAGCTCTGGAATTCAATTATGGTGGCCCGATTTTTATGACATTGAATAGTTTTCATATCGGCGGTGATCTGCTCAATAGCGTTTCACCGGCGCTAGTCAGCGCAGGCAATCTGGTTAATACAAAGTCCCTGGGGTCCGTGGTAAGCACAGAATCAACCTCACCAATCAATATCAAGCCGACGGCAGACTGCAATATTTTTGCCGGACAACTGTTTTCTTTTGGGTTCAATATCATTAATGCCGATGGTTGCGCGTTTAATCAGCCCACTGACCAGCTAAATACCAACCCAGGTTTTACCCCGGACGATCCCGATTTAGGTTTGCAATCCAACAGCCCGGCTGTCGATGCTCAACAAGGTGAAGGGCTGCTCGCCATACCTCTCATGATTACCGCCCTGTCACCTGAGGAAGTTACCCCAATACTGGCTTGTGGGGTAGTCGATGCGCTCGGTTTTGGCCGCCCCCAGGATGCCAACGGCGATGGCGTATTCGAATGCGATCTGGGTGCCCGCGAGCTACGTAATGGTCCGGATATTACCGCTGCCCAAACCATGGCTGTGTTCGACCCCAATCGAATCGGTGAAGGTCAATTCCTGGAAATCCTGCCAAACGGGCTCGCTGCCATGTCATTTTTCAGCTTCGGCCCCAACGGGGGTCAGGACTGGTTCATTTCCCTGGGGCAGCAAGCCGGCAACACGGTAGTGTTTAATACCATTAATGATGCCACAGGTGGTATCTGGGGTACTGCCTTCGACCCTAGCAGCATAACCCGCACCAATGCCGGGCAGGCTTCGTTTGTTTTCTCTACTTGTGAAGCCAGCACACAACCCGGGCGCTTTATGTTCCAATCCGCCCCCAGCACCGGCCGTTCCGATGTATTCAATCGAGCTTCACGGTTATCTACCAGTATTGATTGCAATGGCCAGATGGCCAACCCCAACTCCACCCGCACCGGGAGCTACTTTGGTGGCGCTGCAAGAAACGGCGAAGGCCTGCAATACATTGAATTGAATAACGGCCAGGCAGTGGCGGTATTTTATGGTTATGACCCGCAGGGCAATAAGTTCTGGACCACCTCGGCACCTGCAGCAGTCAACGGCAACACGGCCACTTTGCAAATGCAGTATCCGGCAACAACCACCGGTTTTGGGGTTAATTTTGACCCTGAAGAAATTCAAACCCAACCGTTCGGCAGTATGACGCTGACTTTTAACCCTGACGGAACAATCACCTTCAGTATGAACCCGGTGGTAGCAGGCTTTGGGTCGATCAATTACACCATGATGCGGCTGACAACACCGCTGGGATTGGGAACATAAACTACGCTGGCGTTATAATTGATCGAATAATAAATTCTAAACCCATCCAGAACCGGAGTTGGAACTATGCAAACGCACTGCAAAGATCGATTATTGGTCAGTTTTTTCTGCTTATTGCTAATGCTGGTGGCGCCCACTGCATACGCTATGACGGTAGAAGTCAACAATGAGCAGGATATTATTAATGCCCTGAGCGAAGCTCAGGCTGGAGCAAGCCTGGACTTTATATTGGGCAGTGATATCTCTATCACCAATGGCATTGATCTTGGCACAGGTGATGTCAGTATCACCTCCAGAAACCCAAATCTGCCGTTCACCATTTCAGGCAATGGGCAGGTTGGCTCTGCCTTCACAGCCAGTGGCAATTCCAATGTCAATGTAGATGGTGTCAGGTTCGTTGGGTTTACCAATTCTGTTATTTCTGTTGCTAATCAGGTCAGTTTGACCCTCAACCGGGTAACCTGTGAGAACAATGGCAGCGCAGAATCAGTCGGGGCCTGTGTTAATGCCAACACTCAGGGACAGGTCAGTGTCCGTAACTCAACATTTGAAAATAATATTGCCGCTTTTGGTGGGGCCCTGTTTATCGCCAGCCCCATCATTAAGATTACTCTATGCGTTTTCCTGAATAACTTCGCCCTTCAATCCGGTGGCGATATTGCTATTACACCACTTGCTGCTGCGGTAGTGGGAACATTATTTGGAGTATGGATCGAGCAAAATATTTTCCGCAATTCCCAGGCCGGTCTATTTGGTGCATCACTATTTTTCAACCAACCGGTTATTAACCCAGGTAATAGCTTGCCGAACATACACATCGCTATGAATGTTTTCTTTACATTGGCGGTGGTTAACCTGATCGAAGCGCCCTATTTCGGCCTGATGTTTTTCGTTATGAACAGCGTATTCATCAACGGCGACCTGTTTAACACACTGGGCTTGTTTTACTTCGCTGGGAATTTAATTCGTGCCAATGAATCATCTCTGGTCGTCACACACAGTGGTCATACGCCTCAAATCGATCTGAAGCCTCAGGCAGTCTGCAATGTGTTTGGTGGTGGCGGTGCTTTATCACTGGGCTTCAATGTGCTTAACACTTCAGGTTGCCCGCTGACTGAAAGCACCGATCGGCCCAATACCAACCCGGGCTTCTTGAGCGACGACCCGGAATTAAACATAACACTTGGCAGCCCGGCAATTGACGCCCAGGATGGCGAAGGCCTGATCAGTCTGCCTTCCATGGTCATGGCAATGTTACCGGAGGAAAACGGTTCTATCCTGCCTTGCGGCGTTGCTGATACCACCGGTCTGGGCCGACCCCAGGATGGCGATGGTAATGGTGTATTTGAATGTGATCTGGGCGCCAGGGAATTTCGTAATGGTGCCGATATCTCCGCCGCACAGACCATGGCTGTATTTGATGCCAACCGTATTGGTGAAGGGCAGTTCCTGGAAATACTGCCCGGTGGGCTTGGCGCTATGTCATATTTCACCTTCGGACCCAACGGTGGTCAGGACTGGTTCATTGCTTTAGGTCGTCAAGCTGGTAATACGGTTGTGTTTAATAGCATCAATGATGCCAATGGCGGGGTTTGGGGCAATGCATTTGATCCGAGCACGATTACCCGTACCAATGCCGGACAGGCATCGTTTGTATTCCCCAATTGCCAAGCCTCCGACCAACCTGGGCGCTTTATGTTTCAGGCCGCCACCGGCACAGCACGCTCGGATGTATTCAACCGGGCAACCCGCTTATCGACCAGCATTAACTGCAGTGGCCAGCTGGCTAACCCCAATTCCAGGCGTACCGGCAGTTATTTTGGTGGTGCAACGCGTAATGGCGAAGGCATGCAGTATATTGAGTTAAACAACGGTTTGGCTGTTGCCGTGTTTTATGGCTATGACCCACAAGGCAATAAGTTCTGGACCACTTCAGCGCCGGCTGCAGTCAACGGCAATACAGTCACTTTACAAATGCAATATCCTGCGACAACCACTGGTTTTGGGGTTAATTTTGATCCTGATGAAATTCAAACCCAGCCATTTGGCACCATGACGTTAACTTTTAATGCTGATGGAACACTCACATTCAGCATGAATCCGGTAGTACCCGGTTTCGAAGCGATCAGTTACACCATGCTGCGCTTAACGACACCACTGGGGCTGGGTTCCTGATCTGGTTTAGTGATAAAAACATGGATGCCCCGGCATTTGGCGGGGCATCTCAATTTTTAGAATCAACTGGTGCCATCAATGCACCAATCTGATTTCTGGCATCTGCCCAATAACGATTGACCGTACGTGGAGAAAGTTGCAAAGCTGAAGCCGTTTCCTCAATAGTCAATCCACCAAAATAACGCAAGATAACCACATGACTCATCTGCTTATCGATTTGCTCCAGATATTCAAGCGCCTGATCTACCAGCAGAATATCCTCAGCCAGCGCTTCCCGGGTAACCGTCATATCGTCTTGCAGGGTTGCATGCCGCGGCCGGTTGCCACGTTTGACCGCCAGCACGCTACGCGCACGGTCTATCAAAATTCGGCGCATGGTTTGCGCCATCAGCGCCGTAAACTGTTGCGCGCTCATGTTGGCCAGCTCTGATGCCGAAGCCAAACGCAAATAAGCTTCATGGACCAAACCAGTGGTACCCATGGTAATCATGTCACTCTCAGCTTTCATTTTGCCGGTTGCGATACGCTTCAGTTCGCGATATAGCAGGTGCATATGATCATCAATGGGCAAATCGGATGCGGCAGTGCTCATGGGTTAATAATACTTGATCCGGTAATAACATTATTGTGGATAGCATGACCGGTATGCAAGACGCTCAGTTAAAACTGTGGCAACAGTCAATAAAACTGTTGCGCCAGCTGGAGTCATTAGCTGAATTTGAGCGCGAGCAGAAACTTGACCAGCTAGCCGGCAGTCAACCTGAGCTTCATCAGATGCTGTTGCAGTTATTACGCAACAAACCCAACCAATCACCTCTGGATCGGATGCCGCAACAATTATTGGGTATTAACGTCAACCTGAACACTCAAAGAGTGGGTGATTATCAATTGCTGGAAGAGATCAGTGCCAGTGCTATGGGAACCGTTTACCGGGCACGGCGTGCGGACGGACGCTACCGGCAGCAGGTTGCCATCAAGCTATTGGCTGCCTCTGAAAACAAAGAAAACCATGCCCGCTTCCTTAGCGAACGCCAATTTCTGGCCAAATTGGAGCATCCGGGCATTACCCGGATTCTTGATGCCGGCGAGTTTGCCGATGGTGTTCCGTATGTAGTAATGGAATGGGTTGACGGCATAAACATGATCAATTATTGCCGCCAACAAAAGCTATCGATTAGTGCACGCCTGAAACTATTTTGTAAGGTGTGTGATGCCATCCATTACGCACACCAGCACCTGATCGTGCATGGTGACATTAAACCCGACAATATTCTGGTTACTGGTGATGGTTTGCCCAAACTACTTGATTTTGGTATTGCCCACCGGCTCGACCAGGGAGCTGATCAAGATCCTGGGGCGGGATTGTTTACCACCGGCTACGCCAGTCCGGAACAACTGCAACAACATCCAACCACCACAGCCAGCGACATATTTTCCCTGGGCCTGGTGCTATATGAGCTGGCTTTTGATCAACATGCGTTTGCAGTAACCAGCAACTTCCAGGACTGGCAGCAACAAGTCTCTAAAATGCCGCCAAGACGGCTGGAAAAAAAACAACAGCGCAAACTGGGAATACATCGCGACTGGCAGGAAGACCTGCAATCAATTTGTTTGCATGCCCTCGCCAAGCAACCGCGGCAACGCTACCCATCAGCCTTAGCCATTTCCGATGACTTGCAACGGATGTTGAACAATCAACCGGTCAGCACCCGTCATGCCGGCTGGTGGTACATAACCAGCAAATTTTTCAGGCGCTATACCTGGGCCGCCGCCTCCGCATTGCTGGCTGCAGTTATCGCACTCGTATCGATTACGGTGCTGAGTCTGCAGCGCATTGAACTTCGAGAAGCATTGATCACCAGTGAACAACAACGGCTGACTGCTGAACAAACCACCCACTATATTCAAGACATGATGCTACAGGCAGACCCACACGAGCATGGTGATACTGCAATCAGCCTGGATCAAGTTCTTATCACCGGCGCAGACCAGCTGGCTGACCGATTTGCTGAACAACCTGAAGTCAAAGCCAATCTGGCTTACACATTGGGCCAAGTGCTGCAAAACCTAGGACAATACGAACGTGCAATGAGCGCTTTTGACATGGTTCTTGCAGTTCCCGGCAATCCATATCATGGCGTGGCGTTGAGCTCGCAAGCATCGATACTCAGAGAACTTGAACAATACTCCCAGGCGTGGGCCAAATCCACACAGGCGGAACAGCTTCTACAAATTGAACAAAATCTGGACTGGGCCAAAAACCGTTTTGTGCAAAGTGGCATCCTGACCAGACAGTCACGCTTCCAGGAAGCTGCCGCTTTAATTGAGGAAACATTGATAGCCACCCAGCGATTACCGATCGAACTCAATCTGGATAAACTGATTGCCCTAGGCACATTATATTGGAGCCAGGACCTGCTGGACGATGCGTTGCACAGTTATCGTCGCGGTTATAACCTGGCTTATTCAACTTACGGCCTTAATCACCACCAAACTGCTCGTTTTCAGTATGCACAGGCTGCTGCGGTTCATCGGCTAGGGCGTTTTTCAGATGCGGAAAGTGCATATTTAGCCACACTGGGTATACAGCAGAACGTCTACGGAGACGACCATCCCAACACCATCAAAACAAAAAATGCTTTAGGAACTTTGCTCTACGATCTTGGGAAAAACCAAGCAGCCGCCAATATCATGGAGGATAACCTGGCAAAGTTGCGAGCGCTGCAACCACTTGAACAAGCCCAGTTAAGCAGAACACTGGTGAACTATGCATTGGTTTTACACGATCTCGGGAATTTTGCACAAGCAGAAACAATCTATTTCGAAGCCGCTCCCATTATTATTGAGCTGCATGGAGAGGATTCGATCGAATACGCCAGATACATCAGCAACCTGGCTTTATTATATTTGGATCAGAACCAAATACAGTCGGCAATGCCGTTACTGGAACAATCCTATGCCATGTTTCAAAAGGTTTATGCCAGTAATCATAGAAGCCTGAGTTTTTCACAACTCCATTTCGCCCGTGCTTACTTGAAAACCCAGCAGTTTGATTCTGCAAAACTATGGCTTGATCTGGCTATTAACAATCGCAGGCAGTTAGATAACGGTCAGCATAGCCTGCTGGCTGATGCGTTAATCTGGCAGATGCGCATAGCTATGGCTGAAGGGCAATTAGAACTGGCGAGCTCAGCAGTCGATGAGGCCGTCACTATACGTGAGCTGAACTTTGGCACTGATAATTGGCGCACACATGAAGCCCATGCGTTGGCAGGGTTGGTTAACATGCTGAGGCAGCCAGACAATGCCAATGCAAAACCCAATACGCTAAATGCTTACCTTGCAATGGTTGCCAACCGAGGTGAGCACGATTGGCGGGTTCTACGTTTACGCAATGACTTACAACCAGTGCTGCATATGCTTATCGCAACAATCGATATCAATCCTGTTCAGGCACCAAGTCACTGATTGTTTGTGCATCAGTATTAACTTCAAGCTTGAAAATATCCGGCCGTGCATAATGTCCACAAACATCCAAATCATATTTCCCCTGGGCAATCAACCCTGGGTCTAATTCAGCTAACAATAGAGTTTCTTCACCAAATATCGGCCCAGCAAGCACTTCGCCCAATGGGGAAACTATACAACTGCCGCCATTGATCAATACCAGATCGGGATTATCACCTTGAACCGGGTGGTAATCTTCGGGCCCATTTTTGCGTTGCATATACTGGCAGGCACTAACCACAAAGCAACGTCCTTCCATCGCAATGGTGCGCATCAATGGTAACCAGCTTTCGCGATCATCTACAGTCGGCGCGCAATAGATTTCCACTCCCTGTGCATATTGAGATAAACGTAACTGGGGCATAAAGTTTTCCCAGCAAATCACAGCACCAACTTTTCCAAGGGAGGTGTCCATCACCTGCAAGGTTGAACCATCACCAAACCCCCAGATTAGCCGTTCCATCGCCGTTGGCATGACTTTGCGGTGTTTACCCAGCAGCCGGCCCTGATCATCAAAATAAACCACACTGCAATATAAGCTGCCGCCAGCACGTTCAATAGCACCAACTACGATATGGATTGAATGTCGTTTGGCCAGTTCTGCCATATGATCACATTCCGGACCTGGAATTGTGATCGCTGAATCAAAATACTTTTGGAACTCAACACGCCCTTCAGCTGAGCGCATGCCGACCTGAGCGCCAAAATTAATACCTTTCGGATAGCCTCCGATATACGCTTCAGGAAATACCGCCAATTGCGCCCCCTGCTCTGCAGCTTGTGCAACCCATTGTTGCATGCTGCAGAGCGTTGCCGGCGTATCGAATAATTGTGAACCAACCTGGATTACTGCGGCGGTTATCTTTTGCATAATAAAGCTGCCAAATCGGCAAGATTAACAAACAACCCGGGCATAAAAAAGCCGGGCATTTGCCCGGCTCTAGAAATATGCTGCTTGATTATTTCGCTGCGTTTCTGCGCGCCAGCAATAACAGGCTGACTGCACCCAAAACCATGATCAAAATAAACAAACCAGCTGGTTGCAGTGCTGGTACTGCTGGTGGATCAGGCAGATTATTGACTGTACCAAACAGAATGTTATCTATCAATTCACCATTGTCACCTATAGCTTCGATCTCAATCTGAGCAATCGGCTCAACAGCAAGCACACCGACAAACGCACTGTCGGGCAATGCGCCAAGACCTGCTACAGTTGTGCTGCCGATGGTTCCACCACCACTGTTTCTATAGGTTATTGTCACATCACCTGCTGCCAAACCTGCAAAAACATCCATGCCAACAGCTTGAATATCAGGCGCTGAAAAATCCATGAATGTTGTATCGGCGAAGGTAATAGCACCAATCACAAAATCTGCCAATCCAGGAACAAAGGCCGGCGGCAGCATGACCATGTTATTTCCAACTGTTGAAGGGCTTAAACTCAGACCATCAACAAACTGCCCGGGAGTAAAGCAATTGTTATTATTGCTTGAATCAACGGGTGCAGGGCAAGATTGGAATGCGCCACCGGCGTTATTGTCTTCCAAATCTTCAAAGTTAGTCGCACCTGGCGCCGCAGCTTCAAATGAAGCACGATCGGTAAAAACTGATATGCCTCCCAAAACACCACCATTGGGATCTGATCCACCTATTCCGGGTGGTACAGCCTGGCCATTAGCAGCATCCTGATAGGTAAAGCCACCACTTTGTGCATTAGCCGCTATTACAGCTGACATGAGTGCAATTGCTAAAAATAGTTTTTTCATTTTCCTTGGACCTTTGATTTAAAAAATATAAAGCATTTTTCATGCTGCGTTGCATAGCAACTAATCGTTATCAGGAGTAAGCAGTTTTTCCTGCTTATGAACTGCACAAATCTCCCAACTAATATCTTCCCTAAGAATACATACCTATGGCATTCTCAAGCTGTCATCATAGGTAGAATAAGCAGTTATTGCAATAGATACAACACAGATTGCTGTGATTATCCCGGTCTGGGGCCGTTTGGATTATAGATTGCCAATGATATATTCAAAATCATGACACTGTGTGCTAACAGAAAACAGCTCAGTGCCTGCTCATGTTTCTAATAATAAAACTGATGGCACCTGCTGTGGGTTATAAAACCTCAATAACCCATAGCCGATACCTGCCAGCCCCAACATCAACCCCAGCAGTTCTCGATCAAATGCAGAACCACATCGGTACCCGTTATTTTGGACACTTTTTAACACCTGCATCGCCACATGCTCTGCTTCACGTTGTAATGACTGGTCATTAAGATAATCCGCTGCTGATACGACCATTTCCAGATTCCCAAGGTCGCCATGACATAAACAATGGTTATCACCAAAACCTGAAGCCAAACTGGTTTCTGCGGCAACCCGAATACTGTGGCGCAACGACTCCAGTAGAACGGGATCTGCCATCTTTGAGTGTTCCAGACGCTGAGCACAGGCAACCCGGGCCAAACCAATACCAGGTGCACCATGGCACCATGCAAAAAAAGCGTCATGCTGATTTTCCAGCATACGATCGACCCGTAAATCCATCCAGTTTTTACGTTGTTCGCAGAACCATGAATCCTCATAAGCAAGAGCCTGCTTGACCACTTCCAGATAAGCGGGTTGCTGCAGAAAAATTGCAGCCTCGGTTAACGCCAGTATCACGCCACTGACTCCGTGCCCCAAGCCGGTTAAAGGCTGTTCCTGAGTAACAGAATTTGCCCAACCCAGGCCTGTCGGCTGCTTGATCGCGCTGGCAACCAACCAATCAGCAAGCTGCTTAACTCTTTGTTTTGCAATATCATTATCGGCTTGCCGGCTCAACTGAGAGAGCACCAGCAAGGTCCCGGAAACACCACTGATCAAATCAAAATCGTCCGGGTTCAAAAGATCATCAGACAGTACATCAACCATCCGTTCCGCATAATTCAGCAGCTTCTTATCTTTTCGCAGGCGCGCCATATGCACATACATATAGACGATTGACGGCCAGCCGTTGTAAGCCCCTATACCAAAATCGCGCAATTGCTCAGGGGCTTCAATATACTTGTGAATACCTGCCAGAGCGTGCTGGCTGACTTCAGCCATACGCTCAGATCCTGTCTGCTGCGCAAGGTGTTCGAAAAACAACGCCATCCCTGAGAGACCACTATACAAGCCGGGCCCCATCGGGCGTAAACGATTAACACCGTTTTCTGTATCTGCAAGCACAATATCAAACCAATTGGCCTGGCCAAAATCAGTAATCATCAATTGCTCAATGCGCTCACCAATTTTAAGTGCCTCGCGCAGGTATTCCTTTCGATCTACATTGCTGTTTTGCATTGTGGGCAATGCTGTTTCCCTGCGTTTTTTTGATAGCTGTTCCAGCGGGCGCCGAATATCAAATGAGCCGCGTATCAGCCATATTTGGCGTTGCATATCGGCACTGTCCATAGAATTCAGGCGATCCGAAACAGTCTGCAAGCCACTTTTACTAAAAACGTCAGATAACCATTCGGTGTTATTCACCTTAAGGTCACGACTATTACAGTAGGTACTGAATATCGGCACATCCCCACGCTCCAGATCACTTATCTCATAAGGGCAAACTCGCCTATACAATGAGTTTTTGTAACCCTGGCGCCATAACTTGGCAAACAACCGATCCTTGAACAAGGCATTTTGCACGATATCCGGATGCCAGCAGGCACTGCTTAGCGCTGAGTACTTTACAGTGTTGCGCAATACTGTTCTCACCTCTACATCGGCAAACCTGGCCAGCGGACCTTCAGCAGCCAATAACTGATCCCGATACTGCAATAGCCATTGGTACATCTGAATAAAACCTTTAACCACCGGCTCTGTCATCAGCCATGCATCTGCGATTTCTCCTTCCAGAGTCGGCAAATTCTCAGCACTTATACTTTCTACCTGTTTCAGCTCCAACTGCATTTCATCAGTATTTACTCCAGTAATTTTACGCATGGTCAGCGATTGGCCGCTGGCACCACCCAAACCACCAACTTCTTGTTTTAGATTACCGGTTGAACCGTTTTCATATGGCAACAACCCTAATGCCAGCACCGTACTGTTAAGCAAATCTATATGCCGACTGCTGACTGCTGCATCGGTGATCGCTGGCTGACACAAGGTTTCTAAATCTATCAGTATTGGATGTTCCCCTTGCGCAATAAGATTTTCATGATGAAAATCATTGGCATTGAGTGCATACAGCAGCGCCATATTGATACCCTGGCGTTGATAAAACCTTGCAAATTGTGCCCGATCCTGACAAGACTTCTCAGCCACACACTCAGCCCAACCATACTCTCCACGATCCCATACTTTTATAATCTTAAAATCCAATGGGGCGTTGTTATCATTAATGAATTTCAACAACTGCTGATAGCATTGATCTACCGCCAGCGACTTGGGCTTATATATTATCTGTAGTCGTTCAGCAAAGGTCACTCTAAATACCCGGCATCCGTTACGATGTGGGTCACTTAGGTTTATTTCCAAGCCAGTTACCTTGCCTGCCTGCCCAGCAAAGAATTTTTTATTCAACTGCGTGTAATCAGCCAATAAATGTTGCAAAAAAGTGATGCAGGCACGTTTGAATATTGCTACTTGTTCAATAATTTTACGCGCCATCACCGGGTACTGCTGGAGCAACCCTATGGCATTGGAGCTTTGCCGATAATGCTCAATAAAAGCTTCGAATCGCTGTGCTGATGTTTCACCGGGAAACTCCTGCTGCATTCGGCTGATGTTCAATTCCAGTATCATCGGCCTAATAATTACCCATAAAACCCATAATACAAATTGCTGATAAAACTGCTCTCTGACCCAATCAGAATCAAACGGCGATTCTGCTATATCAATTAACAGTTGATCAATTTCAGCCTGCAATTGTTGATATATATCGGCCAGCACCGGTGCTACCACTGCCAGTAACGGGTATTCCTCGCATTGCTCCTTAAACACAGTGGTTAATGGCGGCAGCCTGCAATCCTGAGCATAAAGTTGCTGTAACTGCTGCAACCAAGCTGGTGGTTGCGCCATTCTTTGTTGCAGGCTGGCATCGTCTTCACCCAGTATTCGGATAAATTGCTGCTGACTTATGCCCAAAGATTCCAGATACCCGGCAAAAAAATCTTCTTCTTCCAATGCTGTTTGCTTGCGCCATTCTTGTTCTCGCTTCTGTCCTAGTTGGGTGTCACTGGAGATCGGTTCACCACTAAGCGCTATCCGTTCATTAAGGCTCAAAGCACGATACCAGCATGCCGCATACTGTTTACTCATATAAAAACACCTTGTGCAAACCTGGATAGCAAGTGATCCGCCACTCGCAGGCTATTAGCTAAAATGGTCAGTGTGGGTGGAGCACCGCCTGAGGTCGGCATAAAGCTACCATCCACAACAAATAGATTTTTCACCTGATGGCTCTGACAATATGCATTCAGCACAGAGGTTTCCGGATCGTTTCCAGCTCGACAGGTTCCGTGTACCAAATATGATGAAGTCCCTCCAACATCGCTGGCATCAACCTGTTCGGCACCCAAATCATAAAAAATATCTGCTACTTGGCCGATCAACCACTGTCCTGCCAGCCGATGGTGGTCAGGCAAGTCAAGATGTATTTTTGCAACTGGCAAGCCCCATTTATCAAAGGTCTCATGATCCAATTCCACAAAGGTATCTGTATTGGGAATGAAGTCGTGAAATACTTCAGCGTACATATATCGATACTGCGAATATTGTTTCGCCAGCCTTTGCATCAAAGCTTCGCCCCATAAAGGATTGGTTTGTTGTGACAGCAACAACTCAGCATTTTCCAATGGGCTAAGTGGAAACATATCAAAACGTAACAACCCACCCTTATTAATTGCAGATACACCATCTGGCAAAAAGTAGTAATCCATCACTGATTGGCCCAGCAACGGATGCTGATGCCCTAATTGCAAATCCGGATTATCATCGACGACAAATCTTGCCTGTGCCATGCTGACCGCGTGAAACTGCAGGTACTTGCCAATCAAACCATTTTGATTGCCGATGCCTTGCGGGTATTGCGCAGAACTTGAAAGCAACAATAAACGGGCCGACTCCACTGCTGAGCAAGCAACACATACAACCCTTGCCCGTACTCGCCAGGTTTGTGACTGATCATCAATAAAGTGACAACCATCAGCCAGTCCGGTCTCATCATGGGTAACCCTGGTGACCATTGCACTACTGATCAAACTGCAATTGGGATACCGCAGCGCCCTGCGCAAATCGGTTTCCTGGACGCTGCCTTTAGCTCCCACGGGACAACCAAACCCACCGCACTGGTCACAATATATACACGCCGGTCGTTTATCAAAGGGCTCAGAATTTATGCACCTGGGCGTTGGAAAAGGGTGCAACCGTCTGGCAAGTAATACCGTTTGTAATTGTGCTGCTGCTGGATGATTGGCCAACGGTGGCATTGGATATGGGCGAGAGCGATCTCCTGCAAAAGGATTATCATCGACTGCTCCGGCAACTCCAGCTGACCATTCAGCCTGACAGTAGTAAGGTTCCAGATCGGCATAACTATAAGGCCAATCAGCAATCTGCTGATAGTTGCCATACTCGCTGGCCATACAAAAATCGGTTTCATGAAAACGATAATAATACCCGCCAAGATGCACCGTCCCACCACCCACACAACTTGCAATCCAACCCAATGTAGTAGGTATTGGCCGAGTAATATTTTTTGTAACAAGAGTGTGTGGATCTTGCTTCAGGTCAGGCGTGAAAACCGCTTCGCGCTGCATCGTCAGTTGGTCGTGGACATAGTCATGCCGAGCATGATCCCTGCCTTTTTCCAGGACCAGTACTTGTAACCCGGCTTCTGCCAACCGGTGCGCCATTGGCCCGCCTCCGGCCCCACTGCCAACAATTATCACATCATAATTATCAGGCCATTCTTTTATCGGGTTTGAGCGCATCCTGCGAGTCATAATTAATGTTTGCTAACCTGAATTGATCAAGCTGAGTGATACGTCGCGATCAGCACACCCTGGGTAGCCAATTGCTCTCCAGCCCTGCGTATCACGATTACCCCCATTTCGAGGGTGGGCTAGAAAGCCCTCCAGACATAGTCGTATTAATGTTCGCCAAAACATCTGATAGTGACGATCTTCCGATTCAGTAAACTCTCTAAGCAATTCAATGCATTGTTGCCTTTCGCCCTCTGAAAACCCTTTTCCAAAACGATATTGATGTTCATCGTTAATACACTGCATGCCCCAATCGATCAATTCATAATAATCAGCAGCATGCTTGCTCAGCAGCAATTGTTGGAGATATTCAGGCACTCCGGCAGTCACCCCGCCCACCCCATCAATAGCTGGTAATACATGATCAACCAGCGCTGTTAACAATGCTTTTCGTTCAGCTGGATTCTGAGTCATTCTTTTTATTGTAAATGCTCATTAAACGCGCATATTGCCCCTTGGCATTGAGCAATGTCCGATGCGTCCCTTGCTCCACCAATTCACCGTTATCCAACACCAGAATAAGATCGGCGTTAATAATTGTGCTCAACCGATGGGCGATAACCACGCGGGTAATTTGAAGCTGTTCCAGCTCTAATTGAATATTATTTTCCGTTATCACATCCAGAGCGCTGGTCGCTTCATCCAAAATCAACATCCGTGGTTGTGTTATCAGCGCACGCGCTAATGCGATTCGTTGCAATTGCCCTCCAGATAACGAACCCCCTCCCTCGGACAACATGGTGTCGTAGGTCATCGGCATCGACATGATGTCATCATGAATACAAGCAAGCTTTGCTGCGCTGACCAATTCCTCGAATGATGCCGAGCTGTAGTTCATCTGAATATTGTCTTTAATACTGGTACCAAAAATATACGGCTGCTGGCTAACAATGCCCATTTGCTTACGCAATGCGACCAAATTAAGACGCTCTAAATTGATACTGTCATAGCTGATGACCCCCGACTTAGGCAGATGCAAGCCTGCCAATAATCGCGCCAGGGTTGATTTACCAGAGCCGGATGGTCCAACCAAAGCAACAAACTGACCCGGTTCAATATTCAGCGATATGTCTTTAAGTACTGGAGGGGCCAATACACTGTAGCTGAATTCAACCTTATTGACCGAAACTGCACCCTTCAATTCACTAAAAATTATTTTGTCAGTAGCATCTTGCTCAAGTTTTGCCGACATCACATCATTGATACGTTCCATATAGGCAAACAATCGTTGCAATTTGATCGATTCGTTTACCAAACTGGATAAAGGCGTTAAAAAACCTGTTGCCAAGGCTACCGCAGCCAACATTGATCCCAGGGTCAACTCACCAGCCATGACCAGGTGCCCGCCCAGTGCCAATATCAATAATGGCGAGCCAATTGCTAAGGTTCCTAACAATGAGTCCACTTTTGCATTCAACGCTCCCTGACGAACCAGCACATTCAACTGGTCGGTAAAAATATTAGACCAGCGTTGCAAGGTATGGTCTTCTGCCCCACATGATTTCAATGTTTCCATACCAGCCAGTAATTGCATCTGATAACTGCTGGTATTTGCGCTGGCATTGATCACCTCGGCCATCAGATCCTTTTGGCTTTTACGGGTTAACGTAAACACCAATACCCGAACAAAGCCTAATGCCATCACTAATAAGGCAATTTTTATGTTAATAATAATCAACAATAATAAATACAGTAATACCAGCGTACCGTCTAATACCGCGGACATCGCACCTGAGGTCAGGATTTCACGAATTTCCGAATTGCTATTCATTCGGTTATTCAAATCTCCGATAGAACGTTGCTCAAAAAAACCGTATGACAAACCGACAAGATGCTCTAAGAAATCAAGTGTGAATTTTGAGTTTAACCGGGTCTGCAAATAAACCAGTAAATGCGAACGCAACAACGAGCTCAATAAATAAAAACCCATAATGACGACACTTCCAAGCAACAGCATCATTAACAACTGTTGGTCTGAGCGAGGCACCACCCTGTCCACCAACAAACCTGTAACAATAGGTATTACCAGCGCTAATAACTGTAATACCACCGAGCTAACGATAATTTTTATCAGCAGCTGTTTTTCCTGAAGCAAGTAATAGAGATAACGTTTAAGACCAGTTTTGCGGCGTGCTTCAGGAACAAATGATTCACCAGGTTCAAATATCAGGGCAATACCAGTAAAAGATTTAGAGAATTGCTCCAAGCTGACTTTCCGCCGGCCAGTCGCCGGGTCCAGTATATGCACTTCGTTTCTACGGAGTTTTTCGAATACTACAAAGTGTCGAAAATCCCAATGTAATATGGTTCCGGCTGGCAGGTGGGTCAGTTTACTTATATCAGTAAGATTAACCCCTCGGCCGCGCAAGCCATACCAACGTCCCGCCTGTAATACATTAAGCGCATTAGCACCACTACGTGAAACACCGACAATGTTCCGCACCTCTTCTTGCGGAATATCCTTACCATAATATCCCAGCACCATAGCCAGACATGCTGACCCGCAATCCGAAGCGGATGTTTGTTGCCGATAGGGTATTTTTTTAGTTTTGTTCCAGCGTATTCGCTTTATCAACGCCAAACGATCTACACCAGGTTTGATCACTGTTGGCTTAATATTTTCTTGCGCGCCACTCACAATTAAAGAACTTTCTTAAGTGAAGGAAATAAAGTTATAAGAATTGGCTCGGATGATATTTTGACTTCGCCAATTCCAAGCATACCATGATGATAGGTATAGTCTTCTCCTTCACTATTAAATTTAGCATTGTCGAGCATTGCTTCAACAATGAAGTTTGCACCTTCAATATCCAACCCGTCTGAAATGATATTTCCTAAGAATTGGCGCACTTCTGCAGGGCCAATAATCTCTTCACCGATCTTATCAATACTTAAATATTGGATACTATAAGGATAGCCATCTAAAGTAAGTTGTAATTGCATTCCTGGCTGCAATTGCGGCCGATACTTTCCTGGTAAAAACGCAGTTACCCTGACGCTATTGCTATTATTTGTAACTGACATCAGCACTTGCCCGGCCGCCACTCGTTGGCCCGCTCGGATACGTATATCACCTACAACCCCATTTATTTCCGCCAGAATCAGCCGCTGATCAATATCAGCTTTTGCCTGATCCATATCCGCATGCAGTGATACCAATGCGGATTCAATTGCTGTGTCGTTTGGTGACATCAGGCGTTGGCGCAAACGTAATTCAAATTCTTTTTTCAAGCGTTGGTAACCAGCAATAGCTTGCGCTTGATATAATTGCAATATAGGTTCGCCGACTTTGACTTCATCACCAGCTGACACCAACACCTTGCCTATATTGGCATCAACTATTGCTGTAACCTCAAATTGTTTACCAACCTGCACCACCATCGGCCCTTGTGCATATTCATGCACTCTGCCAATAATAACAAACAGCAACAATGCACCTATACCGGCGAGTAAAGTCATATAGCTGTATTTAATCCATTCAGGCTCTGCTTCAAAGATCACACCTTCTGAAGCCACGCCTTTGGTATAAGCATCAACAGCTGCGCGTCTAAACAGTGTTTGATCGGCCTGTTTAATACTGTGCTCTGCAGAATCCGATGTTGCTTGTTCCGAATCGATAATCGTTTGTGAAACTCGCGGAAGCATATTGTCTGTTATCATCCTGATATGTGGTCTAAGGAACTGTAGTAAATAATCTTAGCTAAGCAATCGTGTAACACGCCCTAAGTTCAAACTAACCAACAACCTGTATACTCTTTAATTGAAGAGTTTAGCGCATTTCTTAACACCTTCATATGTAATTGATAAATCAACTAAAACGCGCTTGTAAAATCTTCCACTCCATCCTGAGCAACAGCAACCTCTACACCAAGTCCTGTCCTTAACATACGATCTTGTTCAAGCGGAAAAGCTTCGGCAAATATTTTTTGACTGGGAATATCGACAAACGGAGCAATACTCATCACTTCTGCTGGAATACTTTTGGAACCGGTAATTATCTGCACCCTGTCACCTATACTCAAAAGCTCTGCTTGATCAGGTTCAATTGCAAAACGAATCATAAATGTATTACTCGTTGATATACGCATAATCGCAACGCCAGGTAGAACAACAGAACCAGAATCCAAATAATGCATTACAACCGTACCGGCAAATGGCGAGCCCACTGATTGTGCTAATATATTTTGTCTGTATTGTTCAACACGAATTTGTTGTTCTTCCACATTTGCCTGAGTCACTTTCCAACGTGCTTCCGCAGCCTTTGCGCTGGATTCCGAACGGTCCAGTTCATCCTTTGAAATCGCATCAGGGTGAGTAACACGCCGGTTATACATCGACTGTTCCTTTTCTGCGTCAAAACCTGCCTGTTCCAGCTCTGCCTCAAGCGCTTGCAGTTTATGCTCTTCCATTTGCAGCTCTTCTTCTGCGCTGACATTATCAACTCTGGCTAAAACACTCCCTCTTCTTATCAAGTCTCCTACTCTGGCAGAAATCGTTAATAACCCACCTGTATTTGCAACTATGTCGACTGAATTACTTGGCAGAACAACACCAATCCAGTTTTGATCAGACAATTCTGTATCGGGTAGATAACTTATGTCGCTACCTGATTGAGCATGCTTTAGGCTTAATTCCTGTTGGATTACCGCATCAGAAGCAGACTCTCTGATAGGCTGAGAACTCTGATCCCGACAGCCAACAGCAAGCACCAACCATATAAGAGTAAAACATATCTTCATCACATGCCTATTAATACCCACTAAACATTATCAATCACTTATCGTTCACCTTTAAACACTAATCGAATATGTTTAAGATACAAATCAAGTACTTGCCTGTGCCTTTCATTAGTCCTTTTAACCATAAAGTACACACAAAAGAAATATGACCTAACATCTAGTAAATTAAACCATTCACAATATTAATAAATAATTATTAAATTGATACAAGTTCAATCATTAAAAGCCCCGGAAATTATGAATATCATAATTCCGGGGCATCTGATTGACAGATAACATTACTGAATCCTTTTGAGTAATGCCATCAACCATATACATGAAGAGCTTAATCAATACCAACTCACCGCACATTAATGCGTTCAGCCTTTAAGATAATTACATCTTGCATTAGACAAGCGCTTTATGCATCAGCCAATCAAACGTTATGGACATGCATTAACAGTACATGAAGAAATCGTGCGAGTTTGAATCGGACCACCACCACCGGTACAGCCTGGATTACCTGCGCAACCACCAGTAATTGAAGCTAATGCTGCATCTTCTAATTCCTGCATACCAGCCGGATGACTTAGTGATACTGAGTTACTCAAAGTATTCCGATATTCTGGATCTCTCAAAGCGCGAATGGTGTTTTTATTATTCATAATAATTTCCTTTTATTTAAATAATTAGAGTCGTTTCAAAAACATAACCAAGTGACTCATTCTTGGCTAATACATAAATCATATGATCAAACACTAACTAATGAGTTAATCTGCGCTGCTTTCACGTTCAAAACCCAAGCTCAATCCATACTGTTTGAATTAGCATACGTGCTTAGCATAATTCCCAGCTGTGAATATTTAATCATTAATGAATATTTAATAAAATTCCAGAGCAATTAATTCGTCCAGAGTATTGATTTATGATAGTAATTGATTTGATATTGCTTCATCCTTTAAGCTCTATAGTACGCTTATTACGTTTACTTGAACGTTAAGCATTTAGGTGAACCCTTTGTTTTTGAGGCTAGCACTAATTGTTAATAAACGCAATGCACGCCATGTAAGCCACTATCGTTGAGCATTAGGCTTTGAGTTTAAGTTTATGTTTTCTAACATATTGCCCATTAAATTCACGCTTACTAATAGAGTATTCGTACTTTTATTATTTGCGCTTCAATTTATTTACTTGCAAAATATATACGTCAATAAAGCTGATGTAATAGCCGTTCCTATAGTCATGTTGCTATACAAATCGATCAAATGAACCCAATTGATATATTTTTATATTTAGCTGTGATTGACTCGACATGAAAAGCGAGCCTGCTTTAATGAAGTGATATTCTAAGAATAATAATACATATATCCCCAATCGGCGGTATAGCACAGTTTGCAGTGCCGCAGGGCCAATACCAAAGTAATTCGTCAGCCTCAGGTATTAAAACCCCGGCCGGATAAAACCAAGCCGGTTTTTTTTATTTGATGCCTGGCAGTGACCGTCTCGCCATGAACGGCGAGACCAACTTTACAGCGCAGGGATGCTCTGCAATAAAATAATGGACAAATTCCTTAGCGGCGCCAGAGCATAATTAACCGTCCCGCAGGGACACCGTCCTGAGTAGGTTACTACTCTCAGGTATAAAAAAACCCCGATCGGATAAACCAAATCGGGGTTCTTTGTTTGATCCCTGGCAGTGACCGTCTCGGCATGAACGGCGAGACCAACTTTACAGAGCAGGGATGCTCTGCAATAAAATAATGGACAAATGCCTTAGCGGCGCCAGAGCATAATTAACCGTCCCGCAGGGACACCGTCCTGAGTAGGTTACTACTCTCAGGTATAAAAAAACCCCGATCGGATAAACCAAATCGGGGTTCTTTGTTTGATGCCTGGCAGTGACCTACTCTCACACGGCGAATGCCGCACTACCATCGGCGCAGACGCGTTTCACTTCCGAGTTCGGGATGGGATCGGGTGGTACCACGACGCTATTGCCGCCAGGCAAACTGGCTGATACAACATCATTGATGCTGTATCCAATACGAAATCTAGTCAAAAGCTTGTTGTGCCAACAACTAAGGTTGTTGTTAATCATCATTACATCGGCTTTAGTATATAGCCAAGCCGCACGGGCAATTAGTACTGGTTAGCTTCACGTGTTGCCACGCTTCCACACCCAGCCTATCAACCTCGTAGTCTACGAGGGCCCTTCAGGGATCTTAAAGCTCCAGGGAGATCTCATCTTGAGGGGGGCTTCCCGCATAGATGCTTTCAGCGGTTATCCTGTCCGAACATAGCTACCCGGCAATGCCACTGGCGTGACAACCGGAACACCAGAGGTTCGTCCACTCCGGTCCTCTCGTACTAGGAGCAGCTCCTCTCAAATCTCCAACGCCCACGACAGATAGGGACCGAACTGTCTCACGACGTTCTAAACCCAGCTCGCGTACCTCTTTAAATGGCGAACAGCCATACCCTTGGGACCTGCTTCAGCCCCAGGATGAGATGAGCCGACATCGAGG